>JADJBW010000013.1 GCA_016703525.1 Actinomycetota bacterium | reverse complement strand
CCTCGACCCGGAACTGAAGTCGTTGGTCGAGTCGCGGGCCGAACACGATCACGTCAACGAGCGAAGTCATCAGGGAGGCGCTGCGCCGCTACCTCGACGTGGCGTAGAGCGCGTGGGGGCTGAGTGGTGTCGTGCTCCGATACCGCGCGAAAACCCGCGGCCGCCCTGAATCGCTCCCGTCACCGACGTTCGCCGTGTTCCGACGACCCGGAGAATCTCGCCCGTTCCGACCGCTGACGGTCGCTGCGGCCACGTCTGGGTTCCTTCTCAAGGCGGCGGCACGGGTTCGAATCCCGTTGGGGTACTCCAGAAATGCTCGAAATAGCCGGGTTTTCGAGGGACCGTCCTCAGGGATTGTCTGAGGGCTTGGTATTCCACCCCGCGGACATCCCGCGGTAGCTTCTGGAATGCCCGGTCCGAGGGCCCCGTCGAGGCGGCCGGCGATCTCGCGGTCTCGCACACTGGCTCGCGCTGTGGTCAACTCGGTCAAATGCCCGAGATGATGGAAGTCGATGCGGAGATCGTCGGGTCGCTGGCGGCTGCGAACGATCTCCGGTGGCGGCAGCTGTTCGAAATGCCCGTGTGGAGCGAGCTGCGAGCCGTGACACAAGGCGATGTCGATCAACTGATCGACATCGCATACGGACTCGGCCTTGTCGCTCCGTTCGACTGGCAGGCGTGGTACTCCCCAGACCGGTTCCCCGCTGGGCACGGTCTCGCAGCAGCATCGGTCGCGGGCGCGGTCAGGCTGATCACCGCCATCGTCGCGGCGACCGATCCTCAGGAGGCGTACTCGTCGAACAGATTGGCGACGGATCGATTCTCGCGGCTGTCAACCGACTCTGGGAATGGTACCGCTCAACGATGGTCGGAGACACTGAGTACGTCGATCACGCAGACTACTCAGCCGACGGCGTGTACCGCTGGTCGGTGGAGCGCCGATGGGCTCCGGGGGCGTCGCTGTGTTGGGTCGGCCTGAACCCGGGAATGGGCGACCATGATCACGGTCCTCGTCCGACGCTGAACCGTGTGGTGTCCTGGGCGAAAACGCGAGTTGCTCGGCAGTGGTTGTTGTGAACTTGTTCTCGTTCCGCTCAACTGACCCCAGGGCACTCCGTGCAACGTCGATCGATGTGGTAGGCGAACTCACTGATGCGGCAATCGTCGCGGCGAGTAGCGACGCTCGTGTGACCCTCGCAGCGTGGGGCGCAGACAAGGCGGTCGGGACCCGGAGCGCTGCGGTTCTGAAGCTGCTCCGCAACCCCGTTTGCGCAGGCGTCACGAAGAATGGTGAGCCCCGTCACCCGCTCTACGTCGCCCAGTCAACGCCATTCGTTCCTTACTCCGTCGAGTAGATGCGGGTCTGTCCGCCGAGGCCGCGCCGCTCATCGGTCTGAGCGCTCCGTCCCGCCTGTTTCCGACGGGCCGCGTCGCCGAGGTCGACGGCATCACCTTGCTCGTCGCAGCGGATCACCACCGCGACGTGTTCTCGATCCCCCCGGCGGTCGGTGCGGCGGTGCTGACCGACCTGCGCCGGGCCGTGCTGGGCGTCCGCATCAACGGCTGGAACTCGCGCCGATGCCGACATGGTCGGAGATCGATTTCGGCCGTGGACGTGTCGCGTTCATCCGGGACGTCCTGTGGCGCATCGAGACCGGCGCGGCTATTGGGCGGGTCGAGCTTCCGTTGCATCTCGAGTGGTCACGGAACAACCGGAAGGTCGAGTTGTGGGATCGGCAGCGGCGACTCCGGGCGTACGAGACGATCCTTCGGGAGGGGCGTCCCATCGATGTCGAGCGATTCGTGGATGGCGCACTGCTGGTCGACGCGTGGGACGACCTCGTGCTCCCGATCGCACTTCGAGCTGCTTGGCAACCAGTGATCGACGCGGCCCGTTCCATGGGGCCCCCCCGGGCCCCCCGGCCGGGGGGCGGTCCTCCGGTGTTCTTCTCGCTGCTGGCCGGCTCCTTGGCGCCGCGGGGCTCGCTGACGTCATCGATGCTGGCGTCGTGTTGCTCGCTGTCGACGGGGACGAGATCGTGACCGTCGACCGTCACGATCTCGAACGGCTGGCGGAGGTGTCCGGGCGCCACGTCGAGCTGATCCATCCCTGATCGCCGGGCTGTTCCGTTCGCGATCGGGACCGCGCGGTACCTCGGGGGCAGCACAGCAGGGGAGGGACCGCGCCCTCGATGGATCGAGGCAGGCATTGCGTTTCGCGGCCGTGATGGGTCGACGTTCACGGCTTCCGTTCCTGATTTGGCTTGTTGGCTGGCCGGTAACGACGTGGGGTCGGGCTTGTCATGGCCGACGTCGGGGGGCACCGCCGACGAGCCGTTCGAGTGTCGTCCTTCCCATGGCGGCCATAGCCGGGTTCGTGTCCCGGTAGTACCAGTACGCGCCGATGGCCTGCTCGAACGCCCACGCCTTGCCGCGTTCCCATTGCAGCTCGCTGCAGCGGAGACGATCGCGCAACCGCTCACGGGCTTCAGCGCCGAACAGATGCCAAGCGGCGACCAGGTCGAGCGCGGGATCTGCCGCTCGGAAGCCACCGGTGTCGAGGATGCCACCCAGGCGCCCGCGCTGAACGAGCAGGTTCGCGGGCGTGAGGTCGCCGTGGCACATGACGTCGGGGTCCTCGCGAGGCAGGGCGCGGAACCCCCGCCACATCGACGTCATCGCGGAGGTGTCGAGGAGACCGCTGCTTCGGCGGATGCACTCATCGACCCACTCGTCGTGATCTGCGAGTACACCGCCTCGCCCGGAGCCGGCGAAGGAGCGGTCGCGTGTGTCGCAGTCTCGAAGGTGCTCGATGAGGACGGCCACGTCATCGGCGAGAGCGACTGACGTTGCGTCGGAGGTGGGCGCCGCTGTGGAACCGGGCAGCCAGGTCTGTGCGGTCCAGGGGAGCGGGTAGCCGTGTCCGGGTTCGCCGACGTGGATCGGCTCGGGAGCGGGGAACGGGCAGGCGAGGTGGAATTCGGTTGCCGCCGCTGCCTCCGAGCGCAGCCGTGCGCGGAGTCGGGTGGGGTCCGCCGATCGGAGCGGGAACCGAGCGGCGACGTCGGCGCTGATCCGGAAGATCGCATTGACGGTCCCGGCGGATTCGACTCGGACGACGTTGCGGCCGGCGAGCGCTGGGATCTGTTCGGCGACGAGCGCCGCGACCTGCGACGTGGTGATCTCGACCTGATCGTCGTGCATCAGCCGCGAGAGCCGACGACGGCGGCAATGTGTTCGAGCACTCGTTGGAGATTGGCGGCGAGGTCATCGACGGCGTCGACGACCATCTTCGGATCGTCGAGCGGCACGTACCTGGCACGGCTTCGTTGCACGCTCGCCCAATCGAGTTCGTACCAGCCGGGGATGTTGCGCTGACGTTCCGACACGCGCCGCTCGTGGAGGGATTCGTCGCTGCAGAGGCACTCGACGACGGCGAGGCGCGATTCGTACCGAGCGGCCAGCTCCTCGAGTTCTCGCCGGTAGGTCTCGTGAGCGACGACGTCGACGATGCACGCTCCGGCGATTCGAAGCTGCTGCTCGGCGATCCGAGCGAGAAGCGTCCACCCGGTTCGCCGCTGCCGCTCGACCGGGGTCTCGACTGCCGCCCAGGTGTCCGGATCCGATCTGAGCGCGGACATCACCCAATCGAAACTCGCGATCGCGCCCGAGCACTCCGCTGCGATCAGCTCCGCCATGGTCGACTTCCCGGTTCCCGGACATCCCGAGACCAGCACGAGGAGCCCGCGCGGTGGTCGAATCACGATCGCGTCGTGGTCGGGACCCGAAGGGTGCGGCGAGGGCGCATCTGGTGGAGGCCACCATCGAAGGTGGCTGGCGGCGGGTCGCAGTGTGCGACCCGCGCCACGTGGTTCGGACCACTGCGGTTACCCGGCGCTCCCTCGGGACTTCTCGACCTTCTTGTCGAGCTTGGCCTGACGCTTCTCTTTCGCGGTCTTCGAGGGCTGCGTCTTCGCTGCCCTCCCGCCCTTGTCTTTGCCAGCCATGACGGCCTCTCTCCGGCCGGGTTGCACACCCGGCGGACCCCCACTGTCGCGCGGATCGCCCGCATGCGTGATGCAGTTTGCGGATCGGGCCACCGGGTCGCTGCGCTCGGTCCGCGCCGTTCATCGGCGACCTGGGCCGACGGGCGTATCGTTCGATTCGGGTTCCTCCCTCGTGCCGACGAGCGCGATCGGTGTCGTGTGCCCCTCAACGAGATCCAACGCTCAGCAGTCCGCAGCGCTCTCCTGACCGCAGCCGTCGGCGTCTTCGGGCCCGCCTGAGGCCCTCGCCAGGCGGGCGCTGAGCGACCAGTCGGTGGAACGTGCCGAGGAGTCCGTGAAGGCGGTGCTGTTCACCGGCGAGGGCGACGCGGCCACATACGCGTCGAGATCTCCGAGGCGCGCCAGGAGCCCATCGTCGAACTCCTCGGACTGCGAGGAGTCGGGACTGGTGGTCGACATAGTGAACTCCGATCGATGTGTCTTCTCCCTGCTTTCGGCTCGCGACGGGCACGGCTTGATCGCGGCCCGATCGGCCGTCGTCGACCGGTGATCCATCCCCATTGTCGAAGGTCCTTGATGCCGCAATGCTGTCGCTCGGTCTCGCCGTCTCCGGGGGGCGGTGATCGCTGCACGAGCCGAGGGAGCGCCCATGTCGCCTTTGCCGCCGCCGCCACCACCGTCGCCTCCGCCGCCGGGTCCGGGGCCGGGTCAGGGATCCGGGGGCTACATGGGCGCCGGCGGGTATGCGCAGGCGACGGGCGAGAGCTGGCTCAAGGGCGGCAACGACAAGGCGACGACGGCGATCATCCTCGCCTGTGTCGGACTGCTGTGTTGCGGCCTTCTCCAGTTCCCCGCCTTCTACTTCGGCCTCCAAGCGCTGAAAGAGGCAGACCGTCGGGGCGGCGATGGACGCGGCAAGGCCGTCTTGGCCCTGGCCCTCTCGGGCACTTTCCTCGCGGTGTGGGTCCTCTTTCTCGTTGCGGCGATGGTGTCGTCGGGCACCCAGGCCGGGCGGTGACGATGGGCGATGCCGGTGACGGCGATCCGCGCGCGATCGAATGGACCGCGCACGAATCGATGCTCTGGGAAACCGCCCGGATCGTGGGAGCGGTGCTTCGCGGCGAAACGCTCGCCGGCCGCCCGACCAACTTCGCCTTGAGCCTTTCGAACGACTACTCCGAGGTCGTGTTGGCGTCGGGAACGTATGAGCGGAATTGGCTCGGCGCGATCGGCGACGGGACCTACCGGACGAACACCACCTTCGTCGGTGGTTTCAGCCCGATGGGAATCGTCCTCGGAGGTGCGACGCTCGGCGGGTCGGCGCTCGGCAACGCTCGGCGGAAGTCCCGGGCCGCGGCGGACGCGAGCATCGCGTGGCGTCCGATCGACGGCGGCGTGGTTCATGTGAGCAACTACGGGATCTACCTCGACACCTCCGGCCAGCTGCTGTCGTTCGGCTACCACTCGATTCAGCGCATGGATCTGCTCGGCCCGGGCACTGCGCAGTGGAGCGCCACGATGGCATCCGGCGGGGCCGAGACGTTCCAGCTCTCGAGCGTCTGTGTCGAGCTCGTGTTCGCACTGTGGGCGCTGGCGCGTTGCCCGGCGCATCCCCAGTTGGTGAACTTCACCTGGCTTCCCGAGACGTTCATGGCTCGCGTTCGGTACGCCGGACTCGACGGCCAACTCGGCGGCGGTTCGCTGCCCATGCTGACGGCTCGCTGACGGCCGACGTTTCCTGCGAGGTCGCGCGCCGAGCCGTGCCGGTGCGGCCCGCCCGGCGTCAGTCGGTCGCCCGCGAGGCGGGGTGAGCGACGCGATGGACGCCGAGTGCGACCGCCGCGACCGGTGCAGCGAGCCCGGCGATACCGGTGCCGATGAACAGGGCGGAGGCGCCGAAGCGCTCCGCAACCGCGCCGGCCGCCACGATCCCAGGTGCGATCAGCACATACAGGACGGAGCGACGGATCATCGCGATGCGGCCCTGGATATCGGGGTCGAATCCGACATGTTGCGCCACACCGAGCACAGCCATGTCGCGCGCGACCGCGGCGCCGACGATCGCGAAGCCGATCATGGTGACCGGCCAGCTCCGAGTGAGCGCGGCGGCGATCGGCACGAGGGCGATCAGCGCGGGACCGATCGCCTGCCACCGAGGGGCGGGCCGTAGGCCTCGGTCGATCGCAACCGACGCGATGACGCCGCCGACACCCTGGATCGCAAACGTCGCGCCGATCTGCGGTCCGCCGATGTGCAGGTCGGTGGTGGCGAAAACGACGAATTGGCCGTAGAAGCACACCGAGGTGATGTTGGACAGCCCCGACACGACCAGCAGCCGCCAGAACCGGTCCTCGTCGCGTATCGCCGCGAGCGTGTCGCGCAAGGTCACGGTGGGCGTGGCGGGCTCCGCAGGGGTCGTGACGGTCGTGGGTTCGTCGCCGACGCCTCGGCCGCTCACCGCCCGGCCGACGGCACCGATCGACCAGGTCGCGGCCGATGCGAACGCGAAGGTGACGGCGTCGAAGCCGATCGCGTAAAACCGCGCCGTAGCCGACGACGAGCCCGACGAGCGTCGAACCGACGATCTGCCCGGCGCCGTCGGAGATTCCGAAGCGGGCGTTCGCCGCGACAATCCGTTCGTCGTCGTCGAGCAGCGACGGTACGAGGCGGTGCTCGGCACCGTCATGGACGGAACGCAGCGCGCCCAGTGCGACGGCGAGCGCTGCGATCCACCAGGCCGACGGAGCGGTGGCTGCCACCACCACGGCGGTAAGGCCGAGCAACGCGGCACGTGCTGCATCGGTCGTGGCGAGGGTGACGCGGAGGTCGCCGCGGTCGGCGGCGCGGCCCAATTGCACCCCGAATGCAACGGTGACGCCCATCTCGGCGAATTCGACCACTCCGACCACGAACGCCGAGCGGGACAGCTCGAACGCAACAAAAGGGATAGCGATGATGGAGAAGTAGTCGCCGATGAACGAGACGAGGTTGCCGATCCAGTAGCGCCGGAACCGGGCCCAGTTGTGGTCGGTTGTGGGGTCCACCCGTGCGCCTGTTCGGATCCTGTGGGACATCGCCCGGCTCGCCCGGCTCGCCCGGCTCGCCCGGCGACGCCGAACGCGCAGGACGGGTCGCGGGGGAGCGCGGCGGCATCGGGCCGGATGACGGAAGCCGGAAGGCGGAAGGCGGAAGGCAGCTGCGATTCGACTGGCCACCCGGCCCGATTCGCGCCGCTACCTACGTCGCGAGGCGTCGTCGCGGCTACGTCGCCCGCCGTCGTCGCGGTTACGTCGCCCGCCGTCGTTTCGGCGTCGTCGTCCGGTTGTGCACTGCATGGTCACCTCCCTCCGTGGTGTTCCTGGGGACCGGCATCGGGTTGTCGCACTGCGCGGCGGCCCACCGCCGGTTGTGGCGATGTCTACGGCGACGCTCACGCTCCGGCAATGGGGATCGATCACCGCATGCGCCGGTCGTCGACACCGTTCCTGGGGCTACCATGCCGCCGATGTCAGCTTCGGCCCTGACCGTGGAGTTCGCGGGCAGTCGGCGCACGGTGACGGTCAACGGGGACGGTTTGGTGTTCGGTCGGGGGGCCGATCTCGACATCGATTCGAACCCGTTCCTGCACCGCAGCGTCGGGCGCCTGGTGCGGCGCGACGCGTTGTGGTGGGTGGAGTGTCTCGGCGAGTGGACGCCATTGCGGGTGACCAGCGCCGGGTGCACCGCTCTGGTCGACTACGCCCGATCGGCCCCGATTCTGCACGCGGAGTCGATCATCGGGTTCTCCGCTGGCGCGTGCAGCTACGAGATTCGGCTCCACCTCGCCGAGCCGCCGGGACCGGCGGTGATCGTGGCGCAGCGACCGACGGACACGACGGCGACCTTTCGCTCGCTCGACCTCCCGCTCACCGCCGAGCAGCGGCTGATGGTGACCGTGCTCGCCGAGGACCGGCTCCGAGAGCCGACGCGCTCCCGCCAGCTTCCCGCGAACCGGGATGGCGCCCTGCGCCTCGGATGGAGCGTCGCCAAGTTCAACCGCAAGCTCGACTGGTTGTGCCACCGCCTCGATCGGATCGGGGTGGAGGGGATGCGTTCACCGGGACGCCGCGCCAACGATCGACGGATCCACCTCGTGAATCACCTCGTCGGCAACGGTACGATCACCGTCGCCGACCTCGCGGCGCTCGACGCTCACACGGTCGCCGCCCACACGATCGCCAAGAGCCGGCCGGGAGACCCGGACGCACCGACCGGGGGTCACCGTTGAGCAACTCGTCTGACCAGCCTGCCGATCGCCTCGCGCCAGCGCCGCTGGTGGGGGGCTATGAGCACCTCACCCGGCTCGCGAGCGGAGGCACGGCCACGGTCTACAGCGCTCGGCGATGCGTGGACGGGGCGGCGGTGGCGGTGAAGATCTTCGATGCCGACCATGGCTCCGCCTTCGCTCGCCAGTGCGCAGCGGCGCGGCGGCTCGACGGCGTTCCCGGTGTGCTGGCGGTCGAGGAGTCCGGCACGCTCGACGATGGCCGCAGCTTCCTCGTCACACCGTTCGCACCCGGCGGAACCCTCGCGGAGCACATCAACCGCTTCGGCCCGATGCCCGCCGAGCGCGTCGCCGCGCTCGGTGCGCGGCTTGGCCGTGCGCTCGGCGCGGCGCACGCGGCCGGGGTTCTCCACCGGGACCTCAAGCCCTCGAACCTGCTCCTCGACGGGGAACAATCGCCGCTCATCGCTGACTTCGGGGCCGCGAGCACCCTCGACACCCACTCCAAGTCGGCGACCGCAACGATGGCGATCACCGTCATGTACGCGGCGCCGGAGGTTCTCGAGGGCGCAAAGGCCGACGAGCGCTCCGACATCTACTCGTTGGCCCTTTCGCTGCTATCGGCTGCTGCCGGTCGGCCGCTTTTCGCCGGGGGCGACGACTCCGGGCTTGCGCAGCTCGTCAACACGATCTGCACCGCCGGGGTTCCCGATCCGCGAGCGTTGGGCCTTCCCGACGGTTTGGCAGCGGTGCTTCGCACCGCGACGCGCATCGACCCCGACCACCGCTACGCCACCGCGACGCAACTGGCCGAAGCGCTGGACGCCGTCGCAGCGGACCCCGCGACGGTTCCACCCGGCACCGAGCGAACCGCCGGCGATCGGCCCGGCCGTCGCGTCATGACGCTCGTCGTCGCGGGCATCATGGCGAGCGCCGCCATCGTCGGTGCGCTCGCGTTCGTGTCCGCGTCCGCGTCCGTGTCCGGGCGCGGAGACGGCGCCGAGCGTCATGACGCCGGCTCGAACGCCACGAACGCGGACACAACGACGACCACCGCGTTGGTGCTCGAGGATTTCGGCGCGCCGGTGACCCCGGCAAACGGGGTCATGGGCGCGCTGTATCAGCAGAACGAGATGACCTATGTCGGCGTGATCGATCCGCCGTGTCCGAGCGGCGGGCGCCTTGCCGAACTCTCCACGCATGCAGGGCCTCAGGACACTGCCGATGGGGTCGCCACACCATGGGAGGCGGTCTCGGGTGACGGGGTCGGCGTGTTCATCTCGTGGATGCCGTGCGATACCGGTATCGCCGAAGCGCGATTCGTGCTCGGCGCGACCGGCCGCTGGTTCGTGTACATCGCGGAGTTCCCCGAGGACCAGTACCGCACGATGGTCGCCAAGATGCGCGTCAACGAGACGAGCCCATCGCCCGACTACACCGTCGACGAGGACGTCCTCGCGACCCTCGCCAACCCCGATGTGTACAAGGGGTGGGCGGTCATCGACCGGCCGGCCTAGAGCTTCGGCCGATCGCGCCGCTTATCGCCGGTCGCTCCCTTTCGCTGTCCGCGGCGGGTGGCCGACGGGTTCCGATGAGGCGGAGGGGCCGGCGGATGAGCAGCCGGAGGCGTTCGGGGCCGCGCCGGGCGAGCGCCGGGAGGAAGCGCCGGCTCCGACCGGACGATGATGACTCCCTTGTCGCTCATGACAGCAGCGGTTCTCGCGCCAGGCATCGCTCGAATCCACACGGTGTCGCCGTCCGCGATGCCGTCGGCGACGGTGGTGCCGATCACGCGCGTCGCTTCGCCGGGCGTGGCAGCCGGCCACCATGTAATGGCGCCGTCGATCGCCGCTCTCGTGACGGTGACGGCATGCGACGGCATCCGCGCCAGATCGAGGCACCCCTTCGCGAATCGGAAGGCCATGGAGGCGGCGCCACCGAGCGCGACGACGGCACGGAGCTCGTTCTTCGTTGACGCGTCGGTGACCAGCCCGAACGCGACCAGCGCGATCGAACCGCCGACGAAGATGCTCGTGATGGCGAAGGCGGCGCGGTTGCCGCGGGCGAGTGCGATGTCCGTGGCGGTCACGGTCGGTTCGGGACCGACGTCGCGAGGCGCACGGTCGACGGGCCGGGTGGGATCGGGCATCCCCGCATCGCTGGGGGGACGGTAGAGCGGAATCGGAGCGCTCTCCTGGTCGTGGTCGGCGGCGACGAGCCCGATGCGGGGGGTGTGACGATCCGGCGGACCGACGAGTACATCCGAGTCGGGGCTCGGCTCTGCGACCGACGCGAGCATGTCGATCAGGCGACAACGCCTGAGCCATGCGACGAACTCCTCGGACGCGACCGTCTTCGGTGCGAACCGGTCGATGTGGGGTTTCGGTCCGGTGGGACGTGCATCGCTCACGACGCGCACCAATTCCTGGCCGATCGCCGTCGCCGCAGCGAAGTCATCGGCGACGCTCGCCGTCCTTACTCCCTCACCACGGCCGACCGACTGAAGGATCGTGTCCGACGGCAACTCGTCGAGCTCGTCGATGACGGCAACCATCACCGCCGCGACATCGAGGTCGGTCGTGGGCTCGGCGATCTCTCGGTCGACCAACCGCCGGATCGCCGCGGTCCGCTTCGTTCGCATCGACCGCGCGGCCCACAGCGAGATCGGGCCCGCGACCGCCATGACGAATCCCAACCCGACGAACGCCACGAGCGTGCGCATGACGGCGTCATCGAGGCGAGGCGAACCGACAAGGCGCGACACGAGGAGCAACGGCACGAGTGCGGCGATCTCGACGACGATCGCTCGGGCCCCGATACTGCGCACCACCGCGAGTTGGGTCCTCGCGGCGCGAGACCGTTCGGCCTCGTTGCGACACGCCTCGGCGACCAGCGCCGCGACATCGCGCTCGTCGGCGACGAGCCTGCCGAGCCGCCGCGTCCGGCGCGCCGATCGCATCGCCAGCGCGACGGCGACGAGGCCGACGACGACGAACGGCCCGAACTCGGCAAGGGCGTACTCGGTTCGATGGTTGGTGCGGTCGAGCCGATCGAGCCGCTCCCCGCGGCCGATGCTCACGTCGGCGGCGAGCGAGGCGTCGTCGCTGCCGAGCGGCGCGATGTCGACGTCGATCGCAGGTCGGGTCGGGAGCGTTTCGCCGGGCGGGTCGAATCCGCGATGATCGACGATCGTCGCTTCGATTGCTTGGTACGGCGCGCCGGCGAGCGCTCGTTGCTCGGCGGTACAGGTCCAGGTGTCGGCGCCGAGCCCCGACGCGACGGCGGCGGGGAGTTCGAGCCGCATCCCGGTCGCGGACGCGAAGGTCGTTCCCCCGGTGGGCGAGATCCACGCCGTTCGCTGTCGGTTCCCGAACTCCGTCATGCATCCGTCGATCGGTTCGAGTTCGATCGGACCGCCGTAGGGATCGAACTCGCCCAACGTTGCCAACGTGAGCCTCGGTTCGACCACGGGAACGGTCGATGGGGCGTCGGCCGCATCCGGCGTGGTGACGCGCAAATGGATGCTGCAGAAGCCGGTGCACTCGTCCCATTCGAGCGTGATGGTTGCGGGGCCGTCGACGGGGAGCGCTGGGCCCGACACCACCGCCGCCGTGACTGCGCCGGAGGGAACGAAGTCGGGCTGGCCGGCGCCGCCGACCTCGCGGCGGACGAACGCGTTGAACTCCCACCGAACCCCGCGCGACGGGTCACACCCGTCGTCGAGCGCGTCGGTCACGAACCAGCCGATCGTCCTTTCGCCGGGTGAGAACACCGCCGACTCGTCGTTGTGTGAGACCGCTTCGAACAGCGACGCCCGTTCGCCGTCACCGCACCCGATCGGCTGAGCCGCACGGGCGGGAGCGATGCCCACGCCCAGAAGGTCCGGCCACTCGGCGTCGATGTCGGGGTCCTCGTCGTCGAAGCACGAGAGCGACCAAACGGCGTGGCGCAGGGTTCCGACGGGCGCGGCCGGGTCGTCGCTCGCGACGACGACAGCGTCGACATCCACGGGGTGGAGCCCGCGACAGGATCGGTGGGGGAGCGTGGTCGGTGAGCCCTCGCCGCATCCGCCGAGCACGGACGTGGCCACAAGCGCCGCCCCTGCCAACACGCCCGCAGATCGTCGCCGAAGGCGCGACGAGCGCGGCGTCTGGTCGTCGGCAGTCGGCGAACCGACAGTGGTTCGAAACCGGACCCCAGGCACGAGCGCAGGATAGGCATCGGCCGTCGATCATCACGCCGACGCCGCTGGGGATCGATCCCCGCTACGAGCGCTCGCTTCGGTCCGCCGCACGCGTCGGCGGCCGTCGCGAGCCGAGTCGGCGGCAGCGCGTCGACGACCGGTGACGCGCCGCCGGCCGGTCGATGCCACCCATCGGGCAAGAGGGTGCATCCGAACCGGTGGGCGCGGCCGAAAGACAGGTGCACCATCGTTCCAACTCGGTCCAACTCGTTCCCGAGGCGCCCGTCGGGCACTGGCCTCGGTTCGGGTTGCGGCCCGTCCAGCGAGGAGAGTGGGTCGTGTTTCTGGCCCTCCGTGAGATCCGAAGAGCAAAGGTCCGCTTCGGTCTGCTGATCGCAGCCGTCGCGCTGCTCGCGTTTCTGATCCTGTTCCAGTCGGCGATTCAGAACTCGCTGATCCGGCAGTTCGTGGGTGGCGTCCGAAACCAGACAGCGGCCGTACTCGTGTTCAACGTCGACGGCCGTCGGTTTCCGCAGAGCAGCACCGTGAGTCCCGAGTTGGAGGAGAAGGTGCGGGCGACCGAGGGGGTCGATGCCATCGCGCCGATCTACCAGGGACGTTCCCCATCGAAGCCGGTGGCGACACCCAGGCGACGTCGGTGCTCGGATACGCCGAACCCGACCTTGGCGGTCCGGGCGACCTGATCGAGGGACGGATGCCGAGATCGGCCGGCGAGGCGGTCGCGAACGCCGGCAACGAGGAGGACGGATTCGGGATCGGGTCGACGGTGACGGTGCAGCCCGCCGGCATCGATCTCGAGGTGGTCGGCCTCGCCGACGACGTCGGCATCAACGTGTTGCCCACCCTGTTCACGACCGCCGAGACCTACCTCACGGTGCTGCGGACCCGGAACCCGACGGCCACGCTGGACACCCCCAACGTGTTGGGCGTGTCCCCGGCTCGCGGGACGACGATCGCCGAGCTCACCGCGAGCCTGAACCGTGCCGACGAGTCGATCGACGCGCTGTCACGCGCCGACGCCGCTGAGCTCAACCCCGGCATCGAGTCGATCAAGCAGTCGTTCACGGTGATCCTCGTGCTCTTCGGTCTCGTCGTGCCGCTGGTGTGCGGGCTGTTCTTCCTCATCCTCACCTTCCAGAAGGCGAACTCACTGGTGCTCCTGCGCGCCCTCGGTGCACCGGCCCGGCGCCTGATCCAGGCGCTCCTCGTGCAGGTGGCGTTGGTGCTCGGCCTCGGGCTCGGCATGGCCGTCGGTGGTTTTGCGCTGTTGTCACGAGGGAAGACCGGCAGCCTCCGGCTCCGTTTCGAGGTGATGAACGTGGGGTTCTGGGTGGCCGTTCTGACGGCGCTGGGCATCGTGTCGGCCCTCGCCTCGATTCGCAGGGTCCTGGCGATCGATCCCATTCGGGCCGCAAGCGGGGGAGGTGCAGGCCGGTGAAGCTCGCATGGCGCGAACTGCGTCGGCGCCCAGGTCGGTTTGCCGCAGCCACAGCGATCCTGTTCCTGCTCGGCTCGTTGCTGCTACTCCTGAGCGGCCTGGTCGAAGGGCTCAACGCGAACAACGACGGTCTGCTGCGCTCGCAGAGCGCCGACCTGATCGTTTTCTCGTCGACGGCGCAGGAATCGATACCCCAGAGCCTGATTCCCGGCGACGCGGTCGCGACGATTGCCGCGACCGACGGCGTGATCGCCGCCGGTTCGCTCGGACTGGTGCAACTCGGGGGACGCCTGCCCGGCGCTGCGCCTCGGGACCTCATCGACGTCGTGATCGTCGGCTATGACCTCCCCTTCGCCGGTCTTCCCGAGTCGATGCCCGACGGGGATGCCTGGGTCGATTCCACGTTGCGCGACCGTGGGGTGCGAGTGGGCACCATCATCAGAGTGGGTGCCGCCCGCACGCCGCTACGCGTCGCGGGCTTCTCCGACGGCATCGGCTTTCAAACCCAGCCGACGATGCTCGTGTCGTCGGCGTCGCTCCGCGAGGCGGTCGCGGCGAACAAGCCCGACGCCGTGCTTCCCGAGGGTGCGACTCAGGTCGTGGTCGTCGACACGTCGACACCCGCCGCAACCGCTGGTGGCATCGACCAGGCGACCGGGTCGACGACCACGGTGACCCGGGCGGCCGCCGCCGACGCGATCCCCGACACCGGGGGCGGCGTGCTGCAGCAGATCATCGGGCTGACCGTTGTCATCGCCGCAGCGGTCGTCGCCCTGTTCTTCGCGCTGCTCACCGGCGAGCGAGTGGGCTTGTACGGCGTGCTCAAAGCGATCGGTGCCCGCAACCGATCGATCTTCGCTGCGGTCATCACGCAGGCCGTGGTCCTGTCGCTGATCGCCGGCGTCATCGCCGGTGCGGTCTCGATCGCGTTCGAGGCGGCGCTGCTAGCCGACAGCATCCCGTTCACCCTGACCCCCGCACGAGTTGGAACCTCCCTCGCACTGCTCCTCCTCGCGTCCGTGCTCGGCGCATCGTTCTCGCTGCGACGCATCCTCCGTATTGACCCAGCATCAGCCATCGGGACATCGACATGACCGACCACCCTGCCCTCCTCCTCGACGACGTGACGAAGACATACCGGGTCGGTGACGATGAGATCGTCGCGCTCGCCCACATCGATCTGACGGTGGAGTCCGACGAGATCGTCGCCCTGATCGGCCCGTCCGGTTCGGGCAAGACGACGTTGTGTTCCATCGCGGGTGGCATTCTCACCCCGACATCGGGCGAGGTCACCGTCGCCGGCACCAGCATCAGCGGCTACTCCGACCGGCAGCTCACCGAGTTTCGCCGGAGCACCATCGGGTTCGTGTTCCAATCGGTGAACCTGATCCCGTTCTTGACGGCGCGTGAGAACCTTCTCGTCGTCGACGAGTTCGGTCGCAGGACCGGCCAGGCGGCGCGCGACCGGGCGGACCAGTTGCTCGACGAGCTCGGACTGACGGATCGTCGCAACAACCTTCCCGATCAGCTGTCCGGCGGACAGCGCCAACGCGTTGCGATCGGTCGAGCGCTGATGAACGAACCGGCGCTGGTGCTGTTCGACGAACCGACCAGCGCTCGACTCCAAGCTTGGCATCCAGGTCATGGAGCTCATCCGCAACGAGATGAAGTCGCGGAGAACGGCGGCAATCGTCGTCACCCACGACGACCGGATCACCCACTTCGCAGACCGCACCGTGCACATCGGAGACGGCCGCCTCGACATCTGAGCCAACACCTGACCCGCCTCGTTGTCGGTGCCGACACCTACGGTTCTCGGAATGCACGATCTGGCGGACGAAGCGCTCGCACACCTCGAGGCCCTGACGGGCCGTGCCGACGCGCGGTTTCGGCCCGACCAGCTCGAGGCGATCACCGCGCTCGTGGCCGACCGACGTCGCGTCCTCATGGTCCAGCGAACGGGGTGGGGGAAGAGCGCGGTGTATTTCATCGCGACCCGTCTGCTCCGGGCGCGCGGTTCGGGGCCGACGATCATCCTGTCGCCCCTGCTCGCCCTCATGCGCAACCAGATCGAGGCGGCTGAGCGCATGGGCGTGCGCGCCGCCACCATCAACTCGACGAACACCGACCACTGGGACGATGTGGTCGGGCGGCTCGACGGCGGCGACATCGACCTGTTGTTGATCTCGCCCGAGCGGCTCGCGAACCGAGGTTTCCGCGAGCGGGTCATGGACCAGGTCGGTCCCAGCTCGGGTCTGGTGGTGATCGACGAGGCGCATTGCATCAGCGACTGGGGTCACGACTTCCGCCCCGACTACCGGCGTATTCGTCACGTGCTCGACACCCTCAGCAGCGACGTGCCGGTGCTGGCCTGTACGGCCACAGCCAACAACCGCGTCGTCGACGACGTCGCGGCGCAGCTCGGCACCAACCTGTTGGTGTCGCGCGGGGCGCTCGGGCGCGACGGGCTGGCATTGCAGGTGGTCGATTTGCCCTCGGCCGCCGACCGCCTCGCCTGGCTCGCCCACGTGGTGCCCCAACTCGACGGCACGGGCATCGTCTACTGCTTGACCAAACGCGACGCCGAGCAGGTGGCCGAGTGGCTCGGTCGTCACGGCGTGGCCGCGGGCGTCTACACCGGCGATTCCGACGGCCGAGAAGCGCTCGAACAGCAACTCCTCGCGAACGAGGTCAAGGTGGTCGCCGCCACCTCGGCGCTGGGTATGGGATTCGACAAGCCCGACCTGTCCTTCGTGATCCACTACCAGTCGCCCGGCTCGCCGATCGCGTACTACCAGCAGGTCGGGCGCGCCGGCCGACAGCTCGACCGATCCACAGGCGTGTTGCTGTGTGGAACCGAAGACCGTCAGATCCAAGACTGGTTCATCTCCACGGCGTTTCCCTCCAAGGTCGACGCCGAGGAGGTACTGCGCATCCTCGACGAACGCGGTGACTGGGTGAAAGACACCGAACTGCAGACAGCGGTCAACGTGCGCCCCACGCGCATGGCCATTCTCCTGAAGAACCTCGAAGTCGACGGCGCCATCGTCGCCGAGGGCCGGAAGTACCGTCGCGCCGCAGCGCCATGGGCCTACGACGCTGAGCGGGTCGAGGCGATCACTGCGCTGCGACGCGACGAACAGGGGCAGATGCGGGCGTACGCCTCCGATGCGGCGGGGTGCCGCATGGCCTTCCTGCAGAAGCTGCTCGACGATCCCGAACCTCAGCCGTGCGGCGTGTGCGATCTGTGCGCGGGACCGGCCTTGCCGAGCACCGCCGACCCCGCGCTCGCCGAGGTGGCGCGTCAGTACCTGCGATCGCAGCCGCTCGCGGTCGAACCACGCAAGATGTGGGTCGGGGGCGGGCGCATTCCTGCGGACCAGCAGCCCGAGCCCGGTCGGGCACTCTGCCGGTGGGACGACGGCGGCTGGGGCGACCTGGTTCGTGCCGGCGTCGAGGCCGGCCGATTCGGCGATGCCGTGGTGAACGCGCTCGCGGAGGCAGCGCGAAGCACGTGGCGATCGCGGTCGGCCCCGACGTGGGTGACCTTCGTGCCGTCGGCGAGGCGGCCCGGCTTGGTGGAGGACCTCGCGCAGCGCGTGGCGGCGGCCTTGGGCCTGACGGTTCGATCGGTGGTTCGGCGAGCGGCCGACGGGGTGCCACAAGCCTCGATGAACAACAGTCTCCAACAGCTCGCCAACGTTCGCGGTGCGTTCGAACTCGCAGGCGTGGTGCCGTCGAGCCCGGTGCTCCTCGTTGACGACACGGTCGGGTCGCGCTGGACGGTCACGGTGGTCGCGTCCTTGCTCCGACAGGCCGGCTGCGAAGCCGTGCTTCCGCTGTTTGCAGCCGACACGGGAGGCTGAAGGCAAGTCCGATCGGCCTCGTCGGCGCCGAGGCCGCGCCGCTGAGCTACGAGTCGCGCGATGGCCGCCGCCACATGTCGGCCATGTTGGTGACGCTCGCCCGGAGTCGCTTCGAGCCGATGCTGCGGCCATCGAGGTACGCCCTCGCCCGTCGCAGCGCTTCGTCCTGCGCTGCCACCCGGCATGCATCCTCGCTTCGTTCGCCGTCCGGCTCGCGCACCTCGAACCGGAATGAGAAGGCGTGGAGACTGTCGTCGAACGTGAGGTGCCCTCGGCCGTGTACGAGCTGAGGGAAGATGTCATGCTCGGGGGCCTCTCGCCGCAACTGCTCGGTGAGCTCGGCCGAGAGCCCGTCGAACTCGCCTCGCACGACGGCTCGGTAGATATGTGGCATGGCAGGTCCTTGTCGGTCGTGGGCGTGGCGTGGCGTGGCGTGGCGGAGCTGAGCGGTCGCGATGCCCGGTTGTAGAGGCTACGGATTGCGCCGCGGCGCGAGCGCCCCGTTTCGAGGGCCCATGACGTCGCCGGGATTGTGCGAGGCAGGATGGCGACACGCATGCCACGCCGGTGCCCGCCTGCGTCGACGCCGATCCGCCGACAGCGGAGGCATGCAAACGAGCGAACCGACAAGGGCGAGACAAAGCGACTGGCGTACGCTTCCTCTGTGGCGCGGACACGCCAACCCCGTGGAGCACGTGTGAGCGGCCTCGCCGCTGCGTTCGCGTGGGCGGCTGCGTGAGCAGTCGGGGCACGTTTGGCCGAGTTCCCCGCGGTGCTCGGCAGATGGGCGCCGCTCGATCCCCGAGTGCCTCGATCATCCGACGTCGCCGAGTGACGGTGGTGGCGGCGGTGCTCGTCGTGGCGTTGGTGAGAGTGTTCGGAGCGTGCTCGGGTGATCACGATCCCGGGTCCGATAGCGCCGAGGGAGGGTCGGGGCGCACTGCCACATCCACTACGACGATCCCACCGATGAGCGAGTCCGAACTCGGTGGGCTGCTTCGTGCTGCCGATGTGGCCACGACCGCACACGACTGGGCCGCAGCGCGCAGGGCGCTCGACGCCGCTGCGGTGAGCTACCCCCGTGATCGTGACGTGACGCGCCGCGCACACGCCGTTGACGTGTTCGAACAGCAGGCCTCCGACGCCGTTCCGACCGAGGAGCGCCCGCGCCACGCCTTCTTCCATTCGCTCGTGATCGACCCGGCGAAAGCGTTCGATCATGACGGCGATTCGGCCGGCTACCAGGAATGGATGACGACCCGCGACGAGTTCGCGCGCATTCTCGACTCGCTCCTTGAACGCGGCTGGATGCTCATCGACATCGAGGACCTCTTCGATGTCGACGCCGCCGGGACGCCGACACCGGCCGTGCTGAAGCTCCCACCCGGGCGCAAGCCACTCGTCATCTCGATCGATGACGTGAACTACTACCCCTACATGGAGGACGACGGGTTCCCACTGCGGCTGGGTGTCGACGATCGTGGTGTGGGTGGCACGGTCATGCGTCAACTCGACGGGAGCGAGGCCGTCACCCGTGACGGCGACGTCATGCCGCTGCTCGACGAGTTCATCCTCGATCATCCCGAGTTCTCGTACCAGGGCGCCCGCGGCCTCATGGCGGTGACGGGCTACGCCGGTGCCCTCGGCTACAGAACCAACGACCTGGCCCGAGCGGATCACGCGCAACTCGTTGCCACCGCTGCCGCCGTCGCCGGCCGGTATCGCGACAGCGGATGGCGCTTCGCGAGCCATAGCTACACGCACAGTCAGCGCTTCAAGGACGCGTCGATCTCGCTCGCGCAACTCCGATCTGACATCGCCCGATGGAAGGCCGAGGTCGAGCCGATCACTGGTCCGGTCAACGTGTTCGTCGGCCCGTTCGGATTCCGAGTGCCGCACGGTGACCCGCGCGCTGCCGAGCTCGCGCAGGCAGGGTTCGAGGTGCTGTGCCCGGTCTCGTCCTTCGACTACCTCCGGTTTCAAGGCCCGCTCATGGTGATGGACCGCATCAACTTCGACGGCCTCGAGATGCGGGTGAACGCGAAGTACCTTGTGCCGTTCTTCGACCCGGCCAAGGTGCGGGACCCGGCGCGCGACCGCTGAGCCCGTGTCGGCGCGACCTGGTGATCCGGCCCGGTGCTCGGCGAATGAACCCGGCGGCAACGCCAGTGGCAGGCTGAGCCGGTGGATGTCGTTCTGATCGCTCCCGAGATCGCCACGAACACCGGCAACATCATCCGGCTCTGCGCCAACACCGGCGCCGCATTACACCTGGTCGAGCCGCTCGGCTTCACGCTTCAGGACCGCCTCCTTCGCCGAGCCGGGTTGGACTACCACGAGTACGTGAAGGTGGCCGTACACAGCGACCTGGCCGCGTGCGTCGCGGCCCTGCACAACACGGCCACCGGCCCGCGCCGTTGGTTCGCACTCAGCTCGGCGGCTCGCAATCGGTACGACAGCGTGGAGTTCGCCGTCGACGACGTGATCGTGTTCGGCGCCGAACGCAGCGGCCTCACCCCCGCACAGCTCGACGAACTGCCCGGGGCGATGGCGCTTCGCATACCGATGCGGCCCGACAACCGCAGCCTGAACCTCGCCAATGCGGTCGCGGTCGTGGTGTACGAGGCATGGCGCCAACACGACTTCGAAGGCGGAACGCATGGGTCGACGACGAGCGAAACACCAGCGGGGCCGACCTTCGATCGCTGAGGTCCACGCGGCCTGTGCCGTCCGTGCGCCTGACGATCGGGCGCTCCGCCCGGCTCAGCGCCTCGGGGGAGGCGCCGCAGCGACGTCGGCCGTGGCGTACTCCGGCACGGCAGCGAGGGATCGGTCGAGCACCTCGGGCGGGCCGGGCCGTGAGTACAGGAAACCCTGCAGCGCATCCGATCCGAGGGCCGACAGCAGCGTCGCCTCGTCGAGCGTCTCCACGCCCTCAGCCGTGATCGACGCGCCGAGTAGGTGGCCGGTGTCGATGATGAGCTTCACGATCGCCGCGTCCTTCGGATCGAGCGAGGCACGTGACGTGTACGCGCGGTCGATCTTCAAGATGTCGACGGGCAGTCGGCGAAGCTGCGTGATCGACGTGAACCCGGTACCGAAATCGTCGATAGCGACTGCGATGCCATGCTCGCGAAGACACTCGAGCTTGGTCGCCGCAGTCGCCAGATCGTCGAGCACAGCGCTTTCGGTCACCTCGATGATCAGCAGTGATGGGTCGACGTGCCAATGGGCAAGTGGTGCGAGGACATCGTCGACGAAGCTTGCATCGACGAGGTGCTGCGCCGACACGTTGACCGACAGCGGAATGCCCCGCATGTGGTCGTCGTACTGCCAGTCGACGAGTTGGCGGATCGCTGCGTTCAGCACCCACCGGTCGAGGTCGATGATCAGCCCGGTGCGTTCGGCGTGTGCGATGAAGCCGGCGGGTGGTACGAGCGAGCCATCGGGGCGCCGCCAGCGCACCAGCGCCTCGTGGGCGATCGTGCGATCACCCAAAGCATCGACGATCGCCTGGTAATGCAGCACCAACTCGTTGTGCGCCAATGCGTGCCGAAGCGCGGTCGTCAGGTCGCTGAACTCGGCAACGGCGCTGCGCAGCGCCTCGTCGCAGACCTCTACTCCGCCGCGCCCCGAATCCTTCACCCGGTAGACGGCAAGGTCGGCGTCGCGCAGCATTTCATCGGCCGTGAGCTCGCCCGACCCGCTGAGCGCCACGCCGACGCTTGCCCCGATTCGCACCGTGATATCGCCGATGTCGATGGGCGCGGCCACGATCTCGACGATGCGGTGCGCCAATTCGACTGCGGCGCCCATCGTCGCGACCGGCTCGGCGATCACCACGAACTCGTCGCCGCCGAGGCGTCCCACGTGGTCGCCCGCACGGACCGCATCGATCAGACGCTCGGCGACCGTGGTGAGCACCACATCGCCCACGTGATGGCCCTGCGTGTCGTTGATCTCCTTGAATCGATCGAGGTCGATGAAGAGCACCGCGACGGTCGCGCCGCTGCGTTCCGACCGGGCGATCGCCTGCCCCAGGTGCGCGAGCGAGGTCGAGCGATTCGCGAGCTGGGTGAGACCGTCGTGCGAGGCCTCGTGGACGAGTTGGCGGCGGAACGCCTCTTGTTGCGACAGCGCCTCGCGCAGCCTGGCGACGGCTCGTTGAATCGACCCACCGAGTCCCCCGGTCGCGGTCGTGTCGAGCACCGGCGCCTGCAGCGCGCCCGAGGCGAGCGCGTGGGCCTGCTGCGAGATCAGCTCGAGGTTCTCACTCGTGTCGTTCAACAGGTGGAACACCTCGCGAACCTCACGCGGGCCGCGTGGCGCCGCTCCGGTACGTTGCATGTTCGGTTCGCCGTCGCGCAGGTCGCGCACGGCCAACGACAACGCCCGGATGGGCGAGCTGATCATCGCCGATCCGAACAGAATCGCGAGCCGACAGAGCGAGGCTGGCGCCGCCCGCGAGCATGGCGTTGCGAAGGTCGCGCTCGGCCGTGGCCGCTGTAGCGGCCGTCGAGCCGAGCAATCGATCACCGACCCACTCGATGAGGAGCGGTGCCTTCATCGACGACAGCTCACCGACAGCGAACACCGATCGAAGGTGGTCGAACTCGGCGATCACGGTATCGAGTCGCAGCGGCGCCGTCTGGCCCATGACGCCGTCGGTGACGACGCTTTGGGCGAGCGCCCTGGCCCGATCGACGAGCGCGGTCACACGGATGTCGCCCGAGAGCACCTCCACCTGGCGCTCGAGTCCTGGGTGCGTCACGAATCGTGCGCGAAGCCGAGCGAGGTCATGGTCATAGGTTGCGATCGACTCGATGAGCGAAGCCCCCTCATCGAGCGCCGTGCCGCGCACGTCGAAGCGGGTCGCGAAGTAGCTGTTCATCACGGCGTTCAATGAGCGGGTGTAAGCGACCGCATCGGAGAGGTCGCGAACGCCGCGCATCTGCACGCCCGCGATGAGCTGACCGTTCTGCGCCTCGCCGAGCCGATCGGCGAGCAACTCGAGCACCTGCTCGTACCGCCAGAGCCGCTCCCGGCTGTTGGACGCGGACCGTGCCTTGTCGATCGCCGCGTCGAGTGCCGGGTCGTCATGCCCAGCCGTCAGGTCATCCACGCGGCGGTGAGCGCCCTCGAGCGCGACCGTCGGTGAGGTTGGTAACCCGACCTCGACCGTGCTGTCGGGGACGTCGAGCGCAGCGATCGTGGAAACGGCACCTGACCAGTTCTTCTCGTCATCGACCGCGATCGACACGGTCGCGAGCCGCACCACGTCGCGCGTAGCGGCCACTGCGGCGAGCGACCGCGCGCGCTCATCGTTGGCCTGGTGATATGACGACCACGACGACGCGAGCACGGCCAACGCCGGGAGCAGCGAGAACACAGCGATCAGCGCGGCGATCGTCGGACCTCGCCTGGTCGACCCGGTTGGTGATTCGTCGTGCGCCATGTGCCGATCCGCTCCCGCCAGAGTCATATGGGCCGCCTCAACAAGCATCGACACCATCGACGCGTCGGTTGAGACTTCTGTTGGCTGTTGGCTGTTGGCTGTTGGCTGTTGGCTGTTGGCTGTTGGCTGTTGGCTGTTGGCGGCGGTGGCCCGTGGGCCCGGTCGTTGTCGGTGCGCTGAAGTACCGTGCCGCACCTCATCGATCCGGAGAGGCGGACTCGCCATGCCCGAACTGTTCATCGCCGACGACGGCCAACCGCGCTGCGGGTGGATCGCCGGCGCGCCCGACTTCTACCTCGCCTACCACGACGATGAGTGGGGCCGCCCGGTGCATGGCGATCACGCGGTTTTCGAGAGGCTCTGCCTCGAGGGTTTCCAGTCCGGTCTCAGCTGGCGGACGGTCCTCGCGAAGCGTGAGAACTTCCGGAGCGCGTTCGCTGGGTTCGAGATCGAGGCGGTCGCACGCTTCGACGAGGCCGACGTCGAGCGCCTGTTGGGCGACGCTGGCATCGTTCGGAACCGGGCGAAGATCGAGGCCGTTATCAACAACGCCGGTCGTGCCGCCGATCTTCGAGCGGAGGTCGGCGATGGAGCGCTGACCGAGTTGGTATGGAGCTATCGCGAGGGCGGGCCGCAAGCCGTGGACGACCGGGCGGACGCAGGGTGGGAGAGCCGCGGGTCGTCGCCCGAGTCGGCCGCCCTGTCGAAGCACCTGAAGCGGTCGGGCTGGAGGTTCGTTGGGCCGACCACCGTCTACGCCTGCATGCAGGCGATCGGGGTTGTCAACGATCACGCGCCCGGTTGCATCACCCGCGATCTGATATCGGCCGATCGATCCACACGCGCCGGGTCCTGACGGCGCGCCCGCCCGCTGGCCTCGCTCCGGCCGGCCCAGTTCGGGAGGGCGCGGTGGGGCGCGCGGTGGGGCGCTGGGCCGGTTTGCCTGTTGGGGGTTCGGCCCAGTTCGGGGCGCCGGGGAACTGGGCCGGTTTGCCTCCGTTTTGGGTCGGTGATTCGGCCCAGTTCGGGCGGGGGGTGTTCGGCCCAGTTCGGGACGGGGGCCGTTCGGGACGGGGCGGTTGATCAGGGGGAGGCGGGGGTCGCCCAGCGTGGCGGTCGCTTCTCGACGAAGGCGGCCATCATCTCCTGCGCATCCGGGTGCTGGCTGGCATCGGCCATGACCTCGACCGCGACGCCGTAGGCGTCGCGCAGCGGCAGGTCGAGTTGGCGGTACATCGCGGGCTTACCGGCCATCCGCGCCGAGATTGCCCCACGCGTCGTACGGGCAGCGAGTTCCTCGACGGCCGCATCGAGTCGGTCGTCGGACACACATCGGTTGACGAGTCCCCATCGTTCGGCGGTCCGCCCATCGATCGTGTCGCCGCTGAGCGCGAGTTCGACCGCGATCTTGCGGGGCATCGACCGCCCTACCTCGACCATCGGTGTGGTGCAGAACCAGCCGCCCTTGCCGCCGGGCAGCGCGAACCCCGCCGACTCGCCGGCCACCGCCAGGTCGCAGGCCGCAACGAGCTGGCATCCCGCTGCGGTCGCGAGCCCGTGCACGCGGGCGATGACGACCTGCGCCATGTCGTGCAGCGTGAGCATCACGTCGGTGCACACCCGGAGCATCTCGCCGACCTCGTCGCGGTTGCGTCCGCGTAACTCGCCCAGGTCGTGCCCGGCGCTGAACACCGGGCCGGCGGCGGCGAGCACCACGCACGTCGCGTCGGTCGCAGCGATTTCCGTGAGCCGATCGCGGAGCTCGGTCAACAGGGCGAGGCCGAGCGCGTTGCGCCGTTCGGGACGATTGAGGGTGACGGTGGCCCGCTCCCCGTCGACGTGGATGAGAACCTGATCACGCGGCACGCCGCATTGTCGCGCCTCGGCGGCCGGTGCGCTTCGGGGGAGTCCGGTTCCACTTGGACGCAGCCGACCTACTCGCGGGTCGAGCCCCCAGCGTCGCCATCGGATCGCACGCTGGCGTCGGTGCCGCCGTTGCGGGAGCGCACGAAGGTTCGGGCGATGACGTGATCGCCCGCCTCGGCCGACGGTCCCTCCCACGCAACGGACCCTCGCTCGAGCAAGACCGCACGGTCGGCGAGCGCGAGTGCGTGTCCGAGTTGCTGCTCCACGATCAGCAGCGCGGTGCCCGCCTCGCGTAGCCGCCGGAGTTGGTCGGCGATCTCGGTTACCACGATCGGCGCGAGCCCGAGCGACAGCTCATCCGCGATCAGCACGGCGGGGGACTCCACGACAACCCGGGCGATGGACAGCATGCGTTGCTGTCCGCCAGAGAGCTGGCCGGCCAACACCTCGCGACGCCCGGCGAGCACCGGGAACCGCTCGAACGCCGAGGTGAGCGCGCGCTCGACGCCGCGCGCTCCGAAATGCCGGCGGAACGACAACCGCAGGTTCTCCTCGACGGTGAGCGTGGCGAACACCGACCGCCCTTCCGGCGCGTGCGCTATCCCTGCGCGCACGAACGCGTGCGGGGCCCGGCCGGTCAGGTCGCGTCCGTTCGCCACGACCCGGCCGGCCGTGGGCCGCACCAGTCCGCTCGCGACCCGGGCCACCGTGGTCTTGCCAACCCCGTTGGCGCCCACGAGAGCGACCGCCTCGCCGGGCTCCACCCGGATCGACACGTTGCGCAGGGCCATGAACTGCCCATACCCGGCGTCGACGTTGGTCAACTCGAGCGCGGCGCTCACGACGCCTCCGGCGTGGTGCCGAAGTACGCGGCGCGCACATGCGGATCGGCGAGCGTCGCAGCGGTGGGGCCGGCGGCGATGAGTTTGCCGAAGTCGAGCACGTAGCAGCGGTCGGTGAACGTCGAGACGAGCTCGACGTCGTGCTCCACCAACAACATGGCGAAGCCGCTCTCGGACTGCACCGCTCGCAGCGTCGCCGCGAGGTCGGTGGTCTCGGATCCGTCGAGTCCCGACGACGGTTCGTCGAGCAGCAGCAAGCTCGGGCGCGTCATCAGCGCCCGGGCCACTTCGACGAGGCGACCCTGGCCGAGGCTGAGTTGCTCGATCGGCTCGTCGGCCAGCGTCACGAGCCCGAGGAGTTCGAGCATGCGATCCGTCGCCGCGAGTTCGTCGCGGCTGGGTCGACCTCGGCCCAACAGGTCGCGCCAGACCGAGCCGTGTCCCTGCCGGACGCGCTCGGCGACCAGGAGGTGATCGCGGACCGTGGTCTCGAGGAACAGCTCGATGCGCTGGAACGTCCGTCCGATGCCGAGTCGGGCTCGCTCGTGCACCGCAAGCGAGCTGATGTCGTTGCCGTCGAGCACGACCCGTCCGGCGTCGGGTCGGATCACGCCGAGGATGCAGTTGAACAGCGTGGTCTTGCCGGCACCGTTCGGCCCGATCAGTCCCACCCGCTCGCCGCGGTCGACCATCACGCTGACCTCGTTGATCGCGCGCACCCCGGCGAACGCCTTGGTGATGCCCGAGGCATCGAGCAGCGCGGTCACGGCGACGCCTCGGCGGCTGCCGACGGCGGGTGGGGGCGCGCGAGCGCTGTGTTCGAACCCGATGGCGGCGCGCCGCCGGGAGCGCTCCGCCGACGCGCAAGGAGCTGCTCGACGCGGCGGTGGGCCGTCCGTTTGCCGTTTTCCACGAGACCCTCGGGGTGCTTGGCGAAGGCGATCGTGCCGAGCCCGAACATCACGAAGCGCCATTTGGGCGACAGCGGGAACACGTCGGGCACGCTGTCGGGGCTGCGCAGCATCCATGCGAGCAGAACCCCCGAGAACAGCAGCGGATCGGTCAGCGCAAAGCCGGCGGCGGCGTGCGAGGCACCCTCCACGGTGCGAACGCCGAGGGAGACCACGACAACCACCCAGAACAGTGCCGCGTAGGGCGAGAAGTTGGTCGCGTAGTTCACGTTCTGCTGCTGGATGCTGAGCAGACCACCGCCGAGTCCCGCCACGAACCCGGAGATCGCGAACGCGGTCACCCCGGAGCGCGTTGCCGAGATTCCGATCGACTGTCCCGCCAGTTCACTCGCGCGCACGGCAGCGAGCATCCGGCCGGTCGTGCCGTCGCGCAGGCGTCGAACTGCGAGCGCGGTGATCCCCAATACCACGAGTGCCACGGCGAGCAGGTGGCGATCGTCGCCGAGGTCGACGGGGCCGATCGCGGGGCGGGGCACGCGGGTGCCCTGCAACAGCGAGGTGGCGCCGCCTCCCACGAACGGCAGCTTCACCACCACGGCGTCGAAGAACGCCGCGAACGCGAGCGTGGCGATCGCCACCCACACGCGACCGAGCCGTACGAGGGGCACGGCGAGCAGCCCGGCGACCGCAGCCGCGATCGCCGCGCCCACGAACACTGCCGCCATCACGTTCACGTCGAAACGGTCGGCCAATTGGAACACGGTGAACCCGCCGATCGCGGCGAACGCTCCCTGGCACAGCGAAATCTGGCCGGCGAACCCGGTGATCACGGTCACCGACAGGAAGACGATGCTGAGGATCACCGTCTGGGTGACGAGGAACATCCACTGCGCGTCCGCACTGGTGAACACCACCAGGCCGACGACCGCGAAGAACACCACGCCGGCAATCAACGTCGCCCGTGTCAGGAGCGGGCTGCGGCTCATGGCGGCCGGCGGCGGCGGGGGAGGCGACACGCCCGACAGCGGGTCGACGTGATCGCGTCCCGAACGCAACGTGCGCGATCCGAGCACCAGCGCGAACAACGCCAGGAAGGGGATGGCGGAGGTCACGTTTTCCTGGATGGGTGTGAGCCATGCGGCGTGCTCGGCGACTCGTGGCAGGAACGTCTGTACCAACGAGATCGTGATTCCGAGCGACACGCCGCCCACCAACGCCCGGGGCAGGTCTACGAGCCGACCGAGCGCTGCAGCGGTGACCGCGACCACCACGAGATTGAAGAAGTCCGGCGCGGCGAGCGTGTTGAACCGAGGTGCGATCAAGACGCCCGCCAACCCAGCGAACAGGCTCGACAGCGCCCACGCGAATGCAGCGACGCCGTCGGAGCGCACGCCGGCCAGTTCGGTCAGGCGCGGGCTCTCGACGGTGGCGCGCATCTGTAGCCCGAGCGGGCTGAACCGAAAGAGCGCGCCGAGGCCCGCCACGGCGACGACGGCAATCACCATCGACGTCAGCTCGTTTCGGCTGAACGAGTAGATGCCGGCCACGTCGTAGAACACCTCCGCGCCGCCGGGCAAGAGACCCTCGGGCGTGCGCCCCGCAACCGGTTCGAACCCGACGATCAGCTCGAACAGGCTCGGCAGTGCCACCGACAGGCCGATGGTGATGACCAGCTTGGCGAGCGCGGCGTCGGTGGGGAGATGGCGGAAGACGAGCCGTTCGAGCGCCACGCCGATCGCAGGCGCCACGACGACGACCGACACCACGAACGCGAGCCACGACGGCCAGCCCCACGCTGTGCGGGCGTGGAAGAACAGCGCGGCCGACACGAACGCCTGGGCGCCGAACGCCAGGTTGAACACGCCCGACGTCTTGTAGGCGAGCACGAAGCCAACGGCGATGATGGCGTACACCGATCCCGGTGGCACGCCCTGCAGGACTCCCCGGAGCACGTCATCCAGGACGGCAGCGGCGATCAGCATCGGGGTGCTGTCAGCCGAAGCTCTCGTCGGTGGCGTCGAACACGTATGGGTCGCCTTCCGCCCAGCACTTCCACGGCTTCTTCGGATCGCCGAACATCTCGAATCGGTTCCCCGTCACCTTCACGAACGCTTGGCACTCGGTGTCGCTCGGCTGCGGGTCGCTCTTCTTGTACGGCGTGTGGGCGACGGTCCAGTCCACGGGAATCAACAACCCGCCGGCCGAGTCGGCCGTCTCTTCGTTGAGCGCGTCGATCGCTCGTTGGCGGTCGAACTCGGGCCCGGCGGCGAGGAGCGCGTCGTAGGCCATGGATGCGTTGATCCAGCCGACCATCGCGAGCTCCGACGGTTCGGCCCCCTGCTTGTCGATCCAGGTCGTGAACTCGGTGAGCGCGTTGCCGGTGGCGCTCGCCTCGAACGGCCGGAACTGCACCGCCACGATGTCGCCGTCGAAGAGTCCGTCCGATGTGGACACGAAGGCCCGGTCGTAGCTGTTGGGGTGGTACAGGACCACATCGTCCATCCCCTGTCGGCGCAGCTCCTGGGCGAGCGTCTTCATGCCGTTCAGGTCGATGCAGCTCGCCACGAAGTCGACGCCTGCCGCCTTCATGGCGCTCACCATGGGCCCGACGCCGTTGGGGAGCCCGTAGTCGAGCGAGTCGTTGGTGTAGGCGAGCTCGACTCCGGAGTCCTTGGCGTAGTGGGTGATCGCGTCGCCGAAAGCGCCGGCGCATTCCTTGGAGTTCTCGCTGATGCCGTAGCCGATCGCCGCTGCCTTCGACGCGCCGACCTGCTTTGCGATCCACGGAACGGCGGGCCGCACGCAGTCGGAGCACCGCACCGCGAGACTGGGGAAGATCGCGGTCCGGTTGGCCGACTCGGTCGAGTTGATGCCCCACGTGTAGGTGGGCACGCCGGCCTTGTCGAGGTCGCCCCATCCGCTTGCGACGAGCGTCGCCTGGAAGTTGGCGAAGGTGTTGGGATCGGCGATGACCTGTTGTGCCTTCGCCTGGTTCTGACCGAGCTCGTCGTCGATGATGTCGCCGACGGCGAGCTTGCGGCCGTAGATGCCGCCCTCGCTGTTGCGCCAGGCGAAATATGCCTTGATGCCCGCGGTGTAGCAGTCGAGGATGCAGATGCCGAGCGGGTTGCCGACCTTCGTGCCGACGATCGAATAGCGGATTTCCGACGTGGTCACGCCGGGAACGCCGGGGCGCTCCACGTAGTCGTTCCTGGTGTCCTCGCCGCCGCCCCGGCCCTTCGACTCGCTTCCGGTCGTCGGGCTCTTGGCGCTGTCGTCCTTCGTGCTGTTGCCGCACGATGCGCCGAGCAGGCAGAGCGCTGTCACGGCGACCGCTGTGTGGATGCTTCTCCGTCGCACGCTGTTCTCCCCCGCAGTCACGATTGGGCCCCCGTCCTGCCGCGATCTCGAAAACTGACGCAAGTGTTCGATAACGTCCACACCGTATCCCAGTCGTCGTCGGCGCGCAGGGGAAGTTGCGACCGCCGAACCCACGAGCTGCCGCAGACGCGGATGCGATGCCGAACGATCGGAGCGAACAACGTGGTCATGGTCCCAGTCGTCGACTATCTGCGCCTCGAACCCGAGCCGCACCTGTGCGCGCACGAGTGCACCTCGTGCGGTGCGCGGTTCTTCGACCGTCGAAACGCGTGCGCCGCGTGCGGCGGTCAAGGCTTCGTGGACGCGGCGGTCGCCACCGACGCGGTGGTCACCGCCTTCACGATCGTGGGGTTCGCTGCACCCGGCATCGAGGTGCCGTTCGTCGCCGCGATCCTCGACTGCGGCGGAACCACGGTGCAGGCGAACCTGCGCAACGTGACGCCCGACGCCGACCACGTGCGCCTGGGTATGCCGGTGCGCCTGACCACGTTCTCCATGGGCGAGGACACCGCAGGAAACGAGGGCATCGCGTTCGCCTTCGAGCCGGCCGAGCAAGGGGGCAACGCGTGAGCGACGACATCTACATCCTGGGCATCTCGATGACGCGATTCGGGAAGCACCCAGATTTCGACGCGGTCGACCTGGGGGCGCAGGCCGCACTCACAGCGCTCGCCGACGGCGATGTCGCCATGTCGGACATGGACGTGATCGGCGCGGGCAACCTGCTGGGCGGCCCCGGTGGATTCGGGCAGATGCTGCAGAAGCAGATCGGTCAGACGGGCGTACCCGTCTACAACGTGCAGAACGCGTGTGCCACCGGTGCCACCGCGCTGCGCACGGTGATCATGGCGATCAAGGCGGGCGAGGCCGACATGGGACTCGCCGTGGGCGTCGAGAAGCTCTCGGGAGCGGGCCTGCTGCTCGGCGGGTCGAAGGCAGCGGACCGCGACACGTGGACGCCGTCGGGCCGCGTGGGAGCGATCGCGCCGACCGACGGGCGCATCGGCACGATCACGATGCCGGGTGTGTTCGCGCAGATCGGGATGCAGTACCTGTATGAGCAGTCCTATGCCGGTGTCCCGCTCGAACTCTTCGCTCGCATCAGTCAGAAGAACCACGCACATTCCACGCTGAACCCGCTCGCGACCTATCAGAAGGAGCTGTCGCTCGAGCAGATCATGGGCGACTTCATGGTCGCGTACCCCAACACCCGGCCGATGTGCTCGGCCAACTGCGACGGCGCGGCCGCGGCGGTGGTGGTGTCGGGCGACCGGTTGGCGACCATGTCGGCCGAGCAGCGACGGCGCGCCGTGCGCATCCGTGCGTCGGTGCTCACCTCCGACCCCTACACCGAGGGGTGCCAGGTGCTGTTCGATGTGAACACGCTGACGCGCCGGGCGGCCGAGGCGGCCTACGCGCAAGCCGGCGTCGGGCCGAGGATCTCGATCTCGTCGAGCTGCACGACTGCTTCGCGACCGCCGAGCTGGTGCACTACGACAACCTGATGCTGTGCGAGCCCGGTGGTGCGGTCGACTTCTTCGAGTCGCGGGCGCCCTTCCGTGACGGTTCGATGCCCGTGAACGTGTCGGGCGGGCTGCAGTCGAAGGGGCATCCGGTGTCGGCCACCGGCATCGCCAACGTGTGGGAGGTGTGCCATCACCTGCGGGGCGAGGCGGGGGACCGCCAGATCGACGGTGCCCGTCTCGGTCTGGCGCACGTGATCGGACTCGGCTCGGCCTGCGGCATCCACATCCTCGAACGCGTCGGCTGACACCTGGGTGGCACCTGTCGGCCGAGTGCGCCCAGAACGCGTGCTAGCGCAGCGCCGCCGCGGCTGCGCGAGCGAACTCAGCGATCGCGTCCGCAGTGAACCCGACACGCGATTGCGAGAGTGTCTACGCTTCGCCTGCGGCGCACGGGCGCTGCTTGACCACGCGGGGGTTCAACATGTCATCTCTTCTTTCGCGCAGCGCGTCGCGCCGGGCGCTGCGGTCCGTCGGCGTCGGGGCGGCACTGGCGATCACGCCGCTGCTCACGGCGTGCCCGCCGCCAGGTGGACCGCCCGCGACGGTCGACCAGAACTACATGTCGTGTAGTGGACCCGACGCCGAGTACATCTACCGGTTCACCCCGGAGCAGCGCCTTGACGTGTTCAAGCACATCGCCGGCGACGCACGGGGAACGATCGTCTTCGTCCACGGCGGCGGATTCAGCGGGGGTGACAAGCGGGGCAACCCGGTGCCGGACTGCCCGTCGGCCGCGTACGCCAACATCCACATGGGTCCGCTGCTCAAGCAGCGCGAGAACGGATGGGACATCGTCACCATCAACTACCGCCTGGTGACGGGCGACGCCGCGACCAAGTTCCCCGGAGCATTGATCGACACGATCGAGGCCGTGAAATGGGTGCAGGGGCTCGGTGGCCAACTCGCCGGCGTGAACGCGTCGCGGGTCATCGTGGCGGGGCATTCCGCCGGAGGGACCATCGCGGCGCTCATGGGCGCCTACTCGGGAACGCAAGGTGCGCTGCCGGGGGTCGACTTCCCGTCGATCAACGGATGGATCGGCATCTCCGCCCCGCTCGACTACAACGAGGGCAACGCGAAGGCGAACATCGATGCGTGGGTGGCGGGGAATCCCTTCGGCTACACCACGGCTCAGGCGAACCCGATGGTGCAGTACAACCGACCCGGCCGACCCGCGGGCTACCTGATCCACGCCAACAACGACCTGACCATCCCTGTGGTGAACGCCCAGAACATGGCGAACGCCTACGGCATTCCGCTCGACAATGTGGGCGACGTCTCGTACCCGAGCCCCGACTGGTCGTGGGCCACGCATTGGCCGATGAGCCAGGCCAACTACCCCAACCTGTTGAACTGGTTGGCCGCCCGGTAGACGCGTCGCCGGGCGTGCGTCACCCGAGTGCGCGCACGCCCGGCAACGCCTTCGCGTTCGGCGCGGGGATTGCGCTCACGCGAGCGAGGCGTGGAAGCTGGCGATCGCGTCGGCGCCACCTTCGGGGTTCTCGATCGGCCAGAAGTGCCCGCCATGATCGAGCACGGCGAGTTCGGCACCCGTGCGCTGCGCCATCATCGTGGTGAGCTCCACGTCGCCCAACGCGTCGTCGGCTGCCACGACCACGAGCCCGGGCTTCGGCAGCCGGCCCGATGCCAGCCAGCCGCTGCCGAGCCCGTCCGACGAGCGGTACAGCCGCAGGATCGCATCGATCATCGTGTCGTCGACATGCTCGATCAGTTGCTGGGCGTGGTCGAGCGTCAGCGAGAAGCTCGTCAGCACCTCGGCGGCAGCGGCACGGTCGGCGAGCAGGTCGGTCCAGAACGCCTCGCCCGCCTCAGGCGTTCGCCAGATCATGGCCAGGTCGTGCCAGGTGAATTTCTCGAAGACGGCGCCGATCGCATCGGTCGTCCAAGAGCGCAGATTCGCCGGCGGGTCGAGCGCCACGCCGGCAACCAGGATGCCGCCCCAGTCGTGACCGACCACGTTGACCGGCTCGCCGATCGACTCGATCGCCGCGACGAGCCACTCGCGGTACTCGTCCATCGTCGCGGTGAACCCATCGGGCAGCCCGCAGCCGAACCCCGGCAGTTGCAGCGCGCGCACGTCGCCGGGAAGCCGAGGGGCCAGCTCGTGCCAGATTGCCGGGGTCTCGGGCACACCGTGAATGAGCAGGGTGACAGTCATGATCCTCCGATGCCGCGCAGCAGCAGCGCGGACAAATCCTCGACCAGGCTCGCGCGAGTGGCGTCGCGCTCGTGGGCAAGCGCCCACGGGACGGTGCTGATGACCGTCGACATGAGCGCAACACCCCAGATGCGAGCCCGCCGGGCATCGGGAAGACCCACGAGCGGGCCCGTGAGGAACCGCACCATCAGATCGATCATCGACTCGGCCATGGGGCTGTCGTCGATCGCCGGGCCCGCACCCTCCATGAGAAAGCGAAAGAGCTCGGGCTCGGTCGCGGCGAACGACACGAACACGCGCACGCCGGCGGTCACCGCGGTCGCGGCGTCGGCCGATTCGAGCAGCAGGTCGTTCAGGGTCACGCCGAGATCGGCGAGGTAGCGGTCACCGAGCGCCTCGGCGAGCCCGGCCTTCGAATCGAAATGCTGGTACAGCACGGGTTTGGTGACCCCGGCCTCGCCTGCGATCTCGTTCATCGACACGTCCGCGCCGCGGCTGCGTAGGGCGCGCACGGCGGCGTCGAGGAGGGCCTCGCGCTTCACCTCGGCGCGGGTGGCGGTCATCAGTCGACACCCTCGCCGGTGGTGAGGAGCTGGCGGAACCAGCGGTACGAGTCCTTGGGGATTCGCCGCAGGTTGTCGTCGTAGTCGATGTACACGAGCCCGTACCGGCCGTCGCGCCCGAAGATCCACTCGATGTTGTCGGCGTAGGACCACTGGAAGAACCCGTCGACGGGCAAGCCCTCGGCCTTGGCGCGTCGCAGTACCTCGAGGTGCGTGCGGGCGTACCAGATGCGCAGGTCGTCGCGGACCCGGCCGTCGACGAGGCGGTCCTTCATGCCGAAGCCCGACTCGGTGATGACGAAACGTCGACACGACGGGTGGTTGCGGTACCGCCGCAGCACTTCGATGAGCCCCTCGGGTTCGACGGGGATGCCGGTGGTGGAGCGCACGTTGGCCTCGGCCGTGCGCAGGGTCGGCAACGGGATGCCGCCCAGGCCCGGAATCGGCGCGCGCCGCATTGGTGTCGGGCCGTAGTACTGCACGCCCATGAAGTCGTAGTCGAACCGCACGGCGTCGAGGTCGCCGTCGTGGATCGCCCGCTTCATCGGGGCGAGGAGCGGGGTCGCCTCGAAGGGATAGCCGAGGCCGGCCGCCGGGTCGAGGAACATGCCCATCGTGATGGCGTCGAGCGCTCGTTGCGCCCGGCGCAGCTTCGCGTCGTCGGTGTCGAACGGAGCCTGGATGGAGAACACGTGGGTGGTGCCGATGCGGGCATCGGCGGGCAGGGCCCGGCGCATGCGACGACCCGCCTCGGCGCACGCCAGATTCATGTGGTGCGTCGCCGCAAGTGCCTGGAACGGGTGCGGGCCGAGGCGCGAGTGGATCCCGCCCGCGATGTGGCCGACGACCGACAGCGGCTCGTTGAACACCATCCAGTGCTTCACCCGGTCGCCGTATCGTCGCGCCACCTCCTCGGCGAACGCGGCGAAGTCCTCGACGATTCCCCGCCGCGTCCATCCGCCCTCGTCCTGGAGCGCTTGGGGAAGGTCCCAATGGTGGACGGTCACCCACGGTTCGAGCCCGCGTTCGAGGCACCCGTCGATCACCCGGTCGTAGTAGTCGCCACCCTTGGCGTTCCACGGACCTCGGCCGTCGCCGAACACGCGTGGCCAGCTGATCGAGAAGCGATTGGCGTTGACGCCGAGCTCCGCGATCAGGTCGAGGTCTTCCTCGTAGCGATGGAAGGCATCGATCGCGAGGTTGCCGACGTCGCCGCCGCGGATTCTGCCGCGCCGGCCGGCTTCGTCCCACACCGATGGGCGTTTGCCGTCGGCCTCGTGGCCGCCCTCGATCTGGAACGCTGCCGACGCGACCCCCCAGGTGAAGTCGTCGCCGAAGTCGGATCGACGCAGGGTCACGACGCCGCAGGGGCGAGCTCGTCGGCGCCGAGCTGCATGGTCTCGTATTCGTCGCCGGTGTCGACCCAGTGCTCGAAGCCGATCACGCCCATCTCGGTGAAGCGCTCGCGCAGCCAGCCGTCGTTGCGATCGAGCAGGCCCAGCTTGCGGCAGTTCGGCACGATCTTCGAGAACAGCATCGCCTGGAAGATGGGGCGGCCCGGGTCTTGGTTGACCAGCGTGAGGGCGTCGCGCACATCGACGCCCATGCGCTCGAACACCTCCTGTCCCATGAAGCGGTCGCGCATGCGCACGGCGGCTTCGTACGCGAACTCCTGGCGTTTGAGCATTTTGGCGTTGGTCAGGCCGGTGTAGTACTTTTGCAGCGAGATCACGCCGAAGGCAACGTGGCGCGCCTCGTCGCTCATCACGTAGCGGAGGAGTTGCTTGAGGAGCGGCTCGGCGGTGAGCGCGTGCATGAAGCCGAACGCGGCGAGCGCCAGACCCTCCACCATGATCTGCATGCCGAGGTACGTGAGGTCCCAGCGGGAGTCGAGGATGATGTCGTCGAGCAGCTTGCCGAGGTGCGCGTTGACGGGGTACTTGCGCTCGATCTTGGTGTCGAGGTACTTCGCGAAGACCTCCACGTGGCGGGCCTCGTCCATCACCTGCGTCGCGGCGTAGTACTTGGCATCGATCCACGGCACGGTCTCGACGATCTTGGCGGTGCACAGCAGAGCGCCCTGCTCGCCGTGAAGGAACTGGCTGAGCGTCCACGCGTGCTGCTCCAGGTTGAAGTCCATCCAGTTGCGATCACTCCACTTTTCGAACGGGGTACCGCTCAGGTCGGCCTGGGTCGCGAACGACTCGAACGTGCCCGCCATCTGCTCGATGTCGCGTTCGGGGTCGACATCGAGGTGCCAGGGCAAGTCGGTCTCGCCGTTCCACTGCGACACCTTGGCCTTCTCGTAGAGCTTGTCGAGGGCCGGGCGAGCGCCCTTTTCGTAGTCCCACGTGAAGATCGCGTCCGCGTGGTCGGTCACCGCATGGGTGGTCTCGTCTCGGTCGCTGTTGGTGATCGACAGCAGGGCGGTCAGTTCCTCATCGGACAGCATTCGATTCCCCTCTTGGTCGGCTGAATGGCGGCGAACCTACCGTGGGTAATCGATCGGATGATTCGAAAACTTGAGAGACCTGCGTCACAGGTTGTGTCCACATCTACCGCCGGTAGCGGTGGTGTGCCTCCGTCCCCACCCGCTGGCGAGGCCGGGCCATGGAACGCGAGTTCAACGCCCGAGCGCACCTCGCATCGCCCGACTACCGTGCGGCGATGAGACGGCGCCGGCGAGTGGTAGTGATCCTCCTGAGCGTGGCAGGACTTGCCGTCCTGCTCCCGGGCTGCGGCGGCAAGTCCGGCGACATCCGCAGGTCGGCGTCGACGACGATGCAAGCGCCGGCCACGGCCGCAGTCGAGATCGATGTCACCGTCGCCGCCGATCCTGCGATCGTCGCCCCGACGCAGATCGTTCTTGGGGGCAAGGCGATCTCGCTCGACGGAGGTGTCGGCGCCCAGTCCGCAACGGCGACCAAGACCAGCGACGCCACAGGGCTGATCACCGCAACGGCGGCGGATGGGCGGGTGCAACTCGCCGCTGTGGTGCCCTCCGCAGCGGCCGTGCTCGGTCCGGTTCGCAAGGTGGTCATTGATGAGCGGACCACCGCGGCGGCGGTCGCCTTCGGTGGTATCGGGCTCGCCACCGGCGACCCGGTGGTCGACGCCGTCGTGCTGATGTGTCTGCTGGCCGACCCCCGCCTCGATGACGCGGCGCGAGAGGTGCATCGCCTCGTCGTCGCCGGGATCGATCCGCTGGCCGGAGCCGATGTGCCATTGGTCGCCGCGCTGAACGCGGTGGTCTCGAACATCGCGGGCGGTCGATGCGGCCCGGAAGCGCCGATCCCTGCCCCGGCGACGACCGCCGGCCTGCGCGCTCCGGTCGCGGCGGTCGAAACCGACAAGAGCTGCATCAAGGGCAAGATCGTCGACCCAGACGGCTACGGGCCGAACGCTGTCTGCGTATCGTTCGCGTCCGACAAGGCAGCTGCGGGGAAAACCAACACGGTCGTCGTCAAGAACCCGACGCCTCGTTGGGTGGCGATCGAGGACCCGCTCGCCGACAATCGGATCGTCGGGTTCATCGAGCCGAAGCGGTGGGCGATCCCGGGCATCACCGACCTCGTCAAGACGATGGCAACCGAGTACGTCAAGGAATCCGCGAAATGGCTCTGCGAGAAGGTCACGTTCGGCCTTCTCTGCGAGGGCGGGGGCGACTTCGGGAAGGCGTGGAAGAAGGTCAAGGACATGGTCGTCAACTCCCTCGCCGATGCCGAGACCGAGTTCGACATGCCGGCATCCGCCTGGGGGAAGCCGCTGCTCGCCGTGTCGTTCGGCGGTGGGCCGAACGGCTCCGACATCGACGGTGTCATCGGTGCGTCCGATGCGGGGGCGCCGGTGACCTTTGCCCTCACGTTCATCACCGACCTGGTGCTTCCCGCCATCGGTCTGCTCAAAGACATGGACCTCAAGAAGCCGCGGAAGAACGTGCGCAAGAACCTGTCGAACGCCTTCGCCGAGTCGCTTGCGGAAACGCTCGGTGGGCCCGACGCTGCGGACACGGCTCGTGGCCGGGGCGAGGACCCGGTTGCGGACGCGCTGATCGACCTCGCCACGAACCTTGCGACTCCGCTGAACGAGTACCTCCGTTCCCTGTCGCTGGCGGCCGACCGCGACCTCGACGGGCTTGAGGCTGTCGGCGCGACGTATGGCCTGCTGCAGACGTTCGTGACCGGCCTCATCGATGTCGTCGCAACCGTGGACTGGGCGGCAGCGATCACGGCGCTCGGGCTCGATTCGGTGCTCGACCCGGCCGGCATGGTTGCGGACCTGGCCGAGGCGACGATCAAGAAGCTGATCCCGGGGATCGGTTGGATCGAGCTGCTGGAGAACTCGATCGACGTGATCAACCTCGTCGGCTCGGCGGGGGAATTGCTGATCGAGATGAACCGGCGCGCATCGGCGGACCTGTTCTGGATCGGCGAACGTTCGGTCGAGCTCCCCAAACCGGCCGGCGTAACCGACGCCGAGATGAGAGCCCTCGACGTGGCGACGACGTGCGCTCGCTACGACCTTGGTGAGGTCTCGCGGGCGGAGATCTTTGACGTCTCGATCGGTGACATCGATGGTGACGGGGTTGCCGACGGCGCTGCGGCAGCGGTCTGCGAGTTCACCGGAACGTTGGTCCCGTTCGACGTGCTCGTCGTCCGGGCGGCGGATCGCACGCCGATGATCGTGGACTTCGGGAGCGGGGTCGAGTCGAGCTGGGGTTTCGTCGCTGTCGGCGTCACCGCCGGCGACGGTCTCGAGGTGCGCTTCATGGCCTCGGCCGAGAGCGACCCGCACTGCTGTCCGAGCCGCGACGCAACCGAACAGCTGGTGTGGAAGGACGGCGCGCTCGTCCAGGAATCGGTCGAAGTCATCGACGTCGAGTCGACGATCAGCGACATGGTCGAGGCGGCCAACACCGGAGACCGGGCAACCGTCTCCAAGCTGGCGACGCCCGAGGTGGCTGATCAGATCCTCGCCCTCCACGACACGTATGGCGCCCTGAGGGGAGGGGCCGACGCATGCACGTCAATCGATGACGCCACGGTCAGTTGCCTGGTCCAGACGGAGGCGGGCTGGGCGGCGAGTATCACCTGGGCGCACGAGGACTGGAACCGGTTCCGGGCCACCGCCTTCGAGGACGTGGGTGGCGGCGCCTGAACCCGCTGAACACGGGGGATCCGAACTCACACACGGTGCCGCTGATCGAGGACGCCGTCCCCTCAGACTGGCCAACCCTGACCGCGCGCCCATGCGATGAGGCGATCCCAGATGTCGTCGAACAGGTGGGCGATGCAGTTTTCGGGGGTGAACGGCGCGAGGTCCCAGTGCGGTGCGTCCAGGTTGGGTGTGCCGCCCAGATCGAGCACGTCGGCGAGGTTGTTCGCCGCCGCGTCGCGCGGCGTGAGCGGTTCGAGGTCGAAGGCCCACTCGATCATCTTCAGCACCGACGTGTGGTCGTACTCGCCGTGCGCGATGTGGTTGCGCCGGGCGAGCGGGGACACCACGAGGCACGGCACACGGAATCCACGCAGCCCGAACCCCGGCATCGCGTCGGGTGCCACCCGCGGCACGACGTGGTCGGCGAATCCGCCCCACTCGTCGAAGTTCACCACCAGCACGGTCTTCTCCCAGTTCGGTGACCGGGTGATCGCCTCGTAGACGGTGTGGATGAGCCGGTCGCCGGCGCGGATGTCGGAGGTCGGGTGGTAGTCGCTCGAGGTGCCGATCGGCCCGGAGATCGCGAAACCCGGGTCGACGAAGCTCACGTGTGGCAGGCGACCATCGGCCGCGTCGTCGAGGAACTGGTCGAAGGTGCGGCTGACGAGCAGGTGCCGCAGCCCGAGCAGCGCGGCGAACGGTGCATCGCTGAAGTAGTAGCGGCCTTCGAGCCGGGCGTTCGCGATGCGATCCCAGATGGTCGCCACATCGAGCGGCGCCAGGCTGTTCTTCGCGACCTGGGTCTGAGCGCAGTGCTGGTAGAAGCGGTTCGGCCACGTGGGCCCCATGAACGCGGAGAAGTAGTTGTCGCACATGGTCCACGCCGGTGCGGCCGGCCCCCAGAACCCCAACTGCTCGGGCGTGAGGTACGAGATCGGGAAGAGGTCAGGCGACTTCGACAGCCAACCGTCGCAGGCGCCGTTGTTGTACTGGCGCATGCCCCCCACGCGGCTATGGTCGGGGTCGTCGAACTCGCACGATGCCCAGCCGTCGAAGTGCCAGCGGCGGTGCTCAACGCCGCGGTCGTCGCGGAACCGGGCATTGTCCGGCATGGTGGCGCCGCCGGGTAACCACCCCATGATGTGGTCGTACGACCGGTTCTCCATCATCAGCACCACGATGTGCTCGATGCCGGCCTCGGGCCCCGGGCCGCGGCGGATGAGCGGACCGGGTGCGGGGGCGCACCCCGCCGCGATCGGCCCTCCCAACGTGGCGGCGCCCACTGCGGTGACGCCGGCCTTCAGGATGTCCCTCCGTCTCATCCGGCGGAGGGTACCGGGTGAAGGGTGACGGGCGCGTGGCGGAATCCTGCATGTTTGTTGGACCGGGTGCGCTCGGCCGGGCCGTCGAGCTCGATTCGCTCGACGCGGGCGAGGAGCCCGTCCAGCACGAGCCGGATTTCGAGCCGCGCGAGGTTCGCTCCGAGACAGAGGTGGCTGCCGGCGCCGAACGCGAGGTGCGGGTTCGGCGACCGGCGGATGTCGAACCGTTCCGGCGTGTCGAACGCCCGAGGGTCGAAGTTGGCGGCCTGCCACCACAGCACGACCTTGTCGCCGGCGCGGATCGTGCGGCCGTGTAACTCGATCTCCGCGGTGGCGGTGCGGCGGTTGTAGATGGTGGACGACGCCCACCGCAGCGTCTCTTCGATCGCTCCGGGGACGAGGTTGGGGTCGCGTCGCAAGGCAGCCCAGTCGTCGGGTTGATCGACGAGGGCGAGGAGACCGGCGGTGATCGAGTTCCGTGTGGTCTCGCTGCCCGCGGCGACGAGCAGGTGGAACAGCATCTCCAGTTCGAGGTCCGAGAGCGGACCGCCCGGTTCTGCGGCCTCGGGAAGATCGGCGGCCACCGCGGCCGACATCAGATCGTCGGCGGGGCAGGCGCGGCGGTCGTCGATGACGCGGCGGCAGTAGCTCGACATCTCGGCGCTCGCATCGGCGACCCGCGCGGTGGTCTCGCCGGGGTTGCGGTCGTCGTAGTCGAGCGTTGCGTCGGCCCAGTCGAGGAGGAAGTGCCGGTCGTCCTGGGGGACACCCAGCAGCGACGCGATCGCCTGGAGGGGAAGCTCGGCGGCGATGTCGGTGAGCACGTCGCAGCGTCCCGCGGCCACCGCCGCGTCGAGGAGCGCATCGCAGCGTTCGGCGAGCGCGGATTCGATCGAGCGGAGCCGACGCGGTGCGACCGATGGGCTGACGACGCGACGCAGGTGGTGATGGCGCGGGTCGTCGGTCATGTTCAACAGGACTCCCGCAGCGAAACCGGTCGGCAGGTCCTCGATGAGCGTGCCCCCACCGGAGCGGTCGCCGCCGGTCGACGACGAGAACAGCGCCGGCTGGCGGGCCGCCCACTCCACGTCGGCATAGCGGGTGAGGCACCAGAACCCTTCGCCGTCGGGCGTGAAGGCCGTCGGCTCGTGCCAGTGGAGCGGATCGGCGTCGCGGAGGTGATCCCAGATGTCGTGCGGAGGACCGTTCGCAAACGCGTCGGGGTCGGTGAGATCGATGTCGGCTGGCACGGGCCCTCCCGCTCGGTATCGGGTCAGAGATCGAAGGTGGCGACGACGGGTGCGTGGTCCGACCAGCGGGCCGCGTACGTGGGTGCGCGATGGACGTCGACGCCGAGTGCTGCGGGTGCGAGCGCGGGGGAGGCGATCAGGTAGTCGATGCGCCATCCGGCGTCGTTGTCGAAGGCCTTCCCTCGCCACGACCACCAGGTGTAGGGCCCAGGGTTGTCGCCACCGAACCGTCGGCCCAGATCCACGTAGCCGAGGTCGCGGATGCGGTCGAGGCGCGCCTGTTCCTCGGGCAGGAAGCCCGCCTTGCCGCGGTTGCCCTTCCAGTTCTTGATGTCGCGCCAGTCGTGGGCGACGTTGAGGTCGCCGGTCAGCAGCACGCACCGACCCGCTGCGGCGTAGGCGTCGAGGCGGTCGGCGATCGCGTCGAGGAAGGCGAGTTTCTCCTCCATGCGGTCGGCGTCGTTCGCGTCACCGGTGTGGACGTAGCTGCTGCACACGGTGAGCTCGGTGCCGTCGACCGATTCGGTGGTCGCCTCGACCCACCGTCCGGCGGTGCGGAACCGGTCGCCGAGCGGTTCGGTCGAGTCCTCGAGCTTCGAGCGGGCGGCGACCGCAACACCGGCGCGGCCCTTGGCCTCGGCGGTCGTCTCCACGACGCTCCATTCGGTGTCGAGGTCGGTGAACATGTCGGCGAACGGCGAACACGGTCGGCAGGTGCCCCTCGGGTGCCCGCACCTCTTGCATGGCCACGACGTCGGGCCGCGCTTCGCCGAGCCACTCCGCCATGCCCCGCCGCACCGCCGCTCGGATTCCGTTTACGTTGATCGAGGCCACCGTGATCGTCACGGCCGCGATCATGGCACCTGCCAAGTCGACGCCGGGCCTCCGCAGGTGGGAACGCAGCGTCGACCTCGTAGTGTTGCGGCGTCGCGCACCGGTTGACGCTTGGTGGTTCGAGGGACTGGGGATGGCTGGGTACGGCAGTCACAGCAAGAGGCTGGTCAGAGTGATCACCACAGCAACACCGTCGCGAGCACAGATCCCGCCGAGACGCGCCGTTGCCGGCATGTTTGGCGGGTGCGGCCGTGGGACCCCGGAGATCGCGCCGGCAGGTCGCTTCCTCCACGCGGAGCCCTGATTCCGATGGTCAGAGCGGATGTTCCCGCCAATTGGCAATACCGGCTCGCCACCGGCGCTGCCGCGACGCCCCTCGCGGCATTCGGCCTCATCTTGCCGGATGTCGGGTGGGCTGTTGCAGGAGTCCTTGCCGTGTGGGCGATCGGTGAATCCTCCCGTACGGGGATCTACCTCGGGGAGAGCGAGGTCACCATCCGGAACTTCGGTCGTCGCTTCAGATCCGACTACGAACAGATCGAATGGATCGGGATCGAGGAGCTGGATGCTGGACGAGTGATGTGGCGGATGTCATCGTCACTCGGAATCCGCATTCAGGCGAAGTCCGGCTCCGTGGGTCGTTCATATTGCGTCACAGACGGACCGCGGCTCGTTCCTGCTCCTTCGGATTCCCCGCTGTACTGGGCAATCGACGAGATCCAACGACGGCGGGCACGGGCCGCCAGGTGACCCGGCGATGCGACGAACGGGCCGACGACGCTCGGTGCGAGCGGGCGATGGTCGACCGACGCGCCTGCTTCGACGTTGATGTAGATCGCTGCCCCGGCGACGCATTCCACCTGGTCGGTGCACCGGGGCTGGCCGTGCTGGTCTACGTGTCCGGGGAACTCAGCATCTTCTCCACGGTGGGCGGCATGGTGCGGATCGCCGACGGCACGGCGCTCCCCGAACTCGGGCCGGTGGGGACCGTGCCGGTCGGGCAGGCGCCGACAGCGCTGCGGCTGCTCGTGGACGGCGTTGAGATGGAGTGGGCGACCGATCGTGCGACCCTCAGCTGCACGGTCACCTCCGATCCTGACGAGCCGTCGGTCGGATTCCGATGGCGGGTTCGACCCCACCGCGGCGAGGCGTGCGTGTTCCGGGTGCCGTTCGACCTCGCGAATGTGCCGCTGATTCCAGCGCCCCTGATGAGCCGTCGGATCGCGGCGCCCGCGACGATCGTGGGAGCCGACCGGCTCGCCTGGCGCGCAGCGTTCGCGGCGAGCGACCGTGCGCGTCGCGGCACCGATCGACTGCGCCGGAGGTGGGGCGAGCGACACCCGCTCATCGTCACGATCGACCGCGATCGGCGCCGCGCTGTGTGGGCGCCGACGCGTCCGAGGGTGGTGCGCGACCGTCCGCAGCTGTTCCTCGGCGAGCCGCCGACCGTGCGATGGGAACTCACCGACCCACCCGATCGCCGGATTGCCGCGCAGGCAGCGCTCCATCTCCGCGCCTCCGGCTCCGGTTCCGGACCCGGCAACAACCGCGCGGCCGGCGGGAACCGCGTCGGGTCGGGCGCTGGGTGTGCCGTGCTCGCGGTGGAATGCGACGGACCGGTCGACGTGCGGGCGGTCCTGCGCGTCGTGAACCAGGGTCGACCCGCCGCATGGCGGGCGCGGGCCGTCGGCAAGGGTTTCGGAGTCGAGAGCGCGTCGGTGGCGGCGGCATCGGTGGCGGCGGCGTCGGCGGCCGGGGAGGGTGTCCGCGCGCGTCTCGGAGCCCGGGGAGCGCCAGGATCTGCTGGATCCGATCAGCGGTCGATCGCGATTCGAGAGGCGCCGTGGCACCTAGCGATGCTGCGCGGCCTGCGCGTGCCCGACCCCGCCGTGGGACACGACTTCGTGATGCAGGGATCGGCATACGGATTCATCCACGGGCTGCACGGCGCCGTGCGCGATGAGGCCTTCGTGGTGGCGGCGATCGCCGATCTCGATGCCGACCTCGCTCGCGAGGCGCTGTGCAGCATGGCGGCGATGTCGTTGCCCTCGGGCATGTTCGGCTACGCGCATTTCGGCTCGGGGGCCCAGGCTTCGGGCGGTGTGCACGCGTCGCCGACCGACCTTCCGCTCTTCTTCCTCTGGGCCCTCGCCGAGTTCGTCGAGACGACCCATGACACGACCGTGCTCGACGTCGCCGTGCGTCGACGGGCATCACCGCTGCTTCGCCCCGGCCGGCGCCGATCGACGGGGTCGCCCGACCCGACGATCGCCCAGGTCGCGGCCGCTGCGGCGCGCGCCGTCGAGCGTCACGTCGGTTTCGGGCCGCACGGACTGTTGCGTGTGGGGAGCGGTGACTGGGCCGACCCGATCTCGCTCATGGTCGCAAACCGGCGGGCCTTTCACCGCCACGGGGAATCGGTGTTCAACTCGGCCATGGCGGTCGCCGTGCTGCCGCGGGTCGCCGACGTCCTCGTCCGGGTCGATCGCGACGCCGCAGCGATCTGTCGGAACGTCGCCGCTTCGCTCGTCGGCCCGCTCGACGACGCATGGACCGGCCGCTGGTACCTGCGGGCATGGGACGGCGCCGGCGGGCCGGTGGGCGTGTCGCACTGCTTTCTCGACGCGCAGGTCTGGCCGTTGATCGCGGGTCATGGTCCGGCGGATCGGCGAGATCGCCTCGTGGCATCGGTGCTGTCGAGGCTCGACGAACCGTCGACGCTCGGTCCGACGATCATCGATCGCCCGCACCGCATCCGCGGTGGACTGCTCGCACCCGGTTGGGACTGCAACGGAGGCGTGTGGGCCGCGCTCGGCGGACTGGCGGTGTGGGCGGTCGCCGAGCGTGACTCCGGCGCGGCGTGGCGGATGCTGCATCGGCAGTCGATGCTGCACCGCGGGCGTGTGTCGCCCCAGCCCTGGGTCGGCCACTGGAGCGGGCCCGACTGTCTCAACAGCTGGATGGGCGCCGATGAGGGTGGCACGTTCGTGCACCCGGCAACCCCGATGGCCGAGTTCCCGAGCCTGAACTCGAACGCTCACGCCGGGCCACTCCTCGGGTTGCGCCGACTCCTCGAACTCGAGGCCGGAGCTGCCCGGCCGGGCCGCGCCTGAAGCCCGAGCCTGACGGCGACGGGCCGGAAGTCGGCGACCGGGTCGAGGTCAGTTGAGCACGGCGGTGAAGCGTGCGGTGAGGCCGCTCGCCGCGGTGCCGGTGACGTCGAGCAACTGATGCTCGACCCCGTCGCCGAACACGTTGTCGTCCGCGTTGGTGGTGACGTTACGCAACCCCGTGGCGTACCCGGCATCGGTGTAGATCGACGTGATGAGGTCGTCGTCGATCGCCATCTGGCTGGTGAGCGCCTTCTTCGCGTACGTCTCGTCGCCGAACACCTCGAAGTGAATGTGGAAGGCGCGGCCCCGGTATCGACCGGGCAGGATCGACGTGAAGTTGACCGTGCCGTTCGCATCGGTCACCTGCACGCCGCGAAGGAACGACCGGTCGCTGAAGTCGCCGCCGCCCATGCGCGTGTTGTACTCCGAGTACTCGCCCTCCTTGTTGCAGTGCCACACGTAGACCGCTCGGCCGGCGAGGGGAGCGCCGGACCGGTCGACGACCGACACCGCCAGGTTCATGGCGGCGCCGGGCTGGGTGTTCGATCCGTCGAGGTCGCTGCGGATGTCGGACCGCACCGATCGCGAGTCGGCAAGGACGTTGGCCACCGTTCCCTCGCCGTTGTCGTTGCTGCCGTCGGCCGGGAACGGACCGCCGGTCTCGGCGGGGGTCTCGGCGCCGCCGCCGGTCGCGGCCGTGGTGGATGCCGATGCGGCGGCCGTGGTGGACGAGCTGGTCGACGACCCGCCGGTGGTGGTTGTTGTCGTGCTTGCGCCGGTCGCGGAGTCGTCGCTCCCGCATGCCGCGAGCACGGTTCCGCCGACGACGGCGGCGGCAGTGCTGAAGAAGGCTCGGCGGTGCAACGTTGGTGTGGGCTCAGAGGTCATGGCGCGTACCGTACGGGCCGCGCCTGTGGTCGACGTGAGCGACGTGTGAGATCTCGGTGAGAACCGGGCGCGCCGCACACGCGACGGTCGACGCGTGTCGCTCGGCTGGCCTGCGACGGCCGGGGCTCGGGCTTCACGACCCGGCGGTTCCCAACGGACCGCGTCCGTTGAACCTGTACGTTCCGTTGCCATTTGACCTCCCTCGGGCATCGATGCCGGGTGCGTTGAGACGCTCAGTGCCGGCCTTGACGCGTGGAGAGAATACTCGAACATGTGTTGCAGCGCGAACGCACGTTCGTGTAGAGTTGCGGCATGGCTGGCGGGCCCAACACCCACGACAACCGAGACGACAACCGCCGCGACGGCGTCAACAGCGACGACGCTCGTCACGGCGACCCGTCCGGAGCGGGCAGCGTGGCCGATTCGGGGCTGGTTGATTCGGGGTTGGTTGATTCGGGGTTGGTTGATTCGGGGTTGCCGGAACGGGCTCGGTTGCGGTTGGCGCCGGTCACCGACCCGGTGCTGGTCGAACTGGTCGAATGGGAAACCGAACGCCGTCGACTCGACGCCCGACGTGCCGAACTGTTGGTCGCGGCGGATCGTTCGAAGGTGTGTGACCTCGAACACGGCCACACCACCGCCGGGTGGGTTGCGGCAACGTCGAAACTCGGGTCCGGGCCGTCGCGGGTGCTGGTACGGACGTCACGCCGCCTGGTCGTCGAGTTTCCCGACCTCCACGCCGCGTTGGCTCGCGGTGATATCGCCTGGCACCACGTCGAAGTGTTCCTCCGTGCCGCGAACCCGCGTATCGGCGGGCTGCTCGCCCAAGTTGTTCCCGAACTTGTTGACCTTGCGACGGTCGCGACGTTCGATGACTGGGCTCGTGCGGTGCGCCGCATCGCGGAACGCCTCGATGTCGACGGCGGTTACGACCCGCGGCGGACCCGGCGAACAATCATCTGTCGTTGTCCACCGGGTTCGACGGGACCTTGCATCTCAACGGCCAGTTCGTCGGCGAACTCGCGTTGATCATCAAATCGGTGTTGACCGCGCACACCCAACAGATCCGTGACCGCTACGCGGCTGACGCGCGGGTGTCCGACGGTGAAATCGATATCCCTGGGAACGGTCAACTCGCCGCGGAGGCCCTCGCGGACCTGTTGGACGCCGGCGCGGCGGCACACAAACAGGGTTCCGCCGGGGTGGTCGAACCCGAAGTCGTGGTGCTCTACAACGCGGATACCGGTGAACTCGCTGATGCCGATGGGACACCGTTGTCGGCGGCGATCATCCGGTGGGTTTTGGCGGCGGGGCTGCTTCGGCCGTTCGAGGTCACCGAACGCGGTGACGTGCTGCGTGCCGGGCATCTGTTGCGGTACGCGAACCGGCATCAACGACGCGCGTTGACCGTACGCGACGGCGGGTGTGTGTTCGACGGGTGTACCCGCAAAGCGGTCGGCACCGACGCGCATCATGTGGACGAGTGGAACACTGCGAATCCGGCTGAGGGCGGGCCGACCGATATCGAATGGCTCGCGTTGCTGTGTCGTCATCACCATCGGGTCACCCACAGGCCGGGATGGTTGATGCAACGCTGGACCGATCCGAACGAGCCCGACGCGATCGTGTTCCGATGGATCACCCCCGCCGGACGAGTGATCTACTCACAACGCCACGGCGTCACCTGGACACCAGCCCAAGCCGCATAGGCCCGGGCCGGTCCAGCGCCCGACCGAAAAGGCCCAGCCCGAAGCGGGCCCAGCGTGACACGAGCCCGGCCCGAACCAAGCCCGGCCGGGCCGGCCCCAAACCACAAGCGAACCGGTGTAGCCCGACCCCGTCGGGCACACCGACGCGCCCGCACCCACACGCACCGACCCGGGACACCGCGCTCGCTCGGCCCTGCGTTGGCCTGGGGCCTCAGAACACGGTGCCGACGTCGGTACGAATGATGCGAGCGATGTTGCGCTCGGCGAGCGCGGCGATGGTCAGCGACGGGTTGACGCAGCCGGTCGAGCCGGGGATGAGCGCTCCGTCGTTCACGTACAGCCCCGGTTGGCCGAGTACCCGCCCGAAGCCGTCGCACACCTTGCCGATGACGGCGCCTCCGAGGGGATGGAACGTGGTCGGCTCCGCTGCGGTCATGTCGACCGATGCGATCGAGCCCGCCGCCCGCCCGAGTTTCGCCAGTCGGCGCCGGGCCTCTGCCATCGACGCGCCGTGCGCACTCGCGGGGAACGACAGGTGCGCGTCGCCGCAGCGGGCGTCGTACTGGAAGGCTCCGTGGCCGTCGGGCAGGAAGATGGCGACGGTCTGCATGGCCCCGATGTCGACCGGTACGGGCAGGGGAGCGAAGAGCAGCGACATCGGCCCGGCCGGGTTGTCCCAGTCGCGCGACGCGATGCTGGCCGGGCCGCCTTGCATGGTGCCGGTGGGATGATCGAGCACCTGCATCACGATGAGGTCGCCGTTGGTCGACCACCAGCGCCCCACATCGTCGGGAAGATCGGCGATCGTGCCGGTGCCGGCGGCGTTCACGAGCAGCCGGGTCGTGTTCGGCGAACCGGCGCACAGGAAGAGCGCGTCCGCTACCAACTCGACGCGCTCGTGCACCACGCCGTCGGTGTCGATGCGCTCCGTCGGGATCACCCATCGGCCGTTCCGGTCGCGGGCGATGCTGCTCACCCGGTGCTGCGCCAGCAGCTCGACCCGGCCGGTCGCCTCCGCTGCCGGCAGGTAGTTCGTGTCGAGCGAGCGCTTCCCCGGGCCGTTGACTCCGTAGATCACGTCGCCGACCGAGATGTTGGGCGGCAGCTCACCGCGCAGCTCGCGGCGCACGATGTCCCAGTCGATCGGCATCGGCTCACCGCGTGCGTCGGGAAAGCCCGCCGCACGCACCGCCTCGATGAACGCTCGGCTCGACGCGTAACGGTCCGACGCCAGTACGTCGGCGGGTATGGGCGACGCGCCGAGCGCGGCCCGCACCAGCGGGTACCAGCGCCGATCGAACTCGTCGTAGTCGAGCTCGCCGGGCATGACTCGGGCGAACAGATCGCCGCGTGGTTGCACCGACATTCCGTGGTAGGGGAGCGAGCCGCCACCGACGGCCGCGGCGACCACGACGTCCATGCCGTCGCCCTTGATGCGCTCGAGCAAGCCCGTGTACGGCTGCAACGGCACGCTGGGAAACAGCGCCGTCGCCGAGTTGGTGGAGCTGAGCCAGCTGACCCGGCGGTCGACGCCGAACATCGTCGGGAACGTGCCCGGCACGCCGGCGGGCCAGCGGCGGCCGCGCTCGACCAGGGTCACCTCGACGCCCGCCTCGGCGAGGCGCCGCGCCGTCACCGAGCCCCCGAAGCCGGTGCCGATCACCACTACCCGGCGGCGGACACTGCGCTGCGGCGGTTCGGGAACACACGCCGCAGCGGCACTCGCGCCGGCGGCGGCGAGCGCACCGCCGAGCACCTGTCGGCGTGTGAACCGCTGCGTGATGGCCGTGGTCATCGCCGTCCCTCCTGTGACCGTGCCTCCTCGGACGGGCCGACGTTGCGGTCGAGCCAGCCGTTGAGCGGCTCGGCCGTCGTCCAGAACGCTTCGATGCGCGCCTTGGCCGCACGCGTCGACAACCACGCCGGTGCGCCGAAGCGGCGGGCGATGGTGAGCCCTCGGTGCTGCAGCAGGCGCAAGCGGGGATGGTCGCGCGGGTAGCCGCGGGGAGCGGTGCGCAGCTCGCGCCCGCCGATCTCGATGTCGCCGCCGTAGCCGGCGACGATCTGCTCGAGTTCGGGCCCGGTCGTGTCGGCGGCCACGGCCTCGCGAAACCGGGCGAGCTGGTCGCGGGCCATCTGGTAGTAGCCCGCGCCGACGAACAACCCCTCGGCGTCGATGGCGACGTAGTACGCCGCTCCGCCGGGGCTCTGGGCGTACCCGCCCTGCTGTTCCTTGTACGGACGCTTGTCCTTGGAGAAGCGCACGTCGCGGTTGGGGCGGAAGATGCGGAACTCGCCGTAGCGGTCCTCGACCTCGGCCGCCAGCGCTTCGAGCGGACCGCGCACGGCCTCGTCGTACACGCTGCGTTGGTCGGCCCAGAACGTCTTGGAGTTGTCGGCCGCGAGTCGGCGGTAGAACTCGAGGGCGGCCGGCGGGAAGCCGCGGAAGGAACCGGGATCTGTCACGGCGGCGAGGCTAACGGGCGAGGGTGAGCGTGACGGCGACGACATCGCCGTCGTCGATGGCCTCGCTGCGACGCACGGCGGCCTTCACCGGCAGCACGTAGGCCTGGCGCGACGTGTCGGGGAACACCGAGGTCGACCAGGCGGTGCCGCCGATTTGGGCGCGAACGCGCACCGACCCGAAGCCGGGCCCGGTGCGCGGGCGCAACAGGTCGATCACGTCGGAGATCTCACCGGGGACCGTCACGAAGAACCATGCGGCGGGGCCGTCGTGCATCCAGAGCTCGGCGGAGAACGAGAACGTCTCGTGATCGTCTGGAGGCGGAGCCATCACCGCAGCATGTGGGAGAACGCGGCGGGCATCAAGGGCCGCTCGGAGTCCGCGTCACCACGATTGTTCGATCGGCGGCGCCTGCCCGGACGATCTGCGGCTCGGTCGCTCCCGGCCACGTCACCTCGATCTCGTCGAAGCGCTCCTGCACGCCGAGGCCGACGTGTACCTCGGCCGGTTCCTGCGACTCGTAGCTGCCCCCGGCGATCAGCCACCGGGTCGTGGCGCCGCTCGCCGTGATCACGCGCACCCGCGCTCCCAAACCCGAGCGGTTGCCGGCCGCCGCCGGGTCGTCGAGGCGGACCTTCAGCCAATGGGCGGCCTCCGTGTCGTTTCGGTAGAGCACGGGCTCTGCACCGAAGTTCGCGACGAGCAGGTCGAGGTCGCCGTCGTCGTCGGCGTCGAAGGCCACGAGCGCCCGCCCCAGGCCGGTATCGCGAATCCCCGCGGCGCGGGCGACCTCACGGGCCGGGCGGGTCGACGAGCCGTCGCGTTCCCACACCACGATCGGATCGTCCGCCGACTCGGCGGTGTCGTCGGCGCCGATGCTGTAGCCGTTGGTCATCACGAGTTCCGGCACACCGTCGTTGGCGAAGTCGGCGAACGCGGCGCCCCAGCCCCAACCGCCGTTGCGCAGGCCCAGCTCGTCGGTCGCGTCGCGGAACGTGCCGTCACCGCCGCCCAGGTAGGCGCGGTTGCCCGAGCTGCCGAACCCGCCGAGCTGCAGCGGCGCAGGTGCGTCGACCACCGGTCCGATGCCGGTCACGAACCAGTCGATGATCCCGTCGCCGTTCAGGTCGGTCAGCACCGAACCCATGCCGTTCTCGTCGGTCGCGGCACGCGAGGCCTCGGTGATGTCCTCGAAGCGCTGGCCCTCCACGTTCCGGAAGACCCGTGAGGTGCAGAAATCGCCCGTGACGAGCAGGTCATCCCAGCCGTCGCCGTCGACATCGGCGAATCTGCCGGTGAACCCCATGATTTGTGCGAACGGCAGGCCGAGATCGGCGGTGGCGTCGCTGAGGCGACCGGCGCCGTCGTTGCGGTAGAGCCGTGCGCGGTTGGCGGGTGCGTCGGCCGCGCGTGGGAACCCGCGGGCGGCAAGCCACCGCGCTCTGGGGCACACCGTTCGGCCATCGGCATCGGGTTCGATGTCGTTCGCGCCGGCGTCGGCGAGAGCCGCCGGAACCTGCGCATCCCAATGCGTCATCAACACGTCGAGGTCGCCGTCGCGGTCGAAGTCCGACAGCGTCACCCCGTGGGCCTGGGCGAGCGCGGCGTCGCCGAGCGCAGGAAGGTCGGCGAGGCCGCTGGTGGCCGTGGCGTCGGCGAACGTGCCGTCGCCGTTCGACAGATACACAGCGGGCGACGCGTCACCGGCCGGCGTGACGATCAGGTCGAGGTCGCCGTCGCCGTCGATGTCGCCGAACGCAGCGGCCGACGACCCGCCTGCCGGACCCTCGACCCCCGCGGCGGCCGCTCGGTCGACGAAGGCGCCGTTCCCATCGTTGACGAGGAGCCGGTTGGGCAGTCCGACCCGTGTGAGGTACACGTCAAGGTCGCCGTCACCGTCGACATCGGCGACGGCGGCGCCGGCGGTCATCGCCGACTCGCCGGTCAGGTCGGCGTGGCTGTGCGGCTCGGCGAGCCCCGCCCGCTCGGTCACGTCGACCAACCTGAGCTTCGTCATGGCCACGGCCGATCGGTCTCTCGGTTCGGCGGGCCCGGCAGCGTCGTGGCGCGTCAACCGCACGGCCACGAGCGTGGCGACGATCGCAGCGAAGGCCAATGCCGGTGCGACGCGACCGACGTTCGATCCGGACATCTGCGGGCCCCTCCGTTCGCGCCGTCGGCGAGATGGTAGCCGGGGCTCCTTGTGGGTTCGCTGCGTGCGCGCCCATACTCACGCCGGGAGGGGATACGTGAGCACGACGTCAACGCTCGACGCCGCACATCCATCGACGTCGGTCGCGGGGAAGCCGCGCGGCCTCACGTTTCGGCCGCCGCAACTGCGCGATCCCCGGTTGCACGTGGCCGCCGTGCTGCTGACCGTGCAGGTGCTCGGCCAGACCGTGATCGACTGGGACCTCTCGGTCGCGCAGATCCTCGTCGCGCTCGGGTCGGCCGCCGCGGTCGAGTTGGCGATGACCGTGCCGGGCTCCGGTGTGGTGGCCTGGCCGGCGAGCGCGCTGCTCACGGGCAACGGCGTGGCGCTCATCACGAGGGTTCCGGGAACCGAGCACGGCGACTGGCTGTCGACCCGCGGGTGGTACGTGTTCGCCGCGACCGCGGCGTTGTCGGTGCTGAGCAAGTACGTGATCCGGGTGGGCAACCGGCCGCTGTTCAACCCGTCGAACCTCGGACTCGTGCTCACCTTCCTGATCCTCGGATCGGGCATCGCCGACCCGCAGGACCTGTGGTGGGGTCAGCCGTCGGTCGGCCTCACCGTCACGTGCGCGGTGATCGCGGTGGGCGGACTCGTGATCACCACACGGCTCGGCCTGCTGCGCATTTCGCTGATCTTCTGGTCGGTGTTCGCCTCGCTGACGGGCATCGCCGCAGCGCTCGGTCACGACATCACCGCTCGCTGGAGTCTCGGGCCGGTGAGCGGCTGGACCTACTGGTCGACGGTGACGCTCTCACCGGAAGTGCTGATCTTCCTGTTCTTCATGATCACCGACCCCCGCACCGTCGCCCGTGGGCGACGCGGGGCCGAGCTATACGCCATCGCCGTCGCGACGATCGGCGCGCTGCTGGTCTCGATGCAGACCACCGAGTTCGCCACGAAGGTGGCCCTGCTCGCGGCGCTGGTGATCGTGTGCGGCCTGCGCCCGGCCATCGAGGCATGCGGCGATCGGCCCGGTCGAATCGCGATGGTGGCGCTGCCTGTCGTGTCGGTGACGGTCGTGCTGCTCGCCGCACCCCGCCAGGCGTCGCTCGACCCGACGGCGCCGTTGCCGGCCGTTGAACTCGCCCGGGTGGGTCTCGGCGACGGGTTCGATTCGCTCGGTGGCTCGTTCACCCTCGCGGATGCTCGTCGCGTCGCCGAGCGGACTGCCGGGGCGTTGCTCGCGGTCGACCGTGCGCTCGCACAGGGCGACACGGCGGCGCTCCGCCGGGTGACCGCCGGGCCGTACCGCGAGACGGTGGTGCGCGCGGCCGCGTCGCGTCCCGAGGCGCCCGTGCGCACCTTCGACTCGGCCCGCTTGGATGTCGTGCGTGAACGCGCCGAGTTCCAGGCGCAGCCGCGCCTGCTGGTGCACCTGACCGGCACGCTCGACGGCCGCCGTTGGAGCGGCGACTACCACGTCGCCGCCACCACGGCCGACGTGCACATCGAACGCGAGGTCTAGCTCGGGTCTAGCTCGGGTCTAGCTCGGCGCGGCGGCGAGGTTTCGGGCGGTCAACGAACGCGCGGCGCTCACGATCGCGAGCCCGAGAACCTCGAACTCGGCGGTCAGATCCAGCTCGGGCTCCGAGATGGCGGCGATGAACAGGCCGTCGACCGACGCGAAGGTGAGGCGAACGAGCTGGCGGACCTGCGGTGGCGTGAGCGCGGGGAACATGCGCGCGTACCCGACGGTCACCCGGTTGTGGATCTCCATGCGCGAGTCGTGAAACCGTCGGCGCGCGGCGGCCTCGACGGGGCGGCGCTCCAGCAGGAGCATGAGGCCGAGTCGAAGGAAGTCCGGATGGGTCATGACGCGGACGCACTCCTGGCGGAGCCCGTGGACCATGCGCTCCTCGTTGGTTGCGTCGGCGGGGGCCGGCTCTGCCTGGTCGAGGGCGGTCGACCAAGCCTTGAAGCTGCGGTCGATCACAGCGGCGAGGAGATCGTCCTTGTTCGCGAAGTGCCAGTAGATCGAACTGGCAGGGAGCCCCGAGAGGTCGCTGACCAACTTGATGCTCGTGCCGTCGTACCCCCGCTCGCCAGCGATCTTCGCTGCGGCATCCAAAATGGCGTCACGCGAGACAACTCCGTTGGCTCGTTGCTGTCGGTGTGGCATCCGGCTCTCCTCGCTGTGGAGGCTATCCGGCTCCTTCGGCGAGTCGGCCGCAGAAAGAATCTTGTTCACCGCTCAAGGCGGCGGGGAGACGGCCGAACGATCTCTCATGGAGCAGTCACTACAGGAGCGCGGCGGTCGTCACCGCCGCTGGTCACTTGTCGGAGCGGTGGTCGCCGTCATCGCATCGCTGCTGGTGATCGTCGCAGAGCCGAATGCCGGTGCCGCGCCGATCGCCCCGGTGCCGAACACCGAGATCACGCTCGCGGTCGCCGCGGATGGGACGGCGTCGTTCTCCGACCCGGCCTTCGTCGCCGGTGACGTGGGCGACCACACGCCCGGCTACGACGCAGGCGCCAACAACGGCATCGTGCGCACCTTCGACACCGTGACGTACCGGGTCGACTGGAATGCCAACGAGCGTGCCGCCGACGAAGTCGAGCTGTCGATGACGCTGCCGGCGGGTGTGCGTTGGAAGCGCGACACGACGGGGATGGTCGCTCCCGGCTGCCTCGATGACGCCGCGGGCTCGTCGATCAGCGCGGATGGACGAACGTGGACGTGCGCGCTCGGCTCCAAGGCGCAGGGCACTGCCGGAGCGATCTTTCCGGTAGCCGAGGTGGAACAGCTCGGCGACGGTCAGCTGGTGGCGGTGCATGCGTCGCTGAGCACGTTGCAGGCGGGCGTGGTGCAGTCGAACGACGTCACCTCCATCGTCTCGGCAGCACCGAGCGCCAACTGGGTCAAGGGCAACCAATCGGGCAAGGCCGCCTCGAACGGCATGAAGCCGTACGACCCGGCGCTCGCCGGTCCGTCGACCCCACCCGGGCCGACCCAGATCGACGACGTCATGCGCTCGGGCGTGCCGGGCCGGATCTTCATCTACCCGATCTGGCTCGAGCCCGGCGATATCGGACGCAAGGGATCCGAGCCGCTCGACGACACCTACACCTACACGATCTACGACAACGCGTGGGCGCTGGCGACGGGCGCGATCCTCGCGCCACAGTCGATGATGAATGCGTATGCAGGCGGGCGCACGGCGTGCGGCGGGTACGACGGCACCGGCCCGCTACCGCTCGGCACGCAGACCTCGCAGTCGACCGCCGAGAACACCACGCCGGGCGCCCTCGCCGGCGGAACGGTGACCTGCACCGACACCTCCACCACCGATGGCGTCGTGCGCCTCGACATCGCCGGGCAGGACACCTCGCACACCGCAACGAAGAACGCGGACGGAACCCGCAACACGCTGAACGCCAGCATCACCGCGCAGATCGCCTGGTGGGTCCCCGAGTCGGCGCTGCGCTCCCGCGCCGGTGTCGCCAACGACGGGGGCTCGTACAACGCCGGCGTGACCCTGAAGAACGACATCTCCGGGTCGGCGAGCGTGAGCACGCAGCCGTCGGGTCCGAGCACGGGTGCCGGCCCGACGATCACGCCGATCACGCTGCGGTCGGCCTCGGGTGGGTTGTTCGATGAGTCGACCACTGCCGACAACCGCGCCGCGAACAGCACCCTGTTCGCCTACACGATTCCGTGCTGCGAGTCGGTCTGGAGTTACACCCGCTTCGATCCGGGCGCCTATCGCGAGGCCCGCTACGTCGGATCGTCCGACTACGACTGGACGGTCGGCGACTTCCGTTCGCCGGTCAACGGCGGCCTCGGCCAGGGCCTCAGCGCCGGCATGAGGGAGTATGGCGGACCCTCCGACATGCGTTCGACCAGCGGCGAGTGGGACGGGAAGAACGAGGCGCCGCGCAACACGGTGGTCACGATCACCACCGCGGCGTTCGGCCATTCGACGCCGGTCGGTTCGGTCTACCGCTCCGAATACCTCCACAGCTGCACGGCGATCGATACCACGCACCTGCAGCTGGTGCCGTTGCCGAGTTCGTTCCCGGTGACCGAGATCCACGTCCCCGACGTCGCGAGCGAGCGGTGGGGCCGTCCGACGGCCGCCGACACGTCGACGACATCGACGGGTGCGCCGAACGCCGGCCCCCTCGCAACGGCGATCGCCGGGCCCGCGAAGTACACCTTCCACGACGGCCGGATGGCCAAGCCGAACGCCACGTTCGGTGCGAACAACCCCTCCGGGTTCGTGGACGGCGTGGCGCAGACGACGCCGTTCGTCGTCGAGTTCGCACACGCAGGGTCCGGCTATCACGCCGCGCAGGGCCTCACATCCGGCGGCGACCCCTCAGGGGTTCCGACGGGAACGGTTGGCTCCAACGTCGGCGCCGGCGGCGTCACGTGCAACGACGGCGATGCGGACGCGTCCGGCTGGGTCGCCGGCACCGGTGATCTGTCGGTGTTCGACGCAGACGGCGACGGCCGCTACGAGGGCATCGACCTGGTGCGTGTGCGCACCCTGGAACCGATCGCCTGGAACGAGGTCGGCGGCGTGGTCGTGCACCTGCAAGCGCAGGTGGGCGCATCACCCGTCGCGCACCCGAACGGTTCCGAGATCTACATCCATTCGTCGCGCGCCTTCGGGCCCTGGGTGGGTGGGCAGCCGCAGATGGACGGCAGCTGCATGAACACGATGGACTCCTCGCTGACGCTTCCTGCCGTGGGCGACGACCTCTCGCACGGCTGGTGCAACCTTCCGTACGACGCCGCAAACGAGGGAACCGGTCTCGACCCCGACGCCGTGGAGCTGTCGAGCAGTGTCGGATGGGATGTGCACAGTGACAAGCTGACGATCATCGACGCGCTGCCGAAGGTGACCAAGGTCAACAACGACGGGCTGTCCGACTACGTGCGCAACGGCGACACGGCGACCTTCACACTCACCCCGAGTGTCGTCGGCGCCACGATCGACACGGTCACCGCCATGTCGCTCGTCGACACGCTCCCGTCGACGATGGAATTCGTGTCGGCGACGCCGGTCCCCACCTCGGTTGCGGGGCAGGTCCTGACGTGGGACCTCGGCGATCATCCGGGCGGCTGGACGGGATCGCCGATCGAGGTGACGGTACGCATCGTGGGTGCCGGCCCGAATCAGGCGCTGAAGAACGCCGCCACGGTCAGCGGCTACCCGACCGGTGCGCTCGCGCCGAGCACGGCGGTCGCGTCGGCCTTTGCCTACACGCCGGCGGCGTACCGTGAATCGTCGATCGTCAAGGCGGTCGGCGCGATGGACGGGCCGTGCACGCGGTTCCCGGAGGCGCCGGGCGGGGCGAACTTCCCGACGTCGGTGGCGGACGCATGGGCGCAGAACTGCTCGCGTACGTCGCTGAACGGTGACCTCTCCTTCACGTTGGGTGTGACCAACTCGGGTGGCGAGCAACTCACCAACTATCGAGTGGTCGACGTGTTTCCCTTCGCTGGGGACGGCGTCGAACCGCAGGACGGCTTCTCGGGTTCACCCAACACCGGTGGTCCCGCCGACGACGGTGACGGGCGGACGCCGGCGTCGTCATTCGTGGGAACGGTCGGGTTCGGTTCGATCACGGGTCTCGCGGCCGGTGAGACGGCCTTGTATTCGGCGAACGCGCCGGGCTCGATCCCGCGTGATCCTGATGAGGCGGTCAACGGTGGGACGACGTGGTGCACCGATGTGTCGGGCGGCACTGCGACGTTCGGGTCGGGCGCGTGCCCGACCGGGCCCGATTCGGTGACGGCGGTGATGATCACACGCACCGCGTTGACGCCGGGTCAGAGCCGGTCGTGGACGCTGAACCTGACGACGTCGGACAACGCGTGCGACGACGTGTACACGAACAGTTTCGGGGCACGAGCGGTCGGGACGGCGCAGGCTGCTCCGACGCCGACGGCGACCGACATGGCGCTCGAGATGCGCTCGAACGACGTGTCGGCGATGGTTGCGTGCACGGTCGACCTGGCGTTGACGAAGAAGCTGGGTGCCGGGCAGCCGGGCCCGTTCCTGCCGGGCGATCACGTGTCGTTCGACGTGACCGTGGAGAATCAGGGCACGTATCCGGCCGAGCCGGTGACGGTGTCGGATTACGTGCCTGCGGGCCTGCGGTATGTCGCGTCGGACAACGCGGATGCGTGGGGTTCGAGCGATGTGAGCGGTCCGGCGACGGTGAGTCGCGTGATCGCCGGTCCGATCGTCCCGGGCGCGTCGTCGACGGTGCCGATCGTGTTGCGGCTGACCTCGTCGGCTGCTGGCACGTTGGTGAACCGTTCCGAGATCTCGGCGTTCGACACCGACGGGGATCCCGCCAACGGATCGTCGGCCGGTGACCCGTTGGACGTTCCGGGTGACGCGGTCGCGAACCCGCTGGCCGATATCGACTCGACGCCTGATGTCGACGTTGCGAACGACGCCGGGGGAGCGGTCGGCACGGCTGCCGACGACTCCGTGGCCGGCAATGGCACCGGCACGCCGGGCGACGGTACGGCTGCGAGCGACGAAGACGACGCCGATCCCGCGGCGATCGACACGACGGCACCGCCGGTGTTCGACCTGGCGCTGACCAAGAAGCGTGCGCCCGGTCAACCCGAGCGGGTCTCGGTGCCGCCGGCCCATCCCGTGGTCCCGTTCGAGATCACGGTGGTCAACCAGGGTCCGACCGACGCGTATCGCGTGCAGGTGACCGACACCCCGGCTGCGGGCATGTCGTTCGTGTCGGTCGCGGGTGCCACGGGCACCGCGCCGACCTTCGAGATTCCGCTGGTTCGCTCGGGCGACTCCGTGACGTTCACGGTGAACTACCGGCTGGACGACACGTCTCGCGCCTCGTTCGTGAACCGCGCCGAGATCTCGGCGTTCGACAACGACGCCGATTCAGCGAACGCACTCCCGGTGTGGGTGGTCGACGTCGACTCGACGCCCGACACCGACCCGGCGAACGACGCTGGAGGTTCGCTCGGCGACGCGTCGGATGACGCGGTCGACGGCGACGGCAGCGGCACGCCCGGCGGCAGCGATGCTGCCGACGACGAGGACGACGCGGATCCGGCGGCCGTCACGCTCGACTACGACCTGGCCGTGCGCAAACGCATCGACCCCACCGACAGCGCGGGGGCCGACGGTCTGGTTCCGGGCGAACGCGTTCGGTTCTTGATCGAGGTATTCAACCAGGGTCGAGATGTCGACTCGGTCTCGGTGGTCGACGGCGTTGCGGCGTCGTCGGGGTTCCAGTTCGATCCGGCCGACAACCCCGCCGGGACGGGCGGCGCCGGTTCGTACGCCGCTCCCTCGCCACAACCCACCTACGTGTGGGATGCGACCGACCCGGAGAAGCCGGAACTCGTGTTGAGCGGCGGCATCGAGGCCGGTACATCGGTGGTGGTGCCGGTCGTGTTGACCGTCGCTACGCCGATGCTGGCGGGCGCTGCGCTCAACACCGTCGAGATCTCGGCGTTCGGTGACAGCACGAACCCCGACCCGTCGTCGGTGGTGGATCGCGACTCGACACCCGACTCGGATCTGACCAACGACGTCATGGTCGACGACGTGATCGACTCCAACGCGACGACACCGCCCTCCGGGCTCGAAGCGGACGAGGACGACCACGACATCGCGAGAGTGCCGTGGTGGGATCTCTCGCTGGTCAAGACGGCGGGCACGTTCAAGTTGAACGCCGGGGCCACACCCCTCGAGGCAACGTTCACCGTGACGGTGACCAACCAGGGGCCGACGGCTGCGCAGAACGTGCATGTGGTCGACACCGCCCCCGCCGGGTCGGTGATCTCCGGGACATCGAACGTGCCGGCCGGCACCTCCTGCACGATCGCCGGAGGCGGCACCGAGGTCGAATGCACGATCGACCGGATCGAGCCGGGGGCGACCCTGAGCCTCGACGTGACGATCGAGATCGTCGACCGTTCCTTGGGCATCTACGAGAACTCGGCAGAGATCGCATCGATGCAAGGAACGATCGACCGCGGCTCCGGCCCCGAACTCCTCGACGTCACCGATATCGACTCCGTGGCCGACCGTGCCACGGGCAACGATGTGGTCTACGAGGCCGACGACGACCCGTTCGGGTATCCGAGGAACTCGAGCAACGACCCCAACTTCCATGACGGCGTCGCGACGGTCAATGAACCGAACCCGCTCGACGAGGACGATCACGACACCCAAGCGGTGGTGCTGCCGGTCGCGGTCGGCGACTACGTCTGGGACGACGCGGATCGCGACGGAGTTCAGGACGCGGGCGAATCGCCGATCGCCGGCGTGGTCGTCCACCTCTACGACAAGGACGGGGACCTGGTCGCGTCGACCGCGACCGATCTGAACGGGTTCTACGTGTTCGACGACCTCGATGCGGGCACCTACAGCATCGGCTTCGAGTTGCCCGCCGGGGGCCGCTCCTGGACGATCGCCGATTCGGGGTCCGGCGTGGACAGCACCGATTCCGACGCGCTGTTCTCCGACGAGTCCCAGGCCGAGGCACGCACCGCTCCGTTCGAGCTGCGCCCCGGCGCTCCCAACATGGCCGTCGTGACACCCGGCGATGCCGGTGAACTCGGAGTCGCTGCGCTGGCGGCGGCCACCATCAACCGCACGATCGATGCCGGCATCGTGACCTCCGTGTCGATCGGTGATTTCGTGTGGTTCGACACGGATCGTGATGGTGTGCAGGATTCGGGTGAGTCCCCGGTTGAGGGTGTGGTGGTGAATCTGATCGATCCGGATGACGGGTCGGTTGTGGCAACCACGACAACTGATGCTGACGGGTTCTATTCGTTCACCGATCTGGTTCCGTCGACCGACTACACGGTGGAGTTTGTGGCGCCGTCGGGTTCGTCGTTCACCGGTGTTGATGCTGGTGGCGATGACGGTTCCGATTCGGATGCTGATCCGGTGTCGGGTCGGGTGTCGGTCACAACCCCGGCGAACGGCCTCAATTCGGCGACGACGCCGGATGATCCGACGATCGACGCTGGTTTGGTCGAGTTGGATCTGTCGATCACGAAGCGGCTCACGTCGACTGGGGTGGTGTCGCCGGGTTCGACGGTGACCTTCGAGTTGGTGCCGCGTAACAACGGTCCGGTGGATGCGTTGGCGGGCTGGTCGGTGACTGACGTGGTGCCGGCGGGGTTGACGTTGGTGTCGATGACCGGTGACGCGACGTACACGTGCACCGGCGCTGCCTGTGTGTCGAGCGTGGTGTTGGCGTCGGGTGCTGATGGTGGTGCGGTGACGGTGACGGCGACGGTTGACGTGGGGTTCACTGGGACGGCACACAACGTCGCCTATGTCAGCCCTGCCGGGTCGGAGATCGTGGAGTCGAACCCGTTGGTGGTGCCGACCACAGGAACGGATACGTCGTCGACGTCGACGAACAATGATGCGCAGGCTGATGTGTCGTCGGTGTTGGTGTCGATCGGTGATTTCGTGTGGTTCGACACGGATCGTGATGGTGTGCAGGATTCGGGTGAGTCCCCGGTTGAGGGTGTGGTGGTGAATCTGATCGATCCGGGTGACGGGTCGGTTGTGGCAACCACGACAACTGATGCTGACGGGTTCTATTCGTTCACCGGGTTGATCCCGTCGACCGAGTACACGGTGGAGTTTGTGGCGCCGTCGGGTTCGTCGTTCACCGGTGTTGATGCTGGTGGCGATGACGGCGCCGATTCGGATGCTGATCCGGTGTCGGGTCGGGTGTCGGTCACAACACCGGCGAACGGTGCCAATTCGGTGTCGACGCCGGATGATCCGACGATCGACGCTGGTTTGGTCGAGTTGGATCTGTCGATCACGAAGCGGCTCACGTCGACTGGGGTGGTGTCGCCGGGTTCGACGGTCACGTTCGAGTTGGTGCCACGCAACAACGGTCCGGTGGATGCGTTGGCGGGCTGGTCGGTGACGGACGTGTTGCCGGCGGGGTTGACGTTGGTGTCGATGACCGGCGACGCGTCGTACACGTGCACCGGCGCCGCCTGTGTGTCGAGCGTGGTGTTGGCGTCGGGTGCTGATGGTGGCGCGGTGACGGTCACGGCGACGGTTGACGCGGGGTTCACTGGGACGGCACACAACGTCGCCTATGTCAGCCCTGCCGGGTCGGAGATCGTGGAGTCGAACCCGTTGGTGGTGCCGACCACAGGAACGGATACGTCGTCGACGTCGACGAACAACGATGCGCAGGCTGATGTGTCGTCGGTGTTGGTGTCGATCGGTGATTTCGTGTGGTTCGACACGGATCGTGATGGTGTGCAGGATTCGGGTGAGTCCCCGGTTGAGGGTGTGGTGGTGAATCTGATCGATCCGGGTGACGGGTCGGTTGTGGCAACCACGACAACTGATGCTGACGGGTTCTATTCGTTCACCGGGTTGATTCCGTCGACCGAGTACACGGTGGAGTTTGTGGCGCCGTCGGGTGTGTCGTTCACCGACGCGAACGCTGGGGCTGACGGTGCCGATTCGGATGCTGATCCGGTGTCGGGTCGGGTGTCGGTCACAACCCCGGCGAACGGTGCGAATTCGGTGTCGACGCCGGATGATCCGACGATCGACGCCGGGTTGATCCGCTTCGACCTGTCGGTCGCCAAGCGGCTCACCTCGACGGGGCCGGTCCACGCCGGCGACGCGCTCACCTACGAGTTGGTGCCGCACAACAACGGTCCGGTGGACGCGTTGGCGGGCTGGTCGGTCACTGACGTGTTGCCGGCAGGGTTGACGTTGGTGTCGCTCTCGGGCGCCGGCTACGACTGCGACTCGGCGACGGCGACCTGCACAGCGCAGGCACTGCTCGAAGCGGACGCCGATGGGGCGCCGATCCAGTTGACCGCCGCGCTCGATGCCACGGCGACCGGCCGCTTGCGCAACGTTGCGTACATCGCGCGAGCGTCCTCGACATCGTGGAGGCCAACCCGCTCGACGTGCCCGACGCGTCGACCGACACTTCGTCGTCGTCCACCAACAACGACGACGAAGCCGCGATCGAGATCGAGGAGTTCCCCACCACGACGACGACCGCGCCGGCGGCCACGACCACCACGACCGAGGCGACGGCAGCGACGGGCGGTTCCAAGGATCCGGGCACGCTCGCATTCACCGGCTCCGACGTGGCGGCCCTGGGTGGCCTGGCGATCGGGTGCCTGCTGTTGGGAGCCGCGCTCCTGACTGTTCGCCGGCGGGTGCGTCGGCGCAGGTGATGATGGCGGCCGGCCGCACCAGCGGCCGGCCGCACCTCCGTCCCGGAAATTCGGTGGATCGTCTGGTCGGAGTCCTCGACACTGGACGCCCCGCCGAGGAGGTGATCTCCATGACCCGAGCCCAAACCGCCCCGAATTCCCGGCTTCCCGACCGTGTCCGCAGCTGGGCCACCGACCTCGACGATGCGACGCTGACGCAGGCGGCGCGAACCGCACGCCTGCCGATCGTGGCCGGCCACGTCGCCCTCATGCCCGACGCCCACCTCGGCATCGGTGCCACGGTCGGATCGGTGATCCCGACCGACTCCGCGATCATTCCCGCCGCGGTCGGCGTCGACATCGGCTGCGGTATGGCCGCTGTTCGCACTGACCTCGCGGCGCATCACCTTCCCGACACCCTCGAGCCGATGCTCGGCGCGATTGCATCGGCGGTTCCGGCCGGCATGGGTCGCGAGCAGTCGAGCGTCGCCGCCGCGGCCGAGCGTTGGTTCCGGGCTCATCAGCCGCGCACCGAGCTCGACGATCGGCTCGTCAACAAGACCCTGCGTCAGTTCGGCACGCTCGGATCGGGAAACCACTTCGTCGAGGTGTGCCTCGACGAGGCCGACACCGTGTGGATCGTGCTGCACTCGGGCTCACGTGGTGTCGGCAACCAGCTCGCGCAGCGCCACATCGCCACAGCACGCACTACACGGAGCGGGAGACCCACTTCGGGCGTGAGCTGTGGATCACCCGCAAGGGGGCGATCCGCGCCGGGGTTGGCGACCGCGGCATCGTCCCCGGCTCGATGGGGACGGCGACCTACATCACCGTCGGGCTCGGCAACGACGAGAGCTATCACTCGTGCAGCCACGGAGCCGGGCGCCGGCTGTCGCGCACTGCGGCCCGCAAGACGTTCACGGTCGGCAACCTCCGCTCCACCATGCAGGGTCGCACGTGGCTGGAGGAGCAGGCGGACCGGCTGCTCGACGAGCACCCCGGTGCGTACAAGGACATCGACGAGGTCATGGCCAACCAGGCCGACCTGGTCGCGGTGACGCACGCTCTCCGCCAGGTCCTGAACTACAAAGGCACCTGACCGACACCGCGCAGGCTCATGCCGACGGGCCCGGCGGCCGCCGTCGTGGCCCCGGTCGCGTCGACGATCGCCGGAACGAGCCCCGTGGGCACGGCCGTGAACACGAACCCGGTCACGGCGGCCTTTGGCGCCCGTCCGGCGTCGGGGCCGACGATCGCCACGACGGAGCCACCAGTCGCGAGCCCGTCGGTGAGCGCGATCGCTTCGTCCCAGGCGCGGTAGCCGCGCAGCGACGGGCCGGTCCAGCCGCGCACGTTCCCCGGTCGGTCCGGTGCGAGCAGGTAGCCACTGGAAGCGACCCCCGCCGCGGCGACGCGCCGCCACAGTGCGGCCGCCGAAGCATCATCGAGCGGCGCGGGAAGGTCGAGCGCGAACGAGGCCACTGCACCCGACGGCAGCGAAGCGGCCGCTGTGGCGAACTCCGATGCGGCCAGGCGGGGCGAATCCCGGTAGCGCAGCAGTTCGAGCGACGACCAGTCGCTCCACAACGTGTTGTCGTCCACCTCGACCTGTCCCCGCAACGACACGGTGTACTCGGGGGTTTGGACCTCGCGCATGTCGCCGCTATCGGGTCCGCTCACGAAGAACCGGAGGTGTAGCGATCCGTCGAGTCCGACGCTGCGGTGCGGACCCGCCACCCGTGATGAGGGGCTGTTCGACTGCAGTGCCCCGCGGATCTGTCGGATGATGAGGGTCTCGCGTCCGCCGCGGGCAGCGAGCGCCGGGGCGGCCAGCCACCCCCACGCCGACGCCACCACGCTCAGGATGAGTGCAGCGATCGCGCCCGAGCGCAGCGCGCCGATCCAGGCCGCTCGTCGGAGCGTGCCGGGGCGGAGTTCAGGGAGCTCAAGGAGTTCGAGGTGCTCGTCAGGTGCATCAGGTGCATCAGGTGCATCGGGGGCGGAATCATGGCGATGTGGCATGCGGACCTCTGGAGTTGCGTGCGTCGGGAGTGGCAGTGAAACGGGTGTGGAACGAACCACGCGCTCGATGTGCGGCGGTCCGGATGGCGCCCTCGGTGGCGCCCGACATGGCGGCGACCTCGGCGATCGAGAAGCCGTCGACATAGAGCAGGGTGAGGAGCCGGCGGTCGCGATCGCCGAGCTGTCGAAGCGTGTCGTGCACGGCCAGCCGCGTGGTCACATCGTGTGCCACATCCGCTGATCCGAGCAGCGAGCCCAGGTCGGCCCCGTCGTCGACATCGAGCCGCCGCCGTTTCCAATGGTCGATGAGCAGGTTGCGGGCGATCGACAGCAACCATGCCGTCTCGGAGCCACCGGTGAAACCCGTGATCGCCCGGGCGGCGCGCACGAAGGTGTCCTGCGTCAGGTCGGCAGCGAGGTCGGCATCGCCGCATCGGCGCCGGAGGAACCCGAACACCAACGCTCCGTGCGCTCGATAGAGCTGCTCGATCGCTGTCAGCGGCCGATCCAACTGGTAGACGAGGCGCCGTCGGCGTACTGAGTGAGGCACACCCAGCGCGGACGGCCGCCCTCGATCCGGATTGTCACCGACTGCTCGATCGCGGGCGCAGCTGCGTAGCGCGCCAGCGCCGGTTCACCGACGCCGCAGAGCGCGGCGGTGCTCGGACGCGCGATCCATGCCGCTCCGACGATCACGCCGACGGCGCCGATGAGCGCCAGCATCACGAGCGAGGCGCGCCGCGCCCGGCCGATGCGGCGCTCCCGGCCGGTGCGGTGCTCGGTGCGGGTGTCCGCCTGGGCGGCGGTGATGTCGGGCGTGGTTGAGGTCATAGCGAGCTCCGTTCGTTGGCGGCGCGGTGTTCCACGCTCATCGTCACCAACGACGGCTCCGGCGAAGTGTTACAGGATTTCGATGACACGACGCGGCCGGACTCCAGGCGAATGATGCGGTCGGCGAGCGCGAGCGCGACGGGGGAGTGGCTCGCGGCGATCACGGTTCGGCCATCGCGGCGCAGCGCGTGCCACAGCGCCGTCTCGGTGTGCACGTCGAGCGCGCTGGACAGGTCGTCGACCACCGTCACGGCGGACCGCGGTGCGAACGCTCGGGCCGGCGAGCCGCTGGCTCTGACCTCCCGACAGGCGAAGCCCACGGTGCCCCACCACGGTCGCGATGCCGCCGGGAGCGTCGAGCTCGAGGTCGAAGTGGGCGAGCCGCAATGCGTCTGCGACGTCGACGTCGAAGTCGAGACCGACGTTTTCCTCGATGGTGCCCGACACCAGGTGCGGCGTCTGCGACACGTACGAAACCTGCGGCGGGCGAAGCATCGCCGACCCGTCGTGGACCAGCTCACCGTTCCAGCGGATCTCACCGTGTGTGCGCCGGCGGAGCCCCGCGAGGCACTCCAGCAGGACGGACTTGCCCGATCCCACCGGGCCGGTGACGATCACGAACTCGCCGACGCCGATCGACACGCTGACCGGCCCGACGAGCCGCTCGCCCTCGGCGGTGTCGACGCACACATCGGCCACCGTCAAACCGGCGAAGGGGTGGCGGGAGGGCAGCGAAGGCCGGGGTCGGGGCTCGGCGACTCCCTGCAGCGTCGGCAGCGCCACGCGGTCGGCGACTGTGACGTCGATGTCGTCGTTCGGGAGCAGCGCGTGCATGCGCCGGAGCTTGGTCGCGACCGCCGGTCTCGTCAGCATGATCGAGATCATGAGCGAGCCCATGGGTGGCATGCGACGGATCAGCTCGATCAGGGCGACGGCCGTGCCCGCCACGGCCGCAGGCCGCGCGGCGGGCACCCCGACTCGCGCCGCGAGCACCAGCACGGCGCCAGCGATGGCAGCGGTGGAGCCGTAGAGCACCGAGTGGAGGAGCACGTGCTGGCGGCGCCGCCGCTGTGCCAGCCGTTCGCGTGTCTCGGAGCGGCGATGCAGGTCGTCGACGATCGCGGGCTCCGCGGCGAAGGACTTGATCGTGCCCGCCGCAGCGAAGGCGTTGGCGGCCTGCGCGGTCCAGGCCGATCGCGACGCCGCAAGGTCGATGGCGAGCGACGCGATCCTCTTGCGGTTGACGAAGGTCGCGGCGCCCGCGGCGACCAACGGGATGGCGACGATCCACCGCGGCACCGACGCGTCGACGAAGGGCAGGACCACGGCGAACACGATGACGTACGAGATGGTGTCGAACCAGTTGTCGGCGTAGGTGATCATCTCGTCGCTGTCCCAAAGACGCGCGGTCGCCTCGCCCGGGCTGTGGTCGACCCGGGCCGTGTCGGCATCGTGCGGAGCGAGCTGGGCGCTCATGAGGTTGCCCCGGAGGGTGAGGTTGCTGAAGTTCCACCACAGCGAGAAGCGCCGCTCGCCGAACTGCGCGAACAGCACGGACGCAAGCAGGATCGCGCTGTACGCCGTGATGGCGAGCCAGGGGTGGCCGCCTGGTTGGAGATCGCTGACGAGGCCGCTCCAGATGGCGACCGTGATGGCTTCGGCCCAGAAGTTGAATGCCCAGAGCGCTCCGCCCCACAGGCCGAGACGTCTGCGTCGAGCGAAGAGCCGTGCTGCGAAACGTTCGGGGCTGACGGGATGGATCTCGATCGGATCGGGTTCGGCGACGGCTGTCGGCGCGGCACCGTCATCGGTCGCGTCGCCCTGGCCGTCCCCGCCGTCGTCGTCCCCGCCGTCGAGGAGTTCGAGCACCTCGCGTTCGCTGTCGGCCGAGGCCCGCACGGCACTGGCAAACCGGGAGTCGGGATCGGCTTCGAGTGCCGCTCGGCGGTCGAACTCCACCAGCTCGCCTCGGTCGAGCACGGCGACGAAGTCGGCGTGGCGGACGGTGCTCAGCCGATGAGCGATCACGACCGAGGTGCGTCCGCGAAGGAGCCCTGCCGTTGCGGCCTGCAGCCGGTGCTCGGTCACGGGATCGAGCCGCGCCGTCGCCTCGTCGAGGATCACCACGTCGGGGTCGCGCACGAGCAGGCGCGCGAAGGCGACGAGTTGGGCCTCGCCCGCGGACAGCTGCCGACCGCCGTGTCCGAGTCGCGTGTCGAGCCCGCCGATCTCGTCGATCCAGTCGGCCAAGTCGAGCAACTCGATCGCGGCGACGACGCGCGCCGCGTCGATCGATCGATCTCGAAGCGTGATGTTGGCCTCGATCGTGTCGTCGAGCAGTTCGACGCGCTGCGACATGAGGGCGACCGACCGGCGCAGGTCGCGCAGTGCGATGCCCGTGACGTCGCGGTCGTCGACGAACACGTGGCCCTCGGGCACGTCGACGGCGCGCACGATCGCCCGAGCGAGCGTGGACTTGCCGCTCCCGGTCCGTCCGATGAGCGCCAACTGCGCGCCGGCAGGCAGGTCGAGGCTGACGCCGTGCAGCACCGGGTCGCCCGCCTCGTAGCCGACGGTGAGGTCGCGCACACGCAGACCGAGGGCCGCTGCCTCGCGGTAGTCGACGCGGTGTTCGCCGCGGCGTTCGTCGCGGCGTTCGTCGCGGTCCCCGGTGGTATCGGCCGTGGCTGCGGTCGACGAGATCTGCCGCTCGGGTTCGAGCGAGAGCAACTCGCCGAGGCGAGCGATCGCGGCGTCAACAAGCGTCAGCCGCGGGGCCTGGCGGAGCAGTTCGCGAAGGTGGTCCGAGAACTGGCCGACGAGGGCGACCATGGCCCATGCCCGTCCGGGCCCGATCCAGCCGCGTACCGCCGCCAGCGCGCCGCCGATCAGCACGACGATCTGGAGCGTGTTCAGCAGCGTGACCGTTGCACCGCGCAGGTGAATTGACGCCCGGGTCGTCTCGCGTCGGGCTCGCACGACTCCGGCGCCCGATTCGTACCAACGGCGAAGGAGCAGGGACTGCCCGAGCGCCTGGCGGAGGTCGGTCCGTGCGGCGAACGCCTCTTCCACGATCCCCGACGCGGTGGCCCACTCCCGCTGCAGCGAGGCCGAGGCTCGGCTCGATCGGCGTGCAAGGGGAGCGCCGACCGCCAGCACGAGCGCGCCCGCGATCACGAACGCCAGGCCGAGGCGCCAATCGAGTACCACGGCGCCGACGGCGACGACGACCGCGCCGATGGTCGAGGCGCCAATCGTTCGGAACTGCTCGCTCACCGCGTTGGTGAGGATGTCGACGTCGTTGGACGCCCGGTCGGCGAGTTCGCCGGCGCTTCGGCTGGTGAGATCGGAAGGCGCGAGCGAGAAGAGGCGCTCGACGACGGTCGAGCGCAGACGCGTCGCCACCCGTCGGGCGAGCCCTGCCGCGAGGAGGCCGCCGGCGACCCAGGTTGCTTCGGCGGCGAGCACGAGCGCTCCCGCAACGATCGCCACACGGGCGGCTCCGCTGTCGCGCTGCAGGATCGCGTCGACGACGTCGCCGCTGAGGCGGGCGGCGACCACGTTGGCGATCAGGCTTACGGTGATGAGGGCCGCGACGAGCGCGCCGAGGCGGCGTCTCCGCGGCGGAAGATCGCGCAAGCGTCCGCGTGCCGACGTGTCCTCACCCATCAGGCCAGTCTGTCGGTCGAACACCTGTGCCGTCACCCGAATAACGCGCCGACCGAGCGCTGCCGGTGTCGTGCCTCAGCGCTGCCGGTGTCGTGCCTCAGCCGAAGAGCGCCGCCTCGACGCCGTCGAGCACTCGCTCTATCGCCGGCGCGGCGGCGACGCGGTCGGTTCCGGCGAGGAGCATCGCCAGGCCGTGGACCGACGCCCAGGCGACCAGTTCGGCGCCGGGGCGTTGCGCGGTCGAGATGACACCGGCCGCATGGAGTTCGTCGAGCACATCGATCAGCACGCGAGCGGCGTCCGGATCGTCGGCCGCGCACTCCTCGGTGGCTCCTGCGATCGCGTTCCAGGCGTGGGCCTGGTGCGGGGTGAAGGCGCACTCGAGTAGCCCCGGCTCGTCGAATGCGAACTCGATATAGGCGCGTCCGGTGGCGCGGAATCGGCGCTTCGGCGAGCGATGCCGATCTCGCGCGGTCATCATCGTGCGGGCGAGTTCCTGGCGACAACAGCGGGCGACCTGGGCGACGAAGGCGTCGCGGTCCTCGAAGTGGCGATAGGCGGCGGGGGCGCTGACGCCGACTCGACGCGCCGCCTCACGCACGGTCACGGACGCGGTCCCTCCTTGGCGGGCGAGGGTGAAGCCGGCCGCCACGAGCGCCGGTGCGAGATTGCCGTGGTGGTACGACATGTTGACATCGTAAACATGTTCTGGCAGGGTGGACAATGTTTCCGGTGTTCACATCAACTGCAGCGAGGGGTACGGCGATGGCCAAGACGATTCATACGGGGCGCCTCACCACGGCGAGCGACGCCGAGTCGGTCGTGTTCCTGTTGGGCATGCGGATCAACCGGCTGTGGGCGGTGCCCGAGGTCGCACGCGTCGGTATCGCGATGGGGCGGATGATCGCCGAGCTCCTGCGCCACGGCAACCTGGGCCTGCTCTCGGCCCGCACCTTCGTGTCGGGTCGCGACGTGATGGTCGTGCAGTACTGGCGGTCGGCGGAGGAACTGCAGGAGTACGCGCGGGCCGACGGGCGACATCACCTCCCGGCCTGGCGCGACTTCAACCACACGATGCGCGCCGCTGCCCACATCGGCATCTGGCACGAGACCTACCGGGTCGCGCCGGGGATGTACGAGGCGATCTACGTGAACATGCCGTCGTTCGGGCTCGCCGCGGCAACGGGGGGACCCGAGCCGATCGGCGCGGGCCGCCACAGCGCCGCCGCACGGCTGAGCGGGGTCGAGGACCGTCCAGTGATGGAACCGAGCTGAGCGGGCGCGAACCGGCGGAGCGTCGAGCCTCAGTGAGCGTGGCAGGCGCCGCCGCAACACCCGCCACCCATCGGACCCGCAGGTGCGGGTACGGCTGACGGGGCCGACCCGCCGCCGACGCCGACTGTGGCGATCAGGTTCAGGAGCTTGACCGTGTCGGCGTGCCCGTCGGGGCAGACCGCGGGATCGGAGGACTGGGCCATCGGGCGTTCGACCTCGAAGGTCGACCCGCAGGTCCGGCAGCGGAAGTCGTAGCGAGCCATGGACGGATCGTACCCACACGGGCCGGCCGGTGGGTCAGACTGGGCCGATGGAGTTTGACCTCGACACCGTCGACGCGCTGCTGAGCACCACGCGAGCCGTCCGCAAGCGTCTCGATCTCGCCCGCGACGTCCCCGACGGCGTGGTGCTGGAGTGCCTGCGGCTCGCAACCCAGGCGCCCACGGGCTCGAACCTCCAGGGATGGCGGTGGCTCGTGGTGCGCGATCCAGCGACCAAGGCGGCGCTGGCCGAGCTCTATCGCCGCGGCGGTGGCGAGTACCTGGCCGCGGCCGCCGAGACGGCGCAGGCGGGCACGCAGACCGGGCGCGTCTTCGACTCCGCCAACTACCTGGCCGAACACCTGCACGAGGTTCCCGTGATGGTGATCCCGATGATCGTGGGGCGTGCGGACGGATCGGTCGCGTCGGCCGCTGGGCTGTTCGGATCGATCATCCCGGCGGTGTGGAGCTTTCAGCTCGCGCTTCGTAGCCGCGGGCTCGGCAGTTGCTACACGACGCTCCACCTGGAGTTGGAGCGCGAGGCGGCGGCGCTGCTCGACATTCCCGACCACGTGACCCAGGTAGGGCTGCTGCCGGTCGCGTACACGGTCGGGACCGGCTTCCGCCCCGCCGTGCGCCGGCCGATCGAGGAGTTGGCCTTCCTCGATCGCTACCGCCAACCCCTGGCACCGCCGATATGAGCGCGGAGCCGCAGCTGCACCACGAGTTCGCTACGGCCCTTCCCGAGCTGTGCGTTGGCTGGTTGCCCGTCAGCGCGCCGGCGCCCGAACTCCGCCTGCTGAACCACGGTGTCGCCGCCGGTCTCGACATCGACCCCGAGGCGCTGCGGAGCGACGAGTGGGTTCGCGTCCTCGCTGGCGGGGCCGCACCCGAGGGAGCCCAACCCGTGTCGCAGGCCTACGCGGGGCATCAGTTCGGCGGGTACTCGCCACGGCTCGGCGACGGGCGTGCGGTGCTGCTCGGCGAGATCGCTGGTGGCGACGGCCGACTCGTCGATCTGCACCTCAAGGGATCGGGCCGCACCGTGTTCTCGCGTGGGGGCGACGGCAAGGCGTCACTCGGCCCGATGCTGCGCGAATACGTGGTGTCGGAGGCAATGGCGGCGTTGCGCATTCCGACCACCCGGGCGCTCGCGGTCACCGAGACGGGCGAGGACGTTTGGCGGGACGGCCCGGAGCGCGGCGCGGTGCTGGCACGTGTGGCGGCAAGCCACATTCGGGTTGGCACGTTCCAGTTCGCTGCGGCCACCGGCGACGTCGCGCTGCTCGCGCGGTTGATCGAGTTCGCGATCCGACGGCATTTCCCGCACCTCTCGGGGCGACCCGACGCGGCGCTGGAACTGCTCGGTGCCGTCGTTCATTCGCAGGCGGAACTCGTCGCGTCGTGGATGCACGTCGGGTTCGTGCACGGTGTGATGAACACCGACAACGTCGCCATCTCGGGGGAGACCATCGACTACGGCCCGTGCGCGTTCATGGACCGCCACGATGCGGCCACGGTGTTCAGCTCGATCGACCACCAGGGTCGCTACGCCTACGGCAACCAACCGTCGGTGATGCAGTGGAACCTCGCTCGTTTCGCCGAGACGCTGCTCGCCGCGATCGACGACGACCGCGAGCGAGCGATCGCGGCAGCGACCGACACCCTCCATGGCTACGCCCCGGCCTACCGGTCGGCCTGGCTGCGCGGTGCCCGTGCGAAGCTGGGCATCGGCGGCGGTGACGATGAGGCCGACCACCGCCTCGTCGACGATCTACTCGAGCTCATGACCGTGGCGCGGGCCGACCACACGCTCACCTTTCGCGACCTGGCCCGCTGGTTGCGCGGCGATCGCGATCCGCTGACCGCCCGGCTGGCGTCGGGGCCGGGGCTCGCGGAGTGGCTGGTTCGCTGGACCGGTCGTGTCGGCGCTGCGCCGCGCGATGCGGTCGCCGACGCGATGGACGCGGTGAACCCGATCTACATTCCGCGCAACGCCGTGGTGGAGGATGCCTTGGCTGCGGCGGTGGAAGAGCGGGACCTCGGCGAGGTCGAGCGCCTCGTGGCCGTGCTCGCCGACCCCTTCACCGAGCGGTCGGTCGGGGAGCGATACGCGCTCGCATCGCCCCCCGACTACGACGGTGCCTACACCACGTTCTGCGGAACCTGATCGGAACTTGATCGAGGCCGGGCCGACGGCTCAGGCGGAACGGCCGAGGAACGCGGCGAGCTTCGTCGCCTCGTTGGCATCGGCCGGGGCGGCCTGCTCGGGGCCGAAGATGGCACCGTCGTCGGAGCGGAACGCGTCGGAGATGGCGTGGCGCGCCGAGGCAAGGAGCTGCGCGGCGAGGTCGGCGTCGAGGTCGTTCGACTGGCCGGTCGCGGTCGCGAGGTCCCACGCATGGGCGAAGGTGTCGGTTGTGGCCAGGCCGAGCAGCGCCGTCGCCGGCATGTCGCCGAAGCCCGGGTTGACCGTCTTCGCGAGGGCGCCGTCTTCGTTGAACGCGGCGAGCGTCGCTGCGGCGGCAGCGTTGAACGCGGCCCCGAAATCGCCCTCGCTTGCGCCCTCGCCCGTCTCGGTCATCTCCGTGCCCGCCAGCGCCGAGCTCGCCCAGTGCTGCGCTCCGACGAGGTGATCCACGAGCTGGCCCACGTTCCAGTTCGCGCACGGCGTGGCGTCGCCGAGCTGGTCGCTCGACACGTTTGCGATCACGGCTGCGGCGATCTCCTGGGCACGGGCGAGTGCGGCGGTATCCATGGTGACTCCTCGAGTTGTCGGCCGGGGTTGTCGGCCTGGGTGGCCGGCCGACGCTACCGCGTGGGCAACTCGCCGGGGCCGTCGCTCGCAACCCGCTCTGCGTGGGTCTCGCGGAAGAGCTCCGCCAACCCTGCCAGCGCGCCGGTCATGCCGCTCCCGTCGAGGGGGAGGAAGATCTTGGTCGCCCGCCCGTCGCCGATCCGCGCGAGCGCCTCGAGGTACTTCACGGCGAGCAGGTCGTTCGTGGGGCCACCCCGGTGGATCGCTCCGTAGACCAGTTCGATCGCCGCGGCCTCGCCGGCGGCGGTTGTCTCCTGCCGGTAGCGCTCGGCATCGGCAAGCTCTCGCTCGGCCTGCGCCTGCCCTTGCGCTTCGAGCATCTGGCGCTCGCGGACGCCCTGGGCGGTGAGGATGGCCGCCTGCTTGTCGCCCTCGGCGCTGAGGATGGCCGCCTCGCGGTAGCCGTCCGCCGTGGTGACCTGGGCCCGCCGCGTGCGCTCCGCCTTCATCTGCTCGTGCATGGCGCTCATCACGTCGGGCGGCGGGTCGATTCGTTGGATCTCGACCCGCATGACCCGTGCGCCCCAGTTGTCGGTTGCGTCGTCGAGGATCTGTCGCAGGTTCGAGTTGAGCTGGTCGCGGCTGGTCAGCGCCTGGTCGAGGGTCATGTCGCCGATGACGTTGCGCATGTTCGTCTGCGCCAGCTTCGTGATGGCCATCAGGAAGTTGGCCACGTTGTATTGCATCCGCTGCGGGTCGGTGGGCTCGTAGTAGATCACCGCGTCCACGGACACCACCACGTTGTCCGAGGTGATGACCTCCTGCGGCGGCACGTCGATCACCTGCTCGCGCATGTCGACCATGGTGATGGTCTGCGCGAACGGGAGAATCACGTGCAACCCGGGGTTCTTGGTCTCCTTGTACTTGCCGAGCTGCTCGACGATGCCCTTCTGGAACGGATGCACGATCCGCACACCCGAGAGCGCGACGACGAACAGCAGGACGGCGATCAGGATGAGCGCCACGATCGGTGCGGTCACGGTGAGACCTCCTCGGCGGTCGACGCTACGACGATGACGCGTGTGCCTTCGACGTCGGTGACCACGACGTGGTCGCCCACCTCGAATCGTTGACCGGATGCGGGGCTGGCACGCCATTCCTCGCGGTCGATGCGGACCAGCCCCGGATCGTCCGGGCCGACGGCGTCGATCACGACCCCGGCGCGGCCGAGGAGCCGGTTCGCCCCCACGCCCGGAACCTCCTCGATCTGGTTGAGTCGGCGTCCGATGGGCCGCAGCGCGAAGAAGAAGACGCCCGACGCGATCACGAACGTGAGGACCTGGACGAAGACCGATGCGCCGACGAACGCGGCGACGGCCGCTGCTGCGGCACCGAGCCCGAAGGGGAGCAGGAAGAACCCGGGTACCGCGATCTCGCCGGTTGCGAGCACCACCGCGAGGACCACCCACAGGATCTTGAGGAGATCGGTCGAGCTGCCGGACATTGGGCGTCCCCTTTGCGGCCGGGTCGTGGCTCGACCCTAGTGGGGCATGGCCCGGCACTGCGGGGAATAACCCTCAACCTCGACATGAGAGTTGGCGCCGCGGGCGGGCAGTGCGTGGGCCGTCCGACCCATCCGCAGTGGGGGATTTCACCCGGAGGCATCAGGTGGAGCGCCGCGACTGCCGATAGCGGACACGATCCATCCGCGTCCGAAGGTCGATCCCGCCATGTCCGTACGTACCCGCCGATCCATCCTGTTGGTGGTGTCGCTGATCTCCTCGCTTCTCGCGGTGATCAGTCCCATCGCCCCGGCCCAGGCCGACACGAACCCCTCGACCGAGAACCTGGTGGCGAGCTGCGCCGTCGTGCCGTCCTCCTCGGCGGGCACGATCGCGGGCCTCACCGCGGTAGCTCCCGGCGAGGCGATCAAGGTCCGGTCGTCGCTCACCTTGGATGCTGGCCTGGTCTACCAGGACGTGCTCACTCGGCCCGACGGCTCGACCTACTTCGCGTCGGTGATCGAGCTCTTGCCGCCGGCGGCGGCCGGCGTCACGATCGACCCGACCTCGGCGCACCTCACGATCGGTGGCGTGCCCACGGCGTTGGTGGCCGGAACGCAGCCGGTGCCGGACACCTGGGTGCTCGACACGACCGGGGGTCAGGTGCGCGTGTACTTCCCCGGCGACGCCGACCAGATGCTGGCCGACGTGGCCGGCGTCGGTCTCCCGTCGTACACGGTGCCTTCGGACGGCACCGTCTTCGCGGTCGAGGTGGACGGTCGGGTCGGTTCGGACGCCGCGATCACCGCCGGGTCGGCCCTGGACGCCGCGACGTGCCGGGCCTCCATGAGCACCGGCGTGTCGGCACGGTCGACCGGCGACAAGCTGGTGAAGGTCGGTGTCGCCGAACCGTCGCTGACGGTCGCCAAGTCGGTCGCTCCGGCCACGATCGCCGCAGGTTCGATGGCGACGTTCACGATCACCGTGACCAACGCCGAGTCCACGCCGGAGACCCCGACGGGCCCGGCGTATGACGTGGTCGTCACCGACACCCTCCCCGCCGAGATGTCGCCGGTGACGAGCTCGGGTTCCCCGATGGCAGACGGTGCGGTCAACGCCAGCGGCCTGCGCTGGGACGCGACCAGCCGCACGATGACCAAGACCGTCGCCACGATCGACGCCGGAGCGACCGAGACGCTGCAGGTGAAGGTGCGCCTCGCCGCCGACTCGGCCGCGGCGACCGGATTCGTCAACAACGTCGCGGCGACGGCGACGAGCCTGCCGGGAGCCGAGGCGTCGGAGCGCGCATACCCGGCGGTCACGGCCAACGCGACGCTCACCTCCGCGGCCGCAGCGCCGGTCATCACCAAGACCGCGGATCGCGACTCGGTCGTGCGCGGGAACGTCGTGAACTTCACGGTCACGGTCGCCCTTCCGGCGAACTCGCACTACGACAACGTCACCCTGATCGACGTGTTGCCCGACGGGATGTACTACCAGTGGAACCAGCAGGTCAGTTGCTCGGGGTGCACGAACGCGCTCACCACGCTCGATCTCGGCGTCGACAACCCGACGCCGACCACGCAGCGATTCGCGATGTACCTCGGCACGATCGACACCGCCGCCGCGCCCGCAACGCTCACCTGGACCTACGGCGGGGCGGCCAACTCGAACTTCAACAACGGGACGGCCATCCCGATGGGCCACGAGTTCGTCAACGCCTCGGAGTTTCGGGCCAACATCGTCGATCGTCTCGGCGGCGTGCCGCCGCGCCTCTCGACGCTGCGATCCGCCGACTTCCAGCTCCCGGCCACCAAGAGCGTGATCCTCGGCGAGCCGAAGCTCGCGATCTCGAAGCGGGCGCTGGTCGCCTCGCCCTACGACCCGGCCGACGGCCCGATCGAATGGGAGGTGACGCTCACCAACTCCGGCAACACCGCTGCGACCCGCGTCTACGTGTGGGACAACGAGCTGAGCGCATCGCCCGGCATGAACGTCGGGCAGCTCCAGGTGCTGAGCGATCCGGCCGACTTCGAGACCATCTCGAGCAACATGGTGGTCGTTCGGACCGTCCCCGCCGGTGGCTCGTTCACCTACCGCTACACGATGCCGTGGTACCCGGGTGAGTGGATTGCGTATGCACCGAACCCGTACCGGATCGTCAACTCGGCGTATGTCGGTCAATACGCCGATCCGTACGGCTCGTGGGTCGGCATCCCGGCAGAGATTCGCTCGAACGCGACGGTCGATCTGCTGTCGCCCGACCTGACGGTCACCAAGGAGCGCATCACCCCGGCGACCGTGGCCATCGGTACGCCGATCGACTACCGCATCACCCTCACCAACAACGGGCTCGGCAGCGCCACGAGCCTGGTGATCAACGACTCGCTGCCGGCCGGATTGGGTCCGGTGTCGGACCTGAGCTCGACCCCGGCGGGCATGGTCGCCTGCACGGGCACCACCTCCGCGACCTGCACGCTCACGCCGAACCGGATTCTCCCGGGCCAGACGGTCACCTTCGAGTACCGCGTCGCGACCACCGGGGCGACGACCGGTGTGAAGACCAACTCGGTGTCGGTCAGCTACCGCGACGGCGCCGGACGCCTGGGGAACCAGGCTCCCGTGTCGACCCCGTACACCGCATCGGCGTCGGTGTCGACCACGCTCGTGGCCCCGCAGATGACGCTGGCGAAGACCCCGGAGATCGATGACCCGGGCGCAACGATCGACGTGCTGGGCTCGGCGATGTTCCACATGGTGGCCACGAACACCGGCGACTACTTCGCTTCGAACGTGGTCATCGACGACCCGCTCCCGGCGCACATCTCGGCCGACCTGGCCTCGAGCTCGTGCACCGTCTTCCCGGCATCGCCCTCCTCGGGCTGCGTGGTCGGTGGCACGGCGGCACATCCGACCTTCACCGTGGACACCTTGGCGCCCGGTGCGGAGATGCGAGCCCACCTCGCGGTCGTGCACGACGGTTCCGACCCCAAGATCGTCGGGTCCGACCTGCCCAACGTCGCGACGCTGTCGGCCCTCGGGTTCACGTCGATCACCGACGACGGCGGTCTCAACGTGCAGTCCGGTCCGAAGCCTCCGATGCCCACCAAAACGGTGTCGCCGACGAGCGCATCGCCGGGCGAGACGGTGACCTACACCGTCGACGTCGCCTTCCAGAGCGCCGCCCCCAGGTGATCGATGCGACCCTGATCGACGTCGTGCCCGACGGCCTCGAGAACGTGACTCCGGTCTCGATCACCTGCGTGACCGGCTCGTGCCCGTCGACGCTGGCCTACATCGGCTTCGAGCCCTCCGCGAACGGCGGTGGTCGCGCCGGCTGGTTCCTTGGCGATCAGCCGATCCTGACCACCGGGACGGTGCGCATCGTCTACACGGCGACCGTGGCGTCGGCGTTCGTGGGCGGCGGCACGCCGGCCGCGGGAACGCCGGTGCGCGACGGCGTGGGCACGGGCGACCCGCTCAAGAATGCCGCCCGCGTGTGGTTCAACGACGGAGTCGATCGCTTCGCGACCGCTCCGCCGGTCGTGCCCGCCGCCACCACCGCAAACTTCACCAACCGCTCGGTGAACACCCGCGTGTCGCTCGACATCGCAACGCCGGTCGTCGACCTGACGAAGACGGCTGAGTTCAGCTCGGTCGAGGCGGGGGATCGCACCAACCCCGGATCGATCAACACCTTCACGCTGACCGTTCGCAACACCGGATCGCGCGACGCGTATGCGCTCGACGTGACCGACTCGATGGGCAACGGCGAGCTGCGCGACGTGGTCTTCGACGCGCTGCCGTCGGGCGTGACCGTGACCGACGGGTGGACCCTCGCCGACCCGGCGACGACCCTGCGGATCGACACCGTGCCGGCGGGGGGCCAGGTCGTCATCACCTACACCGCGGTACCCCGCACGACCGGTGAGGCGTTCGACAGCCGCTGGCAGATCCGCAACACCGCGCAGATCGTGAACTCGCACAGCACGCCGGGCGGCACGGGAGCGGGCGACTACTCCTACGGCCCCGGCACGAGCCGCATCGTGGACACGTGGGCGTTCACCCCGCAGCCGCGGGTCTATGCCTCCGGCTGTTCGGACCCCGACGCCATCGGCGACACGGTCGAGTTCCGGGTCGACCTGTACAACTACCACTACCTCGGCACGCCCGACCGAGCCGACATCGGCACGCTGCACGACGCGGTGGCCACGGTGACGCTGTCGTCGGATGTCACGTTCGTGCCCGGCTCGGTGAAGGGCACCCCGTACAACGGCGTCGAGGCGCCGTTCCGCGACCCCGACACCTTGGTGGTGAACGGCGATGGCACCACCACCATGACGTGGAACGTCGGCGACGTGGCGATCAACAACGCATCCCGGTTCCTCGGGTTGCGGTGGAACGTCACGGCCAGCGCCATCTCGGTTTCCGGTCCTTCTATCCAGCTTTCCGGCGTCGACTGGAGCGGATCGCCCAGTCGCGGCAGCGCGATCGCCGCCACGACGCCCTACGCGGCCTCCGCCGGGGCGGGTTGCGGCGTCGCAATGAACCTGCAGAAGTCGCCCGACGGGGGCACGGTGCCCGCCGGGAACGCGGTCAACTGGAACGCGAGCTTCAGCGTGTCGACGCCGCTGCGCCACGCCTACGCGGTGTCCGGATCGATCTCCGACCTGCTGCCCAAGGGCTTCATCTACGCCCCCGGCACCGCGACGTTCAGCGACGGTACGACGGCGGCTGCCCATAGCGAGGTGATCACGCCGCAGCCGGACGGCTCGACCAAGATCACGTGGTCGGGATTCGCCATCACGGCGCAGCCCGCGAGTTCGGCCTCGATCTCGGTGACCATCCCGACGACCACGGACACCGAGGCAGCCCTGACGCTCGACGGTGCGCTGCCTCGTTCGTTCACGAACCTCGCGGCGTTCGAGACCACCAGCCCCGCCGCGATCGGTGGCACGTGCGGCCCGTTCACCTCGGCCTTCTGCGACACCGGATGGGTCACCGTCGAGAGCAACAACCAACCGACGGTCGCGAAGAGCGTCGACCACGCGAAGGGGCCGTGGGGCGACGCCGCCACGTTCACGATCGACGTGTCGGTGCCGAAGAACTACGCGGCCAACGGGCTCTTCGTCTACGACCAGACGGGCATCAGCAACCCGACCTCGCCGTACTGGCCGACCAACCAGCCGCCGGTGTCGATCGTGCCGGTGTCGGCGTCCTGCATCGCCGGCTGCACCGCCGGTGGCCCCGACGACATCACGGTGACCGCGCTGCCGGCCCTGAGCGACGGAACGCTCGCCGCCTGGAAGACCGGCCCGGTCGCGTCCGACACCGAGGCGCGGACGCTTCGGATCTCGTATCAGATGGTCACGCCCGAGGCCGACGTGGTCTACGCGCTGCCGAACTGCCCGAGCTACGGCATGGCGGCCGACACCTACTACAGCTGCGGCGTCGCCCGATTCCTGAACACGGTGAACCTGTACAACTCGAATGCGCTGCTGAGCGGTATGGGGGCCGGGTGGCAGAACAACTGGTGGGCGTACGGCATGAACCACCGCGGGCAGGCGACCGCCGCCTTCACTGCGAGCACGCCGGACGTTCGCATCACCAAGACGTGCCATCGCCCCGGCGAGGCATCGACGGCGCCGGGCACCTACGGCGAGCCCGAGCCGATCAAGGAATCCGCGCTCAGCGTCGCGAACGTCGAGTGCGAGCTGACGGTGCGCAACCTCGGACCCGGCTCGGCGTACTACATCGACTTCGATGACCGCCCGTCCGCGAACGCGGTGTACGGCTACCCGGTGGATTGGGAGGTGCTCTCGAACTCGACGCCGTCGCCCGCGATCGTGGACACCGCGCCGACCGACGGCTCGAAGATCTCGTGGGAGCTCCCCGAACTGGGAGCGGGCGAGACCTACACCGCCAGCTTCCAGGCGCGGACCTCGCTTCCCGGGTGGGCGGCAGGCCTTCGGGTCCAGTCGAACGCCTACTTCGGGACTCGCTTCATGAACGAGGCGCGCATCAGTTCCTACGACATCGACGACTTCGACACGCTTTCGGTCACGAGCGTGACGGGGAACCGTCAGTCGCAGACGTACCTCGACCTCGTCAGCCCCCGGCTGTACATGACCAAGCAGGTCAATGCCGTCGGGTCCACCGACGTGGGCGAGCTGACCGACGACGCTCACTGCTACGGCTGGGAGCAGATGACCGTTGACGGTCACCCGGTCTGCTTCAACCAACGCGACAGCCGCGCGCCCATGGACGACGGCGACTCGCTCGAATACCACGTCAACATCGGCGTGGAAAACGCCGAGGAGCTGCGGACCATCAACCTGACCGACCGCCTGGCGAGGGGATGGAGCTACGTTCCGGGTACGGCACGCCTCGACCATTGGTCGTGGGACGGCTCCGGGAATCTCGTGAAGACGTCCACGCCGCTGTTCGAGCCGACCGTCACGCCGAACTCGCCGCAGCAGTGCTACTACTGGAACATCGAGCAGCAGGGCGACCAGCTGCTGTGGGTGTTCTCGAAGGCCGGAACCGGCCAAGACGCCGCGTTGTGGGATCCGGCGATGCAGTGGACCGGAGCGACGAACGCCGGCAACTTCACCTTCGACCGGTCGTACCGCATCTCCTTCGAGGTGGCGCCGAATGCCGAGTGGCCGGGCTGCAAGTCGGCCGCCGTGTGGGGCTGGGAGCCGGTCGGTCCGACCGTTCCGAACTACGTGTTGCTCGAAGCCACGACGACGTCGGACCAGTCGGGATCGACGGCGGCGAGTGTGCAGGCCCGATCGATCGATCAGCCGTCGTTCACGAAGGCCCCGAAGAACGGAACCGTGACCGCCGACTCGACGGCGGCGTTCACGATGGACCTCGACTTCAACCAGCGCTTCGCGATCGACGACGTGAAGGTCACCGACACGGTGCAGGACTGGTCGGTCGCCGCGGGTGCGCCGCTGTACCAGCCCGGCACCGCGACGCTCACCGATGAGCTGGGCGACCCGGTGAGCTTCACCGAGAACGTCGTGCATCGCTCGACCGGCCCCGGCGACCCGTCCATCATCGAGTGGACCTTCGACCTGCAACCGGCCTACTCCCAGTGGGAGAAGTGGCCGGACGGCAGCCACCAGTGCCCGGTCGCAATTCCGAAGGATCATCCGTATTGGGGTCAGTGCGCCTCGCGGGTGCACATCGAGCTGCCGATCTCGGTGCCCGACGACGAGGTCGACGGGTACACCTACACCAACTCGGCGACCGCCGAGGCGCCCACGGCGACCTACTCGCCGACGCACCCCTTCTACACCACCCTCGGGTCGTTCGACTACGGCTTCACGCTCACCGACACCGGTGACCTGCGGGTCGTGAACCCGTCGCCCGCTCCGATGCCCAGCAAGTCGGGCCCGTGGATGGTGACGCCGAACGATGCGGCTGACTACTACATCAACTTCATGCTGCCGGCCGGAACCGTCTACCACGATCTGGCCTACACCGACGTCGTCCCCGACGGGATCGACGATGTCACGATCGACCAGCCGAACTGCTCGACATCGACGGGCGTTGCCTGTCCGCCGCAGACAACTGTGGCGCTCGGCCCGGTGGTCAATGCGGACGGCACGACGACGGTCGGCATGTTCTACGACGAGGTCGTCGGTGTGCCCTACGACCGCTACTTCTCGTTCCGGGTACACGGCCACGTGATGGACGCCTACACGACGGGCACCCGCCTGGCGGTGGGCGATCAGCTCGTCGACCGCGTCCGCGGCTACTCGAACGAGGACGATGTGATCACGTCGACCCCGAGCGCACCGGTCGAGTCGGCCCTCTACGAAAGCGATGAGGCGACCTTCGCGACGAATGTCGGCGAGCCAGACGTGCACGTGGAGAAGACGGCGGATCGCGCCGGACCGCTCGCTGCCGGCGACGTGATCAACTACACGATCACCGTTCGCAACACGGGTCAGGTCGCGGCCTGGCGAGTGCCGGTCGAGGACCGTCCGAACTCGGCCCTCACCAACGTGACGCTCACCGGCGACACCTGGCTCGCGACGAAGGGCTGGGTTGCCGACGATCCGACGATCGCGTGGCTCATCCCGACGCTGTGGCCCGGGCAGGTGCAGCAGTTCACCTACCAGGCAACCGTCGGGCCCGACCCGCAGACCGAAGCGGCGATCGAGAACACCGTCGACGTCGGCGTGTTCCAGGGGCGTCAGTACGCGGACGACGCGAACCGCGAATACGACGGCCCGAGCGACGAGGTCGTGATCCGGTTCCTGTCGGCCGACCTTCGCCTGACGAAGGTGCCGAACCCCACGGGCGCAACGCCGTGCCCGGCGAACGACCCGGCGAACGACAGCCAGCAGATCGCGGTCGGTCGGTCGGCGCCGTGGTGCATCACGGTCACCAACGCCGGTGAGCTCCTCGCAGGCGCGGTGGTCGCACGCGACATGCTGCCGCCGGGGTGGACCTACGACGCCGGCTCGGCAACGGTCGACGGTGTGGCAGTCGAGCCGAACATCACCACGTTGTTCGGCAACACGCTGCTGCGCTGGGACCTCGGCGACCTCGCCTCGGGGGCGTCGGTGGTGATCCGCTACTCGTCTACGCCGGGAACCGGCTCGGCCGCGGACTCGGCGAACAGCGCCTGGGCTACGGCACAGCGCCCCGACGGCTCGGCGCCGCCCGCAGGCGCGCCCGGGTTCCGTTCCGCCGATGCTGCGAACGCGACGCTGTCCTCGGTCGGCGTCGAGATCGCCAAGACACCCGACCGGCAGGTGCTGCCCTTCCTGCCGGGAGGCGGCCGTGCCCACTGGGACATCACGGTGACCAACCCGGCCGAGACCGATCTCACCGGTCTGGTCGTCACCGATCACTTCCCCGACGGCGTCACGTACGACCCCGCTACCACGGTGTCGACCTGCGCCGGATCGGTCGAGACCGCCTCGGCGGCCACGGCCGCCGGCCAGGACGTCAGCTGGGCCTTCCCGTCGCTGGTGGTCGGCCAGACCTGCACGATCACCGTCGAAGCGGTGGTGCCGGCGGGCCTTCCGGGGCAGACAGTCTTCGTGAACTACGCGGATGTCGACTCGGACCAGACCGATGCCGCCGCGGCGAACCTGGCGAAGCTCGTGGTCTACGAACCCGTCACCGTCGGTGACTTCGTGTGGCAGGATCTCGACGGCGACGGCGTCCAGGACGCCGGCGAGTCGGGCCAGTCCGGCGTCGACGTGACGGTGTCGGGTCAAGACGTGGAGGGCAACCCCTTCACGGCCACCTTCACCACCGATGCGACGGGCCACTGGACCGGCGAGATTCCTCCCGGAACGTTCACGGTCACCCTCGACACGGCGGATCTGCCGGCGCACTGGCAGTTCACCCATGTCGGGGTGGGCGACCCGGCGCTCGACTCCGACGCCGGAGTCGGTGGCAACCTGGGCACGATCTCGCCCGCTTCGGGTGAGGTGCTCGACGGCCTCGACGCCGGGTTCGTTCTCGACACCGGGGTGATCGAGGGAGTCCGCTGGACCGATGCGGACGCCGATGGCGTCCGCGAGGCCGGCGAGACGCCGGTCGCTGGTGAGACGGTCACGCTGACGGGCACCGACATGTTCGGCAACCCCGTCTCGACGACGGCGACCACCGACGTCGACGGCAGCTACCACTTCACCGGCCTTCTGCCCGGCACGTACACGGTGACCTTCGAGGTGGTGCCGGGGCTGCACGTGTCGACCCCGCTGCCGGGGCCGATCGCGCTCCAGTCGGGTCAGACGGTGTCCGACGTCGATGAGGGCACGTACGCGCTCGGCTCGGTCGCGGGCATCGCCTGGGTCGACGCCGACGGCGACGGTATCCGGGCGGCAACCGATGTCGGTCTCGCCGGCGTCGAGGTCCACCTGGTGGGCACCGACGGGTCGGGAGCCGCTGTCGATCGGACCGCGACGACGGGGTCCGACGGCACGGTGACCTTCGACGATGTGGTCCCGGGTACGTACCACCTCGTCTACGGCACGGTCAGCGGTTCCGACCGGACCGCGGCGGATCAGGGTGCGGATGACACCGCCGACTCCGACGCCGACCGGGCGACCGGCGCGACGAGCGGATTCGACGTGGTCAGCGGTTCCGACGTGTCCGGCGTGGATGCCGGGTACTTCGAGCCGGTGGCGATTCATGGCATCGCCTGGGACGACGCGGACGGCGACGGCGTGCAGGACGCGGGCGAACTGCCCGTGGCCGGCGTGGTCGTCACGCTCGTCGGAGCCGAAGGTGCCGGAAACCCGGTGTCGATTCCGGCAACGACCGGCGCCGACGGCCGCTACGACTTCACGGGTCTCGTGCCCGGCACGTACCACCTCGAGGTGGCGGCGCCGTCCGGTACGGAGTTCACCGTCGACGGCCAGGGCCCCGCCGACACCGACTCCGACCCCGCTCCGGCGACGGGTCATACCGCGCCGGTCACGCTCGACAGCGGCGACCATCGCGACCACCTCGACTCGGGCTTCTTCACGCCCGCCCACCTCGGTGGCGTGGTGTGGACCGACACCGACGGTGATGGCGTGCACGACGCCGGAGAGCCCGTGCTCGCCGGTATCGAGGTGCACGTCACCGGCACCGACGGCGCGGGCAACCCGGTCGACCTCACGGTCACGACCGACCCGTCCGGCGTGTGGGCGGTCGACGGGCTGGTGCCCGGTGACTACTCCGTGGCCTTCGGCACTCCGTCCGGCACGGTCCTGACCGCGCCCGACAAGGGCTCGGACGACACGCTGGATTCCGATCCGGCAGCGGAGGGCTCGACGGTCGATGTCACGCTGACCTCCGGGTCGTCTCGCGACGACATCGGCGCCGGCTACTTCACGCCGGGCAGCGTCGGCGGAACAGTGTGGACCGACCTCGACGGTGACGGCGTCCGCGACGCGGGCGAGCCCGGAACCCCGGACGTGACCGTCCGGCTGACCGGAACCGACGGCGCGGGTAACCCGGTGAGCATCGAGGTGACCACCGGTGCCGACGGCACCTACTCCTTCGATGACCTGGTGCCCGGCAGCTACACCGTCACCGTCGTTGCGCCGCCGCGGCGCACCATCACGGTCCCGAACGCCGGTGCCGACGACGTCGACTCCGACATCGATCCGGTCACCTCCTCGACTCCGGTCGTGGTGACCTCTGGCTCCTCGTCCACGGTGGACGGCGGGCTCGTCGGCGGCGCAACTCTCGGCGGTCAGGCCTGGACCGACCGCGACGGCGACGGCGTGCACGAGAGCGGCGAGCCGGTCCGTTCCGGCGTGGTCGTCCGGGTGACCGGCACCGACGGCACGGGCGCCGCGGTGACACGCGAGACGACCACCGATGCCGACGGCAACTGGAGCGTCGGTGTGCCGCCGGGGACCTACACGGTCACCTTCGTCGCTCCGGACGGGACCGAATTCGTGCCCGCCAAGGCCGCGACGCCGACGACCGACTCCGACGCCGACCCGGCGACGGGTGGGGTCGACCCGATCACCGTCATCGTCGACGACGAGGTCGGATCGATCGACGCCGGCGTCTGGTCGCCGGGCACGGTGTCGGGCCGGGTGTGGGATGACCGCAACGGCAACGGCGTGCAGGATCCGGGCGAACCGGCGATCGAGGGCGTGGAGATCACGCTCACCGGGACCGATGTCAACGGCAACCCGGTCGAACGGACCGCCACCACGGGCCCCGACGGCAGCTGGACCATCACCGGCCTGCCCGAAGGCGACTACGAGGTCGCGGTCACTCCGCCGGAGGGCTACGACGGCTCACCGGTCGATGCGGGCGACGACGACAACCGTGACAGCGACGAGAGCCCGCTTCCGGTCCACCTCGGCCCGGGCGAGACCGATGGCACCATCGGCCATGGCTTCTGGCGTCCGGCCAAGCTGGAGGGCGTCGTGTGGGACGACGTCGACCGCGACGGCCTTCGCCAGCAGGGCGAGGAGCTGCACGGCGGCGTGCCCGTCGAGCTGATCCTCGTGTCGGCCGAGGACCCGGGGATGTCGCTGCGGACCGCCGCTGCACCGACCCCGGTCGAGCCGGGCGAGGTGATCGCCACGTCGACGACCGCCGAGGACGGCTCCTACCTGTTCGAGGACCTCGCTCCGGGGATCTACCAGGTGCGGATCGCGGTGCCCGAGCGGCATCGCCTGACCATCCCGCTCGTCGGGGGCGATCGCTCGATCGACTCCGACATGGGGCTTGCGACGGCGATGACGCAGGACATCACCGTGGACGCTGGCGACCACATCCGGGCGATCGACGCGGGGCTGTGGCTCCCGACCGACCTGACGATCAAGAAGACGCTGATCGACGGACCGACGGCCGATCGCACCGTCACGTATCGGATTTCGGTGACCAACGTGGGCGACCAGCCGACGGTGGGCACGGTGAGCGTCACCGACACGCTGCCGACCGGCCTCACACCCGTGAGCGCCACCGGCACGGGCTGGACGTGCGACCAGCGGGTCACCGAGGTGGTCTGCACGCTCGACTCGGTGATCGAGCCCGGCGCCACATCGGATGTGACCCTCGTGGGAACGATCGCCAAGGGCGTCACCACCGACCTGACGAACCGCGCCAGCGTGGTCAGCGACGACGACCTGGACAACGTGGTGGATTCGGCCGACGAGGGCACGGCGCTCGTCGAGGCACAGGCGATCACTCGCCTCGACAAGAATGCCACGCCGGAAACCCCGAAGACACTCGCCTTCACCGGCGGGGACATCTGGCGCCTCCTGGCGCTGGCGGTCGCGGCCATCTCGGGCGGTGCGCTTCTGGTGCAGATCCCGCGGCGGCGTCGCCGGTCGAGGTGACCTCACGCCCGACCCGTGCTCTGCGGGCGGCGTGAGCGGAACCTCTGTGGGCGGGTCGGCCGGCACCTTCGGGTGTCGGCCGACCCGCGTACGGTGCCGCGAGCGCGTGTGCCAGGAGTCACCGACCACTCGTTCGGCGTCTCGCCGAGGTACCGCTACTCTCTCGTAGCGTTTCCTCGGGAGGTCTCATGCTCGCACGTCTCGGTCGCTGGTGTTATCGGCGGCGGGTGCTCACGCTGGTCGGATGGTTGGTGCTGCTCGCCGGCGTGAACGGCTGGGCGCAGGGTGTCGGCAGCGCGTTCAACGCCGGTCGCGAGCTCCCCGAGTCCGACTCGGCGCGCGGATTCGACCTGCTCAACGAGTACTTCCCCGGTCGCGGCGGCCTGAGCGGCACGATCGTGTTCCGCAGCGATGCGACGGTCGACGACCCGAAGGTGTCCGCCGCGATGCAGACCCTCTTCAAGAAGGTCGAGAAGATCCCGCACGTGTCGGTGTCGAGCCCGTACGCGCTGCCGATGGGCGCGGCGCAGGTGAACGCCGAGCGCAAGGTTGCCTTCGCCCAGGTGAACCTCGACCCCGAGGTCGATCAGAAGGCGAGCGGCGAGATCGGCGCGCGCATCGTGGGCATGCTCCCCACGGTCGACGGCCTGCAGACTGAGGTCGGTGGATCGGTGCTCGCCAAGTTCGAGCCGCCCGATTCGGAACTGATCGGGCTCGCGTTCGCGATCGTCGTGTTGATCCTGTCGTTCGGGTCGGTGCTGGCCATGGGGCTGCCCATCGCGGTCGCTCTCGGCGGCGTGGGAACCGGCATCGGCATCACGACGCTCGTGTCGAACCTCACGAAGATGCCCGACTTCGCCACCACCATCGGCGCCATGATCGGCCTGGGCGTCGGCATCGACTACGCCCTGTTCATCGTGACGAGATACCGCGAGGGCCTCCATCGCGGCATGGATCCCGAGGAGGCGACGGGCGTCGCCTTCGACACGGCGGGTCGTGCGGTCATCTTCGCCGGCCTGACCGTGGTGGTATCGCTGCTCGGCATGCTCATCATCGGGCTCTCGTTTGTCTCCGGCCTGGCGATCGGTGCGGCCATCACCGTGACGGCGACGATGGCGGCATCGGTCACGCTCCTCCCGGCGTTGCTCGGTTTCGCCCGAGAGCGGGTCGAGGTGACCCGCTGGCGCGGCCTGATCGCCGCCGGCCTGGTCGCCATCGCCCTGCTCGGCGTGGGCCTCGGCGTCCAGCCGCTGCTCGTCGGCGTGCCGCTCGCCGTGGTGGTACTGGCCGCCGGATTCGCCGTTGCGCCGCTCAAGGCGCGCGTGCCGCAACGCAAGCGCCGTCCCCCCGAGGAGACCACGGCGTATCGCTGGAGCCACCTGGTGCAGCGCCACCCGTGGTCGGCGGTGATCGGCGGCACGGCGGTGATGGCGCTGCTCGCGATCCCGCTGTTCGGGTTGCGCCTCGGCTTCTCCGACGACGGCAACTTCGCGAAGGACACCACGACCCGCCGGGCCTATGACCTCCTCTCGGATGGCTTCGGCCCCGGCTTCAACGGTCCGCTCCTGATCGCGGTCAAGGCCTCGGAGCCGGGAAGGGCGGACGACGCCAACACGCTCGTCGCGGCGCTGTCGTCCACGAAGGGGATCGCATCGGTCACGCCGCCCTTTCCGAACACCGGGTTCGAGAAGCCGCAGGACGCGACCGCCTACCTGATCCGCGCCATCCCGTCGACGACGCCGCAGGCCGAGGCAACCGAGAACCTCGTGAACCACCTGCGCGACACGGTCATCCCGCCGATCGCGAAATCGACTGGGCTCACCGTGTACGTGAGCGGCTTCGTCGCGGTCGGCATCGACTTCTCGAGCTACCTCGCGGAGCGGATGCTGGTGTTCTTCGCCGTGGTGCTCGCGCTCAGCTTCCTGCTGCTGATGGCGGTGTTCCGGTCGCTGCTCGTGCCGCTCAAGGCCGTGATCATGAACGTCATCAGCATCGCTGCGGCCTACGGCGTCGTGGTCGCGGTGTTCCAGTGGGGTTGGCTCGGCTCGATTCTCGGCGTGGAAGGCGCGCCGATCGAGCCGTTCATTCCCCTGATGCTGTTCGCGATCGTCTTCGGACTCTCGATGGACTACGAGGTGTTCCTGCTGTCGCGGGTGAAGGAGGAGTACGACCGCCACGGCGACGCCCGGAACTCGGTCGCCGACGGCCTTGCCGCCACAGCGCACGTCATCACGGCCGCCGCAGCGATCATGGTGGTGGTCTTCGGGTCGTTCATGTTCGAGGACAACCGCATCTCGCGGCTCTTCGGCCTGGGTCTCGCGGTCGCGGTGTTCCTCGACGCCACGGTCGTTCGAATGCTGCTGGTTCCCGCGACGATGGAGCTGCTGGGCGAGCGCAACTGGTGGATCCCGCGCTGGCTCGACCGCCTGTTGCCCCGCATCGACGTGGAGGGCCACGACCTCGAGGAGGCACCCGCTCGCGGCTGAGGCGGCGAATGCCCGCCAGGGTGCTGGACACTCGATGGGGGGTGTGAAAGGCTGCGCCCCTACGCGGTCGTCGGCGGGCGACCCGGGTGATCGAAGGCGGGTACGACGTGGCGGCACGGCGTCGTGTGGTGTGCATCCTCGGGACGAGGCCGGAGGCGATCAAGGTCGCTCCGATTGTCTTGGAGTTGGCGGCGACCGCCGACCTGGAGCCGGTCGTGGTGTCGACCGGGCAGCATCGCGAGATGCTGCGTCAGGTCCTCGATTCGTTCGGTCTGACCGTCGATGCCGACCTGGACCTGTGCGCGCCCGGGCAGCGCATCGAAGACCTGACCGCCGAGATCGTCCGGAGGTTGACCCCGCTGCTCGCGGCGTCGGGCGCCGATGCGGTGCTCGTGCAGGGCGACACCACGACGACCTTCGCCGGTGCGCTTGCCGCGTCGTACGCCCAGGTGCCCGTGGTGCACCTGGAAGCGGGCCTGCGCACCGGCGACCTGCTCTCGCCCTTCCCCGAGGAACTGAACCGTCGGCTCACGACGCGGATCGCGTCCCTCCATCTCGCCCCGACGGCGGCCGCCGCCGCGCAGCTGCGATGCGAAGGCGTGAACGGCCACGAGATCGTCGTGACCGGGAACTCGGTGATCGACGCGCTCCACCTCGCCCTGTCCCGCGATGCCGCGGACCGGGCCGACGACCCGCCATGGTGCCGCGACGCGGCCGCAGACCCGCGCCGCCGGCTCCTGGTGACCGCGCATCGCCGCGAATCGTGGGGCGAACCGATGGAGCGGATCGGCGCGGCGATCGCTCGACTCGCGGCCGATCGCCCCGACCTGCTGGTGCTGGTACCGATCCACGCCAACCCGGTGGTGCGACAGGCGATCGTGCCGGCCGTCGAGGGCCTCGACAACGTGTGGGTCCGGGAGCCGCTGCACCACGGTGCATTCTGTCGGCTGCTGTCGGCGGCCGATGTGGTGCTGACCGACTCGGGCGGCATCCAGAGGAGGCACCGTCGCTGGGCAAGCCGGTGCTGGTCATGCGGGAGAACACGGAACGACCGGAGGCGATCGCGGCCGGCTCGGCTCGCCTCGTCGGCACCGACGTCGACCGCATCGTCAAGGAGGTCGAGGTGTTGCTGGACAACCCCGCGGCGTACGCCGCAATGGCGAACGTGGTGAACCCCTACGGCGACGGGCACGCCGCTCGCCGGGCAGTCGCCGCGATGCGGCGAATGATGGGCGCCGAGCTCGCAAGCGACGAGTTCGCCGGCGCGGTGGGAGCGGCCCGATGACCGCCCCGCGTCGTCGCCTCGTCGGTGCCAGATCGTGGCTGTCGACGGCCGTGGCGATAGCGGTTCTCGGAGTCGGAGCGGCTGTGGTGGAGCGCGGGCAACCGTCGAGCGCGTCACTGGCCCCCACCGGCGCCCGTGGCGCCGCTCCCGCACCGACGACGCTGGTCCTGTACGACACGACCGGCGCGTGGGGCGGTCTCTGCCAGATGTACGCGACGCTCACCGCCAACCTGATGTCGCGGTTCGGCCCGGTCACGTCGCGTCCGGTGCGGACCTATCTCGCGGACGAGATGGATGCGTATCGGCGCGTCGTGTACGTCGGGTCGACCTATGGCGAGCCGCTGCCGAACGCCTTCCTCGACGACGTCGCCGAGGGCACGACCGAGGTGCTGTGGCTCGGCCACAACATCTGGGCGCTGCACGATCGCGTCTTCGCCGCGTCGGGCCGCTACTTCGCCAACGTGTACGGCTGGCAGTGGGCGGGGTACGACAGTTCGGCGTTCACGGCGGTCGAGTACAAGGGGCGGCGCTTCACCCGCGACGCGGCCTCGGGCGCGGTGATGGGGACCGTCACGACCGACGCAACGAAGCGCACCGTGCTCGCCTCGGCGATTCGCTCCGACGGAGCGAGCATGCCGTGGGCGGTGCGCACGCCGTCGATGCGGCTCACCTACGTCGGCGAGATGCCGTACGCGTACGCGAGCGAGAACGATCGCTACGTCGCCTTCGCCGGACTGCTCCAGGACCTGTTCGATGCGGACCGGACCCTGCGCCGACGAGCGCTCGTGCGCATCGAGGATGTGGGGCCGATGTCGGACCCCGACGAGCTCCGCTCGATCGCCGACTACCTGGCGGGTCAGCGGGTGCCGTTCTCGGTCACGGTGTTCACTCGCTACGAGGATCCGCTCGGCACCTACAACGACGGCCGGCCCGTGTCGCGCCGCCTCTCGCAGGCACCCGCAGTCGTCAGCGCCCTCGCCTACATGCGGTCAAAGGGCGGCACCCTCGTGATGCACGGGCTGACCCACCAGAGCGATCGGCGGCTCAACCCGTACAGCGGGGCCAGCGCCGATGACTTCGAGTTCTGGCTGGCCCACGTCGACGACGACGACTACGTGCGCTACGACGGCCCCGTACCCGGCGATTCGCTCGCGTGGGCGAGCGGCCGAATGAACCGTCACACCGCCGATCTCGCGTCGGTCCGGCTTCCCAAGCCGACCATGATGACCATGCCGCACTACGCGGCCTCGGCCGTCGACTACGAGGCGGCACGGGCCACCTACGGTCGTCACTACGGGCGCATGCTGTACTTCGCCGGCGTGCTCGGTGGGGGCTTTTCGCAGGCCGACTACGCCGTGACCCCGATCGGTCAGTTCTTCCCCTATAGCGGCATCACCGATGTGTACGGGCTGCAGATCGTTCCCGAGAACCTGGGCAACGTGTCGCCCGAGGAGTACAACCACCACCCGCCGCGGCTCCCAGCCGACATCGTCGCGACCGCCGAACGGAACCTGGCGCTCAACGACGCGATCGCAAGCTTCTTCTACCACCCCTACCTCGGGGTGTCGTACCTCCGCGAGACCGTGTCCGGCATCAAGGCGAAGGGGTACACCTTCGTCGCCGCCGGTTCGCTCTAGTCGGGCCCGATGTCGCCACGGCGTCGGCCCCGCTGGTTCGCGCTGGCTGCCGTGGCGCTCCTGCCGCTCGCGGCGAGCGCGGAGCGTCGGTCGACGATCGATGTGCCCGCCGTGCCCGCTCGGCCCTGGTTCGCGTGTGTGGGTTCGATCGCCGCCGAGTCGCAGCCGATCGCGGGGACGTCCTCGGATCTCGAGCTCGCCGTCGCTCGGCGGGGAGCATGGCTCGACGGGCCGGAGGTGCGAGCGTTGGAGACCGCCGGGGATGGCGAGAGCGGCGTCGATGACGCGTTCCTCGACCCCGAGCGGCTCACCGTGGTGCGCATGTGGCCCATCGAGGCCGAACAGGAGCGCCAACCGGCGCGGGCGGAATGGCCGGGCCGGCCGGTGACGCTGGCGGTCGCCTGGCCGACGGCCTCGGGGTACGTCAACCTGCTGGTCGACTTGGATCGGCCCGGTCGGTGGCTGCTCGAACTCGCCGCGGCGTCGCAACAGGCGGCAGCGCTCGATGCGTGGATGCTCGGGCACGCCGTCCGCCCGACCGGGTCGCTCGCCGCCGCGTGTCGCGAGGCGCGAGCGGCATTCGACGCGGCCGGTCGTGCGCCGGGAGCGTCCGGCGCGCTCCAACGCGCCGCGTGGGGTGAACGAGCGCTGCATGCGGTGACGAGGGCTTATGCGCTGGCCCTGTCGTCCACGCCGATCGGCGATTGCACGGCCGCAACCGTGGGGATCACGGTCAACGACGAGGCGGCCGTTGCCCCCTCGGTCCGAGCGATCCGCCGGCGCCCAGCCGGTGCCTCGGCGCCGGCGGCACGCGTCGTGATCTCGCCGTCGCTTGCGCTCGACGAGGCGGCATCGATGGTGCGCCGGATCCGCGACTCGGGCGCGTCGGTGATGGTGCAGCCCGTCGACTCGGCCGACCTCGCCTCGATGACGCCCGAGGGCGTTGCGGCGCGCGTGCGTGAACTGGCGTCGACGCTCGGACCGGTGCAGGGATGGGAGATCGGCAACGAGGTCAACGGGGCCTGGGCCGGGCAGGGGACGATCGACAAGGTGCTCGCCGCGGCCGGGGCACTCGGCGCCGCGCCGCCGGCCCGCATGCTGACGCTGGCATGGCAACTCGGCGAGGACGACGAGGCGCACTCGCTGTTCACCTGGTTGGACCGCCATCTCACGCCCGAGGTGCTGGCTGTCACCGACTCGGTGGGGCTGTCGATCTATCCCGAGAACGCACCGATGGGTCCGGCGGCGTTCGAACGCGTCCTACAGACGTTGCGCTCCCGCGTGGGCGATCGCCCGATCGTCGTCAGCGAGCTCGGGTACTGGTCGGGCGACCTGAGCCATCGCTGGTGGTGGGGCGATCGCGCCGACCCTACGGGCCGGGGGCGGCGCGCCGTGTTCGGGCTGTACGAGCGAGCGTCGCGTCGCGTCGCGCCGTGCGGGGGCGGAACCTTCTGGTGGTATTTCGGCGCCGAGGTCGCATCCGACGAGGCGACGCTGCGAACCTGGCTCGCCGCGTCCTGAGCCGGGCGGGGTTCAGGACGATTGGAAATTGCTGTACATGTCGATCGCCGCGCCCGCGACGGCGAGGGTGACGCCGATCAGGAACACGTTCACCGTGCGGCGGTAGTACCCGGTCACCCGGTCGCTGTCGACCCCGACGCGAAGGATCCGGGCGAGCACGACGATGAGGCAGATCATTCCCGCCAGCACGAGCGACCCCACCCCGTACGCGCCGACATCGCCCAGCGAGGTGTCGGAGCGGACCCAGCTGTTCGCGAAGTTGAGCACGAAGCCGAGCACGATGCCGGTCGCGGTCACGAGCGGCTGTCGATACGGCTGCAGCGGGTCGTCCACGTCACGCGATCCGGGGTTGCTGCTGCGTGGCGCAATGGATGCCGCCGCCGCCGGCGGCCAGCGCGTCGATGTCGAGCATCACGATCTCGCGCCCGGGGAAGAGGTCGCCGAGCATCGCCTTGGCCGCCGCGTCGGCCTGCTCATCCCCGAACTCGGGAGCGATGACCGCGCCGTTGCACACGTAGTAGTTCATGTAGGTCGCGAGGAAGTCGGCGCCGTCCCCGCGTGGCGTCTCGGGTTGGACGATCTCGACGATCTCGTACGGGGCGCCCTCGACGGTTCGCGCCGCCTCGACGGTTGCGCGTGTCTGTGCGGCAACCTCGACCCAGGGGTCGTCCGCGTCATCGAACGCCGGGGTATCCACGAGGATCGTGGCCTCGTCGACGAACCGGGCGAGGGTGTCGATGTGGCCGTCGGTGATGTCGGCACCGGCGAGCCCGTCGATCCAGACGACGCGCTCCGCTCCGAGCATCTCCGTCAGCGCTGCGGCGATGTCCGCCTCGTCGCTCCCGGGGTTTCGATTGGCGTTGACCCAGCTCGATCGAGCGGCGAGGACGGTGCCGTGGCCGTCGACCTCGAGTCCGCCGCCCTCGCCCACGAGGCCGCTCTCGACCACGGGGATGCCGAGGTGCTCGGCGACGATCGTGGCGAGCTGTGCATCCCCATCGTGTACCTGCTTGTCGCCCCAGCCGTTGAACTGCACGTGGCCGGCCGCGAGCCGGACGCCGTCGTGCTCGTCGGCCGCGGTCAGGAAATTCGGGAGGGTGTCGCGTGCCCAGAGGTCGTCGACCGGGGCCGGGAGCAGGTCGATCGTGTCGGCGAGCCGCTCGCGCAGCGCCTCGGCCTGATCCTGTCGGCACAGCAGGGTGACCGGCTCGAACGCGGCGATCGCCTCGGCCACCCGCGCGATCGCATCTTGGACGTCGACGAGGTCCTCGCCCCACACCTGGGTGCTCGACGGCCAGCACATCCAGGTCCGCTCGTGCGGCCCGTCCTCGGCGGGCATCGCCCAACCTGTGGCGGCTCCCGTTTTCGGCGCGCCGACCGTCGAGGAGGTCTCCGGGTCGGGGCTCGCGGTGGGCCGTGGCGACCGGTCGTCGGTGTCCGAGCACCCGGAGGCCCAGAGTCCTCCGGCCAGGGAACCGAGCAGCAACTGCCGCCGTGCGATCGAGATCATGCGATCAACGCTACGTCGGCCGTGGCGCACCGCCGGGGACGCCCCGCACGGTCAGATCGAGAAGTCCTCGGTCACCCATATGCCGGATTCGTCGGGACGTGTCGCCGACGGTGTGGCGTGTCCGTTGAGTTGCTCCTCCAACTCGTCGACACGATGCAGCAGCGACGAGAGGCTCGCGCCCACCATGTCGGGCAGCGCGGTGTTGTCCAGGTCGGGTGGGCTCGCCGCAGTGCGCGGGTGCGTGCGTGCGATCACCTGGCCCGGGACGCCCACAACGACCGAGTTGGGCGGCACGTCACGCACCACCACGGCGTTGGCGCCGATGCGGCTGTCGTGGCCGACGGTGATCGGTCCGAGCACCTTCGCCCCTGCGCCGATGGTCACCCGATCGCCCACCGTCGGGTGGCGCTTGCCGGCGTCGAGGCTGGTTCCCCCGAGCGTGACCCCGTGGTAGATGGTCACGTTGGCGCCGACCTCTGCGGTCTCACCGATCACGACGCCATGGCCGTGGTCGATGAACAGCCCGGGTCCGAGCGTCGCCGCGGGGTGGATCTCCACGCCCGTGATCGACCGCACGATCGTCGAGAGCAGCCGGGCGGCGAGCCGGTGCCCGCTGTGCCACCATGCGTGCGCCACGCGGTGCATCCACACGGCATGCAACCCCGGGTAGCACCACAGCACCTCGATCGACGAGCGCGCAGCAGGATCGCGGTCGCGCACCGCGAGCACGTCGCGGCGGAGTTCCGCGAGGCGAAGGCCGGGCTCGGTCAAGCGTCGAGCAGGTCGGCGAAGAGCGCGGTGGTGAGGTAGCGCTCGCCGAACGACGGGATGATGACCACCACGAGCTTGCCAGAGTTCTCGGGGCGAGACGCGACCTGAATCGCCGCCCACGTCGCTGCGCCCGACGAGATGCCGACGAGCAGCCCCTCCTCGGTCGCCATGCGGCGTGCGGTCGCGAACGCGTCGTCGTTGGCGACGGTGACGACCTCGTCGATCACGTCGGTGTCGAGGATGGCGGGCACGAACCCGGCGCCGATCCCTTGGATCGGGTGTGGGCCCTTCGCCCCGCCCGAGAGCACGGGCGACGCGGCCGGCTCCACGGCGATGATCTGCACCTCGGGCTTGCGCTCCTTGAGCACGGTGCCGACGCCGGTGATCGTGCCGCCGGTGCCGACGCCGCTCACGAAGATGTCGACCTTGCCGTCGGTGTCGCGCCAGATCTCCTCGGCGGTGGTCGCAACGTGGATCGCCGGGTTGGCCGGGTTCTCGAACTGCTGCGGGATGAAGTACCGCGGATCGCCCGCGGCCAGTTCGAGCGCCTTGGCGATCGCGCCACCCATGCCGTCGGGGCCGGGCGTCAGCACGAGTTCGGCGCCGTAGGCGCGCAGCAGCGCCCGGCGCTCCTTGCTCATCGTTTCGGGCATCGTGAACACGCAGCGGTAGCCGCGGGCGGCGCACACCATCGCCAGCGCGATGCCGGTGTTGCCGCTGGTCGGCTCGACCACGATCGTGTCGGGACCGATCAGCCCGGCCGCTTCGGCGGCGTCGAGCATGGCCACGCCGATGCGGTCCTTCACGCTGTGGGCGGGGTTGAAGTACTCGAGCTTGGCGGCGATCGTCGCGGCGGCGCCATCGGTGACGTTGCGGAGTCGAACCAGTGGCGTGTTTCCGACCAGGGCGGTGATGTCGTCGGCGATGTTCATGAGTGGGTGCACCTTCCCGCCGGTCGGATCGTTCGCCGGCGGCAATACCCTACCTGATCGGTCGGGATTGCGGAGCACGGCGACCGGCGGGTAGCCCGCCGCGGGCCGTTGGCCGTTCAGCGGCCGAACAGCCGCCCGAGCAGGCCGGTTTGGGGCGACTCGCCATTCGCTCGGCACTGGCAGCGGTCGGCAGGCGCCACGTCGGCGAGCACCTGCTCGATGTGGGCGCCACATCCGGCATAGGTGGGTCGATTGCATCGGTGACATTGAACTCGTCGGCACATACCCCCCAGGGTATCAGCAGGAGAAGTCGCGGCTGCAACAACGGGCCGTCGAACTCCCCTGACAGGCAGGATTCGCGATGGTGTGATTGTCAACGGCGCTGTAGTCTGCGGGGTGCCGTCGGCGGGCGGTGTGAGGCGACACGAGGCGGTGGTCGGGTATGGATCGGCGGAGATGGGGTTTGCGCGCGCTGGTGGGCGCGGCGGTATTGGCTGTGATCGGCACGGTGCAGGCGGGCCCGGGATTCGAGCGGTTGAGCGATGCTGCGGTCGTCGACGCAGCCTTCGCCACGTCGCTGGGGCTGCCCGCGGGCACGCCCATCGAACCCGTCGCATGCGCGCCGGTGGCGAACCGCTGCACCGGATCGATCCAGGCCGCGGTCGACCGGGTGCCGGCCGGGACCACGGCGATCGTCCGGGTCGGGCCTGGCGTGTATTTCGAGAGTGTGCTCGTCGCCGGGAAGTCGGTGCATCTCGTCGGCGACGGAGGAACGGTCTGGATCGACGGCCTCGGCCAGGGCTGGCCCGCCGACGGCAAACGCCACGGTGTGGTGTTCGACACGGCCGGCGGATCCTCCCTGCGACGCATCGCGGTACGGCGATTCACGCTCGCCGATCACGACAACTTCCGCGCCGCCGTCAAGGTCATGAAGAGCCCCGGCGTGCTCATCAGCGAGGTGACCTCGGTCGACAACTCCTACGAGGGCATCGGCCTCGGTGAGTCGCCCGACGTGGTGATCGAGCGGGTGATCGTGCGGCGCAACGACGCGATCGGGATCGGGGCGTGGCTGTCGAACAACCTGGTCATCCGCGATTCGTTCATCGCGGAGAACACCGACACCGGCCGGTACCAGGCCGAGGCCGAGCAGTACCGCGAGTCGGCCGGCATCAAGACGACCGAGTCCGGCAACGTCACCATCACCCGTAACACGGTGCAGGCGAACGGCTCCACGGGCATCTGGACCGATGTCGGCACCCACGACTCGGTGATCTCGTACAACCAGGTCGACAACAACCTGTGGCACGGCATCGAGACCGAGATCAGTCAGCGGATCCTGGTGCACCACAACACGGTGCTCGCCAACGCGGATGGGCAGTCTCCCTTCCCGTCGCCGCGCCACGGCATCCTCGTGCTCGACAGCAACGACATCTCGGTCGTCGCGAACATCGTTCGGCACCGCAAGGGCGACACCGAACTCGGTTGGTCGCAGGCGGTCCGGCTCGCCGAGACCCCATCTCGCCCCGTTCCACCCGCGTATTGGCCAACCGCAGACCGACACGTGGGGAGTGGTGCTCGACGGGAACACGATCGAGGAACTCTCGTCCTCCGGTTCGTTGCTCGGCTTCTACGACCCGGCGGGGGCGCGGGGCGCCACACAGATGCTGGCGTCCAGCAATCTGAACTACTTCCGGCGGGTGAACGGCACCTTCGTGGCGACCGAGTCGGCCGGGGTGAGTCGCGTCTCGTGGATCGGCGTCGGTGGCGACATCGCAGCGCTCACGCAGTGGCGCACCTGGCGCTGCGCCGGCGCAGCGGTGTGCCGCGAGGCCGGAAGCGTGCTGCAGACGATCTGAGCGGCCCAGGTCAGGTCAAGGTCAGGTCAGGTCAGGTGATCGTGGCGCACCACGAGCACCGGGCAGTGTGCATGATGCACCACGTAGTCGCTGACCGAGCCGGAGAGCAGGCGCCGAAAGAACCCCTTGCCGGAGGCGCCGATCACGATCACCTCCGCGCTCATCTCGGCGGCGATCTCGACGATCGCGGCGCCCGTCGCCCCGTCAACGGGGATCAGCCGCACGTCGACGTCGCCGTCGACGGCTGCACGGGTGGCCTCGAGCGCCGCCTGGCCGCGCAGGTTCGCGGCGGCGAACGCGGCCTCGGCCTCCTCCTCGGTGATCACCGGACCCTCGAACCCGCCGGCGGTCGCCATCGGGTCCTCCTTGTCGGGGATCACCATCACCAGGCTGATGCGAGCCCCATCTCGCAGCAGCGTGAGCGAACGGTGCGCGGCATCCAGCGCCGGTTCGGATCCATCGGTGGCGATCAGCACATTCATGGCGGCTCCTCGCGTCGGCCTGGGGTCCACGCTACCGGCGCGCCCGGTCAGTCGCCGTCGTCCGGCTCGATCATCCACTGCGCGAGCTCGGTGCGCAGCAGGTCGATGTTGGTGCCCTTCGCTGCGCTGACCCACAACACGTCGCCAACCTCGACCCCGCACTTCTCGGCCAGGTCGCGGCGACGCGTCTGACGTTTCGAATTGCCGACCTTGTCGGCCTTGGTCGCAACGATCCGGTAGGGCCGATCGATGTGCTCCAACCAATCGAGCAGATCGAGGTCGAGCTTCGTCGGCCCGACCTCGCCGTCGATCAGCGCGACCACCGTGACGAGCCCGTCGCGTTGGGTCAGGTACGCCTCGATCATCTTCGCCCAACGCTGTCGCGCCGAGGCGGGCGCCTTGGCGTAGCCGTATCCGGGCAGGTCGACCAGCGTGCGGCCGTCGGGCAGGGTGAACAGGTTGAGCATCTGCGTGCGCCCGGGCGTCTTGGACGTTGCTGCGAGGCCGTTGCGGTTCGCGAGGGCGTTCACGAGCGACGACTTTCCCACGTTCGACCGCCCGGCCAACGCCACCTCACCCATGGTCTCGGGGAGCTTCGTCACCGAGGGGGCGGACATGACGAACTCGAAGCGAAGCGGAGGCGGCACCCGACGATGGTAGGCGGCGCCGGTTGGCTTCAACGGTTGCCCCGCTGACAGGGTGGAGAGATGCAGCGGCGAGACGTGGTGGTGATCGGCGGAGGGCCCGCGGGGTCGGCCGCCGCGTTGCGTCTCGCGTCGGCGGGGGCGTCGGTGCTCATGATCGAGCGCGGCGAACTCGGGCGCGACAAGGTCTGCGGCGACGGACTCACCCCGCGGGCGATCCGCGCGCTCGAGGCGCTCAATGTGCCGATCGATGCAGCCCATCGCACCGACGGGCTGCGGATGATCGCGAACCGCACGGTGCGCGAGTTGCGCTGGCCCGGCGTCGCGCCGTTCCCGGCGCACGGAGCGGCGTGGCAGCGCCGGTTCCTCGACGCGCATCTGGTGGAGGCCGCCGCTGCCGCAGGTGCCGAGATCCGCCACGGCAGCGATGCACTGCCGGCGCTGGAGGGCGACGCGGTCGTCGGCGTCGACGTGGACGGCGAACGCATTCACGCCGACTTGGTGGTGCTCGCGACCGGGGCGACCGGCACCGCAGCGCGCATGGTGGGCGCGGTGCGCGATCCCGACGAGCCGTTCGGCCTGGCGATCCGCACCTACGCCGCCTCGCCGCGCCACGCCGAACGCCATCTCGAGGCATGCCTGACGCTGCGCGACGGGGCCGGCACTCCGGTGCCTGGGTACGGCTGGATCTTCCCCCTCGGAGACGGCACCGTGAATATCGGCGTGGGCGCGCTGTCGACGATGAAGGGGTTCCGCACGCTCAACCTGAACCACCTGCAGGAGTCGTATCGCGCGCTCGTGCGATCGTCGTGGGAGCTCGGGCCCGACCTGGAACGACCGCGGGCATGGCGGCTCCCGATGAGCGCACAGCGACGTCACGGGCCGGGTTGGGTGGCGGTTGGTGATGCCGCCGGGCTCGTGAACCCGATGAACGGCGAGGGCATCGACTACGCCCTCGAGAGCGGCATGTTGGCCGCCGACCTGTTCGTTGCGAACCCCGCGACCACGCCCGAGCGGTACGACCGCGAGATCGGTGAACGCTTCGACGCCTTCCTGCGGACCGGTCGGCGGTTCTCGTTCCTCGTCGGCCACCCGCTGGTGCTGCGCGGCGGGCTCCGCCTGGCGGTCGGAACCGACGCGATCGCGTCGATCACGCTGCAGGTCATGGGCAACCTCGTCGATTCGGCCACCCCGGGGTTGGGCGGGCGCACGATGCGCGCCGCGGATCGGGTGCTCGGAGCGCTCGACCCCGCGCTTCGGCGGTTCCGCGCACCGGCCTGAGGCGCCACCGGTGTTCCGGGCTACCGGTGTTCGGAGCCGCCGGTCCTGGCTGCGCAGCGTCCGCTGCACAGCTCCGACGCTCGGTCGGGTTTGGGTCAGGCCGTCGGGGCGAAGTCGTCCCACGCGGCGGGCGGATCGTGGTCGTGGGGGCCGCCGTCCTGGCGACGACCGGCCAGCGCCGCGGCGAGCCCGGTGGTGACGGGCACCGCGAGTGCCAACCCGATCGACCCCGTGAGCGTGCGCACGATCTCGGTCGCCACCACCTCGGAGGTGACCACTCGCCACGCAGAGCGGGTGCTCTGGTAGAAGGTCAGCAGCAGGGGAAGCGAGGCGCCGGCGTAGGCGAGCACGAGGGTGTTCACGGTGGAGGCGATGTGGTCTCGACCGATCCGCCTCGCCCGCACGTACAACTCGCGGCGGCCGAGGGTCGGGTTGGCCCGGCGGAGCTCGGCAACGGCCGACACCTGGGTGACGGTGACGTCGTCGAGCACGCCGAGCGCCCCGATGACCGTCCCCGCGATCACGAGGCCGCGGAGGTCGACGCGTGACGCGGTGACCTTCAGGAACTGATCGGCGTCGTCGGCCAAGCCGGTGATGGCCGCGAGGCGCACGAACGCGACGGCGAGCACGGCGGTCACGAGCAGCGAGCCGAGGGTGCCGACGAAGGCGACCGTCGTCTGAGCGTTGATCCCGTTGGTCAGGTACATCGCCGCCATCGCGACCAGCGTCGTGCCGACGGCGGCCACGCCGAGCGCCGGGTGGCCGCGCAGGAGCGACGGGACCATGTAGCCCATCAGCGCCGCGAGGCTGAGCCCGAGCGCAAGGAGGGCGCGGATGCCCTGGCGTCGCCCCACCGCGACGATCACGATCACGAACAGCACCGCGAGCGCGATGAGTGCTCCGGACCGCTGGAAGTCGACGAAGGTGTACTCGAAACCTTCGATCGCGGTCGGGTTATAGGCGAGCACGACGTCGTCGTCGCGGGCGAGGGTCGGCACGATCTCGTCGGTCACGAGCACGGTAACGGTGACGGTCTCGCCGGAGTGCGTCCCCGACGTGAGCGCCACGCTGGCGACCTGGCAGGCGGTCAGCGCTTCCACCTGGAAACCCCGGGCATTCGTCGCGGTGGACCGCGGTCACCGTGCCGTCGACGTCGGTGAACCGAGCGTCGGCCGGGGTGAGGTCGGCGACCTTCCCCGATGGCCACCACGCGACCAGCCCGAGCACGACGCCGATCGTGCACACGATGACGATGATGTTGAGCGGCCGTGTCGTGCGGGGGTCCTCGGTGAGCGGCCCCCCGTGTGAGTGCGCGTGTCCGTGCGAATGGCCGTGATCGGGCTCGCGACCGGGGTCGACGGTGTGCTCGGAGGTGGGCATCGGCGAAGTCTTGCCCGACGGCGGCCGCGCTCAGCGCGTGGGCAGCGGTTCGGATCGAAGCAGGTCGATCGTCGTGGAGGGCAACTCGATGTAGATCTCGGGCGCCGGCCCGGCGATCCGGTTGCCTTGGATGTGGTGAACGTTGGCGTCGAGGATCGTGCCGAGGCGCACGTCGGCCTCGTCGTCCCATCCCTCGACAACCACGGTCGCGTCCTTCAGGTCGGCCTTCGCCACGGCGACGGCGTACGTGAGCGTCTGTACGGGGTGCGGCCCGACGAGCACCGCTCGATCGACCTTGATGTGCTTCCAGGGGATGCCCGACAGGCGAACGGGGGAGGAGTGGCCGACCCCGAAGTCGTCGATGGCGAGATGAAAGTTGATCTCGGGCCGCAGACGCGCCACGTGGTCGTGAAACGCCCGCACGCCGACGGCTTCGTCGGTGTCGACCGGGCGATCGTCCGAGCGGAACTGGCGGGGCGCCGGCATCGACGCCTTCTCCGAGATCTCGAGCACGATCGATGCCGGAAAGGCGTCGCGGGTGACCCAACGGAGTGTGTCGATGAACTCGGGCCGGAAGATCGACTGCGGGTAGCAGTTGACGTGCAGGTCGATCGGTTCGGTGATGCCGAGATCGGTGCACTGCTGCTTGAACGACTCGACCGCCTTGGGGAGTAGGTGGCCGTCGAGGCGCTCGATGAATCGGTCGCCCCACAGTTCGGCGGCGCTGAACACCGCACCGGCGCTCGCCGGCGTGGCGTCCGTGGCGTGGCGATAGCGCGCCAACGCCTCCCAACCGGCGATCGACGGCTGGATCACCGAGAGCCCCGGCTCGGCGCGTTGCACGGCGCAGCGAACGATCGGCTGATAGCTCATGGAGATGCGTGCGACGCTTCGTTCGAAGGCTCGGAAGCGCCGCTCGTACCACTCGTCGGGCACCCGGCCGCACGTGGCGCGCAGGTGGTCCACGACTGCGGACTCGACGTCGTCGAGCGTCGAGGCGATGCGCGCGCTCGAGACCGCGACACCGATGACGGCCGCCGAGATCTGTGAACTGAGGAGCACCGAGCGGGGATCGACATCCTCGAGGAGGACGATCCCGTCGAGCCGGCTGCAGCCCACGCGGATCGCCAGACTGACGCGGTCGGGGTCGTCGCCACGGTGCTCGGGGATAAGTAGCGCGGGGGTGGTTCGCCCCATCTGGTCCAGGCGTTCGAACGCCGGCCCGAGCCGGGCCGTCGCCCGGGTCCGATGATCGTTCACCGATTCGCCGTCCCGGTGACGGAGCGACTCGAACCGCCAGGTGCCATCGGCCGAACTCCACAGGCCGCATGTGCGGGCGTCGTCGAGTCGTTGCAGCGCAGCAGTGAGGGCATCCGCCGGCTGGTCGACGCTCTGCGGCGGTGCCGAGCCGATGAGCTCGCGCAACAACCCGAGGGCCTCGCGCATCGGATGATCGAGCAAGCCGAACTCGATGCGCGACCGGCGGTGAGGTGCCGGCAGCAAGCGCGGGTCGGCATCGGCCGTCGTCTCGGACGCGTCGTGCGTGCCCACCCGGATCGAGGCGAACTCCGTGCCCATGCGGTGGACGAGCCGCTGCACGGTCACGGCCAGGCCGTCGTCGGAGGTCTCCAGCGCATCGATCACGCGGTCGGTGAGCGGCCCCGGCTGACGGTCTCCGGGCAGGTCGTCTCGATAGGTGACGAGCTCGACGATCTTGGGGTGACCGCAGCGGTCGCCGTCGAGGTTGCGCACCTCCGAGATCCAGCTGGCGGGCGCATTCGTGTCGGCGATGAGCACGACGATTCCGGCGGGGCAGGTGGCGAGATACTCCCCGACGATGCGGCGGAGTCGCATGGCGGAACGGCACGCAGGTGTGTCCGGGCGGCGACCGTGCGCTCCGATCGACTCGGCGGCGCGTCGAGAGCACGTCACCGTCCTGACGGACGTCGACCGAGCCGGAGACGTGCACCAGCACGGTCGACCCCGGCGTGGCCGATGCGAGGGCACCAGCCAGGCGCGATTCGACCTCGGCGCCGTCGCCGACCAGATCGATCTCCTCGATCTCGCGCCGCACGAGGTAGCCGCGGGGCGCGAGCAATCGACTCCGCAGCGATCCCGCGTGTGCGCCGACAAGTACAGCTGAGCCCACCTGGTGCATTCGTTGTCGCCCTCCTCCGAGGCCGGACGCTAGCGCGAGGAGTAGCGCGCGGAGTGAGTCGGATCTCGCTTTGGGTGAAATTGTTGATGGAGTCCGCAATCACCAGCTGCCACCATGCGTGGTGGAGGTTTGCGGTGATGGCGGATGGTGGGCAGGTGCAAGGGGAGTGCGTGCGGGTCACGGTCGAAGGGCGGACCGATCGGATCGATCAGTTCTTCCGGGCTATCGCCGATCACGACCTCGTCGTGGTGCAGTCGCGCCGCCACTTGCGGTTCGGTGCGATCAGCAGCGAAACGTTCACGGTGAGTGGTTCTTCCATGGGAGCGGTTCGCACAGCGGTCTACCGTGTGCATGCCGCGATGCGTGACATTGAGGTGGTCGTGGCGGAGGACACCGCGCCCCGCCGCGGTGTCGGCCGCTCCGGCGCGCGCCGGGCGCCGAAGGACCTGAACGCCGTACCGCTGTCGGCGTAACAGCTCAGCTGTCGGGGGCGTTGCCGGGTGACGCGGCTTCTCCGCGGTTGATCTGTGGAGAAGACTGGTGCTCGGTCGACGCATCTTCTCCGCGGTTGATCTGTGGAGGACGGGTGCTGGGTTGGTGTTGGAGAAGATCGGTGACGCATCTTCTCCACGGTTGATCTGTGGAGAAGATTGGTGCTCGGTCGACGCATCTTCTCCACGGTTGATCTGTGGAGAAGACCGGTGCTCGGGTGACGCATCTTCTCCACGGTTGATCTGTGGAGAAGAGTGGTGCTCGGGGAGGGGCGCTCTCGGGAGGGGCGCTTGGCCGAGCGGTTGCGCGCCGGCTGGCGGGTTCAGTTGCGCCGATCAGCTGCGGCGCATGCGGGGTCGCCCGACCCGACGACGCCTGAGTGCAGCCCGCGCACGACGCCGTCGCGGTGGCGGGCCACGAGGGCGAACTCCTCCGGACGTGCGGCCCAAAGCACCCGTATCGACTCGACGATCTCGACGAGCCCGAACAACGCGTAGGCGACGCCGGTTGCGATGAGCACGCGTGGGTCGACGATGGCCGCCACGAGCGCCGACACCGCGGCCGTTCCGATCCGCGCCACCCGCTCGAGCGCCACGTGGCGCGGCGGGCACACTCCGACGGCGAGCGGTGCGAGGCGGGCGACCGTTCCACCGAGCGCCAGCACGGCGCCCAGCATCATGACGACCGCGAACATCGGTTGCGCGCGCCCGGCGGCGGATCGCAGCAACGTGACGGTGAACGCGCCGAGGACGGCCTGGTCGGCGGCGTGCACCACGAGGCAGGCGGCCAGCGATGACCGACCCGAGAGTCGGTTCATGCTCCACCGGCGCGTTCGCTCGGCGCTGGGCAACACCTCCGGCGCCCCGATCCAACGACCCGCGATGAAGGCGGCCGCCAGCACCATGGCCGTGCCCTCGAGCGCAATGCGGTTGCCGACAGGAGCGAAGACGGCGGTCGACGAGACGACTGCGGCGGTCGCACACGACAGGACCAGGCTCGCCACCATCGACTTGCGCGTCGCCGGCGCCGGGTCGGTGGTGGTGTTGGCCACCGAGACGGCCTCGTCGATCCGGTCGAGGACGGTGTCGGGCGCCGCGTCGAACGGGCGAACCTCGCCGGTCAGCATGGCGAGCGGGATCGCCGAGCACGGAGCGCCCGGGTGCGCGTGGCTCGGCGCGGCGGCGTCCTCCGCCAGGTGCGCGAGCTGATAGAGCGCGCTGCGCTCGTCGGCGTCGCCCTCGTGCAGGGCATCGCCGGCGAAACGCGCGGCGAGCAATAGCCACCGGGGGTCTCGGTCGGTGCCGAGCCACGAGTCGGTCGGCGGACACGTCGGCGCGATATCGGGCGCGTCGATGGCGGCCCGGTCGAGCAGGCTCTCCAGGGCCTCCACGACCTCCGCGTCGGTCACCGCCGCGGAGTCGACGCCGCGCTGGCGATATCGGACCGTGCGCTTGCTCGGGTCACCGCTGCGGGCGGCGGTCAGCCGCGGAAACGACAGGATGAACGGAGAGATCCTCATTGATCACCCCCGCCTTTCAGGTTGAGTTTGGTCAGCAGGCGCTGCTTGATCGTGCGAACCGTGTTGCGATGGACCCTCAGCGTGTCGGCGACCTCTCTGGGAGGTGCCGCCGCTGAACAGGATCGACGCGCAGACGAATTCGGCGGGGTCGAGCGATTCGATCGCCGACCGAAGCAACACCTCGGACTCGACGTCGTCGGCGGCCCGCAGATCGATGATCTCGTCGTCGGTCGGCTCGGGCGCTCGCGCCCGTCGCCTGCGCGGTGATCGCCGTCCATTGCGTTCGCCGATAGATCCAACTGGTGAAGTTGGTCCCGCCGTTCCACCGTTGGACCCCGGAAAGCAGGGCATCGTCGGCCGCAGCGATCGCCTCGGCGTCGTCACGCAGAATCCGCGCCGCCAACCGGGTGAGCGAGGGTGACAACTGCACGTACAGATCGTGGAACGCAGCGGTGTCCCCGCCGCGAGCGGCGCTCGCCAGTTCCTCGATGGTTCGCGTCTGCTGATGCTGGGATGGCCTGCCTCGTGGGGTGCCCATACGACAACAACGCGCACAGCAGGCGTCGGTGCACAAGGCGCGAACAAGATTTCTTTTCTTGTCGTGCCTTATGTGCAACCGCCGCGACCCGCGGCGTTGGTTGCGTTGAGCCGTTCGGCTCGACGACATGGGGAGGTGGCGTCACATGGTCGAGGCGATGATGGTGATTCTGGTGGCGGGTTCCGTCGGGGTCGGAGCACTCCTCGTGAGTGCGTTCGCCAACCCGAACGGCGAGCTCGACGCGAGCTCCGCGTTCCTGCGGCTGGTCGTGCTGTGGATGTCGGCGATCGTCGCGGCGGCCGTCGCCGCGACCATCGTCAGCTCGGGTGTGGGTTGAGCTCGATCACCTCGCCCCGGTTCACCGACTTCCAGTCGCGCCCGCGAAGGTACGGCTGGAGCGAATCGAGGATCACGGCATGATCGGCGACCGATTTCGGGCGCTGCAGCTCGTAGAGGTGTGGGAACTCGGCCCACGCCTCGACGGCGCGCCAGAGGCGCACCGCGGCTGCACCGGCGGGCGGGTCCACCAGGACCGGGCCGAACAGGCACTGGTCGGCGAGAAACAGCGTCGGCACCCCGAATCCACCCGCAGCCAGCACTCGCTGGTGGTCGGCGCGGACCTCGTCGTTGGTCGTGGGATCGGCGATGGCCCGGTCGAGCTCCGCCGGATCGATGCCAACCTCGCCCATCAGCTCGCGGCACACCTCGGGCTCGTGCGGTTTGCGGGCCTCGACATGCAGCGCGCGCCCGCACCGCTCGTAGAAGCGGTCCGACGCATCGGCGTCGGACCGTCGCAGCCACATCATGATCCGCAGGAGCGACCAGCCGTACGACCACGGCCGTTCCCACGGGTGCTTCTTCCCCTCGGCGCGATTCACTTCTTCGAGGCTGAAGGCGCGCCAGTCGATCTCGATGCCCAGTTCGTCGCGCACGTTTCGCAGCCAGCGAGACGTCTGGTAGGCGAAGGGGCACATCACGTCGATGTGCACCTCGATCTTCGAGACCGGGGCCGGCGGGGTCGCCGGCAGCTCGGTCGAAGTCACCCGAGCGCCTCGGCCGCGGCGAGCAGCGACTCCACCGGCGTCAGGTCGAAGGGCGTGCCGATCATGACGATCACATGGTGCGCTCCCGCGTCGACGTATGCGCCCAACTGATCGGCCTCGTCGGGGTTGATGCACACCGTCCGCTCGATCGCCGCCGGGTCGCGCCCCTCGCGTTCGCACCACTCGTTCAGCACGGCGTTCTTGTGCGACCAGCTTTCCGGCGGCCCGAACGTGTTCCACGCATCCGCGTAGCGAGCGACGAGGCGCAGGGTGACCTTCTCGCCCGCACCGCCGATGAGGATCGGAAGGCGGCCGACGGGCGCCGGCGTGAGCTGGGAGATGCGGTCGCGCATGCGCTGAAGGTCGGCTTCGAGGGCGTCGAGACGCCCGCGCGCTGTGCCGAACTCGAACCCGTACTCGGAGTAGTCACGCTCGAACCATCCGGCGCCGATGCCGAGGATCGTTCGTCCGTCCGAGATGTGGTCGATCGTGCGGTGCACATCGGCCATCAACTCGGGGTTGCGGTACGAGGTGCACCCGACCATGAGCCCGAGCGAGGCGCTCGACGTGGTCGCAGCCATCGCGGCGAGGAGTGCTGTGCCCTCGAAGTGCGCGCCGTCCGCCGGTCCGTACAGCGGGTAGAAGTGATCCCACACCCAGATGCTGTCGGCGCCGAGTGCGTCCGCCGCGGTCCATGCCGACCGGAGCTCGGCGAACGAGCAGTGCTGCGGATGGAGCTGAACGCCGATCTTGACGCGCCTGGACATGTGCGTACCCCCTGTGGTGCGGTCGTGCGGACCGCACGGTAGTGGCGGTCAGCGCGGCGGGTCGTCGCGGTCGCGGCGGACGCCGGCGTCGGCCGGGCGATCGGTCAGATCGACGACGGAACCTCGGTCGTCTCCCCGTTGAGTTCTGCCTGCGTCAGATCGACGACCGGCTCCACCGCAGCGGTGATGATCGCCGCGTCGAGCGCGAGCGCCTCCTCGGGGCTGAGCAGCTCGAAACGCGACCCGAGCGACGCGATCGCTGGCCGCTGTGACACGACCCGCTCGCCGCTCGCCCGGTCGAAGACGTGCACCCGGTGCGGATCCATCGACAGGCGCACGGCGTCACCGATGCGAACGCCGGCCCAGTCGGTGGGCTGGCGGATCACGATGAGGTGCCCGCCGACGTCGCAGATGACGTGGCGTTCGTGGCCGAGGCGCTCGACCGAGCGCACCACCCCGGCGAGCGTCCCTCGCCGATCGATCTCGAGGTGCTCCGAGCGAATCCCGATCACGACCGCCTGCCCGGACGCGACCCGGACCTGCGGTGGCAGGGCCACGAGCGCACCGCCGATCTGGGCGTGGGGCACACCGCCCGCCACGTGGACCACGGCGTCGAGCGTGTTCATCGCCGGCTGGCCGGCGAAGCGCGCCACGAACAGGTTCTGGGGCTCGTCGTACACGTCCTGCGGGTCTCCGACCTGTTGGAGTCGGCCTCCGTCGAGGATGGCCACGCGAGTGCCCATGGTCATCGCCTCGACCTGATCGTGGGTGACGTACACGAACGTGGTCCCGAGGCGCCGCCACAGGTCGACCAGTTCGAGCCTCGTGTCGGTGCGCAGCCTGGCGTCGAGGTTCGACAGCGGCTCGTCCATGAGGAACACGCTCGGGCGGCGCACGACGGCGCGCGCCAGGGCGACCCGCTGGCGTTGGCCGCCCGACAGCGCTCCCGGCTTGCGGCGCAGCACCTCGCTGAGGCCGAGCAGCGCGGCGGCCTCGTCGACCAACGCCGCCCGTTCGCGTCGTTTGGCCCGCGAACGTCCGGTGTGGTCGCCACGGGCGAGCAAGGGCGACTCGATGTTCTCGAACACGCTGAGGTGGGGGTACAGCGCGTAGCTCTGGAAGACCATCGCGACGTCGCGGTCGCGCGGATCGGTTCCGCTGACCTCGACGCCGTCGATCAGGACGCGCCCGGAGGTCGGCTGATCGAGCCCGGCGATCAGGCGCAGCGCAGTGCTCTTGCCGCATCCCGACGGCCCGAGGAGCACGAGGAACTCGCCTTCGGTGATGTCCAGCGTGAAGTCGTCGAGCGCGGTGTGCGGCCCGAAGCGCTTGGCGACGCGATCGAAGGTGACGCTGCTCACCGGTGGCACCCCGTGCCGTCGAAGCATCGCTCGGCTGTCACCGTCGGAATGCTAGCGGTGCGTGGTGGGTCCAACGCGGCGCGCAAGCTCGCGGCGACGGATCCGCTCTGAGAGTCGACCCAGCCGAACGAAGTCCCGATTCGGGCGGTGCTCGGTATCGTCACCGCATGCTCCCGTCACGAACCACCCGGGCGACGGTCGCCGCCGCGCTCGCATCGATGGTGTTGGCCGCGTGCTCCTCGGGGCCGGGGCGAATCACGGCGAATCGGGCGACGGATGCCGCCGGCTCGACGGGCGCCGACAAGGCGACGACCACCACCACAGCGGCGTCGACCAGGTCGCAACGCCCGTCGGTCGACGGACAGGAGCTCTCGTGGCAGCAGTGCGACCTCGACGACCTCGACCTCCCCGAGGGCGGGAGCGATGTTGTGGAGACCGGCAAGGTCGAGTGCGCCACCCTGGAGGTGCCCCTCGACGCCGACGATCCGACGGGCCGGACGGTCGAGATCGGCTTGTCCCGCACGCCGGCCACCGGTTCATCGTCGCAGCGACGCGGCACGCTCGTGGTGAACCCGGGAGGCCCGGGCGGATCGGGGATGAGCTTCGCCGCCTTGGCGAAGATCGGCTTCCCGGCGGAGATCACGAGTCGGTACGACATCGTGGGGTTCGACCCGCGGGGACTCGGTGCGAGCGATCCGATCGAGTGCCTGAGCGCCGATCGTCGCGAGGAGATCGTCGAGACCGAGAGCCCCGAGGACCCGGCGGCCGCCGCTGCGCTTGGCGACGCGGTCGCGAAGGAGATCGCCGAGGGCTGCCGCTCGGACGATGCGGAGTTGTTCGAGCGGATGGGCACGTCGTACGTGGTCGATGACCTCGACGCGATTCGGGCGGCGCTGGGGGAGGACCGGCTCAACTACCTCGGCCTCAGCTACGGCACGCGGATCGGTGCCGTCTACGCGGATCGCTACCCCGACCGGGTGGGTGCGTTCGTGCTCGACGGCGCCGTGTCGCCCGATCCATCGCTGCAGACCATGGGCGTGGGGCAGGCGACGGGCATCGTTCGCGCCTACCAGGCGTTCCTCGCAAGCTGTTCCGCCATGCCGAGTTGCCCGATCGGCGACGGCCCGGCGCAGACGGTCGACGCGCTCGCGGCTCGCCTCGAGGCCGATCCCGTGACCTACCCGGGCACGTCCGGAAGCGAGCGCCTCGATCGCGACCGTTTCCTCACCGGCATCCTCACGTCGCTCTACGACGTGTCGGCGTCGGTTCCGGCGATGGAGGCGATCGGTGCAGTCGCCGGCTCCGACCCCGAGCGCCGCGCCCTGGGTGCGTCGTTCCTCGGCGGCCTCGCCGACCAGCAGTCCGGTCGGGAGGCCGACGGCACCTACGGCAACTCCTTCGAGGTGCAGGGCATCGTGAACTGCGCGGATTCGACGGGGCCGATGAGCGACGCCGAGTCGGCAGCGGTCGACGCGAGCATCAAGGCCCTGGGCGGCACGATGGCCGAGTTTCTCGCGGAGCCCGGCAGCAACTGTCGCGACCTGCCGTCGGGCGAGTCTCCGAGCATCGTGACGGCATCGTCGGCGGCCGATCGCATCCTGGTGGTCGGGACCGCCGGCGATCCGGCGACGCCGATCGAGTGGGCGACGGGCATGGCCAACGCCCTCGGGGGCGCCGCGTTGCTCACCTACGAGGGGGCCGGCCACACCGCGTCGCTGCACGTGGCGTGCGTGACCGAGCAGGTCGTGGGATTCCTCGAGGACGCTCGCGTGTCGGCGCAGACGTGTCCGACGGATCCCGACGCCGGCGATCCGTACCTGGCGCTGGCCGAGCAGATCGAGCGGCTGGGACTGAAGAAGGGGATCGGGCGCTGCATCGCCGACTCGTTGCGAGGCAAGGCCGACGTGCTTGAGATCTTCGGTCCCGATGCCGACCCCTCGCCCGAGGTGATCGCGATGTTGCAGGACGCGATGCGCCGGTGCGCCGCGGGCCGGTGATCGCCCGAGGTCAGGCCTGTTCGCTGGTATCGGCAGGCGTCGACCGGCCGGTCGCGCCGTCGCGGCGTGGATCCGCACCGGCGGAGCCCGGCGATCCGGCGCCGGGCGCAACGGCGTGGACGCCACCGAAGTAGAGGCTCGACTCGGGCCACACGTTGAGCGGCGCAAGCTCGGCGATCGCATCGATCACGGCTCGGCCCAGACCCGGCTCCGCCTGAATGGTCGTGCCGTCCCAGTGCATTCGGGGGCGCTCGACCGCCTCGGTGAGCGGCACGCCATCGACGAGCACCGCCCAACACACCTGCGCGATCGCCGAACGGATGCGCTTCGAGCCGCCACTGCCAACGACGAGCTTCGCGGCGCCGCTCGCGTCGACGACGATCGAGGGTGACATCATCGATCCAACCCGGACGCCGGGATCGAAGCGATGGAATCCCGCGGGGTGGAGGTCGTCCTCGCCGAGGATGTTGTTGCAGAGGATGCCCGTTCCCTCGATGACATCGCCCGAGCACTCGCCGTTCGACGTGGTCATCGAGGCGACGTTCCCCTCGGCGTCGCACACCGAGATGTGGGTCGTGCCGCGCTCGCAGATCGGGCGGGCGGGGTCGGCGTCGGCGGCGAGCAGCACCGCCCGGTCGTTCTCGATGTCGATCGAGGCGCCGAGGAAGCGCTGCGCGAACTCGACCGGGTCGACCGCTCCGTGCGATGTGTCTGAGGGCCAGATCCGCTGGATCATCGCGTCGAGCAACCGTCCGCCGAACGACGGGGCGGGCGCGGTGAGCAGCGTGTCGGCGCCGATCGGTACCGAGAGGGGCGCCCGCTCGCGCACCCGGTAGGCCGCCAGATCGGTTGCGGTGATCAGCCCGTTGCCCGACCGCATCGCCTCGATGAGCGGCGCGGCAACGGGGGCATCGGCGAAGGCCGTGATCGCGCCGGCGGCGATCGCGTCGAGCGTGCGCGCGAAGTCGGGGTTGTAGAAGCGATCGCCGTTTTGGAGCAACGCGCCGCGGGGTGCGAACAACGCCCGACCCTCGGCGGTTCGCAGCAGAATCGACTCGAGCAGCGCGACCACCGACGACTGGGCGGGCCCGAGGGGGACGCCATCGATGGCGAGTCGGCGTGCCGGCGCCACGACCTGCGCGAGTTCGAGCCGACCGAGGCGGCGATGCACGTGGACGTACCCGTCGAGGACGCCGGGCACCGCGACCGAGCCCGGGCCGCAGTGGAAGGACTGGTCGGCCGCGGCGAACGCGACGACGACCTCGGTGAAGTGGGGTTCGACGGCCCGGTCGGCGCCGAGGCCGGGCGTGTCGACGAAGAAGTCGAAGAAGGTCGCCGTTCCGTCGGCTGTTCGGGCGAGGAGGAACCCACCGCCGGCGAGGCTGGTCAGCGCCGGCTCGGCGACGGCCGCCGCGAATCCCGCAGCGACCGCTGCGTCGAAGGCGTTGCCACCGGCGTCGAGGATCTCGGAGGCCGCGGCCGCGACGGCCGGGTGGCCGGCGGCGACGAGGCCGGCGCGCGCCGCTGACTGGGTTGACATCATCATCACTCCGGGAAGGCGACCGGGCGTGTCGACCCTATCGCCGACGCCCGATCGCCGGTCCAATGCGTCGTGACCGCAGGCCGCACCGCTGGGCTCCATTGCCCAGGTGACATGAAAGTGCATGAAAGCGTACCTTGAGCACCGGAGTGGGGCGGGAGGACACGCTGAGTATGGGAACGACGCGAACGGTGTGGAGGGCGACTGCGTTGCTGGTCACGGCGGTCGCGTTGACCCATCTCGACGGAGGGAGCTTTCCGCCCCACTCCGACGGCCGCGCCGTGGAGGTCGCCGGCATCTCGGTGCAGCGGGCGATGCGCGACGCCGAGCGGTCGGCCGATGCCGCATCGACCCGGGCGGGCTCGGGGGCATCCGCCGCGGCGGGGCCGGCGCAAGCGTCCGTTGCCTCCCCGACGGCCCCGACGGCGACAGCCGTGCCGGCGCCGACGCCGGAACCGACCGTGACGACGGCGCCTGCGCCCGTCACGACCGTGACGACGACGCCTCCGCCGTCGACCGCGCCGGTATCGGAGCCGGCCGCCGACACCGCGGGCCAGGGTGATCTCCGGGAGCGGGTGCTTGCGGCGATCGACTTCCCGATCGAGCAGCGGCTTCCGGGGTGGCGCATCGAGTTCCTCGGCGAGCGCCGCGGGTATCAGGGGCTCACCTACAGCCAGGAGCGGCTGATCCGGGTGTACGTGCGCGACGACTTCACGTTCGAGCACCTCGTTCACGTGACCGCTCACGAACTCGGTCACGCGATCGATATCGACCTGCTCACTACCGAGGACCACGCACGTTGGAACGAGGCGCGCGGTCGCGGCGCCGATGCGACATGGTGGGCGGCATCGGGCGCCGAGGACTACTCGAGCGGCGCGGGCGACTGGGCGGAGTCCTTCGCCTGGTCACAGACGACCGAGGGCGGCTGGTACTCGAAGATCGGCCCGCCGCCGGATGCGGCCGACCTCGCGGTCATGGCCGACATCATCGGCTGAGCGCTGCTGGGCAATTTGCCACGGCGGGGCGGCTGGCCTCGGGTGCCGCTGGGCGGCGTGACTACACTTCGGCGCGTGCCGGAGGGGTTACAGCCCGTCGTCCTGCGGCGCCCGCACACATGACAGCGACTCTCCCTTCCCCCCCTCCGATGTCCCTCGCCGCCGGCATGGTCAAGGCCTGCCGCCCCAAGCAGTGGGCCAGAACGTGCTGGTCGTCGTCGCCCCCGCCGCGGCGATGGTCTACATCGACCGCACGCCCGACGGCATCGAGTTCAAGTGGTGGGCGGTGGCGCGCACGCTGGTCGCGTTCGCCGCGTTCTCGATGGTCGCGAGCGCGACCTACCTGGTCAACGACAGCGTCGATGCCGAGTCCGATCGGCGCCATCCCACGAAGCGAAACCGGCCGATCGCAGCGGGGGTCGTGTCGATTCCCCTCGCAGCAGCGATGGCGATCGTGCTCGCCCTCGGCGGATTCGGTCTGGCGCTGTCGCGCAACTGGCAGTTCTGCGTGGTCGTGGCGATCTACGCGGTGCAGACCACGCTCTACTCGTTCTGGCTCAAGAACGAGCCCGTGCTCGATCTGGTGGCGCTGTCGAGCGGCTTCATCCTCCGCCTGGTCGGCGGCGCCTATGCGCTGCAGGTCGAGGTCTCGCCATGGTTCTTCATCATCTCGTGCTTCGGATCGCTGTTCATCGCCGTCGGCAAGCGACTCGCGGAGAAGCGGGAGCTGGGCGAGAACCACGGCAGCATCCGAAAGACGCTCGCGATGTACACCGAGCCGTATCTCCGGCTGCTCCAGGGGATCGCGGCGACAATCGTGATCATGGCCTATGTGATGTGGGCGTTTGAGAAGGCACGCCTCGACCCGTCGAGCGCCGTGTGGATGGAGGTCTCGATCCTGCCGTTCCTCGTAGCGATCCTGCGCTACGGCTTGCTCGTCGAGTTGGGCAAAGGTTCGGCGCCCGAGGACGTGCTGTCGGAGGAGCGCCAGATGCAGCTCATGGGTGCGCTGTGGGTCGTGCTGGTCGGGGTTGGGTTCTATGTCGGCTGAGTCCACCGCTGCCTCGCCACGACGATCCCACCGGCTGCTGCGCGGCTGGGGCCGGACGGCACCCACGGCCGCCGATGTCATCGGCATGCTCGACGTGGAACAGATTCGCCGGGCCGTCCACGATTCGCCCCGGGGCGTGCTCGGGCGCGGCCTTGGCCGTAGCTACGGTGACGGAGCACAGAACGCCGGTGGGGTGATCGTCGACGGCACCACGGCGGTCGGGATCATCGAGTTCGACCCGGATGCAGGGCGCGTCACGGCGAAGGCCGGCACGTCGCTCGATCAGCTCATGGAGTGGCTCGTCCCCATGGGATGGTTCGTGCCGGTTACGCCGGGAACCCGCCAGGTGACGGTCGGCGGCGCGATCGCGGCCGACATCCACGGCAAGAACCACCACCAGGCCGGCAGTTGGTGCAACCACGTCGAGTCGTTTCGGCTACTCGTAGGCAGCGGCGAGGTGCTCGACGTCCACAGCGATCGCAACCCCGACCTCTTCTGGGCGACCGCCGGCGGCATGGGGCTGACCGGGGTCGTCCTCGACGCGACGTTTCGCTGCAAGGCGATCGAGACCAGTCGACTGGTCGTCGACACCGACCGGGCCGCCGACCTCGACGCGGTCATGGCGCTCATGGTCGAGGGCGACGCCGACTACGACTACTCGGTCGCGTGGATCGACATCATGACGCGAGGCGCCGCGATGGGCCGGTCGGTGCTCGACCGGGGGCGCTTTGCACGGCTCGACGAGCTGCCCTCGAAGTTCGCACCCGACCCGCTCCGGTTCGTGTCGAACTCGCTGGGATCGCTCCCACCGATCGCGCCGTCGGGGCTGATCAATCCGCTCACGGTTCGCGCCTTCAACGAGCTCTGGTTCCGCAAGGCTCCGGCCCGACGCCGCGACGCGATCATGTCGATCACGCAGTTCTTCCACCCGCTCGACCTGGTGGAGGAGTGGAACCGGGTGTACGGGCCGAAGGGCTTTCTGCAGTGGCAGTACGTGGTGCCCGACAGCGCCGGTGAGGTGGTGCGGTCGACCCTCGAACAGCTCAGCGCTGCCGGAGTGCCGTCGTTCCTGGCGGTGCTCAAGCGAATGGGCCCGGGGAATGCGGGCCACCTGTCGTTCCCGAGCGCCGGGTGGACGTTGGCGTTCGATGCGCCCGTCGGTGGTGCCGAGTTGGGTCCGCTGCTGGATCGTCTCGACGAGCAGGTGGTGGAGGCCGGCGGACGCATCTACCTGGCGAAGGACAGCCGCGTTCGCCGCGAGCACATCCCGGCCATGTACCCGCGCCTGGATGACTGGCGCGAGATCCGGGCGAAGGCCGATCCCGACGGCCGATTCCGCAGCGACCTCGGTCGTCGACTCGGCCTGATCTGAACGCGGGTGCCCGACGGGCGATTCCGCAGCGACCTCGGTCGTCGACTCGGCCTGATCTGAACACGGGTGCCCGACGGGCGATGGCAGGCCCGCAGGCCCGCCGCCCCGCCGCTCCGCCGCTCCGCGTCCCGCGTCCATGCCGGTGTGTGAGGGCACCGCACGGACGCCCTCACACGCCGAGCGAGATGTCAGCCTTGGCCGGGGTTCTTGTTGTAGGTCTCGAAGGCCTTCTCGATGCGGGTCACGGCCTCGGGCACGACCGTCGCGGGATCGCCGTTCTGCTGGCCGATCTTGTCGAGCGCGGCTCGAACCTCGGCGCGGAATCCGGCGTAGGCGCCGATCCACGGCCCGGTGAACTTCGGATCGAGCGTGAGGACTGAGGCGTACGCCTGCTTGAGCCAGCCGCCCTTGCGGCTCGAGTCCCAGTCGGTGGTGAGCCGAGGATCCTCGGCCACCGCCTCGTGCGACGGCAGGTAGCCGCCGAGCATCGTCCACTCGACCTGCGTGTCGACCTGGTTGACGAACTTCATGAAGTCCCACGCCGCCGCGATCTCCTCCGGCGTCTTCTTGACGATGTACCAGGCGTTGCCGCCGATCTGGCCGACTCCGGCCTTCTTGACGCCCGGCGTCGGTGCGACGCCGACGTCGAGCGTGTCGAACTTGAAGGTCGAGAGATCCATGTTTGCCGCTTGCGGCAGGATGTCGGCGTTGAGCGTGCCGGAGATGGCTGCATCGATGGTCGTGATCGCTGCTGATGTCTCGATCAGCATCGAACCCGACTCCGTCGCAACTGCGAGATACGGCGAGATGTCGTCGGAACTCGCAACCGCGTTGAGCAGCCCGTCGTCGACCATTTTGCGGATCCACTGGAACAGCTCGGCTCCGGACGCGTCGCCGATCAGGGTCTTCGTCGCGGGGGCGGCGTGGCCGTTGTCCTGGTCGACGACGGGCTTCGCCTCGCCGGTCAGCCAGTGCTCGATGTACCAGGCATCCATCTTCAATACGAGCGGCTTGGCGACCCCGGGGATGTTCGCGGCCTTGATCTTCTCGGCCGCGGCCCGGAGTTCCTCGAGCGTGGTCGGTGGCTTGGCGATGTCGAGTCCGGCGGCGGCGAAGTGTCGCTTGTTGAAGTACAGCATCGGCGTCGACACAGCGAACCCGGCGGGGACCAGCTTGCCGTCGAGCGAGTATGCCGCCTTCACCGCCGGCACCAGATCGTCGTACATCGTGGCGGCGTCGGGGTCGGCCTTCACGCAGTCGGCCGCGCTCACGACCGACTTGGAGTCGATCAGGAACCGCGTGTTCGTATCCTCGGCCGTTACCACCTCGGGGAGCGTGGACGGCTTACCCAGCCCGGTCTTGTACTTGCTGAGCTGCTCGTCGTAGCTGCCCTGGTTCGCGACCGTGACCTTCACCTTCGACTGGCTCGCGTTGTACTTGTCGGCGAGGTTCTGGATCGCCTGCGCCGGGAGGCCCTGGAAGGCGTACCAGACATCGACGTTCACGGTGCCCTTCGCCGACTTCAGCGCGTCGACGGGACAGGCTGCGGATCCGCTGGCGCCGTCGCCCTCGGAGCCCCCGTCGTCGCCGCCACAGGCTGCGGCGATGAGCGAGCCGGCAACGAGCAGCGCGACTCCTGAGGTGCGGACCATCGGTCGGTGGGTCCGGAGGAAGGCCATGACGAACTCCTTGGGTGGGGTGGTCGTGCGGGACGGTACTCGCGTCAGCCCTTGACCGCACCGGCGGTCAGGCCGCGAATGAGCTGGCGTTGGAAGATGATCAGCAGCGCCACGAGCGGCAGGGCCGACAGGATGGCCGCGGCGAAGCCGAAGTTCAGCTGGTCCACCTCGCGCTGTCCGAAGGTGCGCAGCGCAACCTGGATGGTCTGCCAGCTCTCCTCATCGGCGGCGAAACGCGGCCAGACGTACTGGTTCCACGCGGCGAGGAACGAGATGAGCACGAACGACCCGATGATCGGCCGGCTGATCGGCACGGCGACCCGGAAGAGAAAACGCAGGTGGCCATAGCCATCGAGCTCGGCCGCGTCGCGCAGCTCCGACGGAACGCCGAGGAACGCCTGGCGCAGCAGGAAGATGCCGAACCCCCACGCCAGGAACGGCGCTGTGAGGCCGACGAGCGAGTTGAACAGCGAGAGGTCGCGTACCGTCTCGATGTTGGCGATCAAGGTCACCTCGATCGGCAGGAGGAGTGTGCCGACGAGCAGTGCGAACGCCAGCTTCTTGCCGCGGAAGTCGATGAACACCAAGGCGTACGCGGCGAGGACCGAGGTGAGGAGCTGCGCCGCGACGATGATCGTGGACGTTCCGGCCGACAGCAGCATCGCCCGGTAGAAGCCCGGCTCCTTGATGACGCGCCAGAACACGCCCCAGTCGAGCTCGACGGGCGTGAGCCCCCCGCCGGACTTGATCGAGTTGAGGTACGGCACCGGGCTCGAGATCGCCCGAATGAACGTGGTGTATATCGGGAACAGGATGACGAGGCTGAGCACCGTGAGCAGCACGTACCAGCCGAGGTCGGCCGCACGCCGGGTCGATCGAGGGTTACTCGCCATAGTGGACCCGCCGTTCGAGCAGCCCGAACTGGGCGATGGACACGATGAGCGAGACGACGAACAACCCGAGGCTGTAGACGGCACGGCTCGAGATCGTCTCGACACCCTCGGGATCGGCGATCTTGTAGAGCAGCGGCTGGGCGTCGTTCGTCGGCTTGAGGATCTCGAACTGGGCGTACGCCTGCAACGCGTGGATCACGAGCACCACGGCGAGGAAGAGCAGCGCCGGTGAGATGAGCGGCACCGTGATGCGGAAGAAGCGACGCACGGGGCCGTACCCGTCGAGTTCGGCGGCCTCGCGCACCTCCGAGGGCAGAGCCTGGAGAGCTGCGAGCACGATCACGAACGTCAGGCCGGCGTTCTGCCATACGGCGGTGGTGGAAATCGCCACGAGCGCCGAGCCCGGCTGCTTGATGCTGAGCCAACTCACGTTGCGCCACAGCCCGGCCTCGGGCTGGAGGAGCGTGAAGAACACCACCGACGCGACCGCGACCGAACTGGCGACCGTGGAGGAGAAGATGGTCTGGAAGATGCGGATTCCCCGCAGCTTTCGGTCGGCCGCCACGGCGAGGAGGACGCCGAGGATGATGCCCATCGGCACCGTCAGGACCGCGAACTTGGCGGTGACGGCGAGCGATCGAAGGAATGTCGACGACGTGAGCGAGTCGATGATGTTCGATCCGCCGATCCACTCGTCGGAACCGCCGATGAAGGTGTTGCGGTTGGGCCGGTACAGGCTCAGGTACACCAGTCGGTACAGCGGGTAGTAGGCGAACACTGCGAACACGGCGAAGGCCGGCGCCAAGAACGACGCGGCGAGCAGCGAGTCGCGAGCGCGGCGCCCGCTGGCACGCCCGGGGGAGGGTCGGGTCGCCATCAGTCGACCCGGGCCTCGGTCGCAGGGTCGAACAGGTGGACTTCGGCGGGGTCGGGCCGGAGGCGAAGCGATTCGCCGATGGCGATGGGCGCATCGGCGCTGGATTGGCGAACCACCACGTCGGCGTCGCCGCTGCGGCCGAGCAGGTGCCGCTCGTGGCCGAGCTGTTCGATCGCCCGGACCGTGAAGTCGAGGGTGCCGGCGGGGTCGACGTGCAGATGCTCTGGTCGGATCGCCGCAACGAGTTCGGAACCGATGCCCACCGCGGACACCGGCGTCGACCACGTGAGCGTCCCGGCGGCTGCGGCGAGTTCGAGTCCGGCACCGTTGTCGCGCGCCACGCCGCGGATCACGTTCATCGGCGGGCTGCCGATGAACGTCGCCACGAACAGGTTCGCCGGGCGCCGGTACACCTCGTCGGGTGTGCCGGTCTGCTGGAGCCGTCCGTTGGCGATCACTGCGACGCGGGTGGCCATGGTCATCGCCTCGACCTGGTCGTGGGTGACGTAGACGAACGTGGAGCCGAGCCGGCGGTGCAGCTCGACGATCTCGGTGCGGGTCTGCGTGCGCAGCTTGGCGTCGAGGTTGGACAGCGGCTCGTCCATGAGGAACACCTCGGGGCGGCGCACGATCGCCCGGGCGAGCGCAACCCGCTGGCGCTGGCCACCCGAGAGGGCCCCGGGCTTGCGTTCGAGGTAGTCGCCCAGGCCGAGGATGTCGGCGGCCTCGCGGACCCGGCGTTCCCGCTCGGCGGCGTCGACCCGCCGACCCCGGTGCGCCACGAGCGGCGATTCGATGTTCTTTCGCACCGTCATGTGGGGGTAGAGGGCGTAGCTCTGGAAGACCATCGCGATGTCGCGATCGGACGCCGGGATGTCGTTGACGACCCGGTCGCCGATCGACAGCGTTCCGCTCGTGACGGTCTCGAGGCCCGCGATCATCCGAAGCGCCGTGGTCTTGCCGCAACCGGAGGGACCGAGGAGCACCATGAACTCCTGGTCGTGGATCGTCAGGTCGAGGCCGTCGACTGCGACGGTGCCATCGAAGACCTTGCTGACATGGTCGAAGACGACGCTACTCATAGTGATCCTCCGTGGTGCGGCGCGAACCCTAGCCAGCCCGAGGCCACCAACACCGTCTCGACCGCTTCCATGAATGCTCCATCGACGAACAGCGAGAGATCGTCCACCAAGTCGGTGACGCCGCGGTAACACCCAAGTAGCGAACGCGCGAAGAACGGGTCGTCCATCCAGCGGGCGTGCTCGGGTGACATGCACTCGACCGCAGCGCCCTCGCCGACGAGCTCGCGAACCCGCGCCCACGAGGATTGGGGGAGCGTCGCCGCGCAGCGATGCGCGAGCACCTCGGGCCGGCGGCACGAGGTGCCGTCGAAGAGCGGATGGATGGCCGCCGCTGCGGCGAAGTCGGGGAGCAGGCCGCTTGACGCAGGGTCGGCCGCAAGGTCGAGCAGCGCGGTCAACCATCGGGCGGAGACCCACTCCGCAACGGTTGCGTCCTCGGGTGGGCACGGAAGGCCCAGGACTCGTCGGCAGGCGTCGACCATGACGCCTTCGACGCCCGGGTCGCACGATGGGGATGCCCTCGCGGTCGATCGCTCCGAGCACGCTCCCGTCGCGCAGGACCAGGCAGCCCGAGCGACAGCGTTGTCGGCCGCCGAGGGCATCGGTGGCGGTGCCGGAGGCGACGACAGCGAGCCCGTGCCACGCGATGGGCGCCCGCCGCCCGAACAACGCCTCGGGTATCGGTTCCCAGTCGGTTGGCGCGATGGAGAGCCCGGCGCCCGACTCGACGACCCCGTAAACGCCGGGGCCGCTTGCGAGCGCGAGGTCGAGCGCTTCCGCGATCCGCTCGGCGGCTGTGGACTCGGTCGCGTCGGAAACGTCGCCCACGTCGCCCGCGTCGCCGGTGGCGGAACCGGGAACCCGACGCGGCGTGCCGGGTGAACGGGGCGAGTAGGGCGGGGTGGTGGACGTTGTCCGGAACATGGCGGCTCCTCGGAACCCGGCGCGCGTCGGCGCGACGGAGTCGGTTGGAACCCGATGCCGGCGGGAACGACCGGTGCGCCCGGCACGTGTGCACCGGGTGCGGGTGCGGGTGCGGGTGCGCAGGTGGAGTGTGCCGGGTGGGTCCGACAGTCAGGCGCTCGGGCGCTGCGCCCCGGGCGGATTCGCCGGCATCGATGCGGGGCGCGGATCGACTGCCCGGCCGATCGCCGGCCAGCGGCGCAGGCACAGCAGCCGGGTGAGCTCGGCGTCGCTCGCCACGTAGGCGTCGCGTTCGGCGTCGGTCAGCTCGTGCACCCGCGACCGGTCGACCTCGATCGGTGTGCAGCCGACGAGTCGCGCCATGGCCTTGAGACCGCACGGGAGCCCGAGGCGCGCACCCACATCTGCCCGGTACACGCGGTACACGTCGAGGTGGCGATGCGCGCCCCAGCAGGCCCGATACGCACCCTCATGACCGGCGAGAGGATCGGACCGGCTCGGAAGGCCGAGGTCGAGGTGCAGGTCGAGCGACAGCGTCACGTTGTGGTGCCGGGCCCGGTCGGCCAGGAAGGGAAGGTCGAACGCGGCGCCGTTCCACGTGACCAGCACGCCCGGCGCGAGCCGGGTGATCGCCGCGTCGAGCCGGGCGAGCAGCCGCGCCTCGCCGGTGAGGTCGCTCGCGGTGAACACCTGGGTGGATGTGGGCCCTGCGAGCGCGACGGCCACCACGTGCGCCACACGGGGGTCGAGGCCGTCGACCGTCGTGTCGGTCTCGATATCGAGCCCGTAGACCGTCGACGCATCGAGCGCACGCGACGCCGGCGCGCCCGACGCCACCGTTGCACCCCGTGAGCGATTCATCGTCAGGATGCTATGAGGACGCGCCGACACCGAGACCGGTGGCGCCGGATCGGCGCGACGACCCGCCCCGTCACGGCACGGCATGGCTGTGCGCGTCGCCGAGACGCGGCGACGCGGCGATCGGGCGTCGCGACCGCCGCTGGTACCATCCGGCGTCGCTCGAACCCAGGAGCAGCCCATGGCGCGCTACCTCGTCACCTCGGCATTGCCCTACATCAACGGTGTCAAGCACCTCGGCAATCTCGTGGGGTCGATGCTGCCCGCCGACGCGTACTCGCGGTTCCTTCGGCTGCAGGGCGACGACGTGTTGTTCATCTGTGCGACCGACGAGCACGGCACACCGGCCGAGCTGGCGGCGCGCGACGCCGGACTCGATGTAGCCGAGTTCTGCCGTCGGGCTCACGACGTGCAGCGCGACCTCGGTGAGCGGTTCGGGCTGTCGTGGGACCACTTCGGGCGCACGTCGCATCCGGCGAACCACGAGATCACCCAGCACCTCGCTGCTCGCCTCGATGCCGAGGGCTACATCGAGGAACGCGTCACCCGCCAGCTGTACTCGGTTGCCGACGAGCGATTCCTGCCCGATCGATACGTCGTCGGCACCTGCCCCAACTGCGGCTACGAACGGGCCCGCGGCGATCAGTGCGAGCAGTGCACGAAGCAGCTCGATCCGACCGAGCTCATCGCTCCGCGATCGGCCATCAGCGGGTCGACCGACCTGGAGATTCGCGAGAGCCGACACCTCTTTCTCTTGCAGTCCAAACTCGCCGATCGCCTGCGAGCGTGGATCGACACCAAGGTGGGCGTGTGGCCGACCGTCGCGACGTCGATCGCGTTCAAGTGGCTCGACGAGGGCCTCGGCGACCGGGGGATCACCCGCGACCTGGCATGGGGGATCCCGGTCGATCGGCCCGGGTTCGAAGGCAAGGTCTTCTACGTCTGGTTCGACGCTCCGATCGGCTACATCTCCGCAACGAGGGAGTGGGCCGAGCTGCATCCCGACGCGGGCGGATGGGAGCGTTGGTGGCGCACCGATCGTGGGGCAGAGGACGTCGTCTACACGCAGTTCATGGCGAAGGACAACGTTCCGTTTCACACGCTGAGCTTCCCCGCGACGCTCATCGGATCGGGGGAGCCGTGGAAGCTGGTCGACCAGTTGAAGGGGTTCAACTGGCTCAACTACTACGGCGGGAAGTTCTCGACGTCGGAGCACCGCGGCGTGTTCATGGGCGATGCGCTCGAACTCGCCGACGCCGACTGCTGGCGTTGGTACCTGCTGTCCAATGCGCCCGAGAGCGATGACACGAGCTTCACGTGGCAGCAGTTCGCCGAGTCGGTGAACAAGGAGCTCGTCGGGACGCTCGGCAACTTCGTCAACCGCTGTGCGACGCAGATCGGCCGCCACTTCGATGGCGCCGCACCCGAGGGCGGTTCGGTCGGCGAGCCCGAGCGAGAGTTGGTGGAACGCCTTCGCGTCGCGATCGACACCTACACGGGGTGCTTCCGCCGGCTCGAATACCGCAAGGCCGCCCACGCACTGCGGTCCATCTGGGCGGAGGGCAACGTGTACCTCGAGGAGCGCGAGCCGTGGCGGGCGGTCAAGACCGATCGCGACGACGCCGCTCGCACGCTGCGCGTGGCGCTCGGGCTCGTGCGGCTCTTCGCGCACCTGTCGTCGCCGTTCATCCCCGCCGCGTCGGCTCGGTTGAGTGCCACGCTGGTGGACACGCCGGCGCTCGATGGTGTGAGCGGCGATCTCGCGGCGTCGATCCTGGGCATCGAGCCGGGCGCTCGATTCGAGGTGCCGGGGTTGTTGTTCTCGAAGGTGCTCGACGAGGAGGTCGAGGCCTGGCAGGCCCGCTTCGGCGGGCCCGCCTGACCCGGGGCGCGTCGCCGGCATTGCCACCGGCGCCGGTCCGCGCCCGGCTAGCTTGGCCAGCCGATGGAACCCGCCGGCAGCCCTCACGCATCCTCTGGCGACGGTCCGGCGGCCGGATCGGCGGGCGCAGCGCTGGCCTCGGTGCGCGAGCGGATGGCGTCGGTGCGTGGGCGGATGGCCGAGCTGCGCGGCGCACGGCCGCCACGCCAGGCCGACGCGCGCCGCGCCCGGATGATCGCGGACGGGCTACTGCGCGTGGTGGTTCTGGTCGCGCTCATCGTTGGTAGCGGGTTCGCGATCGGCTATGCCGTCGGCTATCCGCTGCGGCAGCTCGACCTGGGCGGCCCTCCCGCCGTAGTGCTCGACCAGCCGGCGCTCGCCGGTTCGTTCGACCCGGCGCTCGCCCTCGTTCGGCTCGAGGACATGCCGAAGGGATGGCAGGTCGGCGACCCCGTCCTCAATTCGTTCGCGCTTGTCGGCGCGTCGTACTGCGGGCAGTCGGCCGAGGTCGACGGACAGCTGGGCGACCGGCTGACCGCCGCGTTCTCGGATCCTCAGAACGCGGCGGTCGTCGTGTCCGAGGTCGTGCGGGTGCGCCGCCAGCAGGATGCCGGAGGCTATGTGCGCGAGGTCAGCTCCACCCTCGACGGCTGCCCCAACGGCCGCTTCTTCCGGGTCGAGGGCGACAAGCGCGTCGAGGTGCAGATCATCGACAACCGCGACCGTCAGCCGGTCGAGGACTACGACTCGCGGCTGCTGCGCCCCGTCGCTGGCGGGCCAGTGCAGATCGTCACGTACTTCCAGGTGGGAGATGCGATCGTGGCGATCGCCTACAACGGGCCGCCGAACCCACCGAAGGAGCTGCTCCACAACGTGGAGAAGGAAATCCTGTACCGCGTCGCGCCCAAGCAGTTCTCGCGCAGCACCAAGGTGTCGGGGGCCACCGGCGTGCCGGATCAAACCAGCACCACCCAGGCCGACGCGGCGGGCCTCTCGCCCACGTCGAGCCCGCCGGCCCCACCGACCCCGCCGCAGACCGAGGCGCCGACTCCGACCTTCTCGGCTCCCACGACCACCCGGGCGAAGCGCTCCAACCTTGGTGCCCCGAACGCTGCGGGAACGGCTCCGCGGTGACCGCCGATCGCGCCGAGGCGTACCGTCGGCTGATCGAGGACCTGGAGGCCGAGACCGCTGCGGTGCGCGGCCGGGTGGACGAGTTGAGCGACGACGAGCTCCTGGCGCCGACCCCGGCGCAGGGCTGGACGATCCGCGACCAGCTGACCCACCTGGCCGGGTTCGACGATGCGGCCGCGTTGGCGATGAGCGACCCCGACGCCGCGTCCCGATCGTTCGCCGACGCGTTCGCTCAGGGCGCCGACCCGATTGCCGCGGTCACCGAGCGAGGCAGAGCGCAGGATCCGGGTGCCGGCCGAACCTGGTTCCACGAGGCCCGCGCGCGGTTTCTGGCCGTCGCGGCCGCGACGGCGCCCGAGACGCGGGTGCCGTGGTTCGGCCCGCCGATGAGCGCCATGTCGAAGGTGACCGCCCGCCTGATGGAGACATGGGCGCACGGGCTCGACATCTCCGATGCACTCGGCGAGGCGCCGGAGGCGACGCCACGACTGCGCCACATCGCCCACATCGGGGTTGGAGCGCGGGGCTTCGCGTTCGCTGCCCGGGGCCTCCCTGCGCCGAGCGATCCGATCCGCGTCGAGCTCGCCGGACCGAACGGCGAGACGTGGACGTGGGGGCCTCCCGACGCCGCTGACCGCGTGTCGGGCCCAGCGCTCGACTTCTGCCTGCTCGTGACGCAGCGACGTCATCGCGACGACGTGGATCTCGCAGCGGTCGGTGAAGCGGCGACCGGATGGCTCGCGATCGCGCAGGCGTTTGCCGGCCCCCCTGGGGCGGGCCGCACGCCCGGCCAGTTCCCTCGCACGTGAGCTTCGCCGCTGAGCGTCGCCGCTGAGCATCGCAACCTGAGCGTCGCTGCCGGCCGGGTTGCCGCGGCGGCGGGGCTACATGCCGCTCATGCGATGGAAGACCTCGGCGAGCGCCAGGCCGAACGGTCGGCCGGCTTCGGCCATCTTGCGGCGCTCGTCATCGGCGAAGGCCGCGCGCGCTGCCGCTCGATCGGCCGGAGCGCCGACCCGATAGAAGTGGGTCGTCTCCAACTGCGATTCGTGGGTGAGCAGCGAGCCGATCTTGTGGTCGAGCCACTGCGGATCGCCCGGCTCGGCGTGATTCGCCTCGTCGGCCTCGAACAGCAGCAGTTCACTCGGCCGATGCGCGGCAACCCCTTGTTGGGGGAAGAAGTGCGGGTCGCGGGCGGTCACCACACCGTCGACGGTGAGGAACCCCGCGGCACGATGATCGGGATGGAGGCGATAGCGCTTCCACGGGTCATGGCCGAGCACGACATCGGGGCGAAGGCGGCGGAGGTGGAACGCGACGCGCTCCGTCGTCGCGCGATCGGCCACGAGTTCGCCATCGACGTTGCCGAGGAGCACGACCTCGCCGGTCGTTCCGAGACGGGCCGCGGCCGCTCGAGCCTCGATCGCACGGCGCTCGGCGAGCGCTGCGGTGTCGGCATGCGCGTCCCAGGTGCCCTTGGAACCATCGGTGCAGATGACGACGTGCACCACCGCTCCGGCGGCCGCCCATCGTGCGAGCGTGGCGCCGCACCAGAACTCGACGTCGTCGGGGTGCGCTCCGACCGCGACCGCCGTGCCGGGTACGTCGAGGCCCACCCCGGAGATCGGCCCGGTGCTTGGCCCGGTACTCGGCCCGGTGCTCGCCGCGGTGCTCGGCGTGGTGCTCGATCCGAAGACCGCGCCAGCGGAAACGGCCGGAAAGGTGGACTCGTCTGCGGCCGTCGGATTCACGTCGGTCGCGGGCAGGGCGTTCGGTGGCTCGGTCACGGCGCCAGGGTATTTCCGTCGCGGTCCGATGGCGTCCGCCTCGTCGCGTCGTTGCCCGTCGGCAACGCGAGGTCTTCCAGCGCGTCGAGGTCGTCGGCCACATCGATGTCCCACGCGAGCCGGTCGTGGGCGATGACGGTGCACCCGAGGCCGAGCCGGGCCGCCTCGGCGCAGTGCCGTTCGAAGGAACCGGGCCCGTATGCGAATCCGAACGGCACCCGGCACGCCACGACGATCACGTTGGAGCCGTCGCGGTGGCGGTCGGGCACGATCACCACGTCGCCGGCTCGGGCGAGCACCGATGGCAACGCGGCCGGATCGGCCAGGTCCGCGTGCACGATTGCGACCCGATCGGCGCCGACGGCGGCGGCCCACCGCTGCGCGTGGGCGGCCGCGGCGTCGAGCCCGGCGGTGTGCGGAGGCGTCGAGGCGACGTGGCGTTCGGCAGCCCATCGGGCGACCTCGTCGTCGTCGGTGACCACCGTCAGCTCGAAGGAGGCGCACGCCTCGATGACCCCCTCGGCGAGGCGACGCGCCAGCCCGGCGCGATCCTCCGCCGCGAGTCGCGGAGCGAGCCTCGATTTCGCGTCGCGGAACGAGCGGATCGGTATCGCCACGACCGTGCGTAGGGCAGTGCCGCTCGTCATGGCGCCAACCGTACGTGGTGCCGACCGGGAGCCAGGAGGCGACCCGGCCCGGCGGCCACCCGAGCCGCGTGTCAGCTCGGCGCAGGTTGCGACGGATCGCAGAACGACCAGTCGGACGCGTTGCCCGAGAAGGTGCGCTCGGCGCCCCCCACCGGCAGCGGGATGTCGGTGGACGCGTTGAGGATCACCGTCGTCAGCCGAACCTTCTGCAGCTTTCCGGTGAACGCGCTGGCGAAGAAGTGCGTCACCGAGCTCGGTTCGCGGATCGCGCACACCATGAGCCCGCTTCCATCCGTCCACGAACCCGTCCCGCTGGGCGTGTCGAGGTCGACGAAGCGGACCTTCACCCGGATCTCCGACGCGGGGAGTCCGCTGCGGCGCTTGGCGAGGCACATGATGCGCTGCGTCGAGTCGTCGGGCGTGGCAACACCGCTGAAGTCGAGGCTGCAACCGGTTCCTGCGGCGGCACCGAGGATCGAGCGGCTGCCGTTCCACGCGGCTTCGCGCACGCCGCCGCGCAGGCCGATCTTCTGATTGAACAGGGTGGTGAAGTCGACGATGCCCATGATCAGCATGATGAGGATCGGTGCGATCATCGCGAGTTCCACGACGACGCCGCCGCGTTCGGAACGGCGCCGGCGCCGCGGCCCCGTCGGACGCGGGCGTGCGGAGAGGGGAGCTGGCACGGGGGACCTCATCAGTGATCGTTGGAGGGGTCGTCGGAGGCGCACCAGGACCAGGAGTCGGTCACGCCGTTTCGCGTCATCGGCGTTTCGGCGCCCGGTGCGATGTAGTTGAACGCCTTCTGGCCGTTCACCAGCGTCCACGACGGCGTGGCTCCGGTTTTGGTCACCGCTCGGGAGTGATTGAACTTGCCGTTGAAGAACGACGAGAGCATGCCGGTGACCGACCGGCTCGCTGTCGAGACGCACACGACGATCGAGTACTTGTTCTGGAGCCGGGCCGGGTCGCTGAAGTCGTCGGTGTAGCGGCCCAGGCCGTCCATGTAGAAGACCTTCACTCGAACGTCGGACGCTGGGACCCCCGTGCGACCCTTCGCGAGGCAGATGAGCTGCTTGGTCGCAGCGTCGAGTGGTGCGGCCGGATCGACGGTGCACGACGAGTTGGTGCCGGGTTGTCCCACCGAACCGACTCGCGATGCCTGCCGCGTGGCGTTGGTGGTCTGGACCCTCGCGCTGTAGTTGACGCCGAAGTCGATGATCCCGAGCATCAGCAGCAGGAGAATCGGGAACGCGAGGGCGAACTCGATGATCGCCGCTCCCGAATCCGCATGGCGCTTCCGTCGTCCAATGTGCACACATTCAGCGTGCGGACAAGCACGCTGAGTAGCAACGAGCAGGTTGCCCCTGGGCCGGTGGTCCGGATGGCCCATGGATCGTCGCGTCCGCCGGGGCAGTCCGCTGACATTGGGCGTAGGGTCGACGGCCACACCAACGGGGACGGCAGAGTCGGAGGACGAGCACGATGCGCATGCGGGTCGGGGTCATCGGCGGCGGGTCGTGGGGAACGACCGTCGCACACATCACCGCCCACAACGTCGAGACGACGCTGTGGGCCCGGCGCGACGACACGGCCGACGAGATCAATCGCTCGCATCGCAACTCGCGCTACCTCGACGGCTACGACCTGCACCCCGCCCTGCGGGCGAGTGCGGATCTCGGTGAGGTCGTACGCCAGGCGGACGTGCTCGTCATGGGCGTGCCGTCGCACGCCTACCGCTCGACGCTCGAAGCCGTGTCGGACCACCTGCGCGCCTGGGTTCCGATCGTCAGCTTGACCAAGGGCCTCGAACAGGGGTCGCGGCTGCGGATGAGCGAGGTGACCAACGAGGTCCTGCCCGGCCACCCGGCAGCGGTGCTGACCGGGCCGAACCTGGCGAAGGAGATCCTCGCGGGCGACGCTGCGGCATCGGTGGTCGCCACGTCCGACCCGGTGGTCGCGCTTCGGCTCCAGCAGTTGTTCGCGACCTCGATGTTCCGCGTCTACACGAACCACGACGTCGTCGGCTGCGAGCTCGGCGGAGCCCTGAAGAACGTGATCGCGATCGCGTCCGGCATGGCCGACGGGCTCGGCACGGGCGACAACACCCGCGCCGCGGTGATCACCCGAGGGCTGGCCGAGCTGAGCCGCCTGGGACGGGCGATGGGCGGCGAGGAGATCACGTTCGCGGGCCTCGCCGGCATGGGCGACCTGATCGCCACGTGCATCTCGCCGCACAGCCGGAACCGCCACGTGGGCGAGCAGCTCGGGCGCGGCCGGTCGATCGACGAGGTCATCGCGTCGATGAACATGGTCGCCGAGGGCGTCAAGACCGCTCCGGTCGTGCTGGATCTGGCAGCGGAGTACGGCGTGGAGACGCCGATCGCGGACGAGGTCAACGGCGTGTGCCACCTGGGTCGGGCGGCCGACGTTGCGTATCGGGGGTTGCTGCGCCATCAGACGGGCCCGGAGCGCGAGCCCATCGACCCTGCCTGAGGCGTCCGTGCGGCGCGTGGCCCGTCAACCGTGACTCGGGTGTCCCTCCGCTGCGTCGGGAGCGCCGGGTGGTCCAACGGGGATGTCGAGCACGAACCGGGCCCCGCCGGTGGGTGCGGATGCGATGCATACCGTCCCGCCGTGACGCTCGGCGATCTGGCGGACCAGCGCGAGGCCGAGTCCGGTGCCGCCGCTCGGCGCGCCGGCAGTGCCGCGGGTCCGGTGGCCGTCCAGCCGCGTGAACCGCTCGAAGACCCGCTCGCGGTCCTGGGGGTCGATGCCGGGGCCGTCGTCGTCCACGGTCACCCGTATGGAGCGGGCCGATGACCCGTGGTCGCGCTCGCCGGAGTCGGCCGCCTTCGGGTTCGGGCACCGGTTTGCCGCCGCGCTGGCGTCGCTGGCAGGCGCATCGCTGTTGGGCGCGTGGGGCGCGTGGGGCGCGTCCGCCTCCGTGGCCGCGGCGTCGCCGGCGTGGGTCGGGGCCCGCGTCGCCACCGATCGAGATCACCGTGACCTGCACCGACGAGGCCGCGTGGCGCAGAGCGTTGTCGACGAGATTGCTGACGGCGCGGTCCAGCTGGACCCGCGATCCGTGAACGATCGCTTGCTCCGGGACCTCGATGCGGAGCGCTGGCTGCTCCGGTCGCGGACGCCGGTCGAGGTCGTGCGCGAGTGCGGCAAGGTCGACCGGCTCGGCGTCCCGTATGGGCGCACCCTCGTCGAGCGACGCAGACAACAACAGATCGGCGATGGTGGCCTCGAGCCGCGCCTCCTCGGTGAGCACGTCGTCGACCACGGCGCTCCAGTCGGTGGTGTCGGCCGTATGGCGCGCCACCTCGAGGTACGCGCGAATGGTCGCCACCGGCGAGCGCAGCTCGTGACTCGCGTCCGCGATGAACTGCTGCTGACGCTGGGCCGCCGATTCGAGCCGGTCGAGCATCTGGTTCATCGTCGCCGCGAGGCGGCCGATCTCGTCGCCGGTGCCCGGATCGGGCACGCGCCGGGCGAGCGTCGTCCCGCTGATCGACTCGACCTGGGAACGGATCGCCTCGACCGGGCGGAGCGCGCGCCCGGTCAGGAACCATGTGCTGATCGCGACGATCAGCACCAGCAGTGGCAGTGCGATGACGAGCCCGCCCTCGACGGCAGCGAGGCTCTCGCGCACCGGGGCGAGCGGCGACGCAGCGACCACGGTGAACGCGCCGCTACCGAGGTATACCCGACCCTGGCTGACCGACACATCGGAGGCGTCCCCGCGAATTGCCGCGAGCCACTCCGCCGTCGTGAACGGCTCGGAGACCTCGTCGATGCCGACCGGCTGGCCCGCCGTGCCGGGTGCGCCGCTGGTGCCTGTCGGCCGGGCGCCGGCAACGGACACGCCAGTCGGCGTGAGCAGCGTCGGCTGGTCTGCACCGTCGGGCAGGGAGGGGATCATGCCGTCGCCGGACACGACGCCCGCGCCGATCGGCGCTAGGGATTCGGCGCCGGGCGTGGTCGCGACGACACGCCCGGTTTGGTCCAGCACCTGGATCGCTCCGGCGGTCCCGGCGCCGGCGAAGATCGACGCGAGGTCGAGTTCGTTCGGTTGCGCGCCCGAGCGCAACGCATCGCCGACGCGTTCGATTGCCGCGACCTGGTCGCCGTGCAGATCGTTCTCGAGCGACGTCTCGACCGCGTGCAGGATGACCGCAGCGGTGATGGCGACGGCGGCCCCGGCGATCAGGGTCGCCACCGCAGTGATGCGCGCGCGCATTCCGGGGACCCGCACCGCAGCGCGTCGTGTCGTCCTAGGTCGCATCGGTCACCATCCGGTACCCGACCCCACGCACCGTGACGAGCGACTGCCGTCCGAACGGCACGTCGATCTTGCGACGGAGGTAGCCGACGTACACCTCGACGACGTTCGCGTCGTCGGCGTCGAGCCCCCACACCGCATCGAGCAACACCCGCTTGCTCACGACTGCGCCGTCGGCGCGCAGCAGGTGTTCGAGCAGCGCGTACTCGCGTGCCGTGAGCTCGATCGCCTGATCACAGCGCCGGCACTCGCGGGTCGCCGGATCGAGGCTGAGGTCATCGCACGAGAGCATCACCGGACGAGGCGCCGACCCGCGGCGGGCGAGCGCTCGCAGGCGGGCGACCAGCACCAGGAACGAGAACGGCTTGGAGAGAAAGTCGTCGGCGCCGGTGTCGAGCGCCTCGGCCTCGTCGTATTCGCCGGTCTTGGCGGTCAGCATCAGGATCGGCGTCCACACGGCGGACTCGCGCAACTTGCGGCAGACCTGATACCCGTTCATGCCCGGCAGCATGATGTCGAGGACGATCGCCGCGTACTCGCCTTCGCTGGCCAGATGAAACCCGTCGAGGCCGTCGTGGGCCACGTCCACGGTGAACCCCTCGGCGGTCAGCCCGCGCGACAGCGCCTTCGTCAGGCCGACCTCATCCTCGATGAGCAGAACTCGCACGGCCCCAGTCTCGCCGATCGAACCTGGCAATCCACTGAGAGGCAGCGGTCCGCCCACAGCGGTTTCACAGCGACCGTACGGCATCGTCGGTACTCGTCGGCGACGCCTGGTCGCCGCGGATCACCCGGAGGTTCATATGCACCCCCTGCATCACTCGATCGGCCGCTCGGTGCGGCTCGGACTCGGCGCACTCGGTCTCGTTTCGTGCCTGGGACTGGCGGCGTGTGGCGAGTCGTCCAACGGTTCCCGCGACGTCGCCTCGCTCGACGGTCATGACCAGTCGTCGACCACCGCGAAGGCGGGCAAGAAGGCTCGCGAGGTGAGCGAGCAGGAACGCGAGGACGCCATGCTCGACTTCGCGAAGTGCATGCGTGAGCACGGCGTGGACATGCCGGATCCGTCCTCGAACGGGAACGGTCTGTCCGTCATCACCAGCGGGACGGTTTCGGCAGGGGGCGGCGCCGGATCCGCCGAGCCCGGCGAGATCGAGCTCGACCCGAAGGTCGAGGAGGCCAGCAAGGCGTGCGATCCGATCCTCAAGGACGTGTTCGGCGATGCACCGCAGATGAGCCCGGAGGACGAGGCGAAGCTGCGCGACCAGCAGTTGGCGTACGCGAAGTGCATGCGCGAGCACGGCATCGACATGCCCGACCCGAAGGTGAGCGTCGACGGCAACTCGGTCCAGATCAGCGTCGGGAGCCCGGATGGCGGCGCGCTCTCGGTCGATCCGGCCGGCTCCGAATTCACCGAAGCGAACAAGGCGTGCCAGTCGGAGCTCGGCGACGCGATGGTCGGCATCGGCGGCGTTTCGTCGTCGGGTGACGCCGGCACGGCGGTGGCACCCTGATGGGCCGTCGTGCGGTTCTCGCGGGAGCGGGTTCGGTCGTGCTCGTCGGTCTGGTCGCGGCCGGCCTCGTTCTGGCACGATCCGGGGACGCCGCCGCCCCGGCATCCAAACCGTCGGTCCGCCGCTCGACGGCAACCGTCGAACGAACCGATCTGGTCGCGTCGGAAAGCCTCGACGCCAAGCTCGGACCTCGCGATCCGGTCGACCTCGCGTTCGCGAAGGCGGGGACGATCACGGGACTGTCCGCCGTCGGATCGGTGATCGACCGCGGCGGTGTGCTCGGCGAGGTCGACGGGCGGCCGATCGTGTTGCTGCTGGGCGATCGCCCGCTGTGGCGAACCTTGACTGCCGATCCAGTCGGCGCCGACGGCCAACCGGTCGACCAACTCACCGGAGCGGATGTCCGGGTGCTCGAGGAGAACCTCCAGGCGCTCGGCTTCATCACCGACAAGAGTGACGCCAAGGTCGACGACACGTTCACCGGGTCGACCGGCGAGGCGGTGAAGGCCTGGCAGAAGTCGCTCGGCCTTCCCCAAACGGGTGTGGTGGAACCCTCCGACGTGGTCGTGCGGGAATCGCCGATCCGCATCGTGAGCCGATCCGCACGCGTGGGAATGGCTTCCGGCAGCAACGTGCTCTCGGTCGCGGCAACCGACACGGTCGTCACGATCGAACTGGCGGCGAAGCGTGTGTCGTTGGTCTCCGTCGGCCTTGCGGTGACCGTGACGCTCCCAGACGGCCGGTCGGTGCCGGCAAAGGTGGCGGTGATCGGTTCCGACGTCACTGCGGGCGATCCGAACCAGGGAACGGCCGACACCGTGAAGGTGGAGGTGCGTCTCGATGACCCGTCAGTGATCGGCTCGTTGACGTCCGCGCCGGTGAAGGTGGTCGTAACGATCTCGACTGCCGAGGCCGTCCTGGCGGTTCCGATCGCCGCGCTGCTGGCGTTGTCGGAGGGCGGCTACGCCGTCGAGCGGGTCGAGGGCGACTCGTCGAAGCTCGTGGGTGTGGAGACGGGCGTCTTTGCCGATGGCCTCGTGGAGGTTCGCCCCGCCGGGGGCGTGGCGTTGGCCGAGGGCGACCGGGTGGTGGTGCCGACGTGACCGGGCATCTCCCACTCGAATCGGTCGACCGCGGCGACGCCGTGATTGAACTCCGCGACGTGGTCAAGGAATACCCGGGATCGCCGCCGGTGCGTGCGCTCGATGGCGTCTCCATGCGGATCGACCGCGGTCAACTCGTGGCCATGGTCGGACCGTCGGGCTCGGGTAAGTCGACGATGCTGAACGTGATGGGAGCGCTTGATCGGCCGAGTTCCGGGCAGGTGCTCGTGGAGGGTCGTGACATCGCGACGCTCGGTGACGCGGCGCTGTCGGCGGTACGCGGCCGAGCGATCGGATTCGTGTTCCAGCACTTCCACCTGATCGACGGCCAGCGCGCTCTCGACAACGTCGCCGACGGCCTGCTGTACCGCGGTATCGGACTTGCCGAACGCCGTGAACGGGCTGCGGTCGCGCTCGATCAGGTGGGCCTGGGCCATCGCGGCGGGCACCGCCCGGGTGCGCTGTCGGGCGGCGAGCGGCAGCGCGTCGCGATCGCCCGGGCGATCGTCGGCTCGCCGTCGATCGTGCTCGCGGATGAGCCCACCGGCAACCTCGACACGGCGACCGGTCAGGCGGTCCTCGCCCTGCTCGAGGAGTTGAACGACCAGGGCTCGACGATCGTGGTCATCACGCATGACCTGGCGATCTCGAAGCGGCTCCCTCGGTGCATCTCGCTGCGCGACGGTGCGATCGTCGGTGACCGGATGCCCGAGAGCGCCGGCGTGGGGGTGGGATCGTGACCGCGTCGACGACCGTTCATGAAGACCTCGGACGCCGCAGCCGGATGCGCTTCGCCGATGTGGTGCGCACCGGAACGCTGGGGATTCGCGGCCGGCCGGGTCGGGCGACGCTCACGGCGCTCGGTATCGCGATCGGGATCGGGGCGATGGTCGCGGTGGTCGGTATCTCGGCATCGTCGCGCGCCGACCTCCTCGCTGATCTCGACCGGCTCGGGACCGGCCTGCTCAAGGTGTCGGCCGGTCAGACCGTGTTCGGCAAGGACTCGAAGCTGCCGACCTCGGCGCCGGGCATGATCCGGCGAGTCGGGCCGGTGCAGGCCGCTGGGTCGACCACCGGCGTCGATGCCTCGGTGCGGCGCAGCGACCGCATGCCCGAGTCGGAGACGGGGGGCATCTCGGTGCTCGCCTCGGAGCCGCAGTTGCGCGACGTGCTCGACGCGCGGATGGCGCACGGTCGGTTCCTCGACGCCGCGGTCGGCCGATTCCCGGTCGTGGTGCTCGGCTCGGTGGCCGCCGAACGACTCGGCATCTCGTCGATCGAGGGGAGCCCAGCGGTGTGGCTGGGCAACCGGTGGTTCACCGTGATCGGCATTCTCGAACCGATCGAACTCGCGCCCGACATCGACCGCTCGGCGCTCATCGGATACGACGAGGCCGAGTCCGTGTTCGGGACCTCCCGCTCGGCGTCGAGCATCTGGGTGCGAGCGGAGGAGACCCGCGCCAGCGCAGTCCGGTCGGTGCTGGCCCGCACGGCGAACCCCGAGTCGCCCGACCAGGTGACGGTGTCGCGGCCGTCGGACGCGCTCGCCGCGAAGGCAACGGCGGACACCGCTCTCACGTCGCTCATGCTCGGCCTCGGTGCCGTCGCGCTGGTGGTCGGGGGGATCGGCGTTGCCAACGTGATGGTCATCTCGGTGCTGGAGCGGCGGAGCGAGATCGGCTTGCGACGTGCGCTCGGTGCGACGCGGTCGCACATCCGTGCTCAGTTCGTGGTCGAGGCCGCCGCGTTGGCGTCGCTCGGCGGCGTGGCCGGCGTCGCGTTGGGTGCGGTGGTGACTGCGGCGTACGCGGCGCACCAGGGTTGGCGCGTCGCGGTGCCCGCCTCGGCTCTCGCCGCGGGGATCGCGGGTGCGCTGCTGCTCGGCGCAGTCGCAGGGCTGTATCCGGCGGCGCGGGCGGCGCGTCTCGCCCCGGCGGATGCGGTGCGACCCTCGTGAGGCGGCAACGTCGGTGCTGCGTTCGGCCCGGTCCGGTCGGCCCACCTAGCGTTCGGTCCGATGATCGATCTGCAAGGAGCCGAGGACCGCGGCCGAACGCTGGGTGCGCTGGGGATTCACGCTGCCGACGGCGTGCGGCTCGGGGTGGTGGGTAGGCCCGCTGAGGCGTCGGTCGGGCCGGGCGGTGCGATTCGACTCGATCGCGTTGGCGCAACGGTGCGCTGGTGGGTCTCGAGCGAGGAGCGTTGGCACGAGCCGACGGGCGAGGCGTCGGTGCGCCAACGGCTGGTGGACGGTATGCCCGTGGTCGAAACCGTGATCCGCGTTCCCGGCGGCGACATCGTGGCGACGGCATCCGGCGTCACCGCTCCGGGTGGCCGGTGCGACGTGGCCCTCGAGGTGGAGAACCGGACCGCGGTGCCCGTGGGAATCGCGTTCGTGATCGAGTCGGTCGCCGCCGTGACGGCCCATGCCGAGGGGGTCGACGTCGACGGGGCCCCGCTGGTGCGGTGGTCGATGTCGGCGCGACGCTTCGCCGGGGCGGAGGACCGCCCGTCGCTGTGGCGTGCGGCCGAGACCGCGGAGTTCGTGGCGGTGGCGCCGGCGCCTGCCGCTGCGGTGCTCGCGCTGGTCGCAGTGCCACACACCGCTGTTGTGCGGGCGCGGCTGTTCGCGTCGGGGCTCGCCGATGGCGCGGCGTCCGAGTTGCCCCGGGTCCGCGGCTGGCGTGTGGCCGGCGGCTGGCGCCCCTCGCAGGCGATCGCCTCCTGCAGTTGGCGAGTTCGCTGGCGGCGGGTTCGGTCGGTTCGGCTGGTTCGGCGGGTTCGGTCGGTTCGGCTGGTTCGGCGGGTTCGGCTGGTTCGGCTGGTTCTGCGGGCTCGGTCGCTCGTGGGGGCGGTGCCGCTGCTGCGCGGGTGCCCGAGGTGGCCTCGATCACCGCCGGTTGGCGCGCGCACGTCTCGGCGCTTGCGTCCGTCGACAGCGGCGATCGCGTGCTCGGGCAGGCGTGGACGCGGTCGGTCGCCGACGTGCTGATCGGTCCCGGAGCGCATGATTCGTTGACCGATTGCGCGCACGTGGTGCGAGCCCGCGCGCGCCTCGGCCTGGTCGCCGGCCGCGACGCGAACGACGACACGGTCGCCGTGCTGCTCGACGAGCAACAGCGTTCGGGCGAGATCGGCCGGCGGGGCCAGGACCGCGCGGCCGTGATCGATCAGACGACGGCGTTCGTTGCAGCGCTCGGGGCGCTCTGGGTTGGCGGCGTCAACACAACGGCGGCGGAGTCGCTGCTCTTGCCGCTGGCGAAGGCTGCGACCTGGCTCGACCGCCACCTCGACGAGCACGCGGCTCCGGCATCGCTCGCGGCCGCGGCGGACGCACTCCGCTCCGCCGCCGATATGGCCGGCGATCTCGACCAGCCCGATCTTGGCGCCGACCTGGCCCGCCGGGCGCAGCGGCGCGGCGACGCCGCGCCCAGGACCCGGCGCCGCTGGGCCGGACGCTCCGAGGTCGACCCGGTCGATCTGCTCGGGCTGGGCGGTGCGCTGGGTGTGTGGGCGAACGGCGACGGTCGGCCGTCGGTCGGCTGGTCGGCCCGCTTCGTCACGAGCGTCCTCGACGGCGTGCTGGCGACGCGCCCCGACGGACTGGCGGTGTGGGGCGACTGGACCGACGCGGAGGCCGGCCGCACGCTCGATGTGGCGAACATCCCGACCCGATTCGGTCGGGCCGGCGTCGCTGTGCGCTGGCACGGCTCGCGGCCCGCGGTGTTGTTCGAGGTGTCGCCGTGGCCGGGGCGAACGGTGGCGGTTCCGCTGTGGTCGGCACCGATGCTCGACCCCTCGTGGACGGCGCGGGACGCACGAGGTGAAACGCTGCTTGCCGAACCGGCGCCATTGCGTGGGCGGCGGGGTGTCAAGGCGCGGCGCGAGGGTGACGCCGGGGACCGCCCGGGCGAAGCGCCGGGCGACGGCGCGGCGGCTCGTGACGCGGCAGCGGGCGCCGGATCCGATTCGCCCGACGATGCCCTGGGAGGCTCCTTCTCGTGAGGGTGGTCGTGGGCGCCGACGACCGATCGGCGATGGTCGAGCGCGTCGTCGAGGACCTTCGGGCCGCCGGTCACGAGGTAGAGGTGTTGCCGGTCGGCGAGTGGGTCGCGATCGGTCGGCGGGTCGGTGAACGGGTCGCGAAGGGCGCGGCCGACGTCGGCATCGTCGGGTGCTGGACGGGAACCGGCGTGTCGATCGCGGCGAACAAGGTGCCGGGCGTGCGCGCTGCGTTGTGCGGCGACGCGGTGACGGCGATCGGAGCGCGTCGCTGGAACGACGCGAACGTGCTGGCGCTCAGCCTGCGCGCCACGAGCTCCGCTGTGGCGGGTGAGATCGTGGCGGCGTTCCTGGTGACGGGTCCCGATGCGGCCACCGCCGGTGACATCGCGGGCATTGAGGCCAGCGGGACGCCCTGAGCGGACGGTCGCCGAGGCGGCCGGGAGCGTCGGCTGCCTCGGGTAGCGGTGACTGGCTTGGCCAGGTCTCGTGGATCTGGCGAGGCTCGCGCTGGTCTGGCGGCTCGCGCTGGTCTGGCGGGTCGCGCTGGTCTGGCGGGTCGCGCCTCAGAGCGCCCTAGCGCGCCTCGGGACGCAGATCGGTCGGATCGAAGAGCGCCGGCAGGATCGCTCCGTCGCTGAGCCGTCGGAGCTCGAACCGGTTGTCGACAACGCGGGCGACGGCGAAGCCCCGCGCCCACGCATCATCGAATCGGCGCCGCACTTCGACGCGATCGCCGACGACGAGCCGCGGTGTCGCGCCGATGGTCGCCGTCCGGTCGTGTGGCTCTGTGTCTGTCCTCCCGGACGTGCCCGCCATCGGTGACCCCCTGGGGCTCGACCCGCCGATTGGGCACGACCCCTGGAGTCAATGTACTGGCACGCGCAAGGATTTCCTCCGGGGAACGGTGGTTAGAGTCGCCGCGTGTCACGTCGCCGTACTGCACCGGGATTGCGCCACGAGCGGGCGTGGTGGGACCGCGGCGCCGACGTGGTCGTGGGTGTCGACGAGGTGGGGAGGGGAGCGTGGGCGGGGCCCCTCACGATCGTCGCGGCAGTCATTCCGCGAGACCGGCGCGTGCGCGGCGTGCGCGACTCCAAGGAATTGACGCCCGCGGTGCGCGAGCGTCTGTACGACCGTCTTGCGGGGTGGTGCGACGCTTGGGCGGTCGGCCATGCATGGCCCGAGGAGTGCGATTCGTTGGGGATGTCGGCGGCACAGCGGTTGGCGACGCAGCGTGCGCTTGCCGGGCTCGACCTGCACCCGGACGTCGTGCTGGTCGACGGGCCCTGGGACTTCGTGACGGCGCCCGGATCGACGGGCGGGCCCGAGGTCGAGACGATCGTGAAGGGTGACCGGCATTCCCTGTCGATCGCCACGGCTTCGGTGCTCGCGAAGGTGACTCGCGACCGAATCATGGTGGCCGAGCACGAGCATCACCCGGAGTACGACTTCCGCTGGAACAAGGGGTATCCCTGTCCGCGGCATCAGTGCGCGCTGCAGGGATACGGCGCGAGCGCGATCCATCGCCGGTCGTGGGTGTTCATGGACCACCTGGTGTGGACGGGACAGTGGCGCCCAGGCACGGCGATTCCGGCGCCCGAGCTCACGCTCTTCTGAGCCTGAGCCTGAGCCTGAGCCTGAGCCTGAGCCTGAGCCCGGCCTGAGCCCGGCTCGTACCTGAGCCCGAGCCCGAGCCTGAGCCCGGCCTGGGCCTGGGCCTGGGCCCGAGCCCGAGCCCGAGCCCGAGCCCGAGCCCGGCTCGTACCTGAGCCCGGCCGTGACGCCGTGCGTGCAGCCTTCGCCGACCAGCGGGTCTCCTTCTGAGTAGCCCGGATCGCCTCGTTCCGGGCGTGTCCGGCTTCGCGATGTTGCGGAACGCCTGGCCTCGCGGTCTTCCCGGGTCTTCGCACGGCACCCCGAGTGGTGGCACGAACGTGGGTAGTGGTCCCTATTGCGGACCGGCAAACCTGCCCGTTAGCGAACATGTCACACCGAATGTGCTTGCTCTAGCTAGCACTTGCTTGCCACCATTGCTCATGTGACACATCGAATGGTGCGGCCAGCAGCGCAGAAGCGACCGCGCGCCCACGAGTCGTCCGATAGCGCTCATCAGGCGGTGCGCCGGCTGTTCACCGCCGGTGCGACCGTGGACGGGGGCGGCGACCAGCCGTTGCCCGACGGAGGCGGAGTCGGCGACCCGCTCACCACAGTGCACGCCGATGCGCACCCACTCGCGACGACCGCGGACCCGTCCACGATGTTGGGAACCGACGCCGAGACGGCGGGCGCGTCGGGCACCGGCATCGAGCGTCCGGTGCCGGAGTGGGTCGATCTGAACCAATCGCTGCACCGGATCGTGGCGTTCATCGACGTGTGCGGTTTCACCCGGTTCACGGATCAATACGGGGCGCACTCGGCCATTGAGATGCTCACCAGGTTCCGTTCCGCATGTCGCGACGTGACGGCCCGGCGAGGAACCCGAGTCGCGAAGTGGATGGGTGATGGCGTGATGCTCGTGGGCGCCGAGGCCGGGCCGGTCGTGGCGACTGCAGCCGAGCTGTTGCTCCGCGTGGAAGACGAGGGGTTCGACATTCACGGCGGCATCGCCGCGGGCATGATGCTGCTCTTCGAGGGTGACGACTACATCGGCCGGCCCGTGAACCTCGCTGCGCGCCTCTGCGAGGCCGCCGCACCCGGCGAGTTGCTCGCCGTGGGCGTGCGCGACGCCATCCCGGAGTGGGTCGACGAGGTCGGCCGGGTGACGGTGCAGGCGATGGGGGTCGGTGACGTCGCCGGCGTCAGCCAGCTCCGCGTGCCGTCCGACGCCTGGGCGCCGACGCCGACATCGCAGCGGCACCCGTCATTGCGCGTGGTCGACGAGGGCGGCGCGTCGAGGGTCTGACGCCTCCGCCTCGGCGCCAGCCGAGGGGCGCGGCGCCGAGGGCGCCGGTCAGCGGGTCGTGGTGCGGCGAAGCACCGCGAGCAACGCCGAGGGGCGCTGCGCCGGGGTGGTGACCGACGGTCAGCGGGTCGTGGTGCGGCGAAGCACCGCGAGCAACGCGCCGAGGTGGTGATCGACGAGCAATTCGTCGACCGAACCGTCACCGGCGACATAGTCGGCGAGGCGGATGCGAAGGTCGCGGCCGGCCGAACCGTCGGGCGTTGCCATGGCGAGGTCGAGTGTGGCGCGGGCATCCGCCAGCTGGGCGAGCGAGCCGAGGGGTCGGTCGCACGTGAGAGCGACCGTCGCGGACGCGCCGGTGCGCTCATCGATCGCATGCAAGGTGCTGTCGAGGTTGGGGCGGCCGCTGTCGTCCGCCGCGTCTCGGGGCGCGTCGGATGCCTGCAGCGTGAATCCGCGCTGTTCGAGTGCGGCGCCGATCGCCGTGATCAACCGCTCGGCGGCCGAGGACGCGGCGTACTCGTCGCGTCGCAGCGCGTCGCTCCTGCCGACCAGCCCGGCGACGATGTCATCCGCCGAGGCGTCGTCGGTCGCGGTGGCGGCGTCGGTAGCGGCAGCGGCGGTGGCGGCGTCGGGTGCTGTCGTTCGGCCGTCGGTCGGGACCGGTGCCGTCCAGCCTTGCGCGTGGACAGCTGCCGGTGGAGCCGTGTCGACGAAGGTCGAGCCCGGCGTGGCGGCGGCCGTTTCCGCCATGGCGGCCGCCGGAATGCCTGTGTCGGGGGCTGCGGCGTCCGCGTTGGCGCCGTCGGGTGATCCCGCTGTCGTGACAGCGACAACGTGGGCCGCCGCGTCGGCGCCGTCGGGCGCCGCCCACTCGACATCCTCCGCGTCTGCGCCCCACCGTTGCAGATCTTCGGGTGCGACCTCGATCGGCGACGCAGCGATTGGCGCATCGAGACCGCTCGGTCCGGCGCCGTGTTCGAGCGACGCGCCGTAGCTCGTGCCGGTCTCGTCGGCCGGAGGTGCGTTGGCGATGAGTTCGCCGGCGGGAACCTCGGTGCTCGCTGTCGCAGCGGCGGGTGCCCACGCGGTGTCGATGGCGTTGCTCGGCGCCGAAACCGGCGTTTCGGCCGGAGTGAGTTGCTCGGCTACGCGGGACTGCATGTCGGCGATCGTGTTGAACGCGACCCACTGGTCGAGCCCATCCCACCACACGAGCGTGGAATCGGGAATCTGCTGGTGGATCACCCTCGCGATCACGGTGCCCAGCGGCTCGGGCCCCTGCTGGGAATTGGTCGCGTCGACCCAGTAGACGACCGGCTCATCATTCGGCGGCAGGAGAGACATGACGCGACTCTTACACAGTCGTACGACACCTCGCCCGATGTGTCGCCGGACCCGCACAGCCCGCGGCGGAGGGTCCTGCCGCCATGACGTTGCGTGGGCAACGACCGGCCTTCGACTCGCGAGCCATCGGGGAAATGGCGCGTCCGAGCGGAGAAATCGTCGGCATCCATTGCCGGCGGGCGGCGCGGCGCATGGGCGACCGTTCGGTCGCAACGCCGGTCGCTCACTACGCTGCGGCGATGCGTCGTCTCAGGCTCATGCTGGCCGACCGTCCCTGGCCCGTGGTCGCGCTGGTCGTTTGGACCCTCTTCGTGTGGGTGCAGCGAGTGATCAATATCGCTCGCGACGACTCGCTTCGGGGCGGCGACCTGCTCGGAGCGCTCGTTCGCCCGGTCGCGTTCGTCGCCGTTGCGGGCTGGGTGGCTGCGATGCTCGCCCGGACTGCGGATGTGGAGCGGCTGCGACGCCCCGTTGGCGTTGCGTGCCTGGTCACGGCAGCGCTGTGGCTTGTGCAGCCGGTGATCATCGCTATGCGCGACTATTCCGTGGGCTTCGTCGTCGTACATGCAGTGCTCGGTGCGGTGTCGGTGTCGTTGGCATGGATGGCGTGGAGGTCGGTGCGGCGTCCGTCGGGCGCTGGCGGTGACCGGGAGTCGGTCGACGGTGCGGTTCGCGCTGCGGTTGGAGGTCAGTGATGGAGTGGGATCCGAAGGAAGCCGATCGTGGCGACGTGGTCGATCGGCGCGGGGCCGGCGGCGGCTCCGGGGTCGGGACCGGGGGGATGGGTGACCTCGGCGGGGTGCTCGGTGACATCCTCGGTGGCGGCGGTGGTCTCGGCGGTGGTCTCGGCGGTGGCGGGGCATCGCGCGGCGGTTCGAAAGCGAAGAAGGGCGGTGGCATCTTCGGTGTGTTGTTGATGGTTGCCGCGATGTTCGTCTTGCCGAAGATCCTCGGCAGCAAGGGTGCCGACGTGATCACGTCGGGGATGAACCTGCCGCAGTTCCCATCGGCCGAGAGCGCGGATGCCCTGCCCGATGAGGGGCGTGGGTCCGACGCAGCCTTGCCGCGCAGTGAGGATCCCGATCCGGAGCTCACCGACTTCGCGAACGTGATCATCACCGACACGAACAACGTGTGGGCCGAGCAGTTCCAGACCTCGGGAAAGCGGTACGACCGGACGAAGCTGGTGCTGTACACGGGACGCACCTCGACCGGATGCGGGGAGGGTCTCTCGCAGATGGGGCCGTTCTACTGCCCCGCCGATAATCAGGTGTACGTCGATCTCGGGTTTTTCGAGGAACTTGCGACGCGTTTCGGTGCCGCCGGTGACTTCGCCCAGGCGTACGTGATCGCGCACGAGGTCGGCCATCACGTGCAGAACGTGCTGGGGATCTCCGAGCAGGTGCAGCGGATCGAACAGCAGGATCCGGATCAGGCGACCGGGCCGGAGAGCCTGTCGGTTCGCCTCGAGCTGCAGGCCGATTGCCTGGCGGGCGTGTGGGCGCACTCGCGGTACGAGCGTGGCCAGTCCGATCCGGCGAAGCGGCTCGACGACGGTGACATCGACGAGGCGCTCGACGCGGCTTCGGGGGTCGGCGACGACGCGATTCAGAAGTCGACGACCGGGTCGGTGAACCCCGAGGGGTTCACCCACGGGACGTCGGCCCAACGCAAGCGGTGGTTCACGGCGGGCTACGACAGTGGCTCGTCCGACGACTGCGACACGTTCAACGCCCCTCGGCTGTAGCCGTTCAGGGTCGGCGCGGTAGTCTCAGCGACGCTATGGGCCAGCCTGTCACCGTCATCGAGAAGCCCTCCCTGCGGGGTGGAACCGTTCGCTACGAGCTCAACCGCGCGCTGACCGGGATGGGCCACGAGCGGTACTCGCCCGACGATGTGATCGTCGGCGATCGTCCGGTCGACGTGCTGGCGCGGCGCATCTTTGAGCATGGTGGCGTCGACCGGTTGCATATCAACGGGTCGGTCGTGACCGTCGATCTCGCCAAGGGCGGTTCGTCGGCGGGGATCAAAGAGGTCATCGAAGGGCTCTACACCTATTACCGCCCGGGCGTTGAGGTGCCGACCTTCGAGGACGCGTCCGCCGAATAGCGCCCCCGGCGAGAGCGCCTGCCGGCGAGCGGTGCCCGCTGGCGAGCGGCGCCCCCGGCGCGAGCGCCTGTTGGCGCGAGCGCCCGCTGGAGAGCGGCGCCCCACCGCGCCGATGGGTGGTGCCCGCGAGCGAGTAGCGCCCGCAGCGCTGGCAGCGGCAGGGCACGCGCCGTGGTTGCTCGGGTGGAGTCAGATCCCGCGCCTCCCGCGTGCGCCGATGCTCTGCCTTCCTGTGCCGGGTTGAAAGGCCGGGTGGCGCGGCGTCGCGCACGCTGTGGGCGGTGTTGGGGACGCCGTGGCTGTCAGGGGCCGAAGAGGCTTGCCTGGCCTGTTTGGGTGGGTTCGCGGTCGCCCCGATCGCCGGTCGACGCTGCCGTGGCGGACGCCGGTGCCGGTGCCGGTGTCGGAGCGGGCGCGGGCCCGGGCGCGGGCCCGGTCGCCGCGGGCCCGGCGTCCGTGGGCTCGCCAGCGGTGGGTTTGGCGGTCGTGGTGCGCGCCGTGTTGGTGGGGTGGTCGGGGTGGTCGGGTGGGACCATGGGTTGGCGGGGTGTGCCGATGCTGTGGTGCGGGGGCGGGTTGGGTGGTGCGGCGAGGGCCCAGCCGGAGTGGGTTTTGAGCCAGTGGTGGTGGTCGCAGAGTCGGTCGAGTTGGTCGGTGATGGTGCGGAGGCTGGTGGCCCAGTCGATGGTGTGGTCGGTTTCGAGGCGGATGGTGCGGTTGCAGCCGGCGACTGAGCAGTGGGGTTGTTCCCAGAGGAGTGCGAGTTGTTGGGCGATGGTTGGTGTGCGGGCGAGGTTGACGACGCCGGCGGCGCGTTCGGCAGGTGAGGACGATGGTCCAGAGGGCGTCGCCGAGGAGTTGGCGTGCTTTGTCGACGGAGATGTTGGTGTGTCCGACGAGTTCGCAGACTTCGCCGGTTTCGGTGTGGCCGCGTGTGAGTGCGGTGAGGTCGATGCGGAGTAGGGCGAGGTTGTGGATGCCGAGTCGTTGACCGGGTCGTGTTGCGTGGCTCGGTCGGGGGTGTTTCGGTTTGGTGCCGTTTCGGTCGGTGACGCGGGGTTCCTGGTTGCGGGTGGAGCGGCCGGCGTCGCCGGTGTTGGGGCGGTTGTCGTCGTCGTCGTTGTCGTCGTTGGGGGTGTGGTCGGGAGGGTTGTGATCGGGGTGGTCGTGTGGGTCGGGGCCTTCGGTGATGAGGTGGTGGAGGATGTCGAAGCGGAGGTTGTCGGGTGTGTCGTTGGGGGGTTGTCGGTTGTCGTCGTTGCATCGACGATTCCGATCGCCGCCACCGCTGCCACCGCGACCGCGACCGCTACTGGTGTCGGCGGGGTTGGTGTTGGTGGGGTTGTTGGTGAGTTGGCGGGTGAGTTGGTGTTCGAGTTCGCGGGCGATGTCGGCGATGTGTTCGGCGGGGCCGTTGGCGCGGAGGTGTCCGGTGCCGTCGGGGGTGGTCCAGGTGCGGCATGAGCGTTGGCGGTGGATGCGGGCTTCGCGGTCGCGTTTGGTGCGTTCGTCGTCGATTTCGGCTTTGCGGCGGGCTGCTTCTTCGCGGGTGCGGCGCAGCGATTCGTGTTGTGCGAGGTCGATGAGGTCGTGTTCGGCGTTGGGGTTGGTGGTTGCGGCGTCCGCGATGGCGTCGGCTTGTTGGGGGGAGAGTGCGCCGGTTTTGAGTGCGTTGGTGGTGGCGGGGAGTTGTTCGAGGCGTTGTGAGGTGTTGAGGTCGGTGCGGGCGGCGCCGACGCTGGTGCCGGTGTTGTGTGCGAGCCATTCGGCTGCGTTGGCGTGGCCGGCGTGTTTCCATTCGTTTGCGGCGGCGCGGGCGGTGAGAGGTTTCGCCGGCGGCGGCGAGTTTGCGGAGTTCGGTGAAGGCGCGCCAGAGGTCGGGTGCGGCGGTGAGGGGGACTTCGGTGGGGTCGAGGTCGGCCAGTAGACCGCGCACCGAGGACGCGAGTTCGCGGACCTCGATGGCGAGGCGGGTGCGTGCGGTGGCGCCGTGTGGGGTTTGTTGCGAACTGGCGTTCGTGGGCACGGGTGTAGTGAATCAGGTGCCACCGACAACGAAGCCCGTAGAGCGCGAACAAGACCCGGCATGTGACCCCTGTCACATGCCGAGGGTCCACCGGTGGTTCATCGGATCGCGTTGTCGCGCAACCATCGGTCGTAGTCGGTTTCGAGCACGCGACGCTCCGTGCGGATCTCGCCCGCCGACTCGGCATCGCCGACCCGTTCCTCGGCAGCGGCCCACTCGTCGAGACACCAGCTGAGAAGCTTCACGCCGAACGCGTCGCCGAACCCCGTGAGCTGGAACGCCTCCCGCGCAACGCGGGTCGCCTGCCACCACGCGTCAGCGGCCTCGTCGTCGAGCTGCTGGGCCGTCGCGAGCAGCGCGACCCGTGTGAGGCTGATGGAGGGGTCTTGGAGGATGTCGGGGGTTGTGCCGTAGCAGGTGACGCGGTCGCGGGTGAGGGCGAGGGCTTCGTTGTGGTGGGTGGTGGCGGTGGTGAGGTCGCCGGTTTGTCGGGCGAGGTCGCCGGTTTGTCGGGCGAGGTCGCCGGTCATCCGCCATGGCGTCATGCTGCGGGCGCGGGTGCGGGCGACTTCACCTCTTGCGGACCTGCGAACGGATGTTCGAACATGGGGAGATGGCCGAAGCATCTCAACTCGCAGCGCTCGCGCAACGGTTTCGGCCGGCGGTGCTCGCTGCCGAACAGACGTTGCCCGTTGCCGAGGCCTTCCTCCCGCTGCTGCCGCTCGACGGCCTGCCGCGCGGTTCCCGCGTGTCGGTCTCGGGCGCCGGAGCAACCAGCATCACGATGGCGCTGTTGGCCGAGGGCATCGCGGCGGATCGTGGACGGCCATCGTCGGCGTTCCGTCCTGGGGATGGGCGGCATCGGTTCGTTCCGGCGTGGCCGCGCAGCGAACCGTCGTGGTCGATGAGCCGCCGGTCTCGCAGTGGGGCCAAGTCATCGCAGCGCTCGTCGACACCTTCGATCTGGTCGTCGTCGATCCGACCCATCAAGTGACCGCAAGCGATGCCCGGCGTCTTGCGGCGCGCACCCGCGAACGCGGGTCGGTCATGGTCGACGTGCGGGTCGACGACGGGCGCCGTCGGTTCCGGTGGCCGATCGACGCCGACCTGAGCTTCTCGGTATCGACCAGCGCCTGGTCGGGGCTGGGCGACGGGTTCGGCCGTCTCGACGACCGTGAACTCACGGTCTCGGCCTCGGGGCGCCGCGGCGCCGACCGCCAACGCCGAATCCAGGTCCGTCTCGACGGCTCGGGTCGCCTCGCCGCCGCCCTTGACGATGCGGCTTCCGCCAGCGCAGCGCAGACGAACGAGCGCCGATGAACACGGCAGCCCTCCCGGCCGTCGACCCAACCGCCCCGAAGCGACGGCTTCGCAGCGTCGGATGAAGGGCGAACGGCGGGCATCGCCACGCGCCGCCATCGCCAACTCCGGAGGCCGCACATGAGCGGGGTCGCACCCACCCGCACCGTCGTCGTGTGGTGCGCCGACTGGCCGGCCGCTGCGCTCGGTCGTCCACCCGAGGCCCCGGTCGTGGTGCTGCACGCGAACCGCGTCGTTTCGGTCTCGCCGCCGGCGCGCGAGGCCGGGGTCGAGATCGGAGCGCGCCGCCGCGAAGCGCAGCGTCACTGTCCCGAGGCCGAACTGGTGGAACGCGACCCCGACCGCGAAGCCGTGAACTTCGAGCCGGTGCTCGCCGCGCTCGACCCGATCACCCCGCGTGTCGAGATCACGATGGCGGGCACCTGCCGGTTCCCGGCCCGCGGGCCGTCGCGCTATTTCGGCGGCGACGCGGCGATGGCCGAACGGGTCGCGGCAGCGGCCGCGACGGCGCTTCGGGCCCCGGCCGTGGTTGGCGTCGGCGTGGCCGACGGCGCGTTCGCGGCGGAGCGCGCCGCCCGCCGAGCCGCCGCAGCCGGGGGAGGGTGGCTCGTGATCGACGCCGGCGCGAGCGCCGAGTTCCTCGCCCCGATCTCGGTCCGGTCGCTCGGCATCCCCGACCTCGCCGATGTGCTCGAGCGTCTCGGGCTCCGCACCCTCGGCGCCTTCGCCGATCTCCCGCCGCCGATGTCACGGCCCGATTCGGCACCGAAGGCGCCGCGGCGCACGCGGTCGCGAGCGGGGTCGACCTGGTCCCACTGCACCTCGCCGACCCGCCCCCCGACCTCGACGTGGACGACGAGCTCGACCCGCCGCTCGACCGCGTCGACCGCGCCGCGTTCGTCGCCAAGGCGCTCGCCGACGACCTGAACGGGCGGCTCGAATCCCGCGGTCTCGCGGCGGTCTCGGTGCTGATCGGGGCGGAAACGGCCGACGGCAGCCTCCTCGAACGGCGCTGGCGCCACGACGGCGCACTGAGCTCGGCGGCCGTCGCACAGCGGGTTCGCTGGCAGCTCGACGGATGGCTCACGTGGGCCAGAGGCCGCGGCGCGCTCACCGAGGGCGGCATCGTGCGGCTCTGGTTGCGGCCCGAGCAGGTGGCCCCGGCGCGCGGCCGCCAACTCGGCTTCTGGGGAGGCGCCGACGCCGCGTCGATGCACGCCCGCCGAGGGCTGGCCCGGGTGCAGGCGCTGTTGGGTGAGGATGCCGTGCGCGTGGCCGAATGGCAGGGTGGCCGATCGCCCGCCGATCGCTACCGGCTCGTGCCGATCGACACGGTGCCCGTGGCCGACGACGAGTCGCTCGCCGTGCGAACCGCCGGCCCAGAACCCTGGCCCGGCCACGTTCCCGACCCTCCGCCGGCGCTCGTGTGGCCGGTTCCGCGCCGAGCCGAACTGGTCGACGACGAGGGCCGGCGCGTCGAGGTCAATCGGCGCGGCGCGGTCTCGTGTGCGCCGGCGCGCCTGTCGATCGCCTCGGGCCCGTGGCTCGACGTGGTCGGATGGGTTGGCCCCTGGCTTGTCGACGAGCGGTGGTGGGACGCGGTCGGGCATCGCCGCCGTGCCCGATTCCAGATCGCAGCCGGCGACGGAACGGCCCACCTGCTGGCCCTCGAAGCCCAGCACTGGTGGGTCGAGGCGACCTACGACTGAGGCGCCCGGCGAGTTCGGATCGTGCCGCCTGAAAGCCCCCTCAGAGCGGCGCGGGGCGAACGACCGGGGAACCGCCGCATCCACGGGCAGACTGTCGGTGTGAAGGTGCTCGTGATCGAAGACGAAGTCGCACTCGCCGAGGCGGTGCAACGAGGCCTCGAGGCCGAAGGGTTCGAGGTCGAGGTCAGCCATGACGGCTTGGAGGGCTTGGGGCGCGCCCGAACCGGCTTCTTCGATCTGATCGTGCTCGACATCATGCTGCCGGGCATGAACGGCTACCGCGTGTGCCGGACGTTGCGGTCCGAGGAGGTGTGGACACCGATCCTCATGCTGACGGCCAAGGACGGCGAGTACGACGAGGCCGAGGCGCTCGACACGGGCGCCGACGACTTCTTGTCGAAGCCGTTCTCGTTCGTGGTGCTCGTCGCCCGCCTGCGGGCGCTGGCCCGGCGCCGCAGCGATTCGAACCTGCAGCCGCTCGAGGTGGGCGACCTGGTGCTCGACCCGGTGGCCCGCGCCGTTCGGCGGGGCGAGACGCCGATCTCGCTGTCGCCCCGCGAGTTCGCGGTGCTCGATGTGTTGATGCGTCAGGCCGGCGAGATCGTGCCCAAGCTCGACCTGTTGGAGCGCGTGTGGGGAGCGGATTTCGAGGGCGACCCCAACGTGGTCGAGGTCTACGTCGGCTACCTGCGCCGCAAGGTCGACCGGCCTTTCGGCCGATCCGACATCGAGACCATCCGCGGCGAGGGGTACCGGCTGGGGGCACCGCTTGCGGCGCCTCGTTGATTCGGTTCGCGTCCGCCTGACCTTCGCGGTCACGGTGATCTTCGCCAGCGCAGTGAGCCTCGCGTCGGTGCTGTTGGTGCGCTCGGTCGAGGCCACGCTCCTCGACGATCTGCGCGACCGCAACGCCGTGATCATCGAGGCGCTGCGCAACACCGAACTCGCGTTCGAACGACCTGAACGACACCGAGAACCTGGCGTTGGACCTGACGCGCGCCGGCCACGGCGCCGACGTGATGGATGCGATCGGCGGCTCGTACTTCTATGTGGTCGGACCGGGCACGGCGATCGTCGATTCCTCGGGCGGGTTGGCGGCACAAGTTCGCCGCGGAGTGTCGGGCGAGGCGGTGCCGATTCTGGGCTCGCGTCTGCCGTCGCGCATCGATCCCAAGGCCTTCCTCCTGACCGAGGTGAACGTTCGCACCGACCGCGGCAGCGTGCAGGTTCATATCGCGGCGCCCACCGAGCAGGTGACCCGGACCGTCGATCGTGTGGCGCGCCCCACGCGCCGCGGTGCCGTCGATGGTGGTGGCGGTGGCGGCGCTCGCCTGGTTCGTCACGGGTCAGGCGTTGCGGCCCGTGCTGTCGATCACCCGCCGGGCGAACGAGATCACCGGCTCGACGCTGCATCAGCGCGTGCCGGAGCCGCGCACCGACGACGAGATCGGCGAGCTCGCCCCGCACGATGAACGCGATGCTCGACCGGATCGAGGGCTCCTCCGAGCGCCAGAAGCGATTCATGTCGGACGCCAGCCATGAGCTGCGGTCGCCCGTCGCGTCGATCCGCACCCAGCTCGAGACCGCGCTGCTGCGCCCGGACCACACCGATTGGCCTCACGTGGGCCGCACCGTGTTGGCCGAGGATGAGCGACTCGGCGCCCTGGTCGACAACCTGTTGGCGCTCACGCGGCTCGAGGAGGGGGTGCGCCGCCCGACGTGCGAGGTCGATCTCGACGAGCTGTGCTACGAGCAGTTGCAGCGCACATTCCGTGTGCCGATCGATCGCTCCGGCGTGCTCGCCGGCCGGGTGATCGGCGTGCCCGGCTGAGCTGACGAGCGTGGTTCGCAACCTGATCGACAACGCCGCTCGGCGCGGCGACCGCGGCGCGGGTGTCGCTCGCGACGTACGGCCCGACGGTTCGCCTGTGCGTGGAAGACGACGGACCGGGCGTGCCGATGGAGCTGCGCGAGAAGGTGTTCGAGCGCTTCACCCGCCTCCAGGAGGCGCGCAGCCGGCGCGGGGAAGCGGGCTCGGCCTGGCGCTCACGAAACGGATCGTCGAGTCGCACGGCGGCGGATCTTCGTGGAGTCCGCCGCGTTGGGGGGGGGCGGCCTTCGTCGTGGAGCTCCGGCGCTCTCGCCGACGACGAGGCGACTGGTAGACCCCAAACGCCGACTCTGTCGGTGGCGCCAATTACCGTCTCTCGCGACCCACCCCCGAAAGGTCGCCCATGGTCGACGCGCCCCCCACATCCGATCCGGCTACGTCGCCGAGCGCGTGGCGTATGTACACCGAGGATTGGGACCCCGCGTACGGCAACTCGGCCAGCTTCGAGATGGAGGTGTCCGCCGATGCCACCCGGGCGGAGCACTCCGGCGATCACGTGCGTGCGCACACGTCAGCGTCCATCCCGCTCGCGTTCGTCGACGGCCGGCGCCGCGCCGAGCTGTCGTTGTGGGCCGAGGAATCGGCCACGGGCACCCGGGTGCCCGGCCTCGCGGGCTGCGCCGCTGTCGGCGCGGTCACGGTGCACCCCAACACCTCGGCGAGCTATGCGGGCATTCGGGTCGACCGCGTGGCCATCTGGGGTGGCGGCCGCACGGGCGATCTCCGCTCGCGGTCCGGGTACCGATGGTCGGCGGTGTCGACCGAGGCGGAAACGCCCCGATCAGCTGCTCGCGGCGCTCGGGAACGCATCGTCGGCTGGAGGGCAGCCTGGCGATCGATTGCGTCGAGGCGGGGTGGAACGTGGTGCTCGACGGCCCCCTCAACCGAATCTCGGGGCTGCACGCCGGGTTCGTGGTCGGATACGTGAAATCGCATCATCGCCGCATCCTCCCGCCCGGCGATCATGCCCGGATCCCGCGGCTCGAGGTCGGTGAGCGCACCCCGCTGTACACCACGAGCACCGATCGCTACACGTGCTACATCCGGGTCGGTAACCCCGGTCCGGTCGGTTCGCCGTGGACGGGCATCGCCCGGCTGGAGTTCGCCGCCGAGCCGGGTCTCGACGAGGTCGCCGCACGAGCGTCGGCGATCGCCGCAGCCCTTGCCCCGGTTCGCCGGAGCGGCTCATCGCGACCCGCGCGCGCCCGTGAACCTCACGCCGGTGAAGAACCTCGAAACCCATCTGTCGCGCTGCATGGGGCGTGTCGAAATGGCAACCCGTGCCGCCCGCGAGGCCGTGCACCTCCGGAGCGCATCATGACCGGTTCCAGCCCCACGTCCGGCGAGTTCTCGGGCGAGTTCTCGGGCGACGTGCCCCAGGTCGACGACATCACCGATGTCGACCGGCGAAACGACCTGCGGGGGTTGTCGGGTGTGCCGGCGACCGATCCGGTGGGCCTGATCGACGCGTCGACCGACGCGACGACCCAGCAGGCCAACGTGTTGATCGACGACCGGGTCGATCTGGCGCTCGATACCTTCGTCGTCACGGCACAACGCCTGGTCGACGGCTCGGTGCTGTTCCACTACGGCATCGTGACCGAGGTGTCGGGCCGGGTCGGGGGCGCCGAGCTGGCGACCCACTCGGCGCGCTCGCTGCGCAGCGCTGCCCGGCCAGCGTTCCGCCGCCAGTGTCGTGGATCCGCACCGATCCCGAGCGGTACCTGCCGCCCTCGTCGGGTGCGCGCATCTGGATCGCCGAGGCCGACCACCGCCGCCGGGCGCTGTTCCTCGACAAGATGTCCGAGGACGAGCAGATCCCGCTGGGCCTCGACATGGGCGACGAGCCGGTCTACATGCCGTATTCGTTCCTGAACGGCGACAAGGGCGGGCACGTCTCGATCTCGGGCAAGTCCGGCGTCGCGACCAAGACCAGCTACGCGCTGTATCTGCTGTACACGCTGTTCGAGACCGAGTTCGGTCGCCGGGAGCGGCGGGGAGCGCGCACGATCGGGCGCTCGTGTTCTCGGTCAAGGGATCGACCTCTGCCTGCTCGACAAGCCCAACAACCGGTTCGTCGACACCGATCCCGTCGGGGTCGAGGCGGCGGCAGTGGCGGCTGTTGGGCGTTGCGACCCGCGGCCCTTCACCGATCTCGAGTCTTCGCCCCAGCGGAAGACAGCGACCCGGGTGTCACGCCGGTCCCGCATCGAGGTGCGCGACAAGCGCGAGACGAGCGCCTATGGATGGAGCCCGCGAACCTTCATCGAAAGCGGGCTGCCCGAGTTCGTGTTCGACGACCTGGATTTCAGGGCAGCTCTCGTTCGTCGAGCAGGTCGTGCGGGTGCAATGCTTTGCTGGTGTTGCTCCTGCGGGCGACACCGAGGGGCGGGAGGTGCTGGTCCATCCCGACGACCAGGACGAGCGGCCGGGCCACGTGGTGGGAATCGGCTGCTCACCCCAGGTCGCAAGCGCCCCGTGGGGGCCTAAGCGGTGTGGTGATCGCCACGCTCGACGAGCTGGTCGAGTTCATCGGCGACAAGGTGACCGAGGGGTCGCCGGGGTTCGAGCCCCTCTGGACGGGATCGGTCACCGGGTCGACCACCCAGGCGTTCATCCGGCGGCTGTGGAAGTCGACCCCCCGGCTGCGGCGCCTGGTGCGTGCGGGGCTGGCCGAGGTCGGCTTGTCGTCGCAGGTGTCGGTGGTCGACGTGCACGCGCTGCACGCCGACGCGCAGCGTTTCGTGGTGGCGTCGGTGCTCAGTTCGGTGTGGGAGCAGCAATGGCGGGGGGGCAACTCCACCGCAGCGGGCGCACGTTCGTGGTGCTCGACGAGTTAACGATACGCGCCCCGCTCCGGCGGGTCGCCCATCAGGAGCCTGCTCGTCGACTGCTGCCGCGGTCGGAGCCTCCGGTGTCATCTTGATCGAGCACAGCAGAACCCGTCAGGGTCAAGATCGCGACATCACCAACAACGCCGCACTCGAGGTGGTGGGGTAGCTCGGGCGTCGGAGTCGTCCGAGCTCGGCTTCCTGCCCGGAGATGCGGCGCGGGCGCAGATCATCGCTCCCGGAACGATGATCACCTCGCAGCCGCAGCTTCCTCCAGCCCCGGTACGATCCGCTTTCCGTTTCCCGCCGTATGCGACCCGGGTCTCCGAGGTGTTGGGCTCGGCGGGCCGACGACGCCGCAGGCTCGCGCGCCTGGAGGACATGAGCGACGCAGCACACGGAACGGCGCGTCGGGCGACGTGCCAGGGACTGCACGTCGGCGGTCGCTGCGGAACGGCACGAAACGGCGCGCAGGGCCGCGTTCCCGATCGCCAACCGGCACGGTAGCATTGCTGCACACGAGCGACTGGCACCTGGGCGTCACGGTTCGAGGCGAGTCCCGCGCGGCCGACCACGACGCCCTCATCGCCGAGCTGTGCGAGATCGCTCGGGCCGCAGCGCCCGACCTGATCGTGCATACGGGCGACCTGTTCGACGGGCATCGGCCGCCCATGCACGACTTCGGGCGGGCGATCCGGGCGCTCCGGGACCTGGCGGCGATCGCGCCGGTGGTGCTGCTGGCGGGCAACCACGATTCGCCGGTCGCGCTCGATGTGCTCGGCGTGGCGCTCGAGGACGCCGCGGTACACGTGCTCGCCAAGCCGGTGTTGGCCGAGGCGGGCGCGGTCTCCACGTTCGCAACGGCGTGCGGCGCGGCAAAACCGCAAAATCGCCCTGCCGTTCGTGCACCAGAACCGGGTCATCAGAGATTTCGGCGCGCTGGTCGGGGGCCAGCACGACCTACAACGACTCGTTGCGCAAGATCATCGCGTCGTACAGCGCCGCGGCCTTCGGCGACGCTGATCCCGCCCGCGATGTCGCCGTGTTCGCCTCGCACGTGCACGTGCGCGGCGCCAAGACCTCGTCCGAGAAGACGATCCCCATCGCCGAGGACTACGCCACCGATCCGACTCACTTCGAGCCGCGTTACGGGTACCTCACGTTCCGGCCACATTCACGTTCCCCAGGCGATCGCCGGGGCCGTGGGCGGTATGCGGGTTCGCTGCTCGAGGTCGACTTCGGAGAGGAGGGCGAGGCGAAGCAGGTGGTGGTGGTCGACCTGACCGCCGGACGGCCGACCAAGGTGCACGAGGTCGGGCTCACCGCCGGGCGGCGCCTGTTCAGGGTGCGCGCCTCGCTGGCCGAACTCGGGGCGCGGGCGGCCGATATCGGCGACGGGGGTCGTCGAGGTGACCGTGCTCGCCGACCCGGTGCTCGCCGACCCGGTGCTCGCCGACCCGGTGCTCGCCGACCCGGTGCTCGCCGACCCGGTGCTCGACGCCACAGCAGATTCCGGGGCTGCCGGTGATTCCGGGGGTGCGGACCGGCCCGACCCCCGGGACCGGCGAC
>JADJBW010000012.1 GCA_016703525.1 Actinomycetota bacterium | reverse complement strand
TTCTGGTAACTCCCGCACTGCTGGCGAGCATCGAGGCCGAAGGTGTGGCGGAGAAGGAACTTGCGGCATTGCTGTCGAGCCGTCGTCATTCCCGTACTGCACGGCGTGACCTTTGAAGAACCTGCAACGACGTCAGCCCCATGCTGGCGTCGCACGCGGATTGAGCACCAAGGATTCGACGCTCGACGGTGTCGCAGCCAAGGTCGCCGCTGCCTCTGCCGCACTTCCCGCCGCGTAGCCCACAGGCTGCCCGCTCCCCGGCTTGGTTTCGCTGGCGGCTTCGTAGCGCGGTGCGACCGATCTGGCGCGCGTTAGCACGCTCACCGCAACCGTCCCATACCGCCGGATCCGGGCGCACACTTCGCTCAGCGATGTTCCTCTGGTAAGCCGCTCATATCCGGCGATATGCGCCGGACTACCGACTGCCAGAGCGGATCGAACCGAGCAATCGTTGCCTGACTCGGCACCAGATACCGAAAACGAACCGCAAGCGGACACTCCGCCGATGGGCTAAATGCTAGCCAGCGGCCCCCCTTGATCCTGGCCGCCCGATTCGGTGCCAGAGCTCGATGGTGTCGGGATGGAGGTCGTCGAGAGGGTCGAGCGTCTCGACGTAGCGGCACAGCTCGTCGACGATCCGGTCGACGGCCGCCGGGTCGCCATTGAGGTGTGCCGCTTCCATTCGATCCCGGTAGAGCGGTTCGCTGCCTGGGACAGCCATCAGCCCTTTGACGGCGGCCCAGGTCGCCAGCGCCGCGTCGCCCGATGCGAGGGCGAGCTGTGCAAGTCGGTGGGCCGTGTCGGCGATCAGCGCTTCGGCCTCAACAACGATTCCCTCGGTGTAGGCCCACTCGTAGCCCTGCGATCCCTCGAATGGTTGCCCACGCAGCAACTCGAGCGCCTGCTTGAGGAGCTTTGCCTCGTCCACAGGATCGATCGCGGAACGTGAGCGGGCGGCCAGATCGGTGAACCTGGCGAGGTCGCTCGTGACGTGCGCTCCGAGGGAGTAGCTACTGCCGTTGGTGACGGCGTGAGGCAGGTGGTGGGTTCCGTCTCGACTGATTCCGAGTCCAGACCTTGCCCGATGAACCGTCACGTTGAACGTGTCCTGGCTCGGAATCGTGTCCGGCCAGATCGCGGTCTTCAGCTGGCTGCCAGTGACACCGTTCGGGTGGAGCGCGAGGTGGGCGATGAGCTCCACAGCCCTCCGCCGGTTGATCGGAGGGACGCCATGGACCTGGACCGGCCCGAGTACTCGAATCTCGACTTCAGGTTCGCCCGCAGCGTCATCGACTGCTGTCCCGAATTCAGGGAGGTGGATGGGTTCCTCCGGTGCGGCGGGGAGTCAGCCTGGCCGAGAAGCGCTGATTCAGCGTCGCCCACCGTGGCATCGGCGAGCAGCGCGTCGATCGACTCGAGCACTGCCGCTGGCAGCTCAAACGGCATGAGCTCGAAGCCGTGCGGCTGCAGGATGGCCGTGTCATCGACAGACAGTGACCAATGCTCCTTCGTCCGTGCCGCCGGAACCACGACGGCGACGCCGCAACGGGGTTGCACCAAGGTGGCGAGTCGATCGAAGTCGGTGGGTGTGAGCGGAGCGGCACTGATGAGCACCGTGACACCCCAGGCGTGTTGCGCGGAGTGACGTCGTCGAGCGGTCGGGGTGTCCGGCATACCCAGAAGGTCGAGGGCCGACCGTGTCGACTCGACCGCGGCCTTCACGGCGGCCACGGCTTCGTCGACGGTCGCGATCGGACGGACGCGGTCGCTGGCTGTCAGCGCCATGCGGTCGTCGAGGACCAACATGTCGACGAGTTCGGCGGCGGGTGACGCAGCGAGTTCCGCTGCGATCCGTCGAGTGGTGTCGGCAGCGCGGTCCCCATCGACAGTAAGCATGCCAGCGCTCTCGAGGTCGATAAGGACGAGGTCGTCCCCGAGTCCACCAGCGGCGACAAGCGTCGGCCACGGGGTCGCTGCGTCTCCTGCGATTCCTGCGAGCGCTGCCGTCGAGATCCCTTCTTCTGTTGCGAATGCCCTTCGCTTACCGCGGTCTTCGAACCCCAGCGGGTTCGAGGAAGCTGCCGCGCTCAGGAGGATTTCGACTTCCGCGCCTGCGACTCGCGCTGCGGCGAGGTCGGGGAGCGGCATCCGTCGATGCCAGCAGAAAATGCACGGGCCGCTGTGAACAGTCGCTCGACGAGTTCGGTGTCGGCGTCATGCCGGATTGCGGTCTCGATCGGCGCAGTGGTCATGGGTGGCCGGTGAGGCTCGACGCCAGTGGGACGTCGGCGGGCCTGCGTTCGGCGGAGGCGTCGCAGAAGGAGGAGTAGCCCTGTGGCAAGCACCGTGCCGCCAAGGAACATCGGCGCAGCGGTCTCTTCGTCATCTGCCGAATCCCCCAACGACGCTTCGACCGGCTTCGGCCTGCGGGGTAGAAGTAACCGACGTGGAGGTGGCGAGGTCAGGGGCGGCCGGTCGTGGTCACGCCTTTGCTCTCCGATGAGGCCGGCGCCATCGTGATAGGGGCTTCGATCACGGCGGCTGATTCGAGGGTGGTGGGTGGCGCTACGGGCGCGGCGCCGGTGGCCGCGGGCGAGTCGTCCTGTTCCGGGCGCGACCGGGATGAGCGACTGTGGAAGATCGAGCACCCAGCCGGGCCGGATCAGGTTCGCGTCGGTGAAGGCGACGCCGTCGAACTCCCGCCCGCGGTTCAGGTCCCAGATCTCGCGCCACCGCATGGGGTCGCCGAGTTGGCACTCGGCGATTCGCCAGAGCGAGTCCCGTCGTTGGACTGAATAGTTGGAACGCGATGCGGACGGCGGCGCTCCCGGTGCCTCCTGGACAATGGCGGGCGCGCCCCTCGGAGCGGTCGCGCTGGCAAGCACCGGATTCCGCTCGACGATGAGCGCCTGTGCGCCGACCCCTGCAAGTGCTGGGTTTGGCATCATCAACGGAGACGCCGTGACGGTGAGGAGCGACGCCGCAGTGACGAGTCGGCGGGCCACGTCCTGGAATGGACCGGCGAACCGCATCGTGCGTGCCGGCCGCCCGCTCAGCCGCGCCCCGATCTCGATGACGAGTGACCACATGAGCGCAAGCCAGGCGAACCACCCCACGAGCGCGAGCGTCTTGATGATGACGGTGTCGGACACCGTGGAGCGCGAGAGCGCCTTGCCGATGTCGCCCGGTGTCGGGACCGTGGTGGGCAGCGGCCACCCGACCATTCGCCACAGAGCGATCGGAACTCCGACGACGAGCAGCACGCCGGTGATGATCGAACCGACAGCGACCATCGATCGGCGGAGGGTGGACGGCCTCGACTGGTTCATGGGTTCTCCCCAACGGAGCGCACGGCCCGAGCGCTGCCGGTGCCGGTGATGTCGGATGTTGCGAGTCCGGCGAGGGACAAGATGGCGAGTGTCTGCGGCCGGTGGACCTCGACCGACACCGTCTCGCCGCTGACCGTCGCTGTGCCCTGGTAGTCGGTCGAGGCGAGGTATCGCTGGACGCGGCGGATCGCCTCGGGCGCAAGGATGGGCGCGCCGTCGGTGGAGCGGATCCCTGATTCGTCGAGGCCCTGAACTCCGGCTCGGGCGGCGGCGCCGGCTACTGCGTCGGCTTCCCGGTTCGCCGCGATGATTCGGCCGCCGTCGAACACGAGACCGGCGACCAGCAGCAGTGCCGTTGTCATGGACACCACGAACACGGTGACGGTCCCACGTTCGTCAGCGCGCCTCATCGTGTGCCCCGGAAGCGGTCGATGGGCTCGCTGAATGTGGCGCTCATCGTGTGGCTCGATGGGAGCCCCATGCCGGTGACGTCAGCGAGATGAACGGTGCACGACACGGTTGCCCCGACGGTGGCATCTGGGGCGAACGTGCCGGTGTCGATGCTGACGACCAGCGAGCTACACCGGTAGCCGCCGGCGTCGAGCTCTGCGAGAGCGGCCCGCTGTCCGGCGACGCGAGCGGCGGGCACAGTTCGTTCGAAGGACGCAGCGCGCGCCGCGGCGCGACTCGCTGCCTCCACATCGGCTCGTGCCGACTGGAGGCGACCGAACGCGACGGTCAAGCACATCAGCCCGACGAGGACGGGCGTGAGGAGGACCAGCTCCACGCTGACCGAGCCTCGCTCGTTTCGGCGACTCATCGGTCTTCTCGGAAACGCTCGGTGGGGGACTCGGCGATTCCCCTGACAGTGAGGGGCAGGCCGGGAATCAATTGCTGGACGCGTCCGGACACAACGACCCGCGTGACCTCATCGGATCGCGACGCGTCTACTTCGGCCGTCGACGCCATCGACGGAGACAGGCGCGTCACGAACTCGCGGGCGCGCTCCTCGGCCGCTGCTGGTGACCCGGTCTCGACTCGGCCGGCGAGAGCGCCTTCCTGCGCAGCGGCTTCCACGATCTGGGCTCCGTGGAACCACAGCCCCGCCTGGATCACGACCATGATCAGGAACAGCAGGACCGGTACCGCCAAGACCGTCTCGACGGTGGCGTCACCGCGCTCGTCTGCGCGCCGAGCCATCAGCCGTTGAGGTTGATCGTCTCGGCCTTGCCGGTCACCTTGGCGACGATGATGGCGCCGACGGCGATCGCGAGCGCGGCGAAGATGGCGATGATGATCACCTTCTCGGTGATCTCGCCTCGCTCGTCGTGTTTCGCCATCTCGACGCGGACCATTGCGTAGGCCCACAGGGTGGTGATCATGGACATGTCTTCCTCCTAGGTTCAGAGACCGTTGATGACTTGGGCGACCGCGGGATAGCCCAGGAACACGATGAAGCCGGTCATGAGCAGCACGACCGGAAGCGACATGCGTTCGCTGGCGGACTGAGCTGCACCTTCGGCGTCGGCGAGACCGCGCACGCGGATCGAACGTGCCTTCGAGGCGATCGACACTCGGACGCGGGCGCCCTCGTCGCCGGCGAGGCCGGCGGATGCTGCGAGCTCCTGCAGTTCGGGGACGGCGATGGCGTCCCCCAGTGACGCGAGGCCGCTCCATGAGGGCTCACCCCGAAGCCGGGCTTCGGTGAGCGCCTGGCGGATCTCGGCGAAGGCCCAGCCGTCGCCGGCGGCTGCGCTGCCGGACAACGCCGAGTCGACACCCGCTCCACCGGCGAGGCGCACTGCAACCAGGTCGAGGAAGCAACCGAATGCGTGCCGAAATGCTCGCCTCCGTTCGGCCGCTTCAGAACGCACTGCCAACGTCGGCACCGCGAGCGCGACCATGCCGAAGACCAAGGACACCCAGAGCGGCAGCACGAACGACACGTCGACTCCGCCCACTGCCATCATTCCGAACGTCGCGGGTGCCCACAGGAGGCCGACGAGCAGCATCGCTACGTGTCGAGCAACGTGTTCCTCTGGGGATCGCCCGAGAATTCGGAGGTCGTGACGAACGGATCGTGTGGCCATGCGGCCAGCCGCCGTGTCGACGAGCGAAGTGCCGAGCAAGCGGACCCACCAGCGGGAGTCGCCGACGTGTTTCGCCGGGGGAGCATCGAGCCGGTAGAGCGCGTCACCAAGTGGCATGCGGGCCGGGACCAGACCACTGGCCACGAGAATGATGCCGAGCCCGGCCAGGATTCCGAGAGCAAGGGCGTGGTTCACGATGCCCTACCTTCCGCTGCGGCGATGAGGAAGCGCTCGGGTTGGCGGAACCCACTCATCGAGGCGAGCCACCACAAGGCCGCGCCCCATGCAGCAGCGATTCCGGCCAGGACCACCTGCCCGGTCACGGTGCCGTAGACCTCGACGTAGGTCGGATTGAGCGCGACAAGGCCGACGGCCGTCGCGATGGTGACTCCGGTGATGACCCGTACTGCGGTGCGCATCCGTGCGCGTGACGCCTCGACCCGCATCTGCATCGCCGCTTCGTCCCGGGCCGACTCGGCGAGCATGCCGAGCAGTTCGGCGAGGTCTTTGACCGCTCCGTTCGCGGCGACGCTCAACGAGGCGACGACGAGGTCCGAGATCGGGTGAGCGAGGTCGGTCGCCAACTGGCGGAGGGCATCAGTGAGCGATCGGTGTTTGAGCGCACGCGCCAGGCGTTCGATCTCGGGGCGAATGGGTTCGGGCGCAACCGGAGCGGTCGTCGAGATTGCTGCCTCGAGCCCGTGCGCCGCAGAGATGGTGTCGCGCATCATCTCGGTCCAGCTGGCGATCGCCTCGGTGCGCTCCAACGCAGCATCCCGACTTGCTCGACTGGCGAACAGCTCGGGTGAGAACCAACCGAGGAGCGCTCCGGCGACAGCGGCGGTGGGCCATCGTGAGATGACAAGGAGCGCGACGGCGAGGAGGCCGGCGCGAATGCAACGGTCTCGGACCGTGACCGCTCCCACAGCTTGTCGCGCAGCGTGAAGCGGCCGGACGTCGTCGCTCGATGAGCCCGCGTCGCTCCACCCGCTTACGACCAGCCAGCATCCGGTTCCGACCCCCAACACGCTGAGCACGACAAGCGCTGTCATCGCCACCACCCTTCGGGGCGTTCGTGCAACGACGCATCCCATCCGTGCGCGGTCAGTTCTGCGGCCAGCTCGTGGGGGACAGGCACCCCTGGGACTGCTCGGCCGCCGGGGCCGGGCCGGAACAGTTCGTTGGTGATGACCTGCGAGCCGTCCACGCCGACGACCTGACGAACGGACGACACCCAGCGACCGTCGCGGGACTTCGCTATGTAGACGACGAGGTCCACCGCAGCCGCTGCCAGCTGGCAGGTCGCCTCGAGTGGCAGGCGCTCGGGCGACTGCATCGCGTAGAGCGCCATCTTGTTGAAGACGGTGGCTGAGGAATCGGCATGGACGGTACACATCGAGCCGTCGTTGCCCTGGCTCATCGCGTTCAGCATCGGAACGATCTCGTCGCCGCGAACCTCGCCCACGATGACCCGGTCGGGGTTCATCCGCAGGCTCATCCGGACCAGGTCCGCCGCGGTGACCTCGCCGGCGCCTTCGACGTTCGCTTCGCGAGCCTCGAGAGCGACGCAGTCCGGGTGGATGTCGGCGAACCGGTCGAGTCCGAGTTCGAGCTCGGTCTCGATCGTCACGATCCGCTCCGCCGCTGGGATCTCTGCGGCGAGGGCGCGAAGCATGGTCGTCTTCCCGGCGCCGGTCGCGCCGGCCACAATGATCTGCTGGCGTGATCGCACTGCGGCTGACAGGAACGAGGCCAGCCCGTCGTCGATCGCTCCGAGCTCGACCAGGTCGGAGAGGTCGAGCTTCATGTAGCGGTGCCGCCGGATCGACACCGACGGTCGGTCGCACACCCACGCGACGGCAAAGAGGCGCGAGCCGTCGGGAAGCTGGAGATTGAGCTGCGGGCGGGACGCGTTGAACTCCCGCTCTGACAGGCCGTAGCGCCGACCGATCTCCCGCAGCTGTTCGATGAGCTCGTCGTCGGAGTCGGCGACGGGCGGTCCTTCGACCTTGAGTCCGCCGGCGTACTCGATGAACACCCGGTCGTGACCGTTGGCGACGACGTTCTGGATGGACTCGTCGTCGAGCAGCGGCTGGAGACGACCGAGATGGAAGAGGCGGTCGAACACCGAGCGCGCCAACTCGTCCTCCTCGTCCTGTGTCATCACGTGCCGGCCTTCGGCAATCGCCATCGAGGCCAGGCGTTCGAGGCGATGGCCGATCAGCTGCCGGGTGAGCATTTCTTCATCCGCCGTGTCGAGGTGCCTGCCCTCGGCGGCCAGCGTGCGCACCTTCGCAGAGAGTTCCTCGGCGATCTCGATGCGCAGCGTACGAACGAGGGTCTCGTCGATCGTGTCAACGATGCTCACGACGCGACCTCCTCGGCGGGACTGATCGAGTGGCGCAGATCGTGCGCCGAGCGAACGAGCGGCGTCCGCCGAAGCCACCGCTCCCGGGTCGAACCGGTGAGCATCGATGCACCGACGCGATCCGTTGGAATCGAGAACGCGGCTGCGCAGCCGATCGCCTCAGCGACCTCCGCTGCGTTGTAGGGGCGGTCGCCGCGGCACGCGACCACGACGTTGGTGCATCGCGTCGTCAGGTCCTCGTACTGGTATCGGGCGTGTGCGACCCCGGCGACGGTCGGGTGGACGACGAGGACGATCGCGTGTGCCGCGCCGACCAGTTCCGTCGCCGGTGATCCCGAACGCCACCGCCCGATGTCGGCGATCGCGGGTCCGGCAGCGAGGATCTGGGCGAACGGTCGCCCAAGGCTGGTGAGTGAGGCCTCGACCTGCTCGGGCGAGGATGGCGACCCGAGGAGCTTGATTCCGGTCTGGACGTGCTGGACGTGTCGCACGAACTCGCCACCGGCGAAGCTGTGTCGCGCCGCCGCTGCGAGCGACACCAAACCAGGCGTCGCTGAGATGCCGAGCCATGCAGCGAGATCACCGCCGTCGGGGTCGGCGTCGACGAGGGTGACGGGCTCCAGGTCGCTGAGTGCGAGCGCGAGTGCGAACGTGGTCGCTCCGGGCGACCCCTTCCCGCCGGCGATGCAGATGAGCCCGCTCATGGCGTCGTTACGACGAGGCTGAGCCGGCCGGCGGCTCCAGCTGCCGAGACGGCCGTGGCCGAATCGGCGGGGACAGCGAGCGATACCAGCATCTGACTCTGGCCGTCATCTGGTTCGGCGATGTCGATGACGGTTGCGGTCCCTCGTACGACCGGCTGGCCGGCGCCGCTGGCATCAGGGGTCGTTGTCTCGATGACGTCGACCGTGTCGCCGATCGCGAGCCCCACCGGGTATTGGCCACCCTTCAACACCGCTCCGGCGATCACGGTGCCTTCCGGCAAGGTCGGTCCGTCGGCAATCTGGTCGGGATTGAGCAGCGAGCCGGCGAGCAGGCGGACCGTGGCCGTCCGACCGACGACCGATCCGGCGTCATCGGCGGAGATGCTCCGAAGGCCACCTCCGCCGGCGATGGACACTTCACGGAGGTCGGCCTCGGTGAGCTTCTGGCCGACCTCGACGTCGCGATCGATGCCGATCACGGCGACCCGGTCGGCCGCAGACGAGAAGAGCACGACTGCGCCGAGCGCACTGAGTGCGAGCACGATGAGCCCGATCGCGACGCGGCCGGTGTTCCTCGATCTTGGTGATCTCGCCGCCTTGGGCAACGTCCCTGTCGGTGGTCCAGACCTACCTTGTCGTCGGTGTCGTCCCGTTTCGGGACACGCTTCGGTTGGCGATGGCGGTCACGGTCATCCTCCTGCTCGGTCGTTGATTGCCTGGACTTCGGCGACTCGGACGGTGGTAGCCGCCGTTCGTGTCAGCGGTGCGAGCGCCCCACCGCCGGCGCCGCCGGTGACCGTGTACGAGGCGGTCCAGTTGACGGTGACGCCCAGCCGGAAGCTCTCCGACGGTTGCGACGCCGACGATCGGGTCCACACGTGGGTGCAGGCGCGGCGTTCGTCGGCGGTGGGTGTCCACGCGATCCCAGGGGCGCACGTTGTCGTGGTGCCGTCGCCGAAGGTCCAGCGGGCGCTCGCAGGTTCGGCGGTGACTCGAACGGTGATGCCGCCGACGGTCGCCGTGCCGGTGAGTGGACCCCAGTTGGGGATCCAAAACCAGCTCGCGAGGTTGACGATCTGGTCGCCGGATGGACTAAAGGCGACATCGGGGACCGGGATGGTCATGCGCTTGAGCACCCCGGCCGCCACTGCTGCCGGGTCGACAGCATCGGGAGGGCCGGCGAGGTACACCGCCCCGTAGAACACACCGTCGCAAGTCTTCTCGTACCAAGCGCCGCCGGTAGCAACCTCGACGATGTGCCCGTCGATGTCGTGGACGGGGAAACCCGTCGGGCGCTCCCATCAAGACGTAGGTGCACGAGGGGCCGGATCCGCTGCCGCCGCTGCCGCCGGCTTGGTTGCCACCGCCGTTGTGGTCGCCGGCGATGGCGCCGTAGTCGATGCCATTGTCGTCGGTAACGGCACCGCCAGCACCGTCGGCTGCAGCCGGTGGGGCTAGCGCAATGAGCCCGAACCACGCGGCAACGCCGACAGCGGTGGCGCCCCGTAGGGCGCGGATCAGACGGTGCACGGCTCCGGCCTCGTCGTGACGGTTTCGACCTTCCAGCCGCGGTCGCTTTGACGCAGGGCAACGGTGTAGAGCCGGCGGGCAGGATCGTCGGTGTCGGTTCGAGAGCTGTCAGCGACTCGGTAGACACCGATCCGGTCGTCCATGCAGTCCTCAACGACCGCCACCGTTCCGTCGTTCGACACGACGTCCGGCGAGTGAGCGATGTCGCCTCGGAGCACGAGACCAGTCGCAGCGTTCTTCTGAAGGAAGTCGAACAGCTGGGTTCGCTCGGCGCCGGTGGTCAGCTGGTCAAGCCGTGCCGTCACGCTCGCCGGGTCGAACGGAGGCGGAGTGCCACCTAGCTCGATGTAGAGGTCCCAGAACCCGAGGTACGCGGTGAGCACCGGTTCGTTGGTCGGGTCGGCGGACGTCGTAGCGGCGCTCGTCGTCGACGGCCCGCTGCTCGTGGTCGTTTCGGCGGCCAGGGCCGACGTGGTGGTGGCTTTCACGCCGCCCTTTGAACCACCCGCGTCTGAACGTTTGTCTGAACGTCCGTCTGAACACCCGCAAGAAATCAGGACGATCAGACCGATGGTCAGGGCTGACCATCGCTTCCGCGGCGTCGACCGACGGTTGTTCATCCCGCCATCGAACGGCTCGTCGGACGTGCGTTCAACGGGGAAACGCTGCCGCCATCGGCCCAGTACACCCGCCAGCGGGTGCGAGCACCTGCTGATGATCAGACGGCGTCGTCGGGATGCGTCGACCGCCAGTCGGAGTCGTTGGCTGAGAGCAGGGAAAGGTGTGCGTGTTGCCATTCGCCCAGTGTCGTCACCAGGTCGAGCATCGACCGGCCAAGCGCGGAGATCGCGATGCCCGGCCCGTCGCTCCGGCCGTTGGGGATCCAGGCCCGCTCGATGAGGCCCCACCTCATCAGTTCCTGGATCGTCGGATCGAGGCGGCTGCTCGAGACCTTCAGTCGGACGAAGAGGTACTGCCGACGTCGAGGCGCAGCGGCGAGCTCCACGAGGATCGGGATCATCCACTTCCGGGCGAGCAGGCCGAGCACGATCTCGCACCGTCGTGTCGCGCTCGGCCGCCCGTTGGTCAGGGATGACCAAGCCGTCCGATTCCACCGTTCCGCCCATTGAGACCCTCCGCCGCCCCGCCTCCCGGTGACGGTGCCAGAACGCTGAATGAATTTCAATATCTTTCAATCGCGTTCAGTGGAGAGTTCGGAGGGACCATTTCGGTCACCCCTGACCACTTCGGCGCCCTGGCAACTACTTGTGGGAGCCGTCCGCTTCGTTCAGATCGCCGTCCATCCTGACCACTCATCGTGGCTCTCGTCACCAACGACGAGAGGACGACGACATGGACTCAGGACCCGGCGTGCTGCGCCAACTGGATCGCGAGTGGGAGCGGATCGGAGGCAGCGCCCGCGGACGCGTTGCCTTGCGACGATGGGCGGAGAGCGAGCCGGCCATCGTTGGCATGCGCTCGCTCGCCGAGGTGGTCGAGCGCATCAACGAGCGCGGCAACCCGAAAGGATCTGACGCAATGCTGCTCGCACTGGTGCGCGTCGCTGCCACCGAGGACCTCGCGGCGAGGACCGTGCTGCAGGCGATGATGCCGTCGGTCAAGAACCTGACGGTGAAGTTCTGCACCTGTGGCGCTTGGTGTCCCGAGGAGACAGCGGCAGTGGTGGCTGCGGCGATGTGGGAGCGGATCCGCTCGTACCCAATCGAGCGCCGCCCGGCGAAGGTCGCCGCCAACCTCACTCTCGACACTCGGCAACGCGTCTGGCGTACGGGCTACAAGCAGGTCCACGGTCGGTTGCCTCGGTCGAAGGCGGCGTAGGGCAGAGTCGAGTCGCCAGCGGCGCGCGCTTCGTCAGGCGATCCGTGCTGCGACGACAGGCACCACTTCAGGCGTTGACTGTCAGCTCTGTCGCTTACTCTGGTCCAGTGGCGGAAGAGCGGGATAGCACCAGTTGAACAGTTCGATTCAAGTAGCCGCCCGAGGCGACCATATCGTGCCGGAACTCGGCCAGGTGGTGCGTTGTCGCGACCGCATCTGGGCGGTCAATGAGGTCACGCCGTCGTCCTTGCCGGCGGATGCGATCTCGGGCACCCGGCCTCAGCATCTCGTTCGCATGTCCTCGTTGGAGGACGATGGTTTTGGCGACGAGCTGGCGGTGATCTGGGAGATTGAGTCTGGCGCTCAGGTCATCCCGCACACCAGGAGCTCCCGCGTCCCGATCTCGGTCGGTTGGACGCTCCTGAGCGTCTCGACGCCTTTTTGGATGCCGTCCGATGGGGCGCAGTTGCCACTGCCGACTCACGAGCGCTGCAAGCACCGTTCCGGTCAGGGATCACGATCGAGGACTACCAGCTCGACCCGGTGGTTCGGGCGGTGCGGATGCCTCGGGCCAACTTGCTGATCGCCGACGACGTCGGCTTGGGCAAGACGATCGAGGCGGGGCTCGTCGTACAGGAACTGATGTTGCGGCATCGGGCACGAACGGTGGTCGTTGTATGTCCGGCTGGCCTATGTGTGAAGTGGCAGGAGGAGATGCGGGACCGGTTCGGCCTTGAGTTCCGCATCGTGAACACCGACGCGGTTCGTCAGCTCCGCCGGGATCGTGGTGTCGGTACCAACGTATTCACGTCGTTCCCTCGGCTGATCGTGTCGATTGACTGGTTGAAGGACCGTCGGGCACAGTCGCTGCTCGACGAGGTTCTCTCCGGCGTCGATCATCGTCGTGCTCCTCGCCGGTTCGATCTGCTGATCGTGGACGAGGTGCACTCCGCTGCGCCGTCAGGCCGCGGGAAGTACGCGATCGACTCGCTGCGAACGAAGGCCATCCAACGCCTGGCCCCGCACTGCGAGCACCGCCTGTTCCTCTCGGCGACACCGCACAACGGCTACAAGGAGAGCTTCACCGCGCTGCTGGAGCTGCTTGACCCGCAGCGGTTCGCCCGTGGGGTGGATCCCAACCCGGAACAGTTGGCCAGGGTCCTGGTCCGTCGGCTCAAGCGCGATCTTCGCGAGGCATTGCCACCCAACCCGGACGGGTCGCCGCGCTTTGCTGACCGGCGAGTGGAAGCGATGCCGGTCAACTATCCCGAGGACGAGCGCATGGCTCACGAGCTGCTGGAGCGCTACGCCGAGTCGCGCCGCGGTCAGCACTCGAGGGGATCGAAGCGGTCGGCGGCCGACTTCGTGACGTTGCTGTTGAAGAAGCGCCTCCTGTCGTCGCCGGCAGCGTTTGCGAACACGCTGGCTCAGCACCGGATCACCCTGGACAAGCGCGAGTCCATACGGGCGCCGGCCAGCGACGCCCAGATGCAAGCGGCATGGGACCGTAGCGACGACGAAGCGGGCGATGACGAGACGGGCGAGGTGGCCGCCGAGGCGCTCGCTACCGCGGCCCGAGGCCAGGCCCCGCTCACCGCTGAGGATCGGGATCTCTGAACCGGCTCAGTGGTTGGGTGGAGGAGCGCGCATCGTCCCGATGCCCGGGCCACCGCGATGTTGGCGTGGCTCATGGAGGCGTGTCGCACCTCCGACGGCGGGTGGACCGACGAGCGGGTCATCATCTTCACCGAGTACCGAGACACCCAGAAGTGGCTAATCGATCTCCTGCTCACCAACGGCTTCGGCGGCGACAACGGTTCACGGATCGCCACCCTGTACGGCGGCATGGACACCGACGACCGCGAGCGCACCAAGGCCGAGTTCCAGGCCAACCCGTCCCGCTCGCCGGTGCGGATCCTCGTGGCCACCGATGCCGCGTCGGAGGGCATCGACCTCCAGCGCCACTGCTGGCGGATGCTCCACTGGGAGATCCCGTGGAACCCGTCGCGGCTGGAGCAGCGCAACGGCCGCGTCGACCGCCACGGACAACCGCATCCATACGTGGAGATCCGCCACTTCGTCCCCGAAGGCTGGGAAGAGGATCGGTCGGGGTTCGCTACAGAGCTCGGGTTCCTCTCCCGGGTTGCCTACAAGGTCGAACAAATCCGGGATGACCTTGGCTCGGTCGGGTCCGTGCTCGCCGACCAGGTCGGTGACGCCATGCTCGGCAAGCGATCCAGCATCGACGACGACGCCATCGACCGCGCCCGCAGTAAACCCGCCACGAAGGTGCTCCAGGTCGAGCGCAAGCTCCGCGAGGGCCTGGCCCGCTGCCACGACCGCCTCCAGGAATCCATCGACGAACTCGCCCTCACCCCCGAGCGGGTCGAGCGGGTCGTCGCCACCGCACTCGACGTCGCCAACCAGCCCTCGCTCACCCGCACGGCCGTCGATGGCGAGTTCCGGCTCCCACCGCTGGGCGGGTCATGGCAGCGAACCTCTGAGGGCATGACCGATCGACTTTCGGGCGACGAGCTGCCGTTCACCTTCGATACCGAGCTCGCGGCGGGACGCGACGACGTGGTGTTCTGCCACCTCGGACACCGTCTCGTCACCCAGTCCCTGCGGTTGCTGAGGCCGAGGTGTGGGCCACCGGGCGGAAGCAGAACCTCTCCCGGGCCACCGCACGAACCGTGCGGGCTGTTCCCGAGGTGCTCGGGGTCGGCGATGTCGGGGTGATTTGCCACGCACGTCTCGTCATCACCGGGGCAGATGGCCATCGACTCCACGAGGAACTGGTGGTAGCCGGCGGGCGAGTTCGCAGTGGCCGCTTCGCCCGCATCGACACCCTCCGCGACCTCGACACCCTCCTCGAGGCCGCGGGCGACACGCCCGCTGACACCTCGGCGATCGCGGAGGCGATCCGCTGGTGGGACACCGTGGTCGAACCCAGCCTGGCCAAAGCGCTCGATCGCCGGTCCGAGACCGTGCAGGAATCGAAGCAGCGAGAGCTGTCAGAGCGGGCCGACCTGAGGCCGAGGCCGTTCGCGCTGTGCTCACCGATCTCCAGCGCCAGATCACCAACGACCTCGACAAGCTGGCTGCCGACCGCTCCGAACAGCTCAGCTTCTTCACAGAACCCGAGCGCGAACAGTCCCAACGAGACCTCGATGCGCTGCGCCGCCGCCTCGAAGAGATCCCCGAGGAGATCGTTCGGGAGGTCGCGGCGGTTCGCCGCCGATTTACCGATCCCGAGTGCCACATCTTCCCCGCCGCCGTCACGCTCCTGATTCCGGAGGCGAACTGATGGCTGGACCACGCACGGCACCGCTGCGACGCGGCCCACAGGCTAACCCGAAGGCGGCCATCCAGGACTGGTTGACCCTCGTCGACCCCGATGGTGCCTTCCTCACGACGACTGAGCTCACGGCGGTCTTCCCTCACGGCTTCGAACCGATGCCCGCCGACCAACGCACTGAGCTTCGTGCGCAGGTCGCGGATCTGAACGACGGTGGGACCGATCGGGTTGTGCTGCGGACATGGTTGCTCGACACCGCATTGGACTGGGGAGACCAGCTGGTCGACGGCCAGGCGATTCCGGCCTCCGCGTCGGTGCGCTCACCTGAACACGGGGTGCAGCTCCGCCCCGACCTGGCGCTCCTCGACGTCGACCACGCCAACCAGACCCGACTCGGAGTGTTCGTGTGGCCGCTCGGCACCCGCCTCGATCGGCGAACCGACGTCACCGTGTCGGGGGACACGTGGCCGGCCAGCCCGATCCAACGGGCCGAGACATGGTGCCGCGAAAGTGGAATATCGCTGGCCCTGGTCACCGACGACGACCAGTGGTCCCTAGTCTGGGCCCCCCGGGGCGCCCCGGCCGCTTCATGTCGGTGGCGCGTCGGTGACCTGGCTGACGAACGCATCCTCCAGTCCGGGTTCGTGGCGCTGCTCGGTGCCCGTCGGTTCTTCGCGGTCGCCAATGACGAGACCCTCGAGAGGCTCTTCGAACGAGCCGCCAACGCCGAGGCCGAGGTCACCAAGGGTCTGGGCTCCTCGGTGCGACGCTCGGTCGAACTGCTGGTTGCCGCCATCTCCCGAGACGACGTGGCCTCGAGTGGCAAGGTGCTCAATGACGTTGCCTCGACGGAGGTTTACGAGTCGGCGGTGACAGTGCTCATGCGGCTCGTGTTCCTCCTCTTCGCCGAGGAACGGCGCCTGCTGCCGGCCGAGGACCCCCTGTGGGCCGAGTCCTACTCCGTGCTCACCCTGCGAGACGACCTGCGGACGAGCTCAGCCCGTGACGGCGAGGACGCACTCGAACGTCGGTCGACCGCATGGCACCGCCTCCTGGCGACATTCCGGGCCGTCCATGGCGGCGTCAACCACAACCGGCTGACTCTCCCCGCCTATGGCGGCAGCCTCTTCGACCCTGACCGCTTCCCGTTCCTCGAGGGTCGCCGCGCCCCTGATCACCTCGTGGTCAATGACATTGACCTCGGACCCGCCCCCGACGCAGCGACAGGACCGGAGCGACCAGTTGCCATCGATGATCGCACTGTGCTGGCCATCCTCGACGCCCTCCTCACCGTCGAGGTGAAGTCCGGACGGACCAAGGTCGCCCAACGGGTGAGCTACAAGGCTCTCGACGTCGAACAGATCGGCCACTGCTACGAAGGCCTCCTCGACCACGGCTGCGCCCCCGTCGATGTGTTGGCGATCGGGCTCGTCGGCCCAGAAGGCAACGAACCCGAGATCACGATCACCGAACTGGAAACCCATTTCGCAGACGGACCCGACACCCTTTGCGAGTGGCTCTCGGACAAGACCCGCTGCAACAAGAAGGCAACGGCGCTGTACCAGCTGCTGGACACGCACCCGTCCGGCGTTGACTTGGCCCGACTCCGAGTCGCATGCGGCCACGACGACGACATCGTGGCGACTGTGCTTCCCTTCTGGGGTCTCATCCGAGCCGACTTGCGGGGGCTGCCCGTCGTGCTGCTCCCGGGATCGCTGTTCGTTACTCAGACCTCCACCCGACGCAACATGGGCGCGCAATACACCACCAAGGCCCTCGCCGAAGAGGTTGTCCAATACGCGCTCGAGCCGCTGGTGTACGGGTCAGGTCCGCAGAACGAAGACGACCCTTCCAAGTGGAAGCTTCGTCTCCCTGCGGAGATCCTCGGGCTGCGCGTGTGCGACCCAGCGGTCGGGTCCGGAGCGATTCTCACCGCCGCCGGCCGCTACCTTGCTGACCGACTCGTCGAATCCGTCCTCGCGCACGGGCCTGGAGCGGGTTCTTTCGCTAGCCGCCTCGCCGATCTAGCCCAAGCCTCTCCTGAGGAGCAGGTCGTCCTCGCCCGCCGCGAGATCGTCGACCACTGCCTGTACGGCGTCGACAAGAACCCCGTCGCCGCCGAAATGGCCAAGCTTTCACTCTGGCTTACCACCATGGCCTGGGAGCGGCCGTTCACCTTCTTGGACCACGCCATTCAGGTCGGCGACGCTCTGCTTGGCGTCACCGACATGGAACAGCTCCGGTGGCTCCACCTCGACCCGTCCGAACGGAAGGGAAAGCGAGGCTTCGAGTCCGTTGCGATTGACCTGCGCCTCAAGGATGCCGTCGAACTCGCCCGCCGGCTTCAAAATCTGTCGGTCGTCAACATCCGCGATGCCACCGAGAAGCAACGACTTCATGATGAGCTGCGAGTAAGGCTCGCCGAACTCACCGTCGTCGCTGATGCCGTTGTGGGTGCGGCGCTGAGCACAGCCGGCAAGGCTGGCAGCTCGTTCGAACTGCGTCTCGACCCTCAGATGGAGCGGATCCGCACGATCCTCGATGACGACCACGCCGAGATCGAACGTGCCGCTGCGCTCGAGGTATTGCGTGGGGTGTCCACTGGATGGCTACGTACGGACCTTCCCGATGAGATCCCATCGCCGTCGGATCGGCGATGCCTCCATTGGCCGTTGGCATTTCCCGAGGTATTCCTTGAGGACGGCCGGTCCGGATTTGATGCCGTCGTAGGCAACCCCCCATACGCTGGCTCTACCCAGACGAGCGCAGCGAACGGTGCCCAATACCGCGACTACCTCGTCACCCCGCCTTGGTGGGGAGAACGCGGCAAGGCCGACCTGGCGGCGTTCTTCGTGCTAAGGGCAGCGGTTCTCGCCCGATCCCTTGGACTGTTGACCACGAACACGGTCGCCCAGACCGCATCTCGCGAGATCGGACTAGATCGCCTGGTAGAGAGGTCATGGGTGCTCACTCGAGCCAAAACGGCGGCATCGTGGCCCGGTGATGGGGCTGCCGTTTCGGTAGTCGTTCTGTGGCTCTGGGAGGGCGAATGGGGCAACAGGTTCTTTTTGGATGGTCTGGAGGTCGGATCGATCTCGACCCTCCTGCGCAAGGGAACGCGCGCCGTCGGTAACCCATTCGAACTAGCCGAGAACTGGTCGCTCGCTCACATCGGATCAAAGCCTCGAGGCGAGGGGTTTGTGCTGTCTGCAACCGAGGCTATGAACGTCCTCGCGGCCGATCCAAAGAACCATCAGGTAGTTCGGCCATTCCTTAGCGGCCGTGATCTTAATACGTCGCCCTCCGGAACGGCGTCGAGGTACGTGATCGACTTCGGAAGTCTGGATGAGAGCAGTGCCCGTCAGTTCGTCGAACCATTCAGAATCCTGGAAGAACGCGTCAAGCCAGAGAGGCAGCGACTGAAGACTCCCTCCCTTCGGGATCGTTGGTGGACGCACGAACACCAGGCTGGGCGTCTGTACGCCTCAATCAAGGGCCTGGATCGCACGCTTGCTATCGCTGAAGTGAGCAAGACCGTCCAGCCGATGTTTGTGACGACGAATCAGATATTCATGCAGAAAGTGATTGTCATGGCATATGACGATGATCACCACTTTGGCGTGCTTTCAAGCGGATTTCATTGGTGGTGGGCGGTCACTTATGCGGCCTCCCTGCGGACAGACCCGAGCTATTCCCCGTCCGATGTATTCAACACCTTCCCCCAGCCAAAGTCACCGTCCGCCGAAGTGGAAATCGTCAGCCCGGAAACTTGACGCTTATCGAGGCGACCTGATGAGTCGAGCGCAGCTTGGACTCACCAAGACTTACAACCGAGTCCACACTGCCGACGACCAAGAACACGACATCGTCAGGCTCCGGGAATTACACGCTGAACTTGACCAGGTAGTTCGGGATGCGTACGGCTGGGGTGACCTTGAACTCGATCACGACCACTGGGAGACGCCACAGGGGATGCGGTTCACGGTCTCTCCCGACGCCAAGGACGAACTCTCGATCGCCTGCTGGAGTTGAACCACCGAACGCTACGCGGTTGAGGTCGCCCGCCGGCTGCACGACAAGATGGCGAAAGCAACGGCGGCGAAGCGGTCAGCGAAGCCTGCGAACCCGTCACAGGAGACATTGTTGTGAGCACGACGCCGAGTCCTGCAGACCTGCGGGCCGAGCTTGAACGCCTCGTCCTCACCGACCTCCTGGGTCCGTCGGACCCGCATGAGCAGTTGCCGGGTGTTCGTAGCCCGGTCCGGGAGTGGTACTTGGTCGGGATGTTGGCCCCGATGGGCACGATTGTGGATCCGAGCCGTAGCGACGGCGACGACCTGCAAGACGGAGACGAGGGCGGTGCGCCTGGTCCAGATGATCGACCGTCGAAGGTCGTGCTGTTCCCATCGTCGGTCGGGCTCACGGGCGCGGTGGACCCGTCGTGCTCGTCGCTGGAGGTGTCGGCCTCGTGGGGTCGTTACGAGAAGATCGACAACCCTGATCCGACGGCAACGGGTGCGGTCGAGAGGCTCTGGCAGCGCCATCCGGCCGGCGGCCAAGTCGCGGTGCCGCTGGTGGAGGGCGACATCGGGCCGCTCGTGCCGGACCCTTTGCAACCGGAGGTCGTGATCCGTGGGCGTTGTCGGGCGACGCCGAACTGTTGGTTGATCACGTTGTTCCTGGTCAACGAGCAGATGCCGACGGCGACCAATATCGATGAGCGGTGGCTGTTCCAGATCGAACTGTCAGCGGCTGCCGCTGACCGTTCGGCGGTGTTCGTCGGCCGCCAACTCGCTCCTGCCCAACGGGTCAGCCACGGCGATTCAGAGTTACGGCACCTGGACTTGCTCTACCGGGAGAAGGTCGAGTTCGCGGTCGGCCACGGCATCGCAGTGCACGCTGATCCAGCGCTTGATGATCCGCATCGGGCCACCGCGGTGCGGACGGCGGTGATCCCGCGCTCGGAGGTCGCTAAGGTCGAGGCCCCTGGCCCCGATGACACTGCGCTCGACGCCATCGAGCGCGAGCTGATGGGCCGCGTCGCGTTCGACATGGAGGCGCTGTCGAAGCTCGACGGGCCGGCGGCTACTGCCGCGCTTCGTCCGCTCGCAGATGCCTATGACCGGTGGCTCGGTCGGCAGGAAGACCGCGTTGCTGGATTCAGCGGTGAAGAGGCCGAGGCGGCGCTGGCAGCGGTTGACACCGCTCGCGGCATCGCCGGACGCCTTCGGGTTGGCATCGAGCTGCTGGCTTCTGATCCGGTGGCGGCTGAGGCGTTCGCGTTCGCTAACCACACGATGTGGCAGCAGCGAGTCCACACGCTTGTCGGCCTGGCTCGCCGTGATGATCCGACGCTGAACCTGGTCGATGCCGAGGCTCTGATCGCGTCTAAGCCGAATTGGTCTTGGCGGCCGTTCCAGATCGCGTTCGTTCTCGTCAACCTCCCGTCTCTGGCTGATCCCACTCATGCGGAACGCCAGCTCGATACCGGCACTGCCGATCTGTTGTTCTTCCCGACCGGTGGTGGCAAGACCGAGGCGTACCTCGGTTTGACGGCGTTCACCCTTGCGATCCGCCGCCTCCAGGGTGATGTCGCCGGCCACTCGGGCGAGGCGGCGTCGGTGTGCTGATGCGTTACACCCTGCGCTTGTTGACCTCCCAGCAGTTCCAGCGCGCTGCCACGCTCATCTGCGCATGTGAGGTCCGCCGCCGCGACCTCCTTGCCGCCGGTGACGAACGGTGGGGCGAGACCCCATTCCGGATCGGTATGTGGGTGGGGGGCTCGGTCAGCGCCAACAAGACCCAGGACGCGGCCAAGGATCTCGATGACCTGCGCAACACCGGCTGGGCCAAGGGCGCCGGTCCCACTTCGTTGGTCGCATGCCCGTGGTGTGGCGAGGAGCTCCGACCCCGCAGCGACGCCACCTCGCACAAGCAGCTGGCGAACGCTGATCACGTGCGGTGATTCGAAGGGCCGCTGTCCGTTCACGGCGAAACGCTCCGGCGGCGAGGGCATCCCGGTCGTTAGCGTCGACGAGGAGATCTACCGGCTCCTACCCGATTTGGTGATCGCCACGGCGGACAAGTTCGCCCAGCTCCCGTGGCAGGGAGCGACGAGCGCACTGTTCGGGCGCGTGACCCGCAAATGCTCCCGCCATGGCTTCCGCACCGCCGACCTCGATGTCGTCGGTGACCACAAGGAGGCAGACAAGCACGCCAAGGCGGGCGACCTCGACGCCGCCACCACCGTCGACTGCCTGCCACGCCGTCCACCAGACCTGATCATCCAGGACGAGCTTCACCTGATCGCCGGCCCGCTTGGCTCGTTGTTCGGGTTGTACGAGACGGCGATCGACGAGATCGCCTCGTGGACCGTCGATGGCAAGCCGTCGCGTCCCAAGGTGGTGGCCTCGACGGCAACGATCCGCCGGGCCGAGCACCAGACATACAACCTGTTCTGCCGGCGACTCGCGGTGTTTCCGCCGCAGGTCCTCGACGCGGGCGACTCATTCTTCGCCGTGGAACGCCCGCTCGATGAGACGCCCGGTCGCCTGTAGCTGGGGGTGTGCGGGATGGGCCAGCGGTTCAAGTCCGTCGCCACTCGCGTGTACGACGATGATGGCGGCCTCGCAGGTTCTCTACGAGAAGCACGGAGCGGCCGCAGACCCGTGGATGACCACCGTCGGCTACTTCAACGCCTTGCGTGAGCTGGGCGGGATGCGGCGCATGCTCGATGACGACGTGTCGAACCGCCTCCGCCGTACCGACCGTCGGGGTCTCGCCCCCCGCTACGTGAACGAGGAGTCGGAACTGACCTCGCGGATCAGTTCAAGTGAGATCCCCTCGACCCTCGACCAACTCGGGGTGCGCTTCACCGGCACCAAACCGGAGAAGAACCGTTACCCGGTCGACGTCGTGCTGGCCACCAACATGATCTCGGTCGGCGTCGACGTCCCCCGCCTTGGCTTGATGATCTGCTCGGGTCAACCCAAGACCACAGCCGAGTATATCCAGGCCACCAGTCGAGTCGGGCGTGACACCGCCGGCCCCGGCCTGGTCATCACGCTCTATAACTGGGCACGGCCCCGAGACCTCTCGCACTACGAGACCTTCGATCACTACCACCAGACCTACTACCGACAGGTCGAAGCCCTCTCGGTCACCCCATTCGCCCGTCGAGCCCTCGACCGGGGACTCCTGCGCTGATGGTGGCTGAGGCTCGCCACACGAACGCTGCGTGGAACCCCAAGGGCGCAGCCCAGACCGTGCCGGTCAACCAACCGGCCTTCCAGCTCGATCGCTGCTGCGCGCTGCGCCGTCGCGCTGACCTGGTCGCCAACCCTGCGGCCGCTGCCGAGGTCGATCAGCTCGTGGCGACCCGTCGTGACAAGTGGTCGAAGCAACAGAAGGCCCCGGGCGTCACCCTCACGTACTCCCGAGGTCGGGGCGATGCGATCGACCTGCTGCAGTCGCCCGACTCGGGACCCTGGACCGAGTTCACCGTCCCCAACTCGCTGCGCGAGGTCGAGGTCGGCGCCAACCTCCTGCTCCGCGAAGACGACCCGTCTGACGACCCGACCGCCGAGTACCCCGACCCGCCAACCGAAGAGTCCGACGAGGAGACGCCCCTCGCCGCCGAGGACGCCGACGCTGCTGACGGCGACGTGATCATCGACGAGGATGCCCCGTGAGTACCAAGAGCACCTACGACGGCCCGGTGCGGGTCGGGACCATCCGTCCCAGCCAGGCCATCCACTCCTACGGGGTGGGCTCGCTGATCGACCTTCCGAACCTGAGCGTCATGGTTGGCGGCCTCGATCGGTGGGACACGACCCGCCAAGAGGTCATCACCGAAGACCGCCTACTCGACGCTGTACGCACTCGGCTCGGCGCCCAGGTCGAGGTGCTGCGCGCCCTGCCGGCGGAGCCATCAACACCCAACCCGTACGACGACTGGGCGCGAGTCGGTGTGCCCGTTTCAATCTTCCCCCGCTGGCTGCGTTGCACTGCCTGCAACCGGCTGTTCCCTGTTGCGTCGGGCGCTTTGAAGCTCGAGACGAACATGTACCGACCCGACCGCACCCGTTACGTCCATCCGAACTGCGACCGTGCCCGCAAGCCGCCGCCTGCGGTCCCGGCTCGGTTCGTTGCCGGCTGCACCAACGGGCACCTCGACGACTTTCCCTGGGTCCGCTTCGCTCATGACGGGGTGGCGACCTGTCCGAACCCGATCCTCCAGGTGAATGACATCGGCTCCGGTGGTCGTGCCACCGACCTTCTCGTGAAATGCCTGTCGTGCGGGGCCAAATCGACGCTCGCGAAGGCGTTCGGCCCGGTAGCGAAGACGGTCATGCCGCAGTGTCGTGGCCGCCACCCCCACATTGGCCTGGCAACCGAGCCGTGCGGTGAACAGCTCCGCTCGCTCGTGCTCGGCGCCTCGAACCTGTGGTTCAACAGCAGCGTGTCGGTGCTCTCGCTTCCCGTCGGGGGAGGCTCGCTTGGCCAACTCGTCTATGACCATTGGGCCGAACTGGAGAAGATGCCAGTCAAGGAGGTCCTGACCTACGCGCTCACCTCGAACAGGACACTGAAGTCGGCCTTCGCAGGGCATGACGCGGACGAAATCTGGGACGCGATCGAAGCCCGGCGAGCCGGTGCCAAGGGAGTTCCCGGTGCCGACGTTCACGGCCCGGAATGGGTCGCACTCACCACCGGATCGAAGGGGCAGACATCGCCGCACTTCGAGGCCGAGCCCATCGCCGCACCACCTGATTTCGCGGGGAAACTTGCAGGTGTCACGCTTGCCCACAGGCTTCGGGTCGTGACAGCGCTGTGCGGGTTCAGTCGAATCAGCGCTGGCGAACCCGGCGATCAAGGCGCGACCGTCCGTCTCGAGACCAAAGGCTCGCCAAGCTGGGTGCCGGTGGTGGAGAACCGGGGCGAAGGGATCTTTCTCGGGTTCGACGAGACCGCGGTTCAGGACTGGGAGTCACAGGCATTCGACAACCCACTCTTCGTCGCCCTGCGGCGCGCTCACCGCGACTACCGGCAGGCGCGCAACCTTGATCCCGGTGAAGGCTGGCCTGGCGAGAGGTTCGTCCTGCTCCACTCCCTCTCCCACGCGCTCATCAACGAGCTCGCCATCGAATGCGGATATTCGTCGGCATCAATCAGTGAGCGCATCTACAGCCGAGCACCGGGTGACGGGCCCGAGCCGATGGCAGGCATCTTGCTCTACACTTCAGCGCCCGACGCCGAGGGGACCCTCGGTGGCCTCGTGAACCTCGGCAAGTCGACGGAACTCGGTCCGATTCTTCGCCGAGCGCTCGAGCGGTCAGGGCTGTGCAGCTCCGATCCCCTCTGTGCCGATCACGTGCCCGACTCGGCGACGGGCGCGCTTCACGGCGCTACTTGTCATGCGTGTCTCCTCGTAGCCGAGACAAGCTGCGAGCGAGGAAACCGGTACCTCGACCGCTCGGTGCTTGTCGACACTTTCGGGCACACCGGCTTGGAGTTCTTCGGTTGAGCGAGCTGGCCGATGCCGTCGCCGCGACCGTGGCCGCGCTTGGTAGCGCTCACGTCCGAACGTTGGCTGACTCTTATTGCGACTGCGGGCCGTACTCGGGCGTGCTCGCGGCGAAGGCGAGGAACGCGGTTCCGGCGCCCCACCAGGGTGAGGTCGAACATCTCAACAAAGCATGGGCGGCCCACCCCAACCTCCCGGGCGCTGCGCTCGCACTCGCTCTCGAGTCGGTGCAGGCCGCCCAACGCATTGCCGACGTCCCGACCGTCGAGGTCGTCGTTACCGGTCCAGACTCGCCAGCAGCGCCCGTTCGGCTCACCTCCGAGGTCGTTCGTCAGCTGATCGACCAAGCGACTGAGCGGGTCACCCTGGTCAGCTACGCGGCCTACCGAATGAAGTCGGTCATCACGGCGCTCGACGAGGCCGTTGCACGGGGCGTCGACGTCAACCTCATCCTCGAATCGGCGGAGAAGCTCGACGGCGGGGGAGGCGCCCATGCGTACGCCAAGTACCGCACGTACCAGTGGCCGACCGATCGCCGGGAGCCGCCGGAAGCGAAGCTCCATGCCAAGGCAGTGATCATCGACGGTCGCGACGTGCTGCTGACCAGCGCGAACATGACCAACGCCGCCTACGACAAGAACATCGAACTCGGCGTCCTCTGCCGAGGCGGCGGCGTGGCCCGCCAAGTCCAAGCACACTTCGATGCTCTGATCTCTCGCAGCGTCCTTGAGCGAGTGGTGTGACTTCGTGACCCAGTCGCTCGTGTTCGTCAGCCCTAGGTCCGGTGTGCGAGTGCCCGACCGAACGCGGTTCATCGCTGAGCGACCGTTCGTTCGGATAGGCCGAGGAAGCGGTGCTGCATGACCGGCTTCTATGCGCCGGGCGCTCAGCCGTTTCAGCTGTTCGCGTCGCCTGGGTCCCCAACCTGGCGGCCGCCGCAGGTAGCGGCGCTCGGTGCCATGATGGCGCAGTGGAGCCTGGCCGGAGCGGAGACGCCCCTCATCTCGGTGCCGACCGGTGTCGGAAAGACCGCTATTGCGCTCGCAGCACCATTCATCGCTGCGGCGAAGCGCACGTTGGTCGTCGTCCCGACCCAGGAACTGCGCAGGCAGACCGTCGAACGGTTCCGCAGCCAGGATGTCTTGCGAGCAATCGGAGCACTGACCGTCGACGACGACTTCACTCCTCCAGTCGTCATCGAAGGAAGGGACGCAACGCTGACTGGGCCGCGCTTCACGATGCCGACGTGGTTGTCGGCATACCTGCTTCGATCAGCCCGGTTCACTTTTCTGAAGGCGAACGACCGCCTGCTGATCTCTTCGATCTCGTCATCGTGGACGAAGCCCATCACGCTCCGGCCGCCACCTGGCTTGCGATCCTCGACCATTTTGAGGGGAGATCGCTGCTCCTCACGGCAACGCCCCACCGTCGCGATCGCCGACGCCTTCCCGGAAAGCTCGTCTACTACTTCCCCCTAAGGCAGGCTCTCGATGAGGGGCTCTATCAACCGGTAACCCCTCAAATCCTCGCTGTTCCAGACGGGGCCAGCCGGCAACAGATCGACAGCCTCATCGTTGACGAGGTCGTCACCTTGCTCGCCACTGCGGAGCACGCCACGAGTCAGATGCTCGTTCGGGCCAGCAGCCGGCAGCGAGCACACGAACTGGAAGCCGCCTATGCGGCTGCTGGTCAGCAGATTCCCGTGCTGCACAGTGGTCTCGGGCGCGTTCGCCAGAGCGAACTCATCCGAGAGCTTCGAGAGGGCGTCCATCGGGGCATCGTGATGGTCGGAATGTTGGTCGAGGGATTCGACCTTCCTAGCCTTCGGATCGTCGCGTACCACGACAAGCACAAGTCGCTCGAGCCGACTGCGCAGCTGATCGGGCGCCTCGCTAGGGTCTCGACCCAGTTTCCCCAAAGTTCAGTGCTGGTGACGGCGCGCGACATCGATGTGTATCCACATCTGGAAGGGGCGGTGCGCAGTCTCTACCTGGAGGATCGCGACTGGGTGAACGTGCTGCCGGGCGTCATCGACGGCTTCGTTGAAGATGATGTCAACAACGCCGAGTACGCACGGTCGTTCGAGCCATCTCCTGGACAGATTGACCTGGCCCACATCTGCCCACTGCGACGGGCACGCATCTTCGAGATTCGCACTGATGCTCCTTGGACCCCAGCCTTCGCGATGGGCGAGCTGCCTGATGAACTCGCAGTCGGGGAACAGTTCGCTGGCAAACGGATCCTCTACTCGGGCACGAATCCCGGTCACACGACGGTGCTGATCGTCACGGGAGAGCGGTCGCGCCCGCGATGGACTAGCCCTGATTCTTCATGGGGTTGAGATGGGTCGAAGTCTCTGAGACGCGACAAGTGCCCCAACGGCGGGCTTTTCTGGTGGTTACTACGCCGACAGAAGGCCTCTCGAAGGAGCACTTGACAGGTGAACGGTATCAGCACGCGTCGAGTCAAGATCGAGTCGGGTGGAACCGGGGTCGTCGCGCATGTCGGACTCCACGCGGTCGGCTCGTTCGCTGATGCTGTCGGCCTCGGTGACGCGCTTTCCGACGCGGTGCTGTATCGGGGCCGTGGGATACCGGTGCATGACCGGGGCACGGTGTTGGTCCACACCGCGTTGATGCTCGCCGGGGGCGGCGAATCGTGCCTCGATATCGAACACCTCCGCGCCGGGCCGGTTCTGTTCGGTGGTGTCGCGTCGGACACGACCGTCGCCCGGACCCTCGCAGCGATCGGCCTCGCGGATCGTGAACGTGTCGCCGCAGCGGTCGCTCCGTTACGGGAACGAGTGTGGTCCACCCTCGATCTTGATGAACGCGATCCGGTGTTGTTGGACATCGACGCGTCGATCGTCGGGATCCACTCCGAGAACAAGGAGAACGCTGCCGCGACGTTCAAGGGCACCTACGGGTTCCACCCGATGATGTGTTTCGCTGACGCGACCGGTGAGACACTCGCCGCGGTGCTGCGCCCAGGCAACGCGGGTGCGAACACTGTGACCGATCACCTCGACGTGTTGGACCAGGCTGTCGCCCAGTTGCCCGCGGGGATCGCGCTTGGTCACCGAAACGGCGACGACCCGACGGGGGTGTCGCGACGGGTTGTGGTGCGTGCCGATGCTGCGGGGTGCACCGAAGGGTTCCTGGGGGGATGCCGGGCACGCAACATCGGGTTCTACGTGAGCGCCCGTCGCAACACTGGTGTTCACGCGGCGATCTTCGACGCGGTCGGTGTTGACGTGTGGCTACCCGCGTTGGGACGTGATCGCGAACCACGCGATGACGGCGCGGTCGTCGCTGAGCTCACCTCGCTCATCGACGATCCGAAACTCCCCGCCGGCACACGGCTGATCGTTCGCCGCGAACCGTTACACCCCGGAGCGCAACGCAGCCTGTTCCCATCGATGGACTACCGGTACTGGGGGTTCTACACCGATCAGCCCGGCGATCCCCGCGACCTCGACGCGACGATGCGCGCTCACGCGCATGTCGAACAACACATCGCCCGTCTCAAAGACTCCGGGCTGTGCCGGTTCCCGTTCAACCGGTTCGAGTCGAACCAGGCGTGGCTGATGACCGTCACGCTCGCCGCGGACCTGCTCCGCTGGTTCGCGATCATGTGCCTCCCCGCCAGTTGGGTGAACACGCGACCCAAGAGACTGCGTTGGACCCTGCTCCATGCTCCCGGCCGGCTCGTGCGCACCGCACGCCAGACAGTCGTGCGCATCATCGACGACTGGCCCACCGCGGACGTGTTGACCCACGCCTACCAGCGCATCGCACACATCGCCTGACCCCGCCCGAACCCGAGAGCGAACGCCACCACCCTCACCGACCGCGCCCCAACACGGCCCCAACCACGTCGCCGGACCCGCCAACCACACCGACGAGGCGGCCAGGCCCCGCAAACCGCTCAAGGCACCCGACCCGACACCGAAATCAGCCCCAACCCACACCCCCAAACCACCCCGTGAAGAATCAGGGCTAGCGGCGATGGGCTTGACTCCATCGAGTACGACCTACACATCGCCTCATTCCGAGAGGCCACCCACGTCGGTCAGCCAGACCTCCTGTTCGTCAACACGGCGCGAGTCGGTGCGCAGAACGAGCTACTCGGAGCAATCGGCGCAGCGGACGTAGTTCGGCAAGGAGAGGTGGATCGCATTCAGCGAGCGTTCGACAGCCTGCAGCGCCTGTCCGTCTCATCGGTCGGGGTCAGAAGTACCTACGGCGCCGCCACGCGGCACACCGAGCTACAAGATGTTCGCCGGAAGCTCGATCGAGAGTGGTTTGCGGGGAACGGATACTGCCCAAACCGCGCTGGGGCACGCCATGGCCCAAGTGGCCGGGGGATCCGGTGCCTTCACAGCAGGAGTCTCAACCGGCAAGAGTAAGTATTGGGAGACCCGCTACACGCCGCTGCGGATGTACGAAGACTTCGTTGCAGATCTCGCCACGCGTTACTGGTTCCCGACAGTTGCTCCATCGGGGCCACTACTGCCTCAGATCAACCGAGGGCAGAGATTGGTGACGTGGCCGCAGGCAGCCGTACTCGCAGCTGCGATCGACTACGCCCTCATCGGGACGGAGTGGACGATTGATGGGGCCGGCTCGCTCGATCTCGCAGACCTTCTAGCGGGAGCCGAGGCGCTCGCCCAGGGTGCCCTTCCCCAATCCGCGCCCGACCGGTTGCCACTTGCGCTGCTGCTCTCCGACGGGACTGGCATGGTTGTGGTGTGGACAGGTGAGGCGGACCTGCTGGGGGTGGTCACGTCGACGGGTCAGCCTGCGACGGCCAGGCGCAGCCACTCAACCGTGGTTGACATCGCCGACATGTTGACGGAGCGACCGCCCACTGTCTTTTTCGCAGACGGAGTCACAGTCCGCGGGACGGAGTTGTTTCCCGCCCCGAGCACCGTCACCACCCTCCCTGACGGCTTGGTAGTCCCACACGTCTGGACCGGGGTGGATATCGGAGCCGAGACGCACGCCCGGGCGGCCGCGCGTGGCCTCGGCATTTCAGTGCACGAATGGATCGAGTCGCACCTCGCTGGCCGCCCTCTTCGGGGGACCGCTCGTTGGATTCTCTGCAACGATGGGCCGGGAGAAATAGCGGACCACATCGTGATCGAAGAGATGCCCTCGGGACAGGTGCAGGTCGATCTCTGGCACTCGAAATTTGCCGGAGGCGCACCGGGCGTTCGGGTGACCGATTTCGAGGTCGTTACGGCGCAGGCGATCAAGAGTCGGAGATGGCCCACCGATCGCCAACTCTGGTCGCGACTCGGCGACCGCCTCGAGGGTCGTGAGCATCCGCCCGCAATCGTTGTCGACGGTGACGCTGCGCAGCTTCGAGTGGTGCTCGGACTTGAGCCGACGGCGGACGAGCAGTCCTTCGCCAAGCGCAAACCGGCGATCAAAAGCACCATCGGCATCGTCCAGCCCGGACTCAGCTTGGCCCAGCTCGAGACGGACTCTGCAGCGGGGGGCGTGAGCGCAGTTCAGATCGTGCAACTCTTGGCAACGGTGAGAGACGCAGTGATGGAGGTGGCCGATGCGGTCGTCCTCGCGTCGCCGTGAGGTGCGACATGACCTCGGCAGGCGGTGTGCAGAACCGGGAGGCTCGCCCGTCGCCGCGGCGAGCGAGCCTGTCAGACCTTCGTGGTAAGAGAGGTGTTGTGCGTTGCAGGGTAGGCCGTCGACTTTGGGTTGCTGTCATTCCTTGTAGTTGGGCGTCCACATGACGGAATACGACGAGATCGAGCATCTGCGGAACAACCATCCCGCGTGGAAGTTGTTGCGATCCAACAATGCAGCGCTCGTGCTCAGCTTCCTCGGCCGGGCGTTCGTTGACGAAAACGCCAGCAGTATGCCGGCGACGGCACTCGCCGCGGAGTTGGACGAGGAGCTGTACGCGCTCAACCAACGACTCGGCAACGACCCGTTCCCCAAGTCGGCCGCCGCCTACCTCGACGACTGGGCGTCACCTGATCGGGGATGGCTGCGCAAGCACTACCTGCCCGGATCAGACGAGGCGCACTACGACCTCTCGCCAGCCGTCGAGAAAGCCGTGTCGTGGGTCCGCGAGCTTCCATCTCGAGACTTCATCGGCACCGAATCACGCTTGAGCACCATCTTCGATCTTCTCCGTCAGATGGTCCGCGGTGCTGAGACCGACCCAGAGAACCGGGTCGTCGAGTTGCGACGACAGCGCGCGAAGATCGACGAGGAGATCAGTCGCGCTGAACGCGGCGACATCGATGTACTGGACTCGGTCGCGCAGCGAGATCGCTATCAGCAGGTGTCGAGCACCGCTTCGCGAGCTGCTGGCCGACTTCCGTGAGGTCGAGGAGAACTTCCGCCAGCTCGACCGACGCCTTCGGGAGCAGATCGCGGGTTGGGCCGGGACCAAGGGCGAGCTGCTCGACGAGGTGCTCGGCAACCGGAGCAACATTTCGGAGTGCGACCAGGGCCGGAGCTTTCAGGCCTTCTACGACTTTCTCCTTTCCTCGAACCGGCGGGAGGAGCTCAGCGATCTGCTGGGGCGGCTGCAGCAGATCGACATAATCGATGACCATGATCCCCGACTCGCTCGCATCCACTTCGACTGGATCGATGCCAGCGAACGGACGCAGGTCACGGTTCGACTCCTGTCCGAGCAGCTTCGTCGGTTCCTCGACGATCGCGTGTGGCTCGAGAACCGCCGAGTCTTCGACCTACTTCGCAGCATCGAGTCCAAAGCCATGCGGGTCCGAGACATCGCCGATCCCGATGTGGAGATGGAGCTGGATATCCCAAAGGTTCCCCTAATGTTGCCGGTCGAGCGGCCGCTCTATCGGCGTTCTGGCGTGGCACCCCTGGAGGGCTCCGCAATCGAGCAAGGGGATCACGACTTCGACTCGTCTGCGCTCCTCGAGCAGATCCACATCGACCGCGAGGCATTGGTCCAGCGGGTGCTCGCCGCTCTCGGACGCCGAGGACAGGTCGCTCTGGATGAAGTCATTGCCATCGAGCCCCTTGAGCACGGCCTCGCCGAGTTGATTGGGTTCCTCTCGCTGAGCGAGCCCGGACTCGAGATCGTGTTCGACGAGGATGGGCGAGCCCAGATCAAATGGACTAGCGACGACATGGAACGGGTGGCCGATCTTCCGCGTGTCACGTTCGCGCGAAGCGGAACGGAGGCTCCGTGAGCGAGAGCGCTACCAAGTCCGCCGAGGGTCCACCTGACTTGTCTCTCGTGCTGATCCAGCTCTTCAAGGGACCGCTGTACCGTGATACCCACGAGAAGCTGTGGGAGCCGCTTCTCAAGCTCCGAGCGCCAGTAAGCGATCACGTCGGAGTCCTCGGCTTGATTGTCGAGGTCGACGAAAACGAGGGGTACGCCTTCCTGCGCAGCAGACCAACTGGAGAGGACGAGGTTGAGATGCCACGCCTCGTTGCGCGACGCACCCTCCCGTTCCACGTGAGCGTGCTGCTCGCTCTGCTCCGCAAGCGTCTCGCCGAGTTCGACGCTGCGAACTCGGACACACGATTGATCCTGAGTCGTGAGCAGATCGTCGAGATGATGAGGCTGTTCCTTGCCGAGTCCACCAATGACGCCCGACTCGTCGACACGATCGACGCCCACATCAACAAGGTCGTCGAGCTTGGCTTCCTCCGTCGCCTTCGTGGAGAGGCCGAGCAGTTCGAGGTTCGGCGCATCCTTCGTGCATTCGTTGATGGGCACTGGCTGAGCGACTTCGATCGGGAGCTCGATGAATACCTGGTGAGGCTCGGCCGGTCAGGGGAGTCCGAATGACGGACCAGCTTTTCGATCCAGACGTCATAGCGACAGCGGACGCCGAGGCGCTTCCCGGAAGTCGACTTCACCGCTTGGAGGTCTACAACTGGGGAACCTTCGACCAGAAGGTGTGGACATTTGATGTCGGCGGTCGGAATGCGTTGCTGACGGGCGACATCGGGTCGGGCAAGTCCACCCTCGTGGACGCGGTGACTACCCTGCTGCTCCCCGCCAACAGGATCGCCTACAACAAGGCCGCGGGGGCAGATGCCCGGGAGCGTGACCTCCGGTCGTACGTGTTGGGGCACTACAAGTCGGAGCGGAACGAAACGACTGGCACGTCCCGACCGGTCGGGCTCCGCGACACACGTCACTACTCAGTGATCCTTGGAGTGTTCACGAACGTGGGCTACGGCGACACGGTCACCCTCGCTCAGGTGTTCCGAGCCAGAGACGTGAACCAGGGGCAACCCGACCGGTTCTACGTTGTCGCAGAATCCGACCTCAGCATTGCGAAGGACTTTTCGGACTTCGGTGACGAGATCGCGGGACTCCGTCGGAAGCTCCGCGAGCGTGGTGCGCGCCTCTACGACTCCTTCCCGGACTATGGCCGAGATTTTCGTCGCCAGCTCGGGATCGAGTCGGAGCAAGCCATGGAGTTGTTCCACCAGACGGTGTCTATGAAGGCGGTCGACAACCTGAACGATTTCGTCAGGTCCCACATGCTCGAGCCGTTCGAGACGAGGGATCGGATCGACGCCCTCGTTGGGCACTTCGATGACCTCACAAAGGCTTACGAGGCGGTGCTTCGTGCGCGAGCGCAACTCGAATTGCTCACCCCGTTGGTCACTGACCTCGACGCCCATGAGGGATTCGGCAGCGCGATCGACCTCCTCGAACGGCAGTCCCGGGCGTTGCCTTTCCTGTTCGCCCAACGGACGAAGACCTTGATCAAAGCCGAGCTTGCCATGCTGGTGGCGACGATCGACGAGCTTGATGTGAAGATCGGCGAGGCGGAAGGGCGGCTCCGGGATCTCCGCGGCGTCGAGGCGGAACTCGGCCTCCAGATCGCCGGATGCGGTGGCGACCGCATGGCAGCTCTTGAGGAGGCCCGCCGCAGACTCGAGTCGGAGGACCTTCCGAGTCGGAAGAACCGCCTCAACCGCTTCAATGAGCTCCTGCGGGAGGCCGGCCTCGACGAGGTGACCGTTGCCGAGCAGTTCTCCGCCGTCCGCCAGCGTGCCGACACGCGGGAACTCGAGCTCAAGACACGGGTGACCGAACTCGACAACGATCTCACCGAGCGGAGACATCAGCATCGCCAGCTACGGGACGACGCGCAGTCCGTCAACGACGAGCTCCAAAGCCTTCAAGCACGGCACAGCAACCTGCCTCGACGCAGCCTCGAACTGCGCGATCAACTGTGTTCAGATCTCAAGATCGACTCGGCCGAGGTTCCTTCGCCGGAGAACTGATCAAGGTGCGCGACGGCGCGCCCGATTGGCAGGGCGCCGCAGAACGCGTCCTCCGCGGGTTCGCCCTCTCGCTGCTCGTGCCGGATGCTCACTACGGGGCTGTCGCCGAATGGATCGACGATCACCACCTGAACGCGCGCGTCGTCTACTTCCGTGTTCCTCAACGCCGGGCGCCGGCTGAATCGCCCGAGCGACGAGCTGCACAACCGATCCTCGTTGACATGTTGGAGGTCAAGCCAGACTCCGACTTCGAGTCATGGATCCGATCCGAGCTCGACCGTCGAGCGAATCACCGGTGCATCGACTCCGTCGCCGAGTTCCGGAGCGTCGACAAGGCAGTCACACGGCGGGGCCAAATCAAGGATCGAGATCGTCACGAGAAGGACGACCGGCGCCGCATCGACGACCAGCGCGACTACGTGCTCGGCTGGACGAACGAGCAGAAGGTCCAAGCGCTCATCACACACGCGACGTCGCTCCACCAGGAGCTCGCGAAGGTCGGTGCGATCATCACCGAGCTCGAGACCAGTCGTGCCAGTGCAGCAAGCACCCTTGACCGTCTCGTGGCACTTCGTGAGTACTCGAACTGGGAGGAGCTCGACTGGCAACGCGTGGTCACCAGGATCGGCGACCTCCACCGTGAGGAGGAGATCATCCGATCGTCGTCGGACGAGCTGAAGGCGTTCAGCGACGAGCGCGATCGCGTTCGCAGCGAGATCGCTGACCTCGACCGAAGGCTCGGTGATCTCCAGCAAGACCGCGGTGGCGCGAGTTCTCGGCATGAGGGAGCAAGCGGTGAGCTAGCCCTGATTCTTCACGGGGTGGTTTGGGGGTGTGGGTTGGGGCTGATTTCGGTGTCGGGTCGGGTGCCTTGAGCGGTTTGCGGGGCCTGGCCGCCTCGTCGGTGTGGTTGGCGGGTCCGGCGACGTGGTTGGGGCCGTGTTGGGGCGCGGTCGGTGAGGGTGGTGGCGTTCGCTCTCGGGTTCGGGCGGGGTCAGGCGATGTGTGCGATGCGCTGGTAGGCGTGGGTCAACACGTCCGCGGTGGGCCAGTCGTCGATGATGCGCACGACTGTCTGGCGTGCGGTGCGCACGAGCCGGCCGGGAGCATGGAGCAGGGTCCAACGCAGTCTCTTGGGTCGCGTGTTCACCCAACTGGCGGGGAGGCACATGATCGCGAACCAGCGGAGCAGGTCCGCGGCGAGCGTGACGGTCATCAGCCACGCCTGGTTCGACTCGAACCGGTTGAACGGGAACCGGCACAGCCCGGAGTCTTTGAGACGGGCGATGTGTTGTTCGACATGCGCGTGAGCGCATCGTCGCGTCGAGGTCGCGGGGATCGCCGGGCTGATCGGTGTAGAACCCCAGTACCGGTAGTCCATCGATGGGAACAGGCTGCGTTGCGCTCCGGGGTGTAACGGTTGCGGCGAACGATCAGCCGTGTGGCGGGGAGTTTCGGATCGTCGATGAGCGAGGTGAGCTCAGCGACGACCGCGCCGTCATCGCGTGGTTCGCGATCACGTCCCAACGCGGGTAGCCACACGTCAACACCGACCGCGTCGAAGATCGCCGCGTGAACACCAGTGTTGCGACGGGCGCTCACGTAGAACCCGATGTTGCGTGCCCGGCATCCCCCCAGGAACCCTTCGGTGCACCCCGCAGCATCGGCACGCACCACAACCCGTCGCGACACCCCGTCGGGTCGTCGCCGTTTCGGTGACCAAGCGCGATCCCGCGGGCAACTGGGCGACAGCCTGGTCCAACACGTCGAGGTGATCGGTCACAGTGTTCGCACCCGCGTTGCCTGGGCGCAGCACCGCGGCGAGTGTCTCACCGGTCGCGTCAGCGAAACACATCATCGGGTGGAACCCGTAGGTGCCCTTGAACGTCGCGGCAGCGTTCTCCTTGTTCTCGGAGTGGATCCCGACGATCGACGCGTCGATGTCCAACAACACCGGATCGCGTTCATCAAGATCGAGGGTGGACCACACTCGTTCCCGTAACGGAGCGACCGCTGCGGCGACACGTTCACGATCCGCGAGGCCGATCGCTGCGAGGGTCGGGCGACGGCCGTGTCTGACGCGACACCACCGAACAGAAGCGGCCCGGCGCGGAGGTGTTCGATATCGAGGCACGATTCGCCGCCCCCGGCGAGCATCAACGCGGTGTGGACCAACACCGTGCCCCGGTCATGCACCGGTATCCCACGGCCCCGATACAGCACTGCGTCGGAAAGCGCGTCACCGAGGCCGACAGCATCAGCGAACGAGCCGACCGCGTGGAGTCCGACATGCGCGACGACCCCGGTTCCACCCGACTCGATCTTGACTCGACGCGTGCTGATACCGTTCACCTGTCAAGTGCTCCTTCGAGAGGCCTTCTGTCGGCGTAGTAACCACCAGAAAAGCCCGCCGTTGGGGCACTTGTCGCGTCTCAGAGACTTCGACCCATCTCAACCCCATGAAGAATCAGGGCTGGAGCTCGTTGAGCGCATCCTCCTTGACGCTGCGGCACTTGAGGCAGCGAGCCCTGAGTTCGAATCGATCGAGCAGCTGATGGTCACTGAGCTGTCGACCGAGATCACTGATCGAGCAGTGGCTCGAGATGCTCAGCAGTCCGTCGCTACGGCATTGGCGACCCGCAAGGAAACAGCGGTTTCCCAACAGAACCGCCTCGCTCAACGAATCGTTCGATCCATGGGTTCATTCCGCAACGCCTATCCCCAGGAGACCCTCGAGTTGGATGACTCGATCGAATCGGCGGGGGAGTACCGCGACCTCCACGAGCGAGTTGCCACCGATGACCTCCCGCGCTTCGAGCAGGAGTTCAAGGACTATCTGAATCAGAACACGATCCGAGACATCGCGAACCTGTCGGCCCAGCTCAACAAGCAGGAAACGATCATCCGTGACCGCGTGAACACGATCAACGTCTCTCTTCACGGCATCGACTACAACGAAGGTCGTTATATCCGTCTCGTTCCAGATCGCACCCCCAACACCGAGATACGGGAATTTCGTGAGGATCTACGAGCGTGCACCGACAACGTGGTTGGCGCCGACTCGGATCAGTACTCCGAGGAGCGATTCCTCCAGGTCAAGCGCATCGTCGACCGCTTCAAGGGCCGCGAGGGCAGCGTCGACCAAGACCGCAGCTGGACGCGCCGCGTGACCGACGTCCGTCAATGGTTCGTGTTCTCTGCGTCCGAGCGCTGGCGTGAGGATGACCGAGAGCACGAGAACTACACCGATTCGGGCGGGAAATCGGGAGGGCAGAAGGAGAAGCTCGCCTACACGATCCGCGGCTCGGACGACTCCACCCGCTACGCGCTCAACCTCTTCACCCGGCTCGGACTCCAGCTGCTGATCGTCACTCCGCTTCAGAAGATCCACGTGATCGAGCCCCACGTCACGTCGGTCGGTTTCGTCGACAACCTCAACGGCAACTACTCCCGCCTGCAGTGTCTCACCGTTGAGGAACACCGTCGCCGGCGTCAGGAGCGTGCATGATCGCGACTCGTTGGACCAGCGTCGACGACCTTCTCGCCACGCTCCGGAAGCGGTGGGAGCGCGGCGACCTGCTCCGTGCTTACGCAGCCGGCAAGCCATGGGACCCGATCGTCCTATCGGTGAGGGCACCGACAGCGACCGAGGTGCTTGACGACCTGGAGGGGGCGACCCGCTGGTCGGAGCGGTTCCGTCGTGACAGCTGCACCGAAAGTGGGCGGCCGCGGTTCGGAGTTGAGCATCGTACGATCAAAGGCAACGGGCTCGGGTCGAACGACGTGCCCTGCCGGGTCCGAATCGACTCATTCGACCAGCTTTGCGCCGTGCTCGGGACTCGAGACGACGTCCGAGCCTTGGACGAGATTCTGGAGCTCACCCGCTCGTCCGCCTCGACGCTTGTGGGCTGGGTCACCGATCACCCTCTGGAGGCCGTTTCGCACCACGCAATATGGCCGGACCTCGTCTCGACGGTGAGATGGGTTGAGTCTCACGACACCAGCCGCTGCTATGTGCGGCACATCGACGTGCCAGGAGTCGACACCAAGTTCGTCGAGCGGCATCGGAAGATCCTCGGACGACTCCTGCTTGAGCTACTTCTCGCTGAGCGCGTGCACATCGAGAAGTCGGGATTCGCCCAGCGGTTCGGATTTCGGTCGAAGCCCCAGTACGTGCGGCTGCGAATCCTGTCGCCCATCCAAACCTTCCCGCCACCCATCACCGAGATCCGTCTTCGCGTGGACGAAGTCGCCGAGATCGAACTCCCAGTGGCCACGGTGTTCGTGATCGAGAACGAGGTGAGCTATCTCGCCTTCCCGGAGGTCAACGATTCCATTGCCATCTTCGGCGAGGGCTTCGCACTCACGACGCTGGAATCGATCACGTGGCTCCATGGCAAGGAGATCGTCTACTGGGGAGATATAGACACCCATGGGTTTTCGATCCTGAGCCGACTCCGGGCGCGCTTCGGGTCTGTTCGCTCGATCTTGATGGACCACGAGACGCTGCTCGCTCATCCGACGCAGCTCGTCGAGGAGGACAGCCCGACCGACGAGGTGCTTGGCCATCTAACGACGAACGAGCAGACCCTCTACCGTGATCTGATCGAGGATCGCTACGGCAGGTCCGTACGCCTTGAGCAGGAACGCGTCCGTTTCACGCATCTGCGACACGCGCTCGCACCTTGGACCACCTCTGCCTGAGCCGTTCGCAACCGGGCTGGGCGATTGCCGGTTGAACGCCGTCGGACTCACTCCCCGAAGGTCGGATCCAGCAGTCGTGCCGCCGCTCTCGCCGTGTCGGCCGGACGCTGGCCCAGGTCCCGCAAGTAGCTGGCCGTTGTCTTGGTGTCGGAGTGGCCGACGTGGCGAGCGACGTCGCCGAGGTCGAGGTTGCCGTTGGCGTAGAGCGCTGTGATGACGGTGCGTCGACCGGTGTGGGTGGCGATGCCGACTGGGTCGAGCTTGGTCTTCTTGGCAGCGCGGCCGATGTCGGTCACCACCGCTTGGCGGTTCACGAGACCGCCGGCCTGAGTCGTGAACACCATCGACAGCTCTTCGCCGTCGTAGACGTGAGCGGGCCATGGCGTCGACGAGCGCTCGCGCTCGGCGGTCTGATCGTCTAGGTGCCTCCTGAGGCGGGCAACCGAGATCGGCGCGAGGAAGTGGACGCCCTCCGCTCCGGAGGTCTTCGTCGGCCCGAGCGCCGTCCCGGTTGACGTCGTGTATGCAGCTCCGCGTCGAATCCGCGCCGTGCCGGCGTCGAGATCGAGGTCTCCCCATGCCAGCCCCAGTACCTCGCTGACTCTCCAGCCCTGGCAGAACAGCAACGTGATCGCCGCGCCGTATCGGAGGTCCTGCGCTGCGCTGATCAGTGATTTCGCCTCGGCGGGGGATAGGGCTCGCCCGGCGGTCTGACGCTTTGCGCGAGGGGCCTTCACGAGGTCGAACGGATTGCCGGCGATGAGCCCGAGCTTCATCGCTTCGAGGAACGCCTGGCGGCACACCTTCCGGCAGTTGAGCACGGTGTATGGCGCGTACTTGTCCATCAGTCCGGACTGCCATGCCGTGAGTCCCTCGGCGCTCACGTCGGCGATCCGCTCCGACCCGATGCCGTCGGTGAGGTAGCTCGCGAATCGCCGGTAGCTGTCGAGCGTCGACACCTTCACCTGGTGGCGGGCGACGGTCTCGAGCCACCACTCCAGCAGTTCGGTCACCGTGGTGTCGGCGTCGAACTTGCTCGACAGCCGTGACGGCGTGTCCAGCTCGCGGATCCGCTCATCACGTCGAGCCCCACCTCGCTCCGGGTCGCTGCCGTGACTCGGCGCGTCTTGCCATCGCCGTCCGTGTAGGTGGCACGCCATCGGCCGGCCCTCTCCCGACCATCGGGGCGGACGGAGGGCGGCTCGTAGTACACCGAGCCCGAGCCATTCGGATTCTTTGCAGCGACCGACATCGAGCCGTCGCCGAGGTAGGTGCGCTTCTGTCGCGGCTTGCGTGCCAAGGGGTCTCCCGGGTGGATGAGGAGGCGTCCCGGAGGTCGGCGGGAGCAACCGAATCCTCACGACGGTACCGCACACGAACCCGCTTGGGGGGAGTAACCGGGGGAGTAACGCGCCAGAAATGAGTGCAGACAAGCTCGGACAACTGCGGAACCGGCTCCCCAAAACCCCCGAAAAACAAGGGATCCGCAGCCATCGGAGGATGACTGCGGATCTCGCCGTGGAGCTGGGGAGAATCGAACTCCCGTCCGCTCGGCGGTTACCTGACGTGCTACGACCATTCCCGAGAGTGCGCCTTGCGGTTAACGCGTCGCCGGGTCGATTGAACCGAAGTTCTCCGCCGAGTCTTTCCTCGAAGTCAGCGTTCTTTCACGCCGCCAGCGGTCTCTCCCTGCCGTCCACCACTGCTTCTGTTGCCGGGCTGCAGTGGTCTGGCCCCGTGCGCCATTGCTGGTCACGATTTCTCTCATACCGTCTGAAAAATCAGGCGGCGAGAGCGAACTCGCTGTTGGCGGTTCTTTTTTGTGCCCCGATTAACGAGTCTGAGCAACTCGGGTCGCACGCGGCTTCCGGATCCGAACGTCGAAACCAGTCAGCCCCGTGGGTGCGCTGCCAAGGGTAGCCGTTGAGGCCCCCCTGCGCGCCCTCGGGGGCCGCTGGGGGAACTACCCACACGCATTTCGCCGAATATTAACGCCGTTCACTCGTTTCGGGCTTTGCCGAAGCTTTGCCGAAACTTAGTGTGGCGGCGCGCCACCGTCCGCCCGGTCGTGGTCGCCCGCCCAACTGAAACCGCCCTAACAGGCATGACGACGATGGAGGGATCGTGGTCATCGTCACCGATAGCCCGAACTCATACGGACACGACGTGAAGCTGCTCGTGGAGCACCACGGCGCAACGGTGCGCGCTATGCACCCGCGCCTCGGCGAACACCAGATGCGCAGCAAGCTGTCGCTCCTGCCCGTGCTGCTCCCCAACCTTTTCGCGTACCGCTCCGCGTGGCGTGAGGGCGACGACGTGGTGGTCATCAGCTGGTACATCGTGCCCGTGCTGGTGCTGCTCAAGCTGCGCCTCGTCCACCAGCCTCGCCGCATCGTCGCGTGGGGCAACATCGTCCAGTCGCGCAAGATGCGCGAGGGCTTCGCCGCCTTCCTCCGCTGGTTCGCAGATGACCGCCTCTACTTCGTCGCCGACTCGTCGGTCGAGGAGGAGGCGGTGCTACGCGGCGGCCGTCTGCGCCGCGACCGCGTCATCATGTTGCCGTTCCGCGAGGTCGTCGGCCTGCCGCTCGGGAAGGCCACCGGCGAGGACTACGTGTTCACCGGCGGCTACACCAACCGCGACTACGACCTGTTCCTCGAGGTTGCGAAGGGCCTGGAGGAGAAGGTCGAGATCTCGGCGACCGAGGCGAATGGCCTGCCCGCCGATCTGCCCGACCACATCCGCGTCGACACCACGTTCGCGCCTGGGCGTTTCGAGGAGATGGTCGCCGGCAGCCGCCTCGTGGTGATCCCGCTCAAGGCGAGCGGCGGCGGCAGCGGACACAGCGTCTTGCTGCAGGCGTTGAAGTACCACAAGCCCGTGATCGTCACCCGCCACCCGGCGATCATCGACACGCTCGGCGACGACTACCTGGGCTACGTCGAGCCGGGCGACCTCGAAGGGCTTCGCACCGCCGTCGATCGTGCGCTCCACGACCCCGAGTTCGACCGTGCGCTGCGCGCCGCCAGCATCGACGGCCGGGCCGCTGTCGACGCGTGGCCTCCCATGGCGGACGAGATCGTCAGCATCATCGAGACCGGCCACGAGAAGACCATCGATCTCGGCGGAGCCCAGGTGGTCGTGCTGCCCGCCGGGGCCGACATCGACGCCGACTGATGCCGACACCGACATCGATGCCAACGCCGACATCGATGCCGGCGCGGAGGAGTCGCAGGCCGTCGGCGAGTAGCCGGATAGCGGGGGATCACCGCGAGTCGGCGGTGCTCCCCGCGAACCAGTCGAGCGACCAGTCGATCGTCGGGCCGTCGGTCTTCCAACCCGTGTGACCCACGCACCGCGGCTCGTCCACGTTGATCGCTCCGTCGAGGAAGGTCGACGTGTAGGGGACGATCGCGATGTCGCACACCGAGTTGAACGTGGCGTACTCGACGTCGCCCCACGACTCGTCGTCGGCGTTCAACGCCGCGATCATCGACGACTGCGGCGCGAGTTCGCCGCACGATCGCGACCACACCGCCACCGGGCACAGGTTCGCCCAAATGGTGCCGTGGTTCGCCGCCGCAACGCCCACCATGTGGGCCACCTTGCCGCCGCACCCCGAGAACCGAATGCACCAGCGGCTCGCGAGCGACCCCATCGAGTGCGCCACGATGTCGACCTTGTCGGCGCCGGTGGCTTCGAGCAGTCGATCGACGATCTGGGCGAGCCCGGCGGCCGAGTCGACGTTCGACGTGCACGGATCGGGCCGGAACACCACCACCTCGTCGCGCCGGTAGCCGCGGGCGACAGCGGCGTCTTCCCATGCCGCCCAATCGGTGGTCTGCACCTCGCAGAACAGTTCGATCCCCGGCACGATCACCAGCGGATGCGGCGCGGTGCGCGGCGGCACCGGCGTCGCCGGTACGGTCGGCGCGCACGCTCCGGCCGCGAAGAACGCGGCAGCCAGCACAACCCATTTTCCCCAACGCATGAACGCGGAGATTACCGGTCGCCGTGCTTCATCGCCCTGCCCATCTCGCGGCGGGTCTCACGTTCGGCATCGCGCTTCGCGATGTCCTGGCGGCGGTCGGCCTTGGTGCGGCCCTTTCCGATGGCGATCTCCACCTTCACCCGCCCCTCCTTGAAATAGATGCGGGTCGGCACGAGCGACAGCCGCTCGCCCTGCAGCTTGCCCTGGATCTTGTTGAGCTCCCGGCGGTGCAACAGCAGCTTGCGTACCCGCACCGGGTCGTGGCCCGAGTAGTGCTGGCTGAACGAGTACGGCGCGATGTGCAACTGATGCAGCCACAATTCGCCACGTGAGAACTGGCCGAACGCATCGGCGATCTGCACCTTCGACTCGCGCAGCGACTTCACCTCGCTGCCGCGCAGCACGATCCCGCACTCGAAGTGGTCGCCGAGTTCGTAGTCGCGCCGCGAGCGGCGATTGGTGGCGATCGTCGCGTCGTCGGTGGTCCGCTTCATAGGGGGCCCCAGCGTACCGGCCCCCGCGGCGACCGGTTCTAGATTGGCGAGGTGCTGCACCTCGCCAAGTCCGCCTCCGATGCGATGGCCGCGCACGCGCTCGCCGAATTGCCCGACGAGGCGTGCGGGCTCCTGCTCGGTGCGTTCGGTCCCGACGAGTCGGCCCGCTGCAACCGCTTCGAGCCGTGCGCCAACGAGGCGGCGTCGTCGCGGGTGTACTCGATCGGCGGCCGCGACGTGCTGCGGGTCGACCGGCTCGCCGAGGCGGAGGGCCTCGACGTGGTCGGCGTGATGCACTCCCACACCCACACCGAGCCCTACCCATCGGGCACCGATGTGGCCCAGGCGCCCGACCCGGCATGGCACTACATCATCGTCTCGCTGCGCGACGACACGCCGATGCTGCGCTCGTTTCGCATGATCGACGGCGCCGTCACCGAGGAGCCGGTGGTGATCGTCGCGGGCTGACGTGGCCGGACCGCCTCGAATTCCCTACCATGTAAGTCGGGAATTGAGTTCAGGCTGACCGGGAGGCCAGATGGCCGTGTACGAATCCGTCCTCGACATGATCGGCGCGACGCCGATGGTCGACGTGTCGCGGCTCAGCCCCAATCCGAACGTGCGCCTGCTCGCGAAGATGGAAGGCCAGAACCCCGGCGGCTCGGTGAAGGACCGCATCGCCCGCCAGATGATCCTCGAGGCCGAGGCCGACGGCACGTTGCGGCCCGGGTCGACCATCCTCGAACCCTCGTCGGGCAACACCGGCATCGCTCTTGCGATGATCTGCCGCGAGCGCGGGTATCACCTCAAGATCCTCCTGCCCGACTCCGTGTCGGTCGAGCGCCGCCAGATGCTCGAAGTGTTCGGAGCCGAGATCATCTCCACGCCCGGCGCCGAGGGCTCGAACGGCGCGGTCCGCCGGGCGATCGCCCTCGCCGACGAGCATCCCGAATGGGTGTTCCTCTACCAGTACGGCAACGAGGCCAACCCGCGAGCCCACTACGAGACGACCGGCCCGGAGATCTGGGACGACTGCCCGACGGTCACCCACTTCGTCGCCGGGCTCGGCACGTCGGGCACGCTGCTCGGCGTCGGCACCTACCTGAAGGAACGCAACCCCGACATCAAGGTGTTCGCCGTCGAGCCTCCATCGGGCGAACGCGTCGAGGGCCTCCGTTCGCTCGAAGACGGCTACATCCCACCCGTGTTCGACAAATGGGGCGGCTACGACCTGCTCGACGGCAAGTCGATCGTGCGCCCACGCGAATCGATCGAACACACCCGCCGCCTCGCCGGAATCGGCGTGTTCGCAGGCATCTCGGCCGGCGCCGCCCTCGCCGGTGCCTGCAAGGTCGCCGACCGCATCGAGCGCGGCACGATCGTGTTCATCGTGTGCGACTACGGGTGGAAGTACCTCTCGACCGGCGCGTGGACCTCGGACCTCGACTCGGCCGCCGCCGAGGTCGAGCAGGTCATCTACTTCTGACGCCGCGCCGCTCGGCCGCGCCGCTCGGCCGCTCAGGTCAGGCGCCGCTCAGGTAGCCGCGCAACTTGGTCGCCTCGCTCACGCGCTGCAACCCGATCGCGTACGCCGCCTCGCGCAGCGAGCAGTCGTGCAGCTTGGCGAAGGAGTTGACATCGGTGAACGCCGTCACCAGGCGATCGCGCAGCTCCGAGTTGAACCGCTCCACCTTCCACGTGAACTGCTGGATGTTCTGCGTCCACTCGAAGTACGAACCGGTCACGCCCCCGGCGTTCGCCAACACGTCGGGGATGACGGTGACGCCTCGTTCTCGCAACGCCACATCGCCCGACGGCGTCACCGGGTAGTTCGCCGCCTCCAGCACCACCCGAGCGTTGATCGACGCCGCGTTCGCCCCGGTGATGACCTCGCCGAGCGCGGCGGGCGCAAGGATGTCGCACCCGAGCCCGAGCAACTGGTCGTTGGTGACGTGGTCGCCCTCATCCGCGGTGTTGAGCAGCTTGCCGCTGCGCACATGATCCGACAGCTGCGGAATGTCGAGCCCGCCCGGGTTGAACACGCCGCCCGACACGTCGGACACGGCGGTCACCTTCGCGCCGCGCCGGAAGAGCTCCCACGCCATGTGGCGGCCGACGTTGCCGAAGCCCTGGATCGCGACCCGCTTGCCGATCAAGTCCAGGTGGTTCGCCTCGAGGAAGGCCTCGAGCACGAACACGCAGCCGAGCCCCGTGGCGGACTCGCGCCCGGGCGCGCCGCCGAGCGCAAGCGGCTTCCCCGTCACCACCGCCGGGCTATACCCGTTGATGTCGGAGAACTCATCCATGATCCACGCCATCACCTGCGCGTCGGTGTTGACATCGGGCGCGGGAATGTCGCGGTACGGCCCGAGCTGATCGGCGACCATCAGCGTGAAGCGGCGCGTCATCCGCTCGACCTCGTACACGCTCATGACGGTCGGGTCGACCTCGATCCCGCCCTTGGCCCCGCCGAAGGGCAGATCGACCAGCGCCGTCTTCCACGTCATGAGCGACGCGAGCGCCCGCACCTCGTTGAGATCGACGCTCGGGTGGTAGCGGATCCCGCCCTTGTACGGCCCCCGCGAGTCGTTGTGTTGCACCCGGAACCCGTGCAGGATCTGCAGCTCGCCGTTGTCGAGACGCACCGGCACCTGCACAGCCAGCTCACGCGACGGCGTGCTCAACGAGCGGCGGACCTCGTCTGACAGGTCGATGATGTCGGCGGCCTGGCCGATGTAGTGGTTGACCGCCTCGTGCGACGACGGATCGAGCGGCGTATGGGACACGCCCACCTCCAAGAACCGGGTCCGTTCGGTGCCGGACCTCGTGCGCTCACGGTATCGGCGCCCGCCGGTCTCACGTCGGCGGATCGTGCTCCGCGAGCCACGGGCGCACCGTCACCGACGACGCCGCTGGGTCGTCGGGGTCGAGGTTCGTCTCGACGTGGCGCGGGTCGGGCGGATCGCCGGGCGCCTCGGCGATGAGCGGAGCGTCCTCGCGTTTGGGCGGCTCCAACACCTCGCGCAGGCCCAGCGCGATGCCGTTGAGGATCGCTCCCGGCAACGTCGACGTGCGGAACCGATCGACGCGGCGCGACGGCACGATCGGCTCGATCGTCGGCGCGTCGGCGGGGTCGTCGGCGGGGTCGTCGGCGATGTCGTCGGCGGGCAGCTCGCTCGTCTCGCTCACGTCGGGGGTCTCGGCGGAGTCCACGCCGCCACCGTATCGCCGCGCCCACCTGAGAGCGCTTCACCGGGCGTGCCGCGGAGCGGCGGGCCGTTTGTGCCAGAGTCTCGCCGTGCCCTCGCCGATCATCTCCGCGGTCGACGTGGTCAAGCGCTACGGGACCAACCTCGTGCTCGACCGTGCCACCTTCGACGTGCTCCCCGGCGTGACCGGCCTGCTCGGCGCGAACGGCGCCGGAAAGACCACGCTGCTCGGACTGCTGCTCGGCCTGCACCGCGCCGATGGCGGCCGACTTGAAGTGCTGGGCCGCGACCCGCGCTCGGGCGGCGCCGAGGTGCGCGCCCGCATCGGGTACGCCCCCGAACACCACAACCTGCCGCCCGACCTGCCGGCCAACGACTTCGTGCAGCACCTCGCCGAGGTGCACGGGCTGCCCGTGTCGGAGGCGACGGCGCGTGCCTCGGACGCACTCTGGTTCGTGGGGATGGGGGAGGAGCGCAACCGGCCGATCGGCACGCTGTCGACCGGCCAACGCCAGCGCGTGAAGCTCGCCATGGCCATCGCACACGACCCCGATCTGGTGCTGCTCGACGAGCCGACCGACGGGCTCGACCCGACCCAACGCGAAACCATGCTCGACCTCATCCGTCGGCTCTCGTCCGACTTCGGCATGAGCGTGTTGTTGTCGTCGCACCTGCTCGACGAGGTGGAGCGGACCTGCCGCGACGTCGTCATCCTCGCGGACGGCACCGTGCGGGCGACCGGTTCGATCGACGAGCTCCGCGGCGTCGGCCGCGGCGTCACCATCGACGTCGACTCCGGCGTCGGTGAGCTCGCCGCCGACCTGACCCGCCGCGGCGCCGAGGTGGTGCTCGACGGAAACCGGCTCATCGTGACCCCGCCCACGGGCGGGTCGGCCGCCCCGATCGATCTGCATCGAATCTGTCGCGACGCGGTCGCCGACCTGGGGATCCCGCTGCGCCGGCTCCAGAACCGCACCGTGTCGCTCGAAGACGTGTTCCTGGAGGTGCAATGAGCGACCTTCCCCCGGCCGCACCCGCCGCACCCGCCGCGCCGGCCGCGACCCGCATCCTCGACCGCGGGTATCGCCGGTACGAGGGCGAACGCGGGGGCGTCGCGAGCGCCATGCGCAGCGTGGTCGTCTCGACGGTGCAGCGTGCGCTCGGCGTGCACCGGGCGTTTCGATTCAAGGTGATGCCGATCCTCACGATCTTCATCTCGTACGTGCCCCACCTCGTGTACGTCGGCGTGGTCGTGCTGACCAACCGGCTCGAGGAGCGAACCAACTCGATCGGCATCGGGCCCGCGGGCGAGCCGATCCCCGGGGCATCGTCAACCAGCTCATCAAGGACTACCCGTCGAGCTACTTCACGATCACCGCAGCGATCGCGCTGTTCGCCGCGTTCGTGGCGCCCGAGGTGCTCTGCACCGACCGCCGCACCGGCATGCTCGGGCTGTATCTCGCCTCGCCGCTCAGCCGCTGGTCGTACCTGGGCGCCAAGCTCGCCGCCGTCAGCATGATCCTGCTGACCGTCACCCTCGGGCCGTCGCTCCTGCTGCTCATCGGCTACTCCACCCAGGGGTATGGCCCCGTCGGGTTCACCGACTGGATGCTGACCCTCGGAAGGGTCATTCTCGCAGGGGTCGGGATCGGGCTCTTCTACACGCTGATCTCGGCGGCGCTCGCGTCGATCACGTCGCGCCGGGCCGCAGCGTCGGCGACGTTCGTGATTCTCGTCATGGGCACCGGCGCCCTCGTGCAATACCTCGTCGACGAGGCCCGCGCCCCGGTCGAATGGGGCATGGTCAACCTGTTGCTGCTGCCCATCGAGTTCGCCTACCGGGTGTTCGGTCAGCCGACGCAGATCTACTACGGCGGGTTCACCACCATGTCGACGCCCACCGTGTACGCCGCGTTCGCCGGCTGGATCCTGGTGGCGCTCGCGGTGATCGGGAACCGCTACAGCCGGGTCGAGGTGACCAAGTGAGCGCGGCGGCCGAGCCGATCATGACCGAGCCGACCGAGAGCATGCCGGTGTCGGTGCGCGGGGTCTCGAAGTGGTTCAAGGGCGTGGTCGCGGTCTCCGACGTGACCTTCGACATCGGGCCCGGCGTCACCGCCATGCTCGGCCCCAACGGCGCCGGCAAGTCCACGCTGCTGCGCACGATCTGTGGGCTCACCGGACCCGACCTCGGCACGGTGCGGCTGTTCGGCCGCGACCCCCGCAAGGACCCCTCGGTGTTGCGACACGTGGGCCTGGTGCCACAGCAGGAGGGCACGTTCCCCCACATGCGCGCGTTCGACTTCGTGCGGCTCGCCGCGGTGCTCCACGGCGTGCACGACCCCGACGCAGCGACCCGCGCCGCACTCGCTTCGGTCGAGATGGATCCCGACGACCGCCGGTCGGTCGAGCGGTACTCGAAGGGCATGCGTCAGCGCGTGAAACTGGCGCAGGCGCTCGTGAACGGTCCGTCGATCATCATCGCGGACGAGCCGCTCAACGGGCTCGACCCGCGCCAGCGCGTTCGCCTCATCGACCTCTTCCACAGCCTGGGCGACGAGGGTCGCACCGTGATCGTGAGCTCGCACGTGCTCGACGAGGTCGAACGGTTCGGCTCGAGGGTGCTCGTGGTGGCGCAGGGACGGCTCGCAGCGGAGGGCGACTTCCGGGCGATCCGCGACCTCATGGATGATCGGCCCCACCAGATCCGTGTGCGCACCGACCGCCCCGCCGCGCTGGCCGCGGCGCTCATCGGGTCGGAGATCGCCGAGGGGGTGCGGGTGACCGGCCCCGACTCGATCGAGACCGAGGTGATCGACGTCGGCCGATTCCGCACGACGATCGCCCGGGCGGCCGCCGACCTGGACGCCACGCTCGTGGAGGTCGCCCCGCTCGACGACGACCTCGAGAGCGTGTTCCGCTACCTCGTCGGCGCCCCCGGTCCCGGAGGTGTGCGATGAAGTTCACCACCCTGTACGTCACGCTGCTGCGCACCGTCTCGACCAAGGCCCGCCTCGCCGGTTTTGTCGGCGTCGCGGCGTTCCAACTGGTTGCCGCATCGCTGCTGTCGAGCCGCGGGCTGCGGTCCCCCGAATGGGCAGCAGCCGGGTTCGTCGACGTGTTCGGCCTGTCGCTCGTGGTGCCGCTCGCCGCGCTCGTCTTCGGCACCGCATCGCTCGGCGACCCGATCGAGGACGGCACCTACGTGTACCTGTGGCTTCGGCCGATCAGGCGGTGGATGCTGACCGTGACCGCCTTCGCCGTGACCCTCACGCTGGTGGTGCCGCTCGCCGTGGTGCCGACCGTTGCCGCCGGGCTCGTGGTCTCGCCCACCGGCGACCTGTTCACGGGCGCGGCGCTCGCCACGGTCGTGGCGGCCCTCGGGTACTCGGCCTTCTTCGTGCTGCTCGGCCAGGTGACGCAACGTTCGCTCATCTGGGGGATCGCCTACCTGCTGATCCTCGAGCAGTTCGTCGCACGTGGCGGCAGTGGTCTCGGTGCGTTGGCGGTGCACAGCCACGCGGTGTCGATCCTCGCATGGTCGGTCGACCGTGAGATGACCACGGCCTACTACGGCCCGCGCTCGGCGATGGCCGGCGCCGCCGTGCTCACCGCCCTGTTCCTGGCGGTGTCGGCGCGGCGGCAGTCACGCATGAACGTCAACTGACCCGCCACGGTGCGTCCTTCAGGAGCGCCGCGGCGCCGGGGCCCCGGCGCCGCGGGATGGTCCCTACGGAACGGCGACAGCGGTGGTCGTCGGCGAAGGGCCGTCGGGCGACGACATGCCGTCGCAGTATCCGCCGCCCATCGCCATGTCCGCGCACACCGTGGCACGGGTGATCCGCCACGAACCGTCCTGCAGGACCGCCTTGCCGAACCGCCCGGCGAGCAGCGTCGGGTCTGCGCCGACCTCGACGGGGACCGTGAGCGAGTACTCGAAGACCGCCGTGGTCGGGTCGGTGAACACCAGCTCTGAGATGGTCGCGGTCGTCCGGTCGATCGCCCCGGCGAACGCGCCGCCCTTGACCCGCTCCAATGCCTCGGCGATGCCGGCGGGATCGTCGACCCCGGCCGTGCGCACGGCGGGATCGGAGCTCGAATACACCGACTGCATCGTGGCCCTGATCTCGGCTTCGGCCCCGGCCGGATCGGCCGGCTGCTCACCGGGCTGCGGAAGGCTTGGTGAGCAGTCCGGCACGATGTTCCCCTCGCTGAGCCCGGCGTCGGTCGCGTTGAGCGCGTACAGGTTCGTCTGGCGGACCGGCACCGGGGTACCCGCCACCGTGACCTTCACATCGCGGAAGGCGGCAAGCTCCGCAGATGCGCTCAGCGGGACGTCGACGGCAAACACGGCAAACCCGTTCGTCGCCTCCATCGAGTCGCCCGAGCCGTCGGGAAACTCCACCGCGACCGTCCCGTCGGCATGGTCGACCGTCACCACCACGAAGCGGCCTCCGACTCCGTCGGCCATGTCGACGGACACGAGCGGCTCCGTGCCGCCGAAACGCGAGACCCCGCCGATTGCCACGGCGTCATCGCTCGACAGGCCGAGGGTGACCAGGCCGGTTCCCTGGCACTGCGCGGGCATCACGAGCGCCACGCCGGACTGTTCCATCGGGTCCGCCATGAACGTGCCGGAGGTGGACGCGGCGATGATCCGGACCCCTGCGGCGTTCGATCGCTTCACGATGACCTCCATCTCGGGCGACCCTCCGTAGGGCGACATCGCCCCGGCCATCGGCGCGATCGTCGTCTCGGGCGCACGTTCACGCGCCTCGGCGCGCTCGCTCGTTCGCTCCGCCTTGCGTTCGCTCGCCAAGGTGAGCGAGCCGCCGCCGCTGGTGTGGCCGATGCCGAACCCGGCGGCCCCGGCGACCGCGGCGAGCACGACCGATCCGGCGACGAGTTGCGTGCGTCGCCGCGTGCGCGACGACTCGGCGCGGTCCGCGAGGTCGTTCCAACGCGGCGTGGCGTCGATCGACGAGCCCAGCTCGCCGAGGTGGGTCGCGACGATGTCGGCGACGGGATCGTGGTCGTTCGGAGGTGTCGCGGTCATGGTTGGATCACCTTTCTGAGGTCGCAGAGTGCTCGGTGGATGAGGGAGGGAACCGTGCCGGGCGCGACGCCGAGGATCTCGGCGCTATCGCGGTCGGCAAGGTCGAGGTGGAAGCGCAGCACGATCGCCGCGCGTTGTCGGTGGGGGAGCGCCGAAATCGCGTCGGAGAGCTCGGCGGCGCCCAGCTCGGACGGCGACACCGGGGGCGCGGGCCTGTCGCGGTCGCGACCCCGGCGGCGGTGCAGAGTCGCGGCGCCGTTCGCGACCGAGCGGCGCAGATAGGGGAGCGGATCGCTCACCGACCTCCACCGGCGATGCAGCCCGACGAACGCGTCCTGCACGATGTCCTCGGCGGCACCACGATCGCCCGTGAGGAGAAACGCGAACTGCACGAGCTCCCGATACCGGCGGGCGTAGATCGCCTCGAAGGTCGGTACGGGTTCGGTGGGTGTGGCGATGACCCCGTCGCCCTCCGTCGCGTCCGCATCAACGAGCTCAAGCACCGGATCGATCGGCAGCTGCCGTCGTGCGTTCATGGTGTCGATGATCGCGCCGGAATCAGTCATCACCCGTACAGACGTCGACGCACCCCGTTCGCTTGCATCGTTTCGCGAATATTCCCGCGGTCGGTAGGTTCGGCGTCGTGCAGCCCAGCCTGTTCGATGCGCACGACGAGGCGATCGTCCCGCTGGTCGGGCCCGACCTGACCGCGGTGGTGCACCGGGGCGCGCTCGCCCCCGACGTTGCCGACGCGGCGCTCGCGGACCTGCTCGCGGAGGTGCCGTGGCGCCAGCACCACTTGACGATGTTCGGCCGCCGCATCGCGGTGCCGCGCCTCGAATGCTGGATGGGCGACCCCGACGCCGCGTACGCCTACTCGGGCCTGGCGCTCGACCCGGTGGCGTGGACCCCGGCGGTCGCTCACCTCGCGGGCGACGCGAGGCGCGATGCGGCCGCGGCGCTCGGGCGGCCGATCGACCGCTTCAACGCGGCGCTCATCAACCGCTATCGCGACGGCACCGACGGTGTCGACTGGCATGCCGACGACGAGGCCGAGCTCGGCGCCCGCCCACTCATCGTGTCGGTCAGCCTCGGCGCATCACGACGCTTCCAGATGCGACGGCGCGACGACCGCTCGACCCGCCGCGACCTGTGGCTCCACCACGGCGACCTGTTGGTCATGGCCGACGCGACGCAGTCGGCGTGGCTGCACCGGGTACCTCGCGAGCGCGGCGCGGTCGACGAGCGGGTGTGCCTGACGTTGCGTCACGTCGAATCGGGACACCGCCCCCCGCTACCGTCGGAGCCGTGACACTTCGCTCTGCCAACATCGATCGCCTCCGCGGCGGGTACTTCGACGTCTTCGTGGTCGGCGGGGGGATCAACGGCGCCGTGGTGAGTGCGGCGCTGTCGGGCCGTGGCGCCACCGTGGCCATGGTCGACCGCTCCGACTTTGGGTCGTTCACCAGCCAGGCGTCGTCGAACCTGGTGTGGGGCGGATTCAAGTACCTGGAGCACTACGAGCTGCTGCTCGTTCGCAAGCTGTGCCAGTCGCGCAACCGCCTGATGAAGGCGTACCCCGACAACGTGAAGGAGCTCTCGTTCCTGGCCGCGCTCGACGAGTCGTCGCCGTACTCACCCCAGTTCTCGGCGCTCGGCGCCGCCGCCTACTGGGCGATCGGCTCGTTCCGGACCCGCCGCCCCCGGCTGCTCGACACCGCTGCGGTCGAGGCGACCGAGCCCGCGATCTCGACCAAGGGTGTGGTCGGCGGCATCGAGTACCGCGACGCCTACATCAAGGACAACGACGCCCGGTTCGTGTTCTCGTTCGTGCGCTCCGCGTTCGAGGCCGGAGCTACCGCGGCCAACTACGTGGAGGTCGTGTCGGCCGACCGGCATCGGGGGATGTGGCGCATCACCGTGCGCGACCTCGAAACCGGCGAGGAACTGCTGTGCCAGTCGCGCATCCTCGTGAACGCCGCCGGACCGTTCGTCGACGGGCTCAACAAGGGCTGGTCGGTCACCACCAAGCACCGCGTCGTGTACTCGAAGGGCATCCACCTGGTGGTGCCCCGGCTCACCACCACCGATCACGAGCGGGTGCTCGCGTTCTTCGACGACACGCAACGCCTCTTCTATGTGATCCCCATGGGCATGCGGTCGGTGATCGGCACGACCGACACGCGGGTCGACGACCCGTTCACCGAGGTGACCGACGACGACCGGACGTTCCTGCTCGAGCAGATCAACGCTCGCCTCGACCTCGACGCGCCGCTCACCACCGCCGACATCATCGCCGAGCGGTGCGGCGTGCGACCGCTGGTGGTATCGGCCAAGGGCGGGCGCCGCGACGACGTCGACTGGACGGCCCTCAGCCGCAAGCACCACATCGAGGTCGACCGCGACCGCCGCGCCATCACCGTGTTCGGCGGGAAGCTGACCGACTGCCTGAACGTGGGCGAAGAGGTGGGCGATGCCGTCGAGGCGCTCGGCCTGCCCCTCGAGGCCGACAACGCCGGGTGGTACGGCGAGCCGGCACCCGAGACCCGAGCCGAGTTCTACCGCCAGGCTCGACTCATGCACCTCGACGACTACCGCGAGCGACCCGACCTGGAGCCGCTCTCCGACCGGCTGTGGCGGCGCTACGGCCGCCGCGCCTTCGCCATGCTCGAAGCGATCCGTTCCGATCCGTCGATGGCCGAGGACATCCTGGGCGGCACCGACTACCTGCGGGTCGAGCTGCACATGGCGGCCACGACCGAGATGGTGACGCGCCTCGACGACTTCATGCGCCGCCGCTCCAAGATCGAACAGGTCGTGCGCGACGAAGACCTCGACCCGGCGGGCCTACGCGAGGTCTGCGAGATCCTCTTCGGTGAGCGAGCCGACGAGAAGCTCGCCGAGTACACCGCCACACACCCCGACGTGACGGTCGCGTAGGGGCGATCGCGTGACGGGACCGACCGCTGCGGTCCTGGTGGTGCACGGCATCGGTTCGCAGGCGCGCGGCGCGACCATCGACGAGTTCGTCGACCCGTTGGTCGACCACCTGCGAACCCGCCACGACGTGCAGGTCGAACGCTCGCCGCACCCGACCGCCGCGCGCCTGGTCGTGTCGACCGGCCTGGGCGATCGGGGAGACCTGGGCGATCGTCACGACTGGCTGGTGCGCGAGGCGTACTGGGCCGATGCGTTCGAGCCGCCCGGACCCCGCGACGTCGCCTCGTGGCTCGCCGGCATCGGCCCCTGGTTCGTGTTCTTCTTCATCGTGCGCCTCCTGCGGCGCTATGCCCGGCCCGAACTGCGCCGATGGCTGACGCCCGTCGGTCTCGCCACGGTCGCCGTGCTCGTACCCGCGGCCGCGTTCGCGTCGGTCGGCATGCTGGCACTGTCGCTGCTGTCGCTCCTTCCGCTGCCCGGACTCGACCGCCTGCGGCGACTACAGCGCACGATCGCCCTCTCGATCGGCGACAGCTACGCGTTGGTGTCGAGCCCCGAACGAGAGACGCGATGCTCACCGCGATCGGCGACGCGTGGCGCAACCTCGACCGCGACCTCGACCCGAGCGTCCCGCTCGTGGTGGTCGCGCACTCCCAAGGCGCCGCCCTGGTGCACCGGCTGCTGGCGACACACCCCGCGCCGGGTGCGACGGGCCGCCCCGTGTCGGTCGTCTCGATCGGCGCGGCGCTCGTTCCGATCTCGGTGCTGGAGGCCCAGGGCGCCGACCGCTCCGTCGCACGCCGTGTCGCCACCTCGCTCGGTGTCGTGGCGCTCGCATCGTTGGCCCTGCTGATGACGCGCTGGGCCTACGGCGTTGCGACCTCGGCCTGGGCGTGGGCGATCGTCGTCGCGTTGACCGCCCTCGGCCTCGCGACCGCGTGGAACGACAGCCGGGTGCTGGCCGACCCGACGCGGGCCCGGCGGGTGCTCGACCGCTGCGATGCACCCCGCTGGCTCGATCTGTGGGCATGGTGGGACCCCGTTCCCAACGGGCCCATCCCCGCGGCGCTGCGCCGCTGCGACAGCGCGAGCGTCGCGGCGTACGGCCAGCCGTGGTTCGACCACGTCGACTACCGCCGCAACCGGGCCGAGGTCATCGGGCGCATCGCAACGCGGATCGCCGCCGCCGAGGCCGAGCCTCGGCCGCCCTGCGACGCCACGACTGCGGGCGAGGCCACCGGCGTCGAACCGGCGTGGGATCTGGCCGACGGGGCCGCGGCGCGCCGCAACCGTGCCCGCCGTGCGGTAGGCGCGATCGGTGCCGACGGGCTCGTGGCAGCGGCCGTCGTGGGCGCACTCGCGTTCGCGACGGGTCGCGTGGCCGCGGTCGGCGGGTTCCTCGGCCGCGGGCTGCGGGCGCCGTATCGCTGGAGCGGACCGCTCGGGCGGGCGACCTCGTCGGTGCTCGACACGATCATCGGCAGCGAGCGGCGCGTCGACCTTGCGCTCGGCGTGCTGGTCGCCGTGGTTGCCGGCGCGCTGGGACTCGCCGTCGTCGCCGCGGTGGCGCTCACACGACAGCGGCGCGCGGAGCGGCGATGAGCGACCCGTCAGCCGCCGCGACCGAGGAGCCAGGCGCCCACGAGCACGATGGCCGACCCGACCACGCTGACGGCGTCGAGATGGTCGCCGCGCACGGCGACGCCGAGCGCGATCGACACCGGCGGCATCAGGTACGTCACCATCGACCCTCGGGTCGCTCCGACCCGGCCGAGCACGGCCGCCATCACCGCGAACGCGGCGCCGGTCCCCGCCACGCCGAGCGCCAGCACGGCCAACATCGACGACCAGCGAAAGGTCGATTCGCCCAGCCCGGCGATGGCGAACGGCGCGGTCAGCACGGCACCGATCGCCTCGACGCGCAGCATGAGGGCCGGCCCGCCGTAGCGCTGCTGCAGCGGCACAGCGAGGTTCGCCGAGACCGCGTAACAGACCAGGGCGATCATGATGAGCCCGACGCCCAGTGCGTCGTCGCCGCCGATCGACAGCGCCGGGAGCGAGATCAGCACCACGCCGACGAACCCGACGGCGAGCCCGGTGATCTGCACTCCCTTCGGCCGGCGCAGCCCCAACAACACGGCGACCACCGCGGTCATGATCGGCATGCCACCGTTCAGCATCCCGGCGAGCGCCGAGGAGATCGAACGCTCGGCGAAGGGGAACAGCAGTAGCGGCACCGCCATCCAGGTGACGGCGAGCAGGCCGAGGCGCGCCAGGTCGGCCCGTCGGATCGGCTCGGCGGGGCGGCGGGCCGACGGCACGAAGGCCAGCGTCAGGGCGCCGAGCGCGATGCGTCCGAACCCGATGACGGCCGGGTGGAACGCGTCGAGGCCGATCGCGATGAACAGGAACGACGCTCCCCAGGTGAGTGCGACCGTGCCGAGCGCCACCCAATCGGCCGGGCGAAGCTCGCCCTGGTGCGTCCCCTCGGCTCCCACGAGCAGCCGGCGGTCGCTCATCGCTGACTCCGTTCGGCTGCGAAGCGCACGAGCCACCCCGCCACCCGCTCGCGATCGAGCGGCGTGGTGAGCGATGCGAGCGCAACGTCCGACCGCTGTTCGCCGATGAGGTCGCGCCGCATGCCGGTGAGACGGCGTGAGAGTGCGGCGGTGAACTCGGGATGCGGTTGGAGGCCGATCGCTCGATCGCCCACGGCGAACATGGCAACAGGGCAGTGGCTCGACGTCGCAAGCAGCGTCGCTCCCGGCGGGAGCTCGACCACCTGATCCTCGTGCGAGGCGATGAGCGTGAAGGGTTCCCCGGCGTCCATCCACGGCTGCGGTGCGACGACGTCGTAGGTGTGGGCGCCGACGCCCCACCCGGCCGCGGCCCGTTCGACCCGACCGCCGAGGGAGGTGGCGAGCAGCTGATGGCCGAAGCAGATGCCGGCGAAGGACCGACCATGCGCGACGAGGAGGCGCACGAGCGCCTCGGCATCGCGGATCCAGGCGTCGTCGTCGGTCACCGAGGCCCGGGCGGGCGAGGTCATCCACAGGTCGATCGCGTCGAGCTCGGCCCGACCGCTCGGGCCCTCGCCGGCGACGAGGTCGAACGGAACGATCTCGGCGCCGAGCGGTGCGAACAGCGCGCCGAACAGCTCGGGATAGTCGCCGCCCAAATCGAGCGCGTCGCGGTGCACGTGCCCGCACACCAGCAGGCCGATACGCAGCCGACGGAGGTCGCTCACCGGAACTGGAACACCGTTCGCTCAGCGGCGTCCGCGCCGGGACGCTCGGCGAGGCCGCGCGCCACCAGCTCGCCGAGCACGCCCTCGCCGACCCACCAGGCCGCCTCCAGGTGCGGGTAGCCCGACAGGATGAACTCCTCGAACCCGAGCTCGGCGTACTCCGCGATCCGGTCGGCCACCTCGACGTAGCTGCCGACGAGTGCCGTGCCCGCCCCGCCGCGCACCAGGCCGACGCCGGCCCACAGGTTCGGCGTGAGCTCGAAGGCGCGGGGGTCGCGCAGATCGCCCGTGCCCAGACCACGGTGCAGGGACGCCATGCGCGCCTGCCCCTCCGACTGCGTCGCATCGAACTCGGCCTGCGCCGCCGCGATCGCCGCCGGGTCGAGCCCGGCCAGCAGGCGGGCGGCCTCGGCCCACGCCTCGTCGGCGGTCGGCCGGGCGATCACGTGGAACCGGATCCCGAGCCGAAGCGGTCGACCGGCGGCCTCGGCCAGCGCGCGCATCCGCTCGACGCGCGGAGCCACCATGTCGAGTGGCTCGCCCCACGCGAGATACACGTCGGCCTGTTCCGCGGCGACTCGCTCGGCGTCGGCCGATGCGCCGCCGAAGTACAGCTCGGGAATCGGGTCGGGCGTGGCGCGCGTCGCAGCGCCTTCCAGGCGGTAGTGCTCGCCCTCGAAATCGAACGGCGCCGCAGCCCACGCGCCCCGCATCGCCGCCATGAACTCGCCGGTCCGTGCGTAGCGGGTCGACTTGTCGGCGTAGTCGCCGAAGCGAGCGAGCTCGGCGGGCTCGGCGCCGGTCACGATGTTGACCAGTACGCGACCGCCCGACAGGCGCTGGAACGTGGAGGCCATCTGCGCCGCCTGGGTCGGCGTGATCAGCCCCGGGCGCATCGCCACGAGGAAACGAAGCCGGGTGGTCTGCGCCGCGAGCATGGCGGTGGTGATCCAGGAGTCCTCGCAGCCGGTGCCGCACGGGGTGAGGACGGCATCGAACCCGACGGCCTCGGCGGCTCGGGCGACCTGCGACAGGTACGACAGGGTGGGCTCGCGCACCTGGTCGCCCGCGCCCGGCGACACCTCGCGGCCGTCGCCTCCGGTGGGCAGGAACCAGTGGAACTTCAGCACGTCGCCTCCTCCGTCGCGGGCATCGGTGAACGGTAGCGTTGCCCGAATGTCAGCTCCCATTGCGCTTGCGACCGCCGCGGTCGCCCGTGACGTCGACGAGGATCTCCCGCCCCTGCTGCGCGCCGCCCACGACGCGGGGATCGAGGCCGTCGCGGTCGACTGGGACGACGCGTCGACCGACTGGTCGACCTTCGAGCGAGTCGTCATCCGATCGACGTGGGACTACACGCAGCGCCTCGAGGAGTTCATGGCGTGGACCGACCACGTCGCGTCGGTGAGTCGCCTGGTCAACCCGGCGTCGGTCGTCGCTTGGAACTGCGACAAGCGCTACCTCGCGGCGCTCGGTGCGGCGGGGCTCCCCGTGGTGCCCAGCTGGTTCGTCGGCCCCGGCGATTCGGCGTCGATTCCCGCGGGCGTGCCGGAGGGAGAAATCGTCGTGAAGCCGACCGTGTCGGCCGGATCCCGCGACACGGCGCGGTACCGGTGGGCACAGCGCGAGCAGGCCGAGGCGCACGTCCGGCGCCTCGTCGGCGGCGGGCGCACCGCGATGGTGCAGCCGTATGAGCCCACGGTCGATCGCGACGGCGAGACCGCCTTGCTCTACTTCGGCGGAGCGCTTTCCCACGCAATCCGGAAGGGCCCGCTGCTGCGGCCCGACGCCGCACCGACGCGAGCGCTGTTCGCCGAGGAACACATCACCGCGGTGGAACCTGTGCCGGAACAGCTCGCCGTCGGCGAGCAGGTGCTCGACGCCCTCGTCGCGCTCGATCCCTTCGCCGGCTCCACCCCCGACTACGTGCGCGTCGACCTGGTCGAGCGGGCCGACGGCGGCTTCGCGATCCTCGAACTCGAACTGATCGAGCCGTCGATCTTCACCGCCACCGCGCACGGCGCCGCCGAACGATTCGTCGACGCCGTGCTGCGCTGAGGTCCGCCGGACGGTCCTCAGCGCGTGGTGCGTTCGTTGTCGTCGTGGTGCGCAACGGTCGCGAGCGAGCGGGTGCCCACCCACGACGCGGCCAGCAACAGCGCCCCGGCCGCGGTGAGCAGGAGACCCCACAGCACGGTTTCGGTGGACGAGCCGCCGGTGGTCGCCAGGCGGCCGGTTGATGACCCGCCCGAGGACTTGGCCGTGGTGGTCACGATCGTGGTGACGGCCGAGACCTCGGGGCCCCGCGTCGTCGGCACTGCGGTCGTGGTCGGGGCCGACGTCGTGGTCGGCGCTGCCGTGGTCGTGGTGGCCGCCGGTTCGGCGAAGAAGCCGAAGTCGATGTCGTGGCGGTGCTGGCCCGGCCCGCGGGTCAGCGCGGGCGCGCTCACCCCGCCGGCGTCGGGCACGCCGTCGCTGTCGACGGTGTCGTTCGGGTCGCCACCCGCGTCGGCGACGGTGGGAGTCAGGTCGGTCGCCGCGACGCCGGGCACGCCCGCGAGATCCGCCGTCGACACGTCGACCGCCACGCGGTACGCCGTGTCGGGTCGGAGCCCGCCGGGCACGAGCCCCCACGACGCGTCGGGGGTCGCCGGGACGTTGGGTGCGTCCTCGCCGACGAACCAGTAGCGCCCCGAGGCATCGGTGACGGCGCCGGCGATCGCGGCACCCGAGTCGTCGAGCAGCGTGACGGTTGCGCCGGGGATCGGCGCCTCATCGGGATCCTGGATGCCGTCGCGGTCGGCATCGAACCACACGAGGTTGCCGATCTCGATGGGCGCCATGTCGCACAACCCCTCGATGTCGCCGAGCCCGTTCGCCTTGCCGAAGGGGCGATCCCGCCCGGCCGCCTCGAACACGCCGTAGGCGCGTGAGGCCAGGTCGGTGCTGTTCGCGCCGTTCGGGGCATCCGAGCCCGAGTCGGTGAGCCACTTGACGCCGACGTGCTCCCACTTGCCGAACACGTCGTAGGCGGTGCTCGCCACTTCGCCCGTGCCGGGTGCACGGAAGAGACCGCCGGAGGTCACCTCGTCGTGGCCCTCCGTCGACGGAATGCCGAACGGGCTGCTCGGGAACAGCGCGCTGTCACCGTCGTAGAACTCGCCGCCCCCGGGCCCCTGACCGTTGCCGGCGGTGCCGGTCACCCCGCCCGACGTGCCGTTCGTTTCGAGTTGCCAGCCGGCGGCCGTGCGATCGGTGCGCAGCGTGTCGCCGAAGGCATACATCGTGACGATCACGGGGACGTCGCCCCAGGCCGGGTTGACCGGGTTCGGCGTGGTGCCGCCGGGAACGAATCGTCCGCTCTGGTCGCCGAAGCGGTCGCGGAAGCCGAGGATCATGTCGCCGTCATCGGCGAACTCGATGTCGCTGAACATGGGCTGCGGGTTCACCTGGTGGCGGTTGACCGAGTTCACGTCGAGCAGGCCCGAGAAGTTCGGCGAATCGGTGGACGATGGCGGCGTTCCCCACGCCCGCCAGTTGTTGGAGACGTCGAGCTCGGAGCAGCGCTGCGGGCGGATCGCCGCGACCCACACGTAGTTGCAGCCCCGATCGAAGCCGAGCGAGAACGGTGCCATCGCCACGGAGAAGGTCGAGGTCGCGGGGTCGAAGGCCTGCACCCACGCCCGCGGCGTGCCGCCCGACTGCGCCGAATCCACCCCGCCCACGTACACCGTGCCATCACGAACGCCCAACGCGAACGGGCGCGAGTCGGCGGCGTTCGCAGCGATCGACGGAACGGCGATGCGGGTCGGCTCGCCGACGCGCTCGCCGGTCGCCGGGTCGATCGCGAAGATGAACAGCTCGCGCGATTCCAGGTTGATCGCGAACAGCCGGTTGCCGGCCACGTCGATGTCGCCCCAGGCGACCTTGCCGACCTCGTCGACCCACGGATCCTTGAACCAGTCGCCGCCGTCGGGCGCACGGTTGGCGGCCGAGCCGGTGGTGTAGAAGACCTCGACGGCGCCGGCGCGCTCCACGTAGATGGCGCCCGACCCGCCCGGTCCGAACGGCACGTACCGCTTGGCGTAGGCGCCCAGGTACAGGCTGGAAGAACGGGGGTGCCACGCGGCGCCGTAGACCGAGCCGGTGTCGCCTCGCGTGGTCACCGGCGACGCCGCCGGAGCGTTCCACCCGGCCGGCCCGCCCGAACCGTGCGCCGACGTCTCGGTTGCGCCGGCGTCGTACGGGAAGGCGACGGTGCTCGGGAGTCCGGCAGCGGTCAGGGTTCCCGACGCGAAGCACGACACGGTGAGTTCGGGGTCGGACTGGCAGTACTCGTCGGGTGCGATCAGGGAGAAGGCGACCGTGGCACCGGCCGACGCAACGGTGACGCTCGACGGCGAGCCGCCGTCGTCGCCGCCGTGCGGTCCCGCTTCGAGGCCGTCGGGCCAGCCGGTCATCTCGATCCGGTACGGGCCGGCTCCGAGCGCATCGACCGTGAGGCTCACCCGGCCGTCGGCGTCGGTGAGTGCAGCGGTGGACGCTCCCGCCGCGTCGGTCGCCCGAACGGCCACGCCGGCGACGCCCACCTCGGCCGCGTCGCGCGCTCCGTCGGCGTCGGAGTCGCGGTACGCCTGCACGGCGACCGGTGCATCACCGGTGCTCGCACCGCCCGGACTGAGCGCCGTCCACGAACCGATCAGGAACATCGCGGCACCCGTGACCGCCATGCTCCGACGTCCAATACGACGTGATTCCGTCAACGATCCCACCGACTGCCTCCAACGCCCACACGGCTTTCGTGCATTCTCCGCCCTTCTGAGTGTCGCACGAACTGCGGGGCCGTTGGCAAGCGTCGAGGCAGCTTTGCCCAACTCAAGCGGTCCGACGCGACGCCACGGCGGCGGGATATGGTCGCCGCATCACTCGTCCGATTCCGGTCACCCGGAGGAAGGGAGGCTCGCCTGATGCGAATCAAGAGCCGAAACACAACCGCTGCAGCGCTCGTAGCAGCACTCGCCCTGTTTGCCGGAGCGTGCGGCGACTCAAAGGACTCCGGCGACAACGCGTCGACCGGTACCGATTCGGAGACGAAGACCACGGCGCCGGCAAGCGACGCGTGTCGCACGCTCGAATACGAGGACGCCCCAGAGGGCGGCACCCTCGAGGACTACGCGCAGCTCTCCTCGGCCGGCGACAACACCAGCTTCGACCCGGGCGCCGTGCAGACCCTCGACGAGTCGCAGGTCACCACCGCGCTGTTCGACGGCCTGACCGACTTCGACTTCACCGACACCTGCAACCCGACGATCGAGCCGCTGGTCGCCGAGAAGTGGGAGGCCAACGACGACGCCACCGAGTACACCTTCACGATCAAGAAGGATCAGGTGTTCTCCAACGGCGAGCCCGTGCTGCCGTCGAGCTTCAAGCGCGGTTGGGAGCGCTCCGGCTCGGCCGAACTCGCCTCGTCGTACGGCTACCTCCTCGCGTACGTCAAGGACGGCGACAAGCTGCTCGACGGCTCGATGACGACCCTCGACTCGATTGTCGCCGACGACGACGCGATGACCCTGAAGGTCACGCTCGCCGATTCGAACGCCGACTTCCCGGCGATCGTGTCGTTCCCGGCGTTCTCCCCGATCACCAAGGAAGACTTCACCCGAGTGGGCAACACCACCGGCTGGGGCACCAAGGGTGTGACGATCGGCAACGGTCCGTTCAAGCTGGAGTCCGCCGAATCCCCCGACACCGGCACCGTGGTGCTCGTGCGTAACGACACGTGGGCGGGCAACATCTTCGGCGACAAGAAGGCGAAGCTCGACAAGATCGTCTTCCACCTGACCAGCGAGGTCGAGGCCTCGTTCCAGGCGTTCGAAGCGGGTGAGGGCGACACCGCCACCATCCCGTCGGGCCAGTTCGGCCCGGCGATGGAGCAGTACCCGAACACGGTCGACTCGGCGATGCTGGGCACGTACTTCTTCGACTTCGGCCACGACGACTCCAACGTCGGCGGCGAGAAGAACGTGAAGCTGCGCGCGGCCATCTCGATGGCGATCGACCGCGACGAGATCAACGCCAAGGTGTACGAGGGCACCCGGTTCATCTCGACGGGCATCACGCCCCCCGGCATCCCCGGGTTCGAGTCGAACCTGTGCAAGTACTGCGCGTACGACCCGACCGAGGCCAAGAAGCTCTTCAAGGAGTGGGAAGCCGATGGCGGCAAGATCGAGGGCGACATCAAGATCTCGATCAACTCCGGCGGCGGCCACGAAGACGTCGCCGCGATCATCCAGAACAACGTGAAGGACACCCTCGGCATCAGCCTGAAGATCGATGCGATCGAGGAGGACTACTTCAAGGTGATCGCCAAGGAGGGCGCCTGCCAGATCTGCCGATCGGGCTGGTACGCCGACTACCCGACGTACGGCAACTTCATGGTCGATCTGTTCGGCGCGGTGTCGATCGACGGCAACAACCTGGGCCGCTACGACGACGAGAAGTTCGAGTCGTTGATCGCCGATGCCCAGAAGGAGACCGACGACACCAAGCGCGGCGAGCTGTACGCCTCGGCAGAGAAGCGTCTGCTCAACGAGACGGTCAACGCGATCCCGATCAACTGGTACACCGGCGACCACGTGTATCGCGACAGCGTCGTCAACTACGTGCAGCCCCCGCTCGGCATCTTCCTGTGGGAGAAGGTCGGCAAGAACGGCTGATTCGTCGACGATGAGCGGGGAGGGACGGCTCCGGCCGGCCCTCCCCGCTCGTTCGACGATCTTGCGACCGTCTTGACGTTCCGCAGATGACCACCTTCATCGTTCGGCGCCTCGTCTCGCTGCTGCTCACGCTGCTCGGCGGGTTCACGGTGCTCTTCATCCTGTTCTTCGCGCTGCCGGGCGACCCCGCCGAGCTCATGGCCGGCGGTGGTAACAAGAATCCCTCGCCCGCCGTCGTCGCCGCGATCCGCGAGAAGTTCCACCTCAACGACTCGGTGGCCGAGCAGTACGTCCGCCGGCTGGGCGAGACGGTCACCCTGAGTGGCACGTCGTACCAGACGAAGGAACCGGTGCGCGACGTCGTCGCGGAGCGACTCCCGAACAGCCTCCGCCTCGCCGTCTGGGCGATCGCCATCGAGATCACCGTGGGCGTCGGGTTCGGTGTGCTGTCGGCGCGGCGCCGGAACTCCTTTGCCGACTACGCATCGACCCTCTCCGCGGTGGTGATGAGCGCCATTCCCGTGTTCGTGCTGGCATACCTGCTGAAACAGGTGACGGGGGTGTACGCCTTTCAGCACAACTGGCCCGATGCCCTGCGCCTGCCACCGATCGGGATCGGGCCCAAGGAGTGGTACCTCGGGTTCATCCCGAGCCTGGAACAACTGAAGTACCTGATTCAGCCGGCGATCATCCTCGCCTCGGTTTCGACGGCGATCGTCGCCCGACTCACCCGCACGACCGTGCTGGAGGCGTCGACCATGGACCACGTGCGCACCGCTCGCTCCAAGGGCCTCCGCGACGGCGAGGTGACGCGGCGCCACATCCTGCGCAACGCGCTCATCCCGGTCGTGACGTTCCTCGGCATCGACTTCGGCACGCTCGTGGGGTTCGCGGTACTCACCGAGACGGTCTTCGACTGGCCGGGGCTGGGCTCGAAGGTGGCCCGCGCGGCCTCGACGGGCGACCTGCCGGTCGTGCTGGCGCTGTCGATGGTGGTGATGCTGGTCTACGGGCTCGCGAACCTGATCGTGGACGTCAGCTATGCCTGGCTCGACCCGCGGATCCGCCGGAACGGAGGGGCGAGATGACCATCGACTCGATGTCGCTCGGCACGGATCTTCCCGATGCCGACGCCACGCTCGCGCAGGCCGGCGTCGGCCGCTCGCTGGCGCAGGATGCATGGCGCCGATTCCGTCGAAACCGGCTCGCGATGGTCGGACTCGGGATCGTCGTGTTCCTCATCCTCGTGGCCGTCATCGGCCCGTTCCTGGTGCAGGACCCGACGAGCTACTCCAAGCGCGTCTTCCTGGAACCGCCGACCAATCAGCATCCCTTCGGCGTCGACCGGCGCGGGGGCGACGTGCTCGCGAACGTCGTGCACGGCATTCGCCTCAGCCTGTTCATCGGACTGCTCGCAACGATCCTCGAAACCGTGATCGGCGTCGTGGTCGGCGCGGTCGCCGGATGGTTCGGGCGGTGGACGGACGCGTTCATCATGCGGTTCGTCGACATCATGCTGGGGATCCCCTACATCCTCCTCGCCTATGCGTTCATCACCGTCCTCGGCAAGGGCGTGGCCGCCGTCGTGCTGACGCTCGCCTTGACCGCCTGGCTGCAGACCGCACGGACCGTGCGCGCCGGCTTCCTCCAGGCCCGGGAGCTGGAATACGTGGAGGCCGCACGGGCGCTCGGCGTGCCGTCGCGGCGCATCATGTGGCGCCACATCCTGCCGAACGTGTTCCAGCCCGTCGTGGTGCTCATCGCGGTCGGCGTCGGTTCGGCCATTCTGGCGGAGGCCGCCCTGAGCTTCCTGGGGGTGGGAGTCCAGTTCCCCGATCCGTCGCTCGGCCGCATGATCGCCGAGTTCTCGAGCGACTTCCCGCGGGCGCCGTACCTGCTCGTGTTCCCCGGTGCCGCGATCATGCTCTCCGTGCTCGGCTTCCTGTTGGTGGGCGACGGCCTGCGCGACGCACTCGACGTGAAGGACGTGTGACGTGGGCGAGCGATTGCTCAGCATCGAGGGGTTGCGCGTCGGCTTCGACACCGACGACGGACGCGTGCAGTCGGTGCGCGGCGTCGACCTCACCATCGACCGCGGCGAGGTCGTTGCGGTCGTCGGCGAATCGGGCTCGGGGAAGTCGGTGACGGCGCTCGCCGTGCTCGGCCTGCACCCGAAGCAGCGCACCGTGATCGAGGGGTGCATCCGGTGGCACGACGAGGACCTGCTCGCCGCGTCGGAGGATCGACTCCGCGAGGTGCGCGGCGGCGAGATCGCGATGGTGTTCCAGGATCCGTTGACCGCACTGAACCCCGTGCACACCGTGGGTCGTCAGATCATCGAGATGGTGCGTTCGCACCGCGGTGGGTCGAAGCAGGCAGCTCGGGATCGGGCGATCGAGATGCTCGGCCTGGTCGGCATCCCGCAGCCCACTCGCCGGGTCGACATGTACCCGCACGAGTTCTCGGGAGGGATGCGCCAGCGGGCGATGATCGCGATGGCGCTGTCGTGTGAGCCGCAGCTCGTGATCGCCGACGAACCGACCACGGCGCTCGACGTCACGGTGCAGGCGCAGGTGTTGGAGTTGCTGGTGTCGAGCACCGAGCAGCTCGGTTCGGCCGTGCTGCTCATCACCCATGATCTCGGCGTCGTCGCCGGGCTCGCCGATCGCGTGTCGGTGATGTACGCCGGCCGGGTCGTGGAGCGCGGCACCATCGACGAGGTGTTCGCGGCGCCATCGCACCCCTACACGCAAGGGCTGTTGCGATCGCTGCCCCGCGTCGATGCCGACGGGTCCGACGAGTTGATACCCATCGGCGGTCAGCCGCCCTCGATGCTGGCCCCGCCGTCGGGGTGTGCCTTCCATCCGCGGTGTGGCTTCGCCGCTGCGGAGTCGGGCTGCGCCGATCGGCTCCCCGAACTCGATGCCGACACCCACGGGGTGGCGTGCTGGCGCCGGGCCGAGGTCGCGGCGCGAAACGCTGAGGTTGGGACATGAGCGAAACGACACCCGTGCTCGAAACCCGCGACCTGGTGAAGGAGTTCGCTGTGACCGGCGGGCTGCTCGGTCGGGTGCAGGGCCGCGTCCACGCCGTGAGCGGCGTGTCGGTATCGGTGGACCCCGGCGAGACGGTCGGCATCGTCGGCGAGTCGGGGTGCGGCAAGTCCACGCTGGGCCGCCTCATGTTGCGTCTGCTTACGCCGACCAGCGGTTCGGTCCGCCTCGGTGGCGTCGACATCGCGAAGATGCCGCCGAAGGAGCTGCGACGGCGCGCGCAGATGGTGTTCCAGGATCCGTACGCATCGCTCAATCCCCGCATGACGATCGGCGAGATCCTCGCCGAGCCGTACCTCGTGCATCAGGGCCTCAAGCGGCGCGACAGCGAGGGTCAGGTCGCCGAACTGCTGCGCACGGTGGGGCTGTCGCCGGAGCACCGCAGCCGGTATCCCCACGAGTTCTCGGGTGGTCAGCGTCAGCGGGTCGGCATCGCCCGAGCGCTCGCCGTCGATCCCGAGGTGGTGGTGCTCGACGAGCCCGTCTCGGCGCTCGACGTGTCGATCCAGGCCGGCGTCGTCAACCTGTTGAACCGCTTGCAGGACGAGCGCGGCCTGGCGTACGTGTTCATCGCCCACGACCTGGCGGTGGTTCGTCACATCTCGGATCGCGTCGTGGTGATGTACCTGGGCGTGGTGGTCGAGACCGCCACGCGCACCGATCTCTACGAGCGGCCGCGGCACCCGTACACGAAGGCGCTGCTCTCGGCGGTGCCCGTGCCCGACCCGAAGCTCGAGCGGCAGCGCAAGCGCATCATGTTGGAGGGCGACGTGCCCTCGCCCCTCGACCCGCCGTCGGGCTGCCGTTTCCGCACCCGCTGCTGGAAGGCCACCGCCGAGTGCGGCGAATCGGTGCCGCCGATGGTCACCGACGGCGCCGGGCACGCGTTCGCCTGTTTCCACCCCGAGGGCTGAGGCCCGATCAGGCGGGAGCCGCCGTGGGAATCCACACGAGGGCCGTCGCCGTGATCGACACGTCGGACTTCTCGAGCGGAACCTCCAGCGGCTCGACCTGGGCGGCGAGGTCGTCCCAGCGGGCGACGATGTCGGCGAGGTCGTCGGTGAGCTGTGCTTCGAGATCGGCGAGGTCTCCCGATTTCGCCTCGGCGCGTGCCAGCGCCGTCTCCACCCGGTTGTCGGCCTTCTGCGCCCGCGTGCGACCCGAGGCCGCGCGGCCGACGGCGGAGGTGATCGAGCGGGCACTCCGGCGCCCACCGAACAGCGCGCCGAGCACGCTGCCACCCACGCTGATCAGCTCGGACCGCTTGGACGACGACGCCTCTTCCTCGAGTTGGCGCGCCCGTTGCTCGGCATCGGCGACGGTGTCGCGCAGGCGATCGATGCGATCCTCGAGCCGCGCCCGCAGCTTGTCGGCCTCGGCGTCCGCGGCGGAGTCGGCCGCCGTCGCGCAGCGAACGCGGAAGGCGTCCTCGGTCTCGCCGGGCCTGCTGTAGAGCTTGAGGGAACGGTTGGCGAAGATGGTGGTGGTGCGCTCCGCTACCAGCCGATCGACCAGGCCCGACTGCAGGTCGGCGAACAGGCGCTTCGTGTCGATCGGCGCGTTCGGCAACACGAACACCGTGCCGGTCGGCGGCTCGCCGCGCAGGTCGCGATCGTCGTAGTCGACCGCGACGGCGTCGGCCGCGCCGGGTTGGGGCGAGGCGAGCGGGATGATCGCCTCGTACTCCTCCTGCACCCGTAGGTCGGCGGGGGTGTCGTCGAAGGTCATGGCGACGCGCGCCGCGAGTGCAGGCTGCAGGCGGCGTCCGAGCGGGTTGCCCCCGACCTCGGCGAGCCATGGCGATGCGGGGTCGGCGAAGCGCACGGTCACGCCGTCGGCCACCTTGGGCATGGCCGGGCTCTCGTCGTCGCCGTAGGCGGGAGCGGCATCGACGACGGGCGCTGCCGGAACGACTGGCGCGACCGATGCGACTGGCGCGACCGATGCGGCCGGCGCGACCGATGCGGCCGGCGCGACCGTTCCGGGCAGCCGGGCGAGCTGATCCTTCGCGAGGGGCCCGCACAGGTACGACAGCGCCCAGCGGACAGCGGTAGTGCGGGGCGGCTTGCCGCCGGTCGTGTGCACCAGGAACTCGCGCTTGGCCAGGCCGGAGATGGTCGAGTCGGTCGCGGTGAGGTCGACGGCGCCGGCGGCCGAGCTCATGCCGTCGAGCAGGCGCGCCTTGTCGCGTTCGGTCTGCAGGCGGCCGACCAGCCACGTGCCCGCGTTCGAGATCGCCTTGTAGTCGAGATCGACCGGGTTCTGCGTGGCGAGCACCATGCCCACGCCGAACGCACGCGCCTGCTTGAACAGAGTGAGGATCGGCTTCTTCGACGGGGGCGCGGCCGTCGGCGGTACGAAGCCGAACACCTCGTCCATGTAGACGAGCACGCGCAGCTTGGTGGAGCCCGGCTGGGAGCGCATCCAGGCGACCAGCTTCGACAGCACACGGGTCACGACCATCTGACGCTCCTCGTCGGAGAGGTGTGCCAGGTACACGATCGCGGCCTTCGCTTGGCCCTCGGGCCCCCACAACATCGAGGCGATGTCGAGCGGCGCACCCTGTCCCCAGGCGGCGAAAGAGGGCGAGGCGAGCAGTCCGTTGAGCCGCATCATCAGCGCGACCCGGTCGGGCTTGGGGAAGAACTGCTCCACGTCGATCACGCCGAGCTTGCGCATGGGCGGGTCCTGGATGCGCAGCAACAGCGTGGCGAGGTCGAGGGTCTCGCCGGCGGCCCACGCGGTCTCCACGAGGTTGGCCAACAGCACGTGTTCACGCCCCGAAAGCGGATCGGAGACCACGCCCACAAGGCCCAGCAGGCCCTGGACGAAGGCCTCGACCTCGTCGCGGATCGCCTCGGTGTCGACGCCGGACGGCGGTGCGAGCGAGCCCATGAGGTTGATCGGCGTCCCCGAGGTGGAACCGGGCGTGTAGACGGTCACGGCGCTGCGCTGGGAAAGATCGGCAATGTCGCCGCCGCCCAACGACCAGCTCGCCAGCCCGTCGCTCCACGACGACGCGACCTGAGCGGGGTCCGCTCCCGGCGGAACCCAGGGGGCGAACTCCTCTGCGGTCAGGCCGGGGAACCGCAGCGCCAGGTTGCCCATGTCGCCCTTGGGGTCGAGGATGAGCGTGGGCACACCCTGACGCAGCGCCTCTTCGAGCAGCACGATGCCGAGGCCGGTCTTCCCCGAGCCGGTCATGCCGACGATCACGCCGTGCGTCGTGAAGTCGTCGAGTGCGAGTGCGGTCACCTCCCCGGTCCGCTGGTGGTCGGCACCGGTGAGCTCACCGAGGTACAGGTCTGCAGGCCGCTCGGACATAGCCGACAGCCTGTCATGTTCGCCGCACCGGGGTGGTGCGAGGTGTGCCAGACTTCGGCCCGGGTGGGAAGGCCCTCAACACAAGGAGATCCGTATGGGACTCGATGACCTCACGAACAAGGCGAAGGACCTGCTCGGCGACAATGCCGACAAGGTCGAAGAAGGCATCGACAAGGTTGCCGAACTGGTCGACGACAAGACCGGCCACAAGCACACCGACAAGATCGATCAGACGGCCGACAAGCTGAAGGACGTGCTCGGCGGCCTCACGGGCAACGACGACAAGGCCTGAAACACGCCGAATCTCTCCCGAACTGGGCCGGATTGCTGCTCCTGCGGGGCGGCGATCCGGCCCAGTTCGCTTCCCGAACGTGAAGGTGCGTGAGAAACATGAATCCGATCGCTGCACTCGCGGATGCCCGGCCCGAGGTGCTGTGGCTCGACCGGATCGATCGTCCGGCGCCGGCCGCCGCGCTCCACGACGCGACATCCGCCGACCTCGTCGTCGTCGGTGGCGGTTTCTGCGGCCTGTGGACCGCGATCCTCGCGAAGGAGCGCGACCCGTCGCGTGACGTGGTCGTGATCGACGCCGGCCGAGTCGCTGCCCAGGCATCGGGGCGCAACGGCGGGTTCCTGTCGAGCTCGCTCACCCACGGGCTCGACAACGGCCTCGCACACTTCCCCAAGCAGATGGGCCGGATCGCACGGCACGCGGCCGACAACTTCGCCGAGATCCGCCGCGCCGTCGAGCGGTACGACATCGACTGCGACTGGAGCGAATGCGGCGCGCTCACCGTTGCGACCGCGCCGCATCTGGCGGAGGAGTTCGAGGAATCGGCCGCCGTGGGACGTCGCTTCGGCCACGACATCGAGGTACTCGACCGCGACGCGATTCGGGCCCGCGTCGACTCGCCGACCTACCACGGCGCGATGTTCCAGCGCGACGGCGAGGCGCTCGTCGACCCGGCGCGCCTCGCCTGGGGGCTCGCCGCCGCGGCGCGGTCGCTCGGCGTGCGCATCTACGAGAACACGGCGATGACGCGCCTGGAACGACACGGCGCGGCCATGACCGTGTCCACCGGGCACGGGTCGATCCGCTCGGGTGCCGTCGTGTTGGCGACCAACGCGTTTCGCTCGCCGGTCCGCCGCATCAACCGCACGATCGCCCCCGTGTACGACTACGTGTTGGCGACCGAGCCCTTGACCGAGGCGCAGATGGCGTCGATCGGCTGGTCGGGCCGCGAGGGGCTGTCGGACACCACGAACCAGTTCCACTACTACCGGCTGACCGACGACAACCGGATCGTGTGGGGCGGGTACGACGCCGTGTACTACTTCGGCTCCCGCATCGACCCGTCGCTCGACCAGCGCGACGAGACGCATCGCGTGCTGGCGGAGCACTTCTTCCAGACCTTCCCCCAGCTCGACGGCCTGCGCTTCACGCACCGGTGGGGCGGCGTGATCGACACGTGCAGCCGCTTCTCGGTGAGCTTCGGCACGGCGTTCGACGGGCGAGTGGCCTACGCCGTTGGGTTCACGGGGCTGGGCGTGGGGGCGACGCGGTTCGCCGGCTCGGTGTGCCTCGACCTGCTCGATCGCCCGGAGTCCGAGGTGCTCACGCTCGACCTCGTCCGCAAGCGACCGATCCCGTTCCCACCCGAACCGATCCGCTGGGCCGGCATCACGGCGACCCGTCGTGCGCTTGCGGCCGCGGACGCGAACGGCGGGCGGCGCGGCCCGTGGCTTCGCCTGCTCGACGCGATCGGGCTCGGGTTCGATTCCTGAGCCCGAGCCCCGAGCCCCGAGCCCCGGTCCAGGGTCAGCGATCGAGCGTGTCGAGCACGCGGGTCGCGAACTCGTTCGGGTAGGTCGAGACGTTGACGAAGGGCATCATCGTGGTTGCCACGATGCCGAGCGAAGGGATCACGGTCACCCTCTGGCCGCCCGCTCCTCGGGCTTCGAACACGTTCGGAAGATCGCCGTTCGCGGGTTCGAGCCACCACAGGTAGCCGTAGGTCGCGCGGTTCGGTGTGGGGCCGAGCGAGGCGAGCACCCAGTCGCGCGGCACGATCTGCGTGCCGTTCCACGATCCGCCGTTCAGGTAGAGCAACCCGAATCGGGCGAGGTCGTCGCACGTCGATGTCAGGCCGGCGAAGGTTGCGGTGTGGCCGGTCGCGTCGTGCATCATCGTCGAGTCGGCCATGCCGAGCGGGTCGAGCAGATCTCGCTTCGTGAGCGCGGCGACGTCCTGGCCCGTGACGGCGTGCAGGATCGGGTCGAGGATCTGGGCGCCCATGTTGGAGTAACCGAACGCCTGGTTGGGATCGGCATCGGCCGGCCAGTCGATCGCGGCCTGGTCCATGTCGGGAGCCATCGCGAGTGCAAGCGCGTCGCTGGGGGTCTCGGGCCGGGTCTGGCGCCCGGAGTCCATCTGGAGCAGGTCCTCCACCGTTGCTGTCGCGGAGCGCGTGCCCTCCCACGCGGGGACCCACGTGGTCACCCGTTGGTCGATGTCGAGCTCGTCGCGCTCGACGGCCTGGCCGACCAGCGCCGAGGCGATGGACTTGGTGATCGACCACGCATCGTGGGGGGTGGTCGGCGTGGACGACCCGAAGTCGTGGTGGTCGACCCGCTTGCCGTCCTTGGTGATCGCGAGGCACAGGCTCCCCTGCGACTCGGCATACGCGGCGAGCACGTCGAGCGCATCCGTCGAGAAGCCGGCGTCGTCGGGGGAGACGGTGGGCCACTGCGCGCCGGGTCCGGGGACGGGACGGCGGGCATCGACCTCCTCCGCGATCGACAGCGGTGACTGCGCCGGATCAGTCGTGGGCGTGGGAGTGGTCGTGGTCGTGGCGGCGCGAGGGGGCCGCCCGCCGGCATCCTTCGATTGCGTGCACGCACCAGCGGAGGCGACGGCGACCACGAGCAGCGACACCGGGATCAGGCGGCGGAACATCTGCGGCAGGCTACCGAGCGGCCATCGAGATCGGATTGCCGGGCCACGCGGCGGCTTCGGTAGCTTCGGGGCATGCGTAGCGCCAAGGACTTCTTCAAGCCCCTCGCCGTCGGAGCGCCGGAACCGGTGCGCGAGATCCCGTTCAAGCCCTCGCGGATGATCCACTTCTTCCCGCCGCACCTCGAGAAGGTCGTCGCGAAGATCCCCGACATCGCGCCGACCGTCGACGTGCTGCTCGGCAACCTCGAGGACGCGATTCCGGCCGACTCGAAAGAGGCCGCCCGCTCCGGGGTGGTGAAGGTCGGCAAGGAGGTCGACCTGGGTGAGACCCAGCTGTGGACCCGCGTGAACAGCCTCGACTCGCCGTGGTGTCTCGACGACCTCACCACGCTCGTCGGCGAGATCGGCGACCGCCTCGACGTGATCATGGTTCCGAAGGTCGAAGGACCCGAGGACATCCACTACGTCGATCGCCTCCTCGCGCAGCTCGAGGCCCGGGCCGGCGTCGAATCGCCGATCCTGGTGCACGCGATCCTCGAAACCGCACGCGGCGTCGCCAACGTCGAGGAGATCTGCGGCGCCAGCCCGCGCATGCAGGGCCTGTCGCTCGGGCCCGCCGACCTGGCCGCGAGCCGCCGCATGAAGACCACCCGCGTCGGCGGCGGTCACCCCGGCTATCTGGTGCGCGAAGACCCGACCGGCGACGACATCGCGGCGGCCGGGCGGCCGGTGCATCAGCAGGATCTGTGGCACTACACGATCGCCCGGATGGTCGACGCGTGCGGCACGCACGGGATCCTCCCGTATTACGGCCCGTTCGGCGACATCAAGGACACGGTCGCCTGCGAGGACCAGTTCCGCAACGCCTATCTGCTCGGCTGCGTGGGCGCGTGGTCGCTGCACCCCGTGCAGATCGACATCGCCAAGAAGGTGTTCTCGCCCGATCCCGACGAGGTCGCGTGGGCCAAGCGCGTCATCGACGAGATGGGCGACGGCACCGGCACCGTGATGATCGACGGCAAGATGCAGGACGACGCGACCGTCAAGCAGTGCCGCGTGGTGGTCGACCTGGCGCGCATGCTGTCGGCCCGCGACCCCGAGCTCGCGGCGGCGTACGGGCTCTGAGCCCTACGCGGGGCGACGGCCCCGACCGACGAACCGAAACGCGACCGGATAGCGCCACCATTCGCCGCGGCCCGCCTTGAGCGCGCCGAGAATGCCCAAGCCCCATGACGCGAACATCGCCACGAGCATGAATGCGAAGCCGAGGAAGAAGGGCCACGGCGGTGCGCTGCTGTTCCCGAACCCGACCGCACCGACGATGCCGAGGAACGAGACCAGCCACGTGCCGATCGACACGATCCCGACGGTGATCTGGAAGTTGAGGGCCTCGGCGGCGTGATGGCGCGTGAACTCGTTCTTGTCGCGCTCGATGAGATACACGATCAGCGGCAGGATGAACCCGCCGAAGAACGCTCCGAGGTGCACGAGCACGGGGAGCGTCTTGTCGGTGCCGCCGGTCTGCTGGGTCGGCGCCGACGGGCCCCAGGCGTTGCCGTCCCACCACCGCATCTCCCGGCCGTCGTGGTACCAGCCGGGCGGGGTGTGCTGCGAAGCCGAAGGATCCATGCCGTCAGTGTGGATTGGGCGAGAGGTTCTCGTACAGCAGGTCGAGGTGCCCGCGGTGCTGGGCCGTCTCCTCGATCATGTGGATCAACACCCAGCGCAGCGTGAACCGTCGGTCGCGGTGCGTCGCGGCCGAGCGCGCGTCGAGGTCGCCGAGCTCCGCGACCGCATCGCGGCTGGCCTCGCACGAGCTGTCGTAGAGGGCCACGATGTCGGCGACGGTGTCGCTCGCCGCCGAGTGGAAGTCCCAATCCGGATCGTCGTGCCAGTCGACCGAGGCCCACGGCGCCAGGGGTGGCAGGCCGAGCATGACCTCGTGCAACCACCAGTGCTCGACGTACGCGAGGTGTTTGACGATGCCACCGATGGTCATGGTCGTCACGCCGACCGTTGCCGCCGCCTCGGCGTCGGACAGTCCGGCCAGCAGGTCCCGGACCGCACGGCGATGCGCATCGAGCATGTCGCAGAGCAGCTGGGCCTCGCCCGCCTCGCCCGCATCGCCCACGACGGGCTCGGCCTGATCGTTGGTCATGGTGCCGACGCTATCTTGGCGACATGTCCGCGACCGCTGATCCGATCGTTCCCCGCCGCTCCGTCCTCTATATGCCGGGGGCCAACGACAAGGCACTCGAGAAGGCCAAATCGCTTCCGTGCGACGCGATCATCTTCGATACCGAGGACTCCGTGGCCCCCGACATGAAGGAGGTGGCCCGCGGCAAGGTCGCCGATGCGGTCCGGAGCGGCGAGTACGGCCGCCGCGAGCTGACCATCCGCGTGAACGGGCTCGACACCGAGTGGTTCGAGGCCGACGTGCGGTCGGCCGCTGCGGCCGGCCCTGCCGGCATCGTCGTGCCGAAGGTCAACTCGGCGGCCGATGTGGCGGCGATCGAGGCACTGATGCTCGACGCGGGGGTGCCGGCGCACACGCGCATCTGGGCGATGCTCGAGACGCCCGCCGCCATCGAGAACGCCGTCGAAATCGCGGCCGCATCGGAGCGACTGGCGGTGCTGGTGATGGGGACCAACGACCTGGCCAAGGAGCTCCGGGCCGGGCTGGTGCCGGGCCGAGCGCCGTTGATCTGGGGGCTTCAGCGTTGCCTGAACGCCGCACGGTTCGCGGGCAAGGTGATCCTCGACGGCGTCTACAACGACGTGCGCAACCCCGATGGGTTCGCGGCGGAGGCACGCCAGGGTGCCGAGATGGGCTTCGACGGCAAGACGCTGGTCCACCCCAGCCAGGTCGAACCCGCCAACGATGCGTTCTCGCCGAGCGAGTCCGAGATCGAGCATTCCCGCAGGGTGATCGAGGCGTTCGAGACCGGCATTGCGGAGGGCAAGGGTGTCATCACCGTCGACGGCAAGATGATCGAGAACCTCCACGTCGACAACGCCCGGCGAGCGCTCGCCATCGCCGCCGCCGTGCAAGCGCTCGCCGAGTAGCCCCCGCCCCCGCCCCCGCCTTCTCCACAGTTGTTCCGCGGAGAAGACTGGTCGGCGGGGCACCCGTATTCTCCACGGCTCATCTGTGGAGAGGGGTGGCGAGCGTTCGCGTCACCGCGAGGACCTGTTCCACGTCGGCCTCGAGTTGCCGGTGTGTGATCCGTGCCGTGCGGAATCCGGCGAGCACAGCGAGCTGATCGCGCGTGCGGTCGTGCTCGAACGCACCGCTTCGTCGATGCCATGTACGCCCGTCGAGCTCGATGATCGAGCGTGCCTCGACGAACATGGCATCGACTCGTCCGGGCTCGGTCTCGGCCCACGGAACTGTGACCTGTGTCTGCGGGAGCGCAATGCCGTGCTGGCGGAGCAAGCGCAGGTAGCGGCGTTCCAACTCCGATTCGGTCGGCGGCTCGCCTTCGATCGCCGTGAGGACCCGTCGGACTCGTGCAATGCCCGGCCGGCCCCGTGCCCCCATGACGTTCAGGACCGAGACGAGATCGTCCCAGGTCGTCCGCCCCGTCGAGAGCGCCGCGTCGAGGACGTGGCGATACCGCCCGTCGCTGAGGTCGGCACCGAGGTCGACAAGGGTCCGTGGAACGGTGGTCACGGCGAACCCGCTCGCGATCGTGATGTGGTCGTCGGGGAGTAGCCGAGTCCGGCGGATCCGGGTGCCGGCGAGCTGGTGGTAGGCGTGGAGCCCCGCGCTCACGACGACCTGCTGCTCGGGAGCCACCCCGGCGAGACCGTGGACCCTGGCGGCCGCGGAGTGGGACAGGACGCTTCCGGGGATAGCGGCGAGCGCCGCTGCCGCGGTCTGCGCCCACGAGACCGGGGCGCCGGCGATCGCGAGCACGTGCTCGTTCACGCGTACGAGCGAGCCGTTCTCGATACGGCTCCGGACTTGCGCTCGGGAGACTCCGATAGAGCGGAGGTCGTCCGCGGTGATGAGGCCGTGGCGCTCACGCGCCGCGACGGCCAGTGCCCGGTCGAGCATGGTCGTTCCTGGTTCGTCGGTGGCGCCGGGGAGACCGCGCGCCACGTGCCGGTCGAAGGGGAAGACCGCCGCAGACGGTAGCCGTCGTCGAGTCGCTCGCGTCTCCACGGTTGATCTGTGGAGAATACGGGTGCTCCGCCGACCAGTCTCTCCGCGGAACAACTGTGGAGAAGGCGCGGCGGGGGCGCGGGCGGGGCGCGGGCGGGGCGGGCGGGGCGGCGGGGCGGGGCGGGTGGGGAGGGGGAGGGCGCGCGAGCTGCGCGCTGGGTCGCGGCGGGGGGCGGTCGGCTTGAATGGGGAGATGACCACCGAGTTGCAAACCCTGAACTTCATCGGCGGTGCGTTCGTCGCCGCGGCGTCGGGCGCCACCGACGAGGTTGTGAACCCGGCCACGGGTGAGGTCATCGCGGAGGTGGCGTCGGGCGATGCCGCCGACGCCGACGCCGCGGTCCGCGCCGCGTCGGACGCGTTCGACTCGTGGCGGCGCACCACCCCGCGTCAGCGGTTCGAGATGATCACGGCGCTCGCCGACGCGATCGAGGCCGACCTACCCGAGCTCAAGCGCCTCGAATCGCTCAACGTGGGCAAGCCCGTGTCGATCATCGACTTCGAATTCGACCTGACCGTCGACAACTTCCGGTTCTTCGCGGCAGCGGCCCGCTTCCAAGAGGGCCGCGCTGCGGGGGAGTACCTGGAGGACCACACGTCGTTCGTGCGCCGCGACCCCATCGGCGTGGTCGTTGGCATCGCCCCGTGGAACTACCCGCTCAACATGGCGACGTGGAAGATCGGCCCCGCGCTCGCCGCGGGCAACACCATGGTGCTCAAGCCCTCGGAACTGACGCCGCTGACCGCGCTCCGGTTGGCAGAACTTGCCGCCGACATCCTTCCGCCCGGGGTGCTCAACGTCGTGTCGGGCAGGGGAGCAACGGTGGGCGCCGCGTTGGTCGAACACCCTCGGGTCGACATGATCTCGCTGACCGGCGGCGTCGCGACGGGCAAGCGGATCGCGCAGCTCGCGTCGGCGAGCCTCAAGCGGCTCCACCTCGAACTCGGGGGTAAGGCCCCGGTCGTGATCTTCGACGACGCGGATGTCGAGCTCGCCGTCAGCACCCTCGCCGAGATGAGCTACTACAACTCGGGTCAGGATTGCACCGCCCCGTGCCGGTTCCTCGCGGGGCCGGCCGTCTATGACGACGTTGTCGCAGGCATGACCGAGGCGGTGTCGGCATTGCGCATCGGCGACCCGTTCGATCCCGAGACCAACGTCGGCCCGATCGTGTCGGAGGCCCACCAGCACCGGGTCGCCGCCATGATCGCCCGGGCCGCCGAGGCCGGCGCCGAGATCACGACCGGCGGTGCCATGGTGGACCGGCCCGGCTTTTTCGTGGAGCCGACGGTGATCGCCAACCCGGCCCAGGACAGCGAGATCGTGCAGCGCGAGGTGTTCGGCCCCTCGGTCAGCATCCAGCGCTTCGCCGACGAGGCGCAGGCGGTCGCGTGGGCCAACGACTGCGACTACGGCCTCGCCTCGTCGATCTGGACCTCCGACGTGGGCCGGGCGATGCGCCTCAGCCGCGATCTCCACTTCGGCACCGTGTGGGTCAACGACCACATCCCGATCACCCCCGAGATGCCCCACGGCGGGTTCAAGGAGTCGGGCTACGGCAAGGACATGTCGATCTACGCGCTGGAGCACTACACCGAGCTGAAGCACGTGATGATCCGACACTGACGCGCAGCGTCATCTGCTCGGCGCGAGCACCGCCGGGTCCGCGGTCCCGTGTCGAACGAGCGCGTCCAGGGCAGGGGCGGTGCTCGGGAGCGCGGGAGCGAATGCCCAGCCTTGGATGAGGTCGGCGCCGGCGGTCTGGGCGGCGTGCCACTGCGCGTCGGTCTCGACGGCCTCGGCCACGACGACGGATCCGAGTGCGTGCGCGATGCCGCAGGCTCCCGCGAGGACGGCGGCGCCCGGAGCGTCGGCCGAGACGAAACCGGACCGCGGCGGCATCAGGGCGCCGGCCACCTTCACGATGTCGAACCGACACCGGGCGAGGGTGTCGAGCGACGCGTAGCCCGTGCCGAAGTCGTCGAGCGCGAGCCGAACGCCGGCGGACAGCAACTGATCGAGCCCCTGTTCCGCGAGGGGACCGCTCAGGATCGACTCCTCGGTCACCTCAACGCAGAGGCGGTTCTGGGCGACGCCGGCCTCGTCGCACAGTTGCACCACGGTGTGAGGAAACGCGGGATCGGCCAGCTGCCCGGGAGAGGCGTTGATGGAGACCCAGAACGTTGGGGCACCGATCTCCTGCCAGGCGGCGAGCTGTGTGACCGCCTTGCGCAGCACGGCGTCGCCCCACGCGCCGAGGAGCCCGAGGTGGTCGAGGAGCGGGACGAAGACGGCGGGGGCGACCGGGCCGGACTCGGGGTCGATCCACCGCGACAGCGCCTCGAATCCCACGAGCGAACGGTCGTGCGCGGCGACGATCGGCTGGAAGTGCAGGTCGAAGCTCTCCTGCTCGATGGCGCGGCGCAGCGCCTGCTGGAGACGGATCTGGTGTCGCGCCTCGGCGCGCATTGCATCGTTGAACACGCGCACGCCGCCGATCGCCTCGGCGTGCTCGGAGGCGATGGTGGAATCGCGCAGCAGCGACTCGCCCGACGACCCGCGCGAGGCGACGGCGATGCCGATTCTGGGCTTCACCTCGAGATCGTCGTCGCCGACGGTCACCGGAGCGGTCAATGCCCGCGCGAGGCGGGCGGGTACGGTCGACATCACGGCGAGACGATCGTCGGTGTCGACGATGATCGCGAGGCTCGTCGGCCCGGAGCGTCCGAGCAGCGCCCGTGGCACCAGTTCGCGCGCAACCCGTGCGGCGACCTCGCCGACGGCCAGGTCGAAGGCGGCCTCGCCGGCGACCAGGACGAGGTCGCGGAGCGCGTTGAGGTTCAGGGTCACCACACTCGCCGGGGCCGACCGCTCGGTCCTCAACCGGGTCGCCAGATGGGCGACGAGCGCGGAGCGATTCGGGAGGCCGGTGATCGGATCGGTGAGCTGTTGGCGTTCGAACTGCCTCTGGGCGGCGACCAGATCGGAGACATCCTCGATCGTGATGACCGTCGTCTCGCTCAGCGGGCAGCGGTCGTCCACCACCGAGCATCGCATCACCAGCGTGCGGTCGCCTCGGTCGATCCGGGTGCGAAGCTCGGCGCTCGCCGAGTCCGGGTGGCGGATCGCATCGACCGCTCGGTCGACGTCGCGACGGTCGAGCGCTGCGAGCCAATCCCGGGATCGGGCGCCGTCGCCGCAGCGGGAGAGGTCGAGCAGTTCGGCGAAGCGGTCGTTCGAAAACGTGAGCTCTCCGTCGCCCGATGCGAGCGCGACGCCGATCGGCGCCGAGGTGACGAGCGCCTTCCACAACTGCTCGCGCTCCACGAGCGCGGCGCGTGTTTCGCTGAGGTGATCGGAGGTCTCGTGGAGTCGATGCTCGGTGGATCGCAGCTCGCGTTCGATGCTCGTGATGCGATCGAGGGCCTCGGTTCGGCGCGCGATCGCGCTTCGGAGGTTGATGAGGATCTCGGCGGCCGCGAACGGCTTGAGGAGAAACCCGTCGACCGCGTGGCGGGCGATGTCGTCGACCTCGACGCTCGTGCTGCCGGTGATCAGCAACACCGCCGTTTCGCGGTGGTGCGTGCGGACCCAACGAGCGAGCGAGAGCCCGTCCTCGCCGACGAGGTGAACGTCGCACAGGAGCGCCGTCACCGGTTGCTCGGCGAGCGCGCAGCGGGCTGCGTCGGCGGATTCCGCCTGTGCGCAGGCGAATCCTGCCTGCTGGAGCACTCTCGCGAGCATGCGTCGGACGCCGGCATCATCGTCGACAACCAGCACGCGCGGCCCCAACTCCATGACGGGAGGATTGACGTCGGAACGGGTCGACTTGAGGAACTATTCGCAACTCGCACTCGGCCTCTGAACGCTCGGCCGCCTTGCTCAAGCCGATCGGCGGGCGCACCGATGGAGGAGCATGCACGTCACGCTCTTCGACACCGGTTCGCCATTCGTCGCCACGGTGGCTGACCTCCTGGAGGGCCTCGGCATGGAGTTCGTCCGAACAGCGGACCTCCCCCTGCCGACGCAGGGGCCGGTCGACCTCGGCGTGGTGGTGGTCCCAGTCTCGGGCGATGCCGTGGAGCTGCTCGCGGAGCGCATGGCCGTGCTCGACGGACCGCACGCCGCCGCGTCGCACCGGCGGGCCTTCGCGGTGTTCGAGGACGACGACGTTGCGGCGTCGATCGCGTGCTCGACGCAGTGCTGCTTCGACGAGGTGGGTCTGGCGGCGAGCCCATTGACCGCGGCGCGAATCCGTCGATTCGTCGATGTGCATTTCGACGAGTTGCGGGCCGACGCCGTGAAGATGTTCCTCGAATCGACCGCGGACGGCTACTGGATCTGGAACGTCGCGACCAACGAGGTCGAATGGTCGCGCCGCACCTACCAGATCCTCGACCGGACACCGAGCGCGTCACCGATGACCTTCGACGAGTTCGTGGCGCTCGTGCACCCCGACGATCGGGAATCGGTGACGCGTGCGCTACAGGAGCACTTCGACCACGGCGTGGCGTACCGGAACGTCGCGATGCGTCTCCAGACAGCGTTCGGCGGGTACCGCAGCCTCCGCGCCGCCGGTCAGGTGGTGCGCGGGATCGACGGGGCGCCGATCCTCATGGTGGGTGCGGTGACCGACGAGACCGCACGGCTGCGAGCGATCCGTGACGCCGAGGTCGCACAGGCGCAGTATGCGCGTCTGTTCGAATCGATGAACGACGCCGTCGTGCTGGCCGACCCCATGACCGGGCTCATCGTCGATGTGAACGACGCCGGGGAGCGCCTTTGGATGCGGACCCGCGAGGAACTGATCGGCGCGCCGCAGACCCTGCTGCATCCGCCCGATCTCGAGGCCGACGAGGAGGCCCGCGAGACGTTCCGGCGCCACATCCGAGCGTTGCAGGAGGGCAACCGGGCGACGATTCGAATGCCGATACTGCGCTCCGACGGTGCACGCGTTCCGGTGGAGATCAGCTCATCGTTGTTCGACGTGGACGGCTCGCAGCTCATCATGGGCCTGTTCCGCGACATCTCGGAGCGCATCGAGGCCGAGCAGCGACTCCGCGACCGCGACACCCAGTTGCAGCTCACCGCTCGTCTCGCGGCGATGGGATCCCTGGCCGCAGGTGTCGGACACGAGATCAACAATCCGTTGGCGTACGTCATGGGAAACCTCACCTTCGTCCGGGATTGCCTGGCCGATGCGGAGGGCAGCGGGGACGAGATCCTGACGGCGATCGACGACGCCATCGAGGGCTCGACTCGGGTGCGTGACATCGTGAACGACCTCAAGACCCTGACGCGCAACGACGACGGCGACGACGCCTGCGATCCGGCGTCGGTCTGCGAGATCGCACTCCGGATGGCCAACAGCCAGGTCAAGCATCGTGCCACCTTGAGCCTCGAGTGCGAGGAGATCGGCGATGTGACGATCTCGGCGTCTCGACTGAGCCAGGTGGTGATCAATCTGTTGACCAACGCCGCCGAGTCGTTCTCCGCCGCAGACCCGACGATCAACCGGGTGGAGCTGAGCGTCCGCCGTTGTGGCAATTGCGCCCTCGTCACGGTGCGAGACAACGGCCCGGGCATCGACGCGGCGACCCTCGATCGGGTCTTCGAGCCGTTCTTCACCACCAAGCCCGCGGTCGGCACCGGGCTCGGTCTGTCGATCTCGCGCCAGCTGGTCGACGCCGCGGGTGGCAATGTGCACATCTCGTCGGAGCCGGGCCGGGGGACGACGGTGACCGTGCGGCTGCCAGCGGTGGAGGTGGCCGAGACGAACGACTCGCGACCCGATGAGCACCTCGGGGCAGCGGCCGCTCGGCGCCTCGCGATCGTCGATGACGACGCCCGTGTCGCGGCGTCGCTCGCGCGTCTGCTCGGCCGATCGTTCGTTGTCGCGACCTATTCGACCGTGACGGACGCGCTCGCCGCATGGGAGTGCGGCGGCGCGCCGGACGCGGTGTTGTGCGACCTGATGATGCCGGACGTGAGCGGCGCCGACATGTTCGATTTGCTCACCCGAACCGATCCGGCGCTCGCCCGCAGGACGCTGTTCATGACCGGCGGCGCGGTCGGCGCGGCGAGCACCCAGTTCGAGCGGGCGATGCTCGCGGTGGACCGACTCGTGCACAAGCCGGTCGACGCGGAGCTGGTCGAGCGGCTCATCGAGCGAATGACCGAGTCGACGTCGGTCGCCGGTTGATCCCTGAGGCGGCTGATCAGCGGAGGCGACCGTCAGCGGAAGGTCTCGACCGTGTGTTCCACGATCAGGTCGCCCTCAACCCGGAACCGGTCGAGCCCCGACGCTCCGTGCAGCCGACCGCCGGCGATCTGCCACGTCGCGATCACCCAGTCGTCGGTGTGGGTCATGGCATCGACGTGGAGCCAACCCGACGCGATCGCGCCCGGCATTCCCGCAACCGATTCGGTGATGTCGTCCAGCCCGCGGCGAGTGCCGTCCGGGCGCACGAGCACCGCGTCGGGGTGATAGTCGGCAACCATGAGCTCGGGCGATCGGGTACGCACCGCCGCCAGGTGAGCGGCGACGACGTGCCTGGGATCGGCCGATGCGCCGTCTTCGCGCACGCACCACTGGGCGCCGCGCACCGCGGCGTGCACCAGCACGTGGCGCGTGAGCTCGGCGCGGTCGACCCACGCGGCCCGGTTGGTGGTTCCGTCGGGTTCGTCGCGCAGCGAGCCGCCCGTGATCGTTGCGGCGAAGAGGGTCTGCACGAGCCGGAGCGTCTCGGGCACCCCGTCGCTGCCGTGCCATTGGATGTCGATGGAGGCGCTGCCGATCTCGTCGCCGACCTCCGCGGTCAGCCCGGTTTCCTCGGTCACCTCGCGTCGAGCCGCGGTCGGTGGGTCTTCGCCCGGGTCGATGCCGCCGCCGGGGAGGGTCCACCATCCGGAGTTGAGCGGCGGCCCGCACAACCGGCACAGCAGGAGGTGCGAGCGGTCGCGGCACACGGCGTAGGCCGAGTGGCGCTCGCGGGTGCGCAGCGTTTCGACCGGGCGTCGTCCCACGCCGGGTAGCCGGCGGCTGACGATGTGCGGCGCCTCGCTGACCGTGCGGAAGCCGAACCGTTCCGCCCACTCGTGCAGGTGATCGGCGGTGAGGCGGCCGGCGACGGCGGGGTACCGGCCGGCCGCGTCGTCGAGCAGCGCCCGCACCAGATCGGTGGCGACGCCGCGTCGTCGCATGTCGAGCTCGACCGCGACGCACGCCTCGGGTGTGCGGTCGTTGACCAGCGGGATGCCGGCGCCGCGTCTTAGCCGCAGCCCTGCCGCGCCCACGACCCGGTCGCCGTCGGTCGCGACCAGCACGATGTCGCGGGGCGACCACGATCCTCCGAGCAGCGCTCGCGCCGCGGCGCGTTCGTTCGGGCGAGGCGGTGCGACCCGCAGCGGCGGGCTCACACGAGGTCGCGCACCCACTGCATGACCGTGTCGCCGTACCGATACGAGACCCCCATTGCGAGCAGAACCATCGCGCCCATGGCGACCCACGACGACATCGGGATCTTGCCGTCCTCCGGGATGCCCGGGATGCGTCTGCGGATCTGGTGGACCATCCGCTCGGCCCAGACGTAGGGGAGCATCGAGAGCCCGAGCAGGATGATCAGCCATCCCGGCCCGGGAAGCGGCAACGCGGCAATTCCGAGAACGATCAGCACCCAGCCCGCAACGGCGCGGACGAGGCGCAGCGCGACGTTGCGTCGAGCCTGGGTGTCGGTCTCCTCGGCGCCGCCGACCTCGCGTTCCGCGGCCATGGCCGCATCGACAAGGATCTCGCGCAACGACTCGTGGTCCTCCATCGGCGCGAGTCTACGGGCGACGCCTTCGCATAGTCCGTCGCTTTGGGCTAGAACCGGCGCATGGCTGGTTGGGCGCTGTCGACCGTGGTTTCCGAGGCGTTTCTGAACGCGATCGCCGCGGAGGGAGTCGGCGACGGCGTCGAGGTCGCCGGGTTCCGTCAGGCGTTCAACCTGCCGATGCTCGGCGCGCTCGATCTGGGCGTCGATCTGCGCATCGTGGAGGTGTCGTTCGGGATGCATGCGCATCACGGCGACCGACTGCACGCCGTGATCCGGGCATCGGGGTTCGTGCACCTGCACGGTGACACGCCGATGCCGGCCTTCCCCGGCGCCGCCCACGTGCGCGGCGAGGTGCTCGTGCGCCCACGGATCGAGCGGTTCGCCGACGGCACGTTCGTGGCGGTGCTCGACCTGCGCGACAGCGAGCTGATGGGCATGGCGCTCGAGGGCATCGACGGCATCGAGACCGACGCCGACGCGGTCGCGCAGATGGGTCAGATGCTGTTCGCCGCGGTCGGTGGCGAACTGTTCTCGGGGCTCGCCGCCGAGTTGGGCACCGTCGGGCTGGAACTCGACGACGAGCACGCGGCCTTTCTGGACGAACTCGGCGTTGCGGTCGGTCCCGCCGAGATCGAGATGCACGACGGCGCCATGACCGTGGGCCTGCCGTCGAACCTCGGGGTGAGCGGTCACGCCGAGGCGGAGCGCCCGGGTGGCAACGGGCTCGCGGTCGCGATCGCCGCCGGTTCGCTCACCGCCCTGATCAATCGACTGGTGAGCGACTCGTTGGGCATGGCGATCCCCGCCGACCTCGACGTGACCGCAAGCGAGGGCCGCGTCGGCGGCCGGATGCGCAACCAGCGTCTCGTCGACTCGCCGCTCCTGCCCGACCTGCGTCCCGCCGTGCGCACGACCGTGCGGCCGCGCCTGGTCGACGGCAACATCGAGCTGAGCCTGCGCGAGGCGTGGCTGGAGTTGCCGCTCGTGCCGGCGCCGATCAACCGGCTGAACCGCTGGATCGGTGGGGTGGCGTCGCGGGCGCCGCTGTCGGTGTCGATCCCGGCTCAGGCCGAGCTGCCGGTGCGACCCGGTTCCGACGCGGCGCTGCGCGTGGAGGTCACCGATCTGTCGATCCGCCCCGACGGGATCGCGCTCGTCATCGACGCGTCGTTGTAGCGACGACGGCCACCTCGTCGCCGGTGCCGAGGCTCCGCTCGGTCTTCGCCCACTCGCCTCGGCGCCGCAACGCCCGCACCACGCCCATCCAACCCGCGGGCACCCACAGGTAGCTGTAGAGCAGATACGCGAGCGACACGCCGAGCAGCCGGACCGTCGACAGCTTCGGCTCGTGCCGCGCATACGACCACATGACCACGGGCAGCAGCGCCAGCGTCGCGACGACCAGCCACACGATGCGGCCACCGGCGAGATACCGACTCCAGAATCCGGACGGATCCTGCGCGAGGCGCCACGCCATGACGGCAAGCCACGCGAGCGACAGCGTCTGGAACGCGAGCAGCACGACCGCGTTGGCGACGGCGTGACAGAGGTCGAAGCGGGCGCTGCGACTCAGCGGAGAGCGCCACAGCCGCGGGAGTAGGCGAAGGCACTCGAGATGTCCCTGGAACCAACGGGTGCGCTGGCGAAGGAGGCGACGAGGCGACCCGAGGCCCTGCTGGGTGACCGAGGCGGCCGGCTCGAAGCGCAGCGACCAGCCGCGTGCGGCGAGCTGCAACCCCATCTCGAGATCCTCGGTGAGGCAGTGCGACCACGGCGCCGGCTTGAGCAGGTCGAGCACACCGAGACGGATGAACTGGCCGTTGCCGCCCATGCCGGCCGTGCCGATGGAGGAGCGGCCGCGCTGGAGCAGATCGCCGCACACCACGAACTCGACGTCCTGCATCCGTTCGAGCAGCCCATCCGCGCGGTTGTGCATGCGCACCTGGATCTGCACGCCGGCGACCTGCGGGTCGGCAAAGTGCGGCGCGACGGCGTGCAGCACCTCCGGGTCGAGGCGTCCGTCGGCGTCGACCACACACACGATCACCCGGTGCAGGTTCCGTCCGGCGAAGCGCGATCGCAGCTCGCGGTAGGCGTCGTTCAGCGCCTCGCCCTTGCCCTGACGCGATGCGGCCCCGGTGCGGCGATGCAGCAGCACCTTGGGTGAGGGGTGCGATGCCACGATGCTCGCGGTGTCGTCGTCGGACCCGTCGTCGATCACCATCACCAGGTAGTCGTCGCCGGGGATGCGCAGCAGGTGGTCGATCGTCCGGCCGATCACCATCCCCTCGTTGAGGCACGGGATGAGGAAGACGAATCGGTGATCCGGCGCCGCCACGATGCGACGCCGGGCCTGGCGGTGGCGGCCGTGGCCGCGCCGGATCTGCACGATGAGGTAGCCGACCGACGCCACGATCACGGCGGTCATCGCGACGAACGCGACGGTGGCGGCCGCTGCCGCACCGGCGGAGTCGGCGCCGAGCAGGGTGGCCGCGAAGACCGTGGCCGCCGGCGCGGCGCCGATGGTGACCCGTGAGTACATGCCCGCCTCGTCTCGATCGCGCCCGGTTCCCGCCGGTCGGGCGCCAAACGCTACGACGTGCTGCGATGTCTCTCAAGTGGCACGCACGCGCCGGCATGCACGCAGGCGGGTGCGGGAATGGGGCGGGGGCGGGTTCGGTTGGCCCCGTCATGCAACGAGGTGACCGTGTCCCCGACCTGTCCGCTCCCGACCAGCAGGGCAACACCGTGCGTTTGGCCGACCTCTGGGCGACCGGGCCCGTGGTGCTGTTCTTCTACCCGAAGGCCATGACCTCGGGCTGCACCAAGGAGAGCTGTCACTTCCGCGACCTCGCGGGCGAGTTCGCCGAGGTGGGCGCGCATCGGGTGGGGGTCAGCGCGGATCGCGTCGAACGGCAGGCCGAGTTCGACCGCAAGCACGACCTGGGGTACCCGCTGTTGAGCGATCCCGACCGCACGATCGCCGCCGCGTTCGGGGTCAAACGCATGGGACCGTTGTTCAACAAGCGGTCGACGTTCGTGATCGGCGCCGACGGCACGGTGCTCGATGTGATCACCTCCGAACTCGACATGGACTCCCACGCCGACCGTGCGCTCGAGGTACTACGTTCGGCCGGGTGACGACTCGCCTCTGGGCCACTCCGGAGGTCGCGGGAATCGGCCGCGTGCCGATGCGACCCCCTCTCGATCCCCTCGACGCCGGTGCCGACCCGACGACGGACGCGACGGCCGATTCGCCGTATGTGCGAAGCCTCGACGGGCGGTGGGACTTCCAACTGCACGCCAACCCCGCGGCGGCCGCGGCAGGCGAGGAGACGGCGGCGTGGGGGCGCATCGACGTGCCGGGCTCGTGGGTGCTGCCCGCGACGGCGGACCGGGGCACGCCGATCTACACGAACGTGATCATGCCGTTCGTCGCCGAGCCGCCGGCGGTGCCCGACGACAACCCCACCGGCGTGTACCGGCGCCGGTTCCGGGTACCGCGGGCGTGGCGGCAACGGCGTGTCCTGCTGGAGATCGGGTCGGCCGATTCGACCGTCGAGGTCTCGGTCAACGGCGAGTGGATCGGGTACGGCACCGACAGCCGGCTGGCGTCGACGTTCGACATCACCGACGCACTGCAGGCCGGCGACAACGAGGTGCAACTGGTCGTGACCGCATGGTCGGCGGCGACCTGGGTGGAGGACCAGGACCAGTGGTGGCTCCCCGGCCTGCATCGCTCGGTGCGCCTGGTGTCGGTGCCCGCCGTGTCGATCGGCGACGCAGCGCTCGTGCCGGGGCTGGAACGATCCGACGATGCCTGGCTGGGCACACTCGACGTGGGTATCGAGGTCGACTGGGGGACGGCCGTGCCCGACGACGGCTGGGCGGTCACGGTCGAGCTCGACTCGTTCGCCGGTGAACGCCTCGCGGAGACCGGTCGCCTCGACGTGCCGCGGTTCCAGTTCGGCGAACCGCTCAGCGAGCTGATCTCGGCAACGTTCTTCACCGGCAGCGTGGCGCGGGCTCGCTTGTGCGTACCGGGTGTGTCGCCGTGGTCGCACGAGTCGCCGACGCTGTACCGCGCGACGGTGCGCCTGGTCGATCCCGAGGGACGGGTCGTCGACGTGCGCGTGCAGCGCGTCGGGTTCCGCTCGGTCGAGATCAGCGGGCGCGACCTGCTGGTGAACGGCGTGCGGGTGCTGATCGCCGGGGTCAACCGTCACGAGTTCGACCCCGACCGCGGGCGCGCGGTGGACATCGACGCAATGCGTCGCGACCTGGAGTTGATGAAGGCGCATCACGTCAACGCCGTGCGGACGGCCCACTACCCCGACCATCCGGCGTTCTACGACCTCTGCGACGAACTCGGGCTGTATGTGGTGGACGAGGCGAACCTGGAGTCGCACGGCCGGCAGGCGTCGCTGTGTCTGGACCCCCGCTACCAGTTGACGTTCGTGGAACGGGTCATGCGGATGGTGCAGCGCGATCGCAACCACTGCTGTGTGATCGGTTGGTCGCTCGGCAACGAGTCGGGCGACGGACCGGGGCACGCTGCGGCCGCCGCGTGGGTGCGATCGGTCGACCCGTCGCGGTTCCTCCAGTATGAGGGCCCGTTCATGCACGACCTCGGCGCCGCGGCGCCGGTGAGCGACATCGTGTGCCCGATGTACACGTCGGTCCCCGACCTGATCGCCTGGTCGACGGCGGGCAGCGACCCGCGGCCGCTGATCTTGTGCGAGTACAGCCATGCGATGGGCAACGCCGGCGGTCTCGACGACTACGTCGCGGCCTTTCGTGCCTACCCCGGCCTCCAGGGCGGCTTCATCTGGGAGTGGTGCGATCACGGCATCCGGCGACCCGACGGCGACTTCGCGTACGGCGGCGACTTCGGCGAGACCCGCCACGACGCCAACTTCTGCTGCGACGGCCTGGTGTCGCCGGACCGCGAGGTGCACCCGTCGCTCGTCGAGCACGCCGCGCTGTTCGCTCCGATGGCGCTCGCTCCGCGCCGCGGTGGCGTGCGGGTGATCAATCGGCGGTCGTTCGAGCCGATCGGCGGTGCGGCCGCGCGTTGGCGGCTCCGGGCCGACGGGGCGGTCGTCGCGCGGGGCAAGGCGGCGCTGCCGCTGATCCCGGCCGGGTCGTCGGCCGACGTGGCGCTGCCCGCCGAGGTCGTCGCCGCGATCGACGCCGTCGATGCCGCCGCCGAGGTGCACCTCGACCTCGAGGTCGCTCCGACGATCGCGGCGCAGGTCGCGCTGCGCCGTGCCCGATCATCGGCGCGCCGGCCGGGTCGACCGGGTCGGCCGGTCCGGCTGGTGGTTGGCGAGTCGGTCGGCGACTCGGTCGAGATCGCGTGGGACGGCCTGACAGTCGCTGCTCCCGAGCTGTGCCTGTGGCGGGCGCCGACCGACAACGACGGGCTGAAGATCGGCTGGCTCGAAGGCATCGGCGCCCGTGGGGCGTGGGTTCGGCTCGGGCTCGACCGCCTGCGGTGCGAGTCGACTGCGGTGCGCTCCGGCCGCGGTTCGACCCGCGAGAGCCGCTGGGTGGCCGAGGGGAGCAGCGACGCGATCGTGCACCGGCAGCGCCTGCGCGTCGACGCGGCGACGGTGCGCATCGACGACGAGGTCGTCGTGCCCGATGCCTTCGACGACCTGCCCCGCGTCGGCGTTCGGTTCGAACTCCCGACCGGGTTCGACCGGCTCCGTTGGTTCGGCCTCGGCCCCGGCGACTCGTACCCCGACCGGCGCACCCTGCCCGTGGGCGTCTGGGACGAACGCCTCGACGAACAGCGCCTTCCGTACGTGATGCCACAGGAGTTCGGGCATCACGTGGACACGCGCTGGTTCGAGCTCGCCGCGGGGCGCCGTCGGCTCCACGTGGGCGCGCCGAAGCCGTTCGGGTTCACCGCGTCGCGGATGAGCGCCGAGTCGCTGACCCGGGAGCTCCACGCGTCCGACCTGGTCCCCGACGACCGGGTGTGGGTGCACGTCGACGGTGCCCACCGCGGGCTCGGCAGCGCGGCGTGCGGACCGGAACCCCACGATCGGCACCGCCTGCGCCCCGGCCGGTACCGGTGGTCGTGGACGATGGAACTTCGATGATCGAGCGGATCACGATCGCGAGCGACGAGCTGGTGGTCGAGATCGCGCCGCTCGGCGCGGCACTGGCGTCGGTGCGGCCCGTCGAGCACGGTGCGCCCGGCCCGAACCTGGTGTTGGCGCCCGGGCCGCCGGGCGACGGCGCCTATCGGGGCGTGATCGCGGGCCGGTTCGCCAACCGGATCGGTCGTGCCCGGTTCGAGCTGGACGGCTCGACCGTGATGCTCGATGCGAACGACGGCGTCCACTGCCTGCACGGTGGGCCGGAGGGGTTCGGCGCTCGCCGCTGGAAGTTGATCGACGGACGTGACGACTGGGTGTCGCTCGCGCTGCACAGCCCCGCCGGCGATCAGGGGTTCCCCGGAGCGGTCGACGCCACCGCCACCTACCGGGTTCGCGCCGCGTGCATCGAGGTGGAGCTGGCCGCGACCAGCGATGCGCCGACCGTTGTGTCGCTGACCAACCACGCGTACTGGAACCTCGACGGTTGGGACGAGGCCGCGACCATCGACGATCACGAGCTCTGCATCGACGCCGACGCGGTGGTCGCGGTCGACGCCGACCTCGTGCCCACCGGGGCGTTGGTCGACCGGTCCGGCGCGTTCGGCCGGATCGGCGCACGCTCGCTAGACCTGTCGTGGTGCCGCCCGGACGGACAGGCCCGCGGAGTGTGCGCCGAGCTGATCTCGCCTCGGGCGAACCGCTCGCTGCGCGTCCGATCCGACCTGCCGGCCGTGCAGGTGTACACCGGCGACCATCTCGGTGCGCCGCACGGGCCACGCGCCGGTCTTGCGATCGAGACCCAACTCCCGCCCGACGCGCCCAATCACCCCGAGTGGTGGGGCTGGGCCGGAACGCCGATCGTTCGGCCCGGCGAGACCTGGCGGCACACCACCACCTTCGAACTCTCGAGGACGACGCGATGAGCGATCCCCACCCCGCACCCTGGAACCTGGCCGATGTGTGGGAGGCGGTCGCCGACACGGTTCCCGACGCACCGGCGCTGATCCACGCCGATCGCACGGTCTCGTGGTCGGCGTTCGACGACCGCGCAGCGCGGCTCGCCGCGGTGTTCGACGCGGCCGGGTTGCGGCCCGGCTCGAAGGTCGCGCACTACCTCTACAACGGCCCCGAGTACATCGAGGCCACGTTCGCCGCGTTCAAGTGCCGTGCGGTGCCGGTGAACGTGAACTACCGCTACACCGAGCATGAGCTGCGGTACCTGTTCGCCAACTCCGACGCCGAGGCGATCGTCGTCGACGACGATCTGGCCCCACACGTCGACGCGCTGCTGCCGGAGCTGACGAAGGTGCGCCTGGTGGTGCGGGTCGGGCCGAACGGCGACTACGAGCAACGGCTCGCGTCGGTCGAGCCGATGCCGCGCATCGACCGACGCGGCGACGACCTGTGGTTCCTCTACACGGGCGGCACGACCGGCATGCCGAAGGGGGTCATGTGGCCGCACTCGTCCCTGCTGGGGACGGCGGCACCCACGTTCGCCGGGTTCGGCTTGGATCTCCCGTCGTCGCCCGCCGAGGCGGCCGCCGCGGCTGCGGCGATCCATGGGCTCGGCGGTGAGTCAGCGCCTCGCGGCGACGGACCGATCCGGCTGCTGCCCGCTGCGCCGCTCATGCACGGCACGTCCGCCATCGCGAGCTGGGGGGTCTTGTCGTCGGCCGGCGCGATCGTGACGGTGCCGGAGCGGCACCTCGACGCGGGGTCGCTGCTCGGCGCGATCGAGGCGCACCGGGTGACCAATCTGACGATCGTGGGCGACGCGTTCGCCAAGCCGATCGTGGCCGCGCTCGAGGCCGCCGAGCGCGCCGGGCGGCCGGTCGACCTCTCATCGCTCACCACGATCGTCTCGTCGGGGGTCATGTGGTCGCAGGCGACGAAGGATGCGCTCATGGCGCGCGCCGATGTCGTGTGCGCCGACCTGCTCGGCTCGTCGGAGGGCGTCGGGTTCGCCCGCTCGGTTGCGCGTCGCGGCCGCTCGGCGCGCACGGCGTCGTTCCGCCTCGGCGAGCACGCGCGCGTCTTCACCGAGGACGGGCGTGCCGTGGAGCCCGGGTCGGGCGAGCGAGGGCTGCTCGCGGTCGGTGGACCGATCCCGATCGGGTACTACGGCGATCCGGTGAAGTCGGCCGAGACGTTTCGGACGTTCGCCGGCCGGGTGTGGTCGGTGCCGGGCGACTGGGCGACCGTCGAGGCCGACGGCGTCATCACGCTGCTCGGGCGCGGGTCGGTGTGCATCAACACCGCGGGCGAGAAGGTGTTCCCGGAGGAGGTCGAGGAGGTGCTCAAGACCCATCCCGGTGTGCTCGACGCCAACGTGGTGGGCGTCGAGGACGAGAAGTGGGGCCAGGCGGTGTGCGCCGTCGTGGCGCTCGACGGCGATCGGTCGGTCGACGAAACGGAGCTCATCGCGCACTGCCGCTCGACGCTCGCTGGCTACAAGTGCCCCAAGCGGGTGATCCTGGTTCCCCGGGTCGAACGTGGGCCCAACGGCAAGGCCGACTATCGGTGGGCCCGCTCGGTCGCCGAGAACGGTGCGACGTGACGCAGGCGTCGGTTCAGCTCGACGATCGCTGACTCGATCCCGGACCGGCTGACCGGCCGCGACAGCCAGAACCCCTGAGCGAAGTCGCAGCCCCAGTCGGTCAGCATCGACAGGGTTCGCTGATCGGTCACGCCCTCCGCCGTCACCTCCAGATTGAGCCGATGAGCCAGGTCGATCGTGGACTGCACGATCGCCGCGTCGGAGCTGTCCGACACCATCGACGACACGAACCCGCGGTCGATCTTGAGTCCGGTGACGGGCAGGTTCTTCAGGTAGGCGAGCGACGAGTAGCCGGTGCCGAAGTCGTCGACGACGATCGAGATCCCGCGGTCGCGGATGCGGCGCAGCACGACGGCGGCCTGCATCGGGTCGGCCATGAGTTCGCTCTCGGTGATCTCGAACTCGAGCAGGCCCGGCCGGAAGCCCGGCATCGAGGGGAGGGCGTCGAAGAACTCGAGGAGCTCGGTGTCGTAGAGGTTACGCACCGAGATGTTGGCGCCGATCACCACTTCGCGACCCGACTGCGTCAGCTCCTCGGCGACCGCGCTGGTCTCCTCGGTCAGCCAGCGGGTGAGTGGGCCGATGATCCCCGACATCTCGGCCAGCTCGATGAACTCCGTGGGCAACATCAGGCCGTGATGCGCGTGGCGCCACCGCACGAGCGCCTCGATCTTGGTCACCTCGCCGCGGCGCAGGTCGACGGCCGGCTGGAACCACAGCTCCAACTCGCCGTCGGCGATGGCGCGGCGGAGCTCGCCGAGCAACGTGAGCCGGCGGACCGACGAGCGCTCCTGGGCCTGGGAGTAGACGACGAACCCGACGCCGGTGCGCTTCGCCTCGTACATCGCCACATCGGCGGCCTTCACCAGGCCATCCGCGTGCTGCGCGTGGAGCGGCACCGTCGCGATGCCGATGCTGGCGCTGACCTGCAGGTCGAGCCCGTTCACCGACAGTGGCCGTTCGATGGCCTCCAGCGCATACCGGGCGACCCGCTCGGGCGCGTTCGGATCGGCGTCGGTGACGAGGATCGCGAACTCGTCGCCGCCGAGCCGTGCGACCAACTCGTGGCCGCGGAGTTCCTCACGCAGGCGGTGCGACGGCTTCGATCAGCCGGTCGCCGTAGTCGTGGCCGAGCGCGTCGTTCACGTCCTTGAAGTGGTCGAGATCCATCAGGAGCAGCGACACGGTTGCGTCGCGGATCTCGGCCGTGCCGATGCAGCGCTCCAGCCGGTCGCGCAGCATCGCCCGGTTCGGCAACCCGGTGAGCGGGTCGTGCAGCGCGAGCCGTCGTAGCCGCTGCTCGCCGAGCACGGTTTCGGTGACCTCTTCGAGCGTGAGCCCGACGAGCCCGTCGGCGAGGCGGTGGGCCCACAGGTCGAAGTAGCGGTTGCGGTCGCCGGGGAATTCGATCCGTTCGGCGCTCCACGGGGTGGCCGTCTCGACGACCCGCGCAAGCTGTCCGCCCGCACGGCTCGCCTCGGCCTCTGGGAGCAGATCGCGCAACGTGACCCGGCCGGGCTCCACGGCGCGGCCGGCGAGGCGATGCATCGCGGCGATCGCGATCGGGTTCGCGAAGCGGATGACGAACGACGCGGGGTCGCCGGGAACCTGCTGTTCGAGCACGACGGTGCCGACGGGCGACAGGTCGGTGATCTCGGCGAACCGGCGCCACGCCGCCTCGGCCTGCACGCGCTTGGTGATGTCGACGAACATGCCGCGCAGCTCGCCGCTGGGGGTCGAGCCCGTGACCCTGAAGAGCACGTGGTGCCAGTCGCCGTGGACATCGGTGCACCGCACGACCACCTCGTCGGCCTCGCCGCCGGCGCGCAGCGACAACATGGTGGACGACAGCGCTCCGCGGTCATCGGGGTGGGTGATCTGGTCGACGAAATCGGGTTCGGCCCAGCGCCCGGGTGCCCAGCCGAGCATCGTCTCGGCGGCCGGTCCGACGGCGAACGCGATCGTCCCCGACTTCGTGGGCGCCGCCTCCTCCCAGACCACCGCGCCCAACTCGTCGAGCACGGTCTTGTGGGCGGCGAGGTGGCCGCTCAGCCCGCGCAGGTCGTCGACCAGCACCGACCCCCAGGTTGCGATCAGCGAGCACATCGCGAACGCGACGGCGAGCGCGACGGGGCAGCCGATGGCGAGGGCGATGCCGGCGGCGGCCAGGTCGCCTGCGGGAACGAGGAGGTGGAGTCGCCGGTTGCGGGCGACGGCGCGAAGCACGCCGAGGTCGTAGGCGACGAGCGCCGAAGCGGCGGCCCATGCGAGGCCGACGCGGCCGCGGTCGGCGTGGTCGGCGAGGACGAGGCCCGCGACGACGGCGGCGAGCGCGAAATGGCGAACGAGGCGGAGGATCGGCTGCCCCCGGTGCGAGATGTGGGCCCGCTGGTTCGCGGACAACGCTCCGGTTTCGGCAATTCGGCGTACGCCAGAGCCGACCCGCTTGACCGTTCCCCGCTGGTTCATCGAACCCACGCTCCTCCCGCCGTGGCCACCCTACCCCAACGCGTTCGCACCCATCTATCGTGACCGGATGCCCTCGAAGCCCTGGTCCTCCGTTGCCGTTCTCGGCCTCTTCATCGCCGGCTCGACCGGCTGCGGCGGCGAAGCCGATCACCCGGTTGCGGTGCGCGCACCCGACTTCCTCGTGGAACGGACCGGCGGCACGACGGCGGCGCGGGAGTTCCGGGGCCGGCCCTTCAACCAGTCGGCGCGCTCGTTGAACAACAGCGAGTTCGCGCGGTTCGGCCGCGGCGCGCTCACTTTCGATGCGCACCTGACGGCGGACGGTGGTCTCGGCCCGGTGTTCAACGAGGACTCGTGCCTGTCGTGTCATCTGGACGGCGAGACCGAGGTGGATCGCGAGCCGGGGCGGCCCGGTCCCGGCTGCTGCTCCGGCTGAGCGTGCCGGGCGCCACGGCCACCGGCGCGCCGCTCGGCGAACCGACCTACGGGGGGCAATTGCAGGACCGAGCCCTCGCGGGTGCGACCCGCGAGGGGCTCATCGACATCGCCTGGACCGAGGTCTCCGGCAGGTACCCCGACGGCACGCGGTATTCGCTGCGGCGACCGACCTACAGCGTTGGGAGCCCCACCGCCGGACCGGTGAGCCCGGCCGTGCTCCTCTCGGCGCGGATCGCCCCGCCGATGACCGGCATGGGGCTGCTCGAGGCGATTCCGGAAGCCAAGATCGTGGCCGCGGCCGATCCCGACGACGTGAACACCGATGGCATCTCGGGCCGCACGAACCGCGTGTGGGACGACACGCTGGGCGCCGGTGTCCTGGGACGATTCGGCTGGAAGGCCGGTCAGCCGACGGTGCGACAGCAGACCGTGGGCGCGATGGCCAACGACATGGGCTTCACGACGCCCGATCAGCCCGATCCGTGCCACGGCCAGGGCTCGGCCTGCTCGCTGTCGGCGCAGCCGGCCCCCGAGATGTCCGCGACCGATCTGGCCGATCAGGTCTTCTACAACCGCACCATCGCGGTGCCCATCGCTCGTCGGGTCGACGATCCGTCGGTGGCCCGCGGAGCGAACACGTTCGTCGACCTCGGGTGCGCGGCATGCCACACCACCACCTGGACGACGGGGCACGACGAGGTGGTCGGCCTGTCGGACCAGACGATCCACCCCTTCACCGACCTGCTCTTGCACGACATGGGGGACGGCCTCGCGGACGGTCGTCCCGAGTTCGAGGCGACCGGCCGCGAGTGGCGGACGGCGCCGCTGTGGGGCCTTGGTCGCCGCAAGGAGGTGACCGGGTTCGACTCGCTGCTCCACGACGGTCGGGCGCGTGGGCCCGAGGAGGCGATCCTGTGGCACGGCGGTGAGGCGACCGCGGCGAAGACGGCGTTCGTCGGCGCCCCACGAAGTGCCCGGCAGGATCTGTTGGCCTTCCTCGGGGCGCTCTGATGACGATCGAGGCGGCGCTGCGCGTCGGCGTCATCGCGCTCGTCGCGGTGGTGCTGCGGTGGCTCGCGGCGCGGGCGATCACTCGCGGCGTTGCGGGCATGCGGCGACGCGAGATCGGCTCCAAGCGAGTCGACGCCCGGGCGTCCGCGGTCGCCTCGGTGCTCTTGAACCTCACCACGTGGACGGTGGTGGTCATCGCAGTCCTGCTGGCGCTGGGCGAGGTCGACGTGCAGCTCGCGCCGCTGCTCGCCGGCGCCGGTGTGGCCGGCGTGGCGATCGGTTTCGGCGCCCAGTCGCTCGTGCGCGACGTGCTGGCCGGCATCTTCGTGCTCATCGAGGACCAGTACGGCGTGGGCGACATCATCGACGCCGGCCCGGCGACGGGCACCGTCGAGCGCGTGACGCTCCGGTCGACGCAGCTGCGCGACCTGGCCGGCACGGTGTGGCACATCCCCAACGGCACGATCACCCGGGTCGGCAACAAGTCGCAGAACTGGGCGCGCGCCGTGGTCGAGGTGGTGCTGTCCCACGACGCGGACGTGCGCGCTGCGAGGGCCGAGCTCCGCCGCGTCGCCGACGCGATGGCGGGCGAGGAGCCGTGGGCCGCAGCGATGCGTACCGGCGCCGAGGCCGACGAGCAGGGCATTTCGGCGTTGACTCCCGCCGGCGTGACCCTGCGACTGGTGGTCGACACCGAGCCGAAGTCGCAGTGGCAGGTCGAGCGCGAACTCCGCTTGCGCATCAAAGAAGCGTTCGATGCGGCGGGCATTCCGTTCGAGGTCCACCACCCGTGACAGCGGGACGCCTATCGTCCTCGGTGACTATGGACAAACGCGTCGGCATCATCGGCATGATCGGCTTGGCCGTGTTCGTGTTCGTCATCTGGCGCGACCCCACGGGGGCGGGCGACATCTTCACGTCGTTCCTCAAGTCGATCTGGGGTTTCCTCGGCGATGTGTGGGATCGACTCAGTCAGTTCATCTCGTCGATCGGCTGAGCCATGGCCCGCCTGATCGCCGACGTGGAGCACTTGCTCGGGGACTTCTGTTCCGACGGCGAGGTGATCCTGTTCCACAAGGCGCCGGACCTGAAGGCCTGGTGGGTCAACCAGATCCCCGACAACCTCGTGATCGCCGTGCTGCTCGGCGTGTCGGTGCTCGTGGACACCACGCTGGTGCGTGTCGTGGCCCTCCTCGCCGCGATCGTCCTGATCGGCGCGATGGCGGCCAGGCTGATCACGTCGGCCTACACGCGGTACGTGCTGACCAACCATCGCATCATTCGGCTGAGCGGGTTCCTTCGCCGGGACCACGACTGGATGGCCTGGAACAAGGTGACGGACGTGTCGGTCAAGCGGACGTTCTGGAACCGCTTCTACGACACGGCGACGATCCGAATCCAGAGCGCCAACGAACTCACTGGCCTGAAGGACATGTCCGACGTTCCCGAGCCGATCGTGTTCGCCAAGTTGGTCGCCGACCTGGTGCACTCGCCCAGCCATCGCAACATCGAGCACGTCGAGGAGGTGCTTCGAGAAGCACGTTCCAAGCGAGGACGGCGGGCGCGCGATCGGATCCGTGAGGACCTGCGCGAGATGTGGTCACCCTGATCGTCGTGCGGCGCCTGCCGATCGCGCTCATCCTGACGGTCCTCGTGGTTGCCGCGTACACGGCGGTCTTCGTGCGGCTCGTCTGGCTCCGCCACGAGAACTTCGGGTCGTTCGACTACGACCTCGGCATGTACGACCAGGGCATCTGGCAGCTCGCGCACGGGCGCGGGTTCATGACGATCCGCGGCATGCATCTGTTCGCCCATCACGCCAACGTCGGCTACCTGCTGTTCGTGCCGGCCTACTGGGTGGGGATCGGCGGCCCGCACCTGCTGAACATCGCCAACACGCTCGCGGTCGTGTCGGTGTCGGTCCCGCTGTTCGGGCTCGCCCGCCGTCATCTTCGCAACGACTGGGTCGGCCTCGGGTTCGTGATCGCCTACCTGTTGCATTTCGCGCCGCAATGGAAGATCCAGGAGACGTTCCACCCCGAGAGCTTCGCCGCGCCGATGCTCGTCGGCGCGTTCTACTACGCGTCGATCGGCCATTGGCGACGCTTCGCGCTGTGCGTCGCTGCGGCGCTGATCTGGAAGGAAGACGTCGCGCTCGCCGTTGCGGTGCTGGGCCTTGCCGTCGGCGTGCTGTTCCGTCGCCCGAAGGTCGCGGTCGTCACCGTCGCCGCGTCGGTGCTCTGGTTCGTGGTCGCGACCGAGGTGTTCATGCCGGCGTTCTCGCAGACCGACGCCGTGTACGACGGGCTGTTCGGACCGCTCGGGTCGAGCGCGACCGACGTGGTGAAGACCTCGGTGCGCCACCCGAGCCGCATGCTCACCACGCTCGACTGCCACGGGGCGATCGACGGGCAGCCCAAGGTGTCGGACGGACCGATCGAGGGCGTGTGGTGCCCCGACGAGGGGACCGTCGAGTCGCTCGACAACACGCCGATCGGCATGCTCGACTTGGCGGCTCCGTACGGCGTGGTGCCGGGCATCGCGAACCCGTTCCTGACCGCGATCGGCACGCCGCAACACGTCGTGAACTCGGCGACGACGGTGAACTTCACGTGGGATCTGCGCTGGCACTACGCCATGTTCCCGTTCATCGGCGTGCTCCTTTCCGCCGTGTGGACGGTGGTGACGCTGCTGCGCATGCCTCGACGGTGGGTCCGGATGGGCGGCTGGCTGATGCTCGCCACGATGCTGGTCGGTGTGGTGGCCAGCCATGACCGCGGTGTCGGGCCATGGTCGGAGGCGTACGACATGGGGTACTGGCCGCTGGAGCGCACCCGGTTCGACGACGCGCTGCGCCGCGTCCTCGACCGCATCGGCGATGACGAGGTCGTTTCGACCGCCTACTTCGTCGTGCCGCACGCGACGCACCGCGAGCACATCTACACGTTCCCGAACCCGTGGCGCGCGTCGAACTACGGGATCGGCGGGGTGCCGAAGCCGCCCGATCCGTCAACGGTCGACGTGGTGATACTGAACCGTCGCGCGCTCAACGAATCGGAGGGCGCGCTGTTCGATCAGATCGCTGCGAGCGGCGAGTGGGTTCGGGATGTCCAGACCTTCGGCGACGGCGATCTCACGGTGCTTCGTCGACGGGGCCGCTAGCCCCACGAATGGACCGCCGGCGCGTCCGGCCCGAACGCGGCGACGAGGTGGGCGATGTCGCCGGCGTCGCTCGTGAGAATGTCGTGGCCGATCCGCGACGCGCAGACCACGAGGTGGGCGTCGACGACATCGGATGTACCTGATCTGGCCAGGAGGTGGCCCACGAGTCGACCGTCATCGAACGGGTGGACCGTGATGGCCTTGAGAAATGTGGTGAGGCGCGCTTGGCGTGCGCCGTTCCTCCATACCTGCGCGACGATCGGATGCGTGGTGTGCAGCGAGGTGCCGGATCGCGCAACCGCTGCGGCGAAGGCTCGTGCCGGTCTCTCGCTCCGGTCGACGGAGATGAGGAACGCCGCGTCGAGGATCACAGGCCGTAACGCTCGGTCATCGCTGCGATCTCGTCCTCCTCCAGCGGCCCGGAGTCGGCCCCCCACGTGTCGAGCCACTCCAGTAGGGCGTCGTGCCGTTGGCGGTCGGCGGCCAGCGTTCGAATGGCGTGCCGGATGGCACTCGATCGGCCGCCGAACTCGGGTGCGAGCGAGTCCAAGAGCGCGTCGTCATCGCGGTCGAGTCGTACGGTAGTGGTGCTCATCACCGCCAGTGTAGCACGCTCGTGCTACACTGGCGGTGCTTCGTCGACGAGATCGACGCTGACCGCGAACTCGCCGTCGAGGGTGATGAGCTCCGCGATGTTGCCGGCGCTGCGCACATCGCTCTCGATGTCGCGAAGCGCCGCGATGCGGTCGGGCCCGTCGGTGACCGTCGCAGTCGAGACCTCGGCCTTCATCGACCGGCGGGCTTCCGACTTCGCCCGCCGTACCTCGCGGATCACGTCGGACGCGACGGCCATGACGTACGGGTTCCACTCGCCCGCCGCGGCGCGCAGCGACTCGCCGTCGGGCCAGGCGGACCGATGGATCGAGCCGGCCATCCACCACGACCACACCTCTTCGGTCGCGAACGGGAGGAACGGCGCGAGCAGGCGTTGCAGCGTCGACAGTGCGTGCCAGCGCGTTGGCCGCCGATCGTGCGGGGCCGTCGTCGCCGTACGCCCGAACCTTGACCAGCTCCAAGTAGTCGTCGCAGAACCACCAGAAGAAGGCCTCGGTTCGCTCCAGGGCGCGTGCGTAGTCGAACGCCTCGAACGATGCGGTCGCGTCGTCGACGAGCGATGCCAGGTCGGCGAGCATCGCCGAGTCGAGCGGTTCATGCACCTCGCCGTCGGGGTCGCCGGCGAAGCTCAACGCGAACCTCGACGCGTGCAGCAGCTTGATCGCGAGGCGTCGGCCGACCTTCATCTCCTTCTCGTCGAACGCGGTGTCGGTGCCGGGGCGTCCGGAGGCGGCCCAGTAGCGCACGCCGTCGGAGCCGTAGGTCTCGAGAAGCCCCATCGGCGTGACCACGTTGCCCTTGGACTTCGACATCTTCTTGCGGTCGGGATCGAGGATCCAGCCCGACAGCGCGGCGTGGCGCCACGGTGCGGTGTCGTGCTCGAAGTGGCTGCGCACCATCGTGGAGAACAGCCAGGTGCGGATGATGTCGTGCCCCTGGGGCCGAAGGTCCATGGGGAAGGTGCGCTCGAACAGGTCGGGGTCGTCCTCCCAGCCGCACGCGATCTGCGGTGTGAGCGACGACGTCGCCCACGTGTCCATGATGTCGGGGTCGCCGATGAACCCGTTCGGCCGGTTGCGCTGATCCTCGGTGAACCCGGGCGGGCAGTCGACCTGCGGGTCGACCGGCAGCTGGTCCTCGGTGGGAACGAGCGGATCGTCGAAGCTCGGGTTGCCGTCGGCGTCGAGGCGGTGCCACACGGGGATCGGCACGCCGAAGTAGCGCTGGCGGCTGACCAGCCAGTCGCCGTTCAGGCCCTCCACCCAGTTGTCGTAGCGGTGCCGCATGTACGACGGGTGCCAGTCGAGCTCGCCGCCGCGTTGCACCAGGTTGAAGCGAAGCTCGGCCTCGCGGCCGCCGTTGCGGATGTACCACTGGCGGGACTGGACGATCTCGAGGGGCTTGTCGCCCTTCTCGTAGAACTTCACCGGGTGCTTGATCGGGCGTGGGTCGCCGATGAGGTCGCCCGACGCGGCGAGGAGCTCGACCATGACGGCGCGGGCGCCGGGCGGCCTTTGCCGGCGAACGACGCATAGGCGTCGGCGCCCGCACCCGACAGCCACTCGGGGGCGTCGGCGAGGAAACGGCCGTCGCGCCCGATCGCGGCGCGGGCCGGCAGCCCGAGCTCGCGCCACCACGTGACGTCGGTCAGGTCGCCGAACGTGCAGATCATCGCGGCGCCGGTTCCCTTGTCGGGCTCGGCCAAATGGTGGGCGACCACGGGAACCTCGACTCCGAACACGGGCGTGGTGACGGTGGTGCCGAACAGTGGCTGGTAGCGCTCGTCGTCGGGGTGCGCCACGAGGGCCACGCAGCTCACGAGGAGCTCGGGCCGCGTGGTCGAAACCATGATCGTGGCGCCGTCGGGGCGGTGGAAGGTGACGTCGTGGTAGGCGCCCTGGCGCTCGCGATCCTCCAGCTCGGCCTGGCTGACCGCCATTTGGAACGTGACGTCCCACAGGCAGGGCGCGTCGGCGGAGTACGCCTCGCCTCGGGCGAGGTTGCGCAGGAACCCCCGCTGCGACACGCGTCGGGCCGTCTCGCCGATGGTCGTGTAGGTCATCTCCCAGTCGACCGACAGCCCGAGGTGACGCCACAGCGACTCGAAAACCCTCTCGTCGTCGGTGGTCAAGCGCTCGCAGATCTCGATGAAGTTGCGGCGCGAGATGCGGTCGAAATCCTGCCGCTTGGGCGCGGGGATCACCGGCGGTTCGTAGTCGGCGTCGTAGGGAAGCGACGGATCGCAGAGCACGCCGAAGAAGTTCTCGACGCGGCGCTCGGTGGGCACGCCGTTGTCGTCCCAGCCCATGGGGTAGAAGACCTCGCGGCCGCGCATGCGCCAGAAGCGGGCGATCGTGTCGGTGTGGGTGTAGCTGAAGACGTGGCCCACGTGCAGCGAGCCCGACACCGTCGGAGGCGGCGTGTCGATCGAAAACACCTCGTCGCGCGGCCTCGTGCGGTCGAAGCGGTAGGTGGCGTCGTTCGTCCAGGCCGCCGACCACTTCGGCTCGAGGCCATCGAGCGTCGGCTTGTCGGGAACGTGGCGCTCGGGAAGCGGTGTGGGCTGTCTCATAGCGGGCCACAGGCTACCGGGTGCCAGACTTCGCCCATGGAGGAGATCTCGTGGATCGACGGCTGCGACGTTCCGCTCTCGATGTACCGCCTCCACCGCCGACTGCGAGCGGCGGAGAACCCGGCGCCGGTTCGGGTCGCACTGCCGACGGGTTGGCCCGACGGTCGTGCCGACGACCTGGCGCACCTGTGCGGCCTGCGCCTCGATCACGGGGGCGCGACCGTCCTGGCGTCGCCCTTCGTGACCGCGCCGTCGACGCTGGCCGCTGGGCTCGACATCGTGATCGTGGGGGTGAACCCGTCGCCGCGAAGCGCGGAGATGATGGTGCCGTTCGGTCGCAACGGGAATCGGTGTTGGCCGTCGCTCGCGGCGGCGGGTCTCGCGCTCGTGGATCGAGCGCCGGAGGACCTGCTGGTTCGCGGCAAGGTCGGCATGACCGACCTCACCAAGATCGTGACCCGGCGGGCCGACGAGGTGAGCGCCGATGAGCTGCGCCGCGGCATCGCTCGGCTCGAACGCGTACTCGGATGGCTGGTGCCCCGTGCGGTCGTGGTGCTCGGGGTGACCGCCTGGCGCACCGCCACGGGTGACCGCGGCGTCGTCCTCGGCCGTCAGCCCAACGACTTTGCCGGCTCAGCGCTGTGGGTACTCCCGAACCCGTCGGGCCTGAACGCGCACACCTCGGTCGACGACATGACGCAGCGCTGGCGGGCCGTCATCGACGAGTTCGACGGTCACGCCGGTACCCTCGACCGGGAGGTTCAGGGAGCACAGCATGGGTATTCGCAACAGGCCGGTCGCGACCGACGTTGAGCCGCCGCGCCTCGCGGCGCTCGACCCCACGTTGGGTGATCCGACGACGGCGTCGGCGGTCGAAGCGGCGATCGCCGTCGACCCGGGCCGCTTCGATGGGATCGTGCGGTCGATCGGTGACCCCGACCTGCGCGTGCATGTGGTTCGGACTGCGCTCGGCGCCGTGGCGGATCGCCAGCCCGACTGGATCGCGCCCGCGCGGCGGGAGTCGGTTGCGTCGATGCTGCACGGCTTCGCGCTGTTGGAGCACGCGGCCATGCTGCAGGCGGGCGCCCGGGAACGGCTCGGAGACGTGGTCGCGTGTGCATCAACACCTCCGGCAGGCCGAACGAGAGCTGACGTGGGCGGTGCGCACCGATCCGCACCGCGTCGATGCCTTCACCGGTCTCTTCAGTGCCCGGCCCGCGCTGGCGGCGAACCCGGTGGAGACGGCCGATCTGTGGCGGCGGTGCCTCGCCGTGAACGGCATGGTGGCGAGCGCTGCGATCGCGCGCTGCGACGGTTTGGCCCCGCGATTCGGCGGGTCGGTCGAGGCGATGTTCGCGTTCGCCGACGAAGCCGAAGCGCACGCGCCGAACGGTTCGCCGGTGCACGCGACGGTGGCCTCGGCGGTGTTGGAGTGGGCGATCGCGTCGCTCGATGCCGGCGCGAGCCCGACGAACGAGACGGTCGTGGGCCGCCTGCGTTCGGCAACCCAGCGGTGCGGGTTCGAGCAGCGGCGAGCGACCTCGCCCATCGACCTCGATGCCCTCAACGCCTGTGCGGTCGCGGCGGTCGCCGTGGGCGATCAGGAGCTCGCAACCTGGCTCGTGTCGCTCATCGGCGTGGATCCGCACCGCATCGTCGGCCCACGCTGGGCACGCCTCGGCGACCCGATCGAGGTGTTCCTCAGCGTGTCGCGGTAGCTGGCGGAAAGTGACATCCGGGCGTGGCGGAAAGTGACATCCGGGTGTGGCGGAAAGTGACATCGGAGCAGCTACTCTCGACCGCATGTCTGCGAACTGGATCGATCGTGGGCTTCTGCCCGCCTTGCGGAGATCGGCAACGGACGGCTTGCCCGTCACGGTTCTCGTGGGGCCACGGTCGTGTGGGAAGACCACCCTGGCGGCGCGACTCGTCAAGGAGGGTGTGTATCGGCGGTATGTGAGCTTCGCCGACCCCGGCGTGCGTTCCGCTGCGGCCGCGTCGCCACAGCTGTTTGTCGATTCGCTCCCGTTCGGTACCGTGATCGACGAGGCGCAACTGGTGCCGGAGGTGCTCGTTCCGGTCAAGTCGGCCGTCGATGCGGCTGGGATGCCGGGGCACTTCTTGCTCACAGGCTCGACTCGTGTCGATCTGCCGACGATGGGCGGCTCCCATCCGTTGGCAGGGCGGATGGCTCGATTCGAGCTCGGTCCGCTCACGGCGGCGGAGCGTCATGGCCGGCCGGACTCGTCGATCCGGGCGCTGCTGGACGGGAATCCCGCATCGCTCGCGGTCATCGATCTGATGGGGGCCGACTATGACCGGGAGGCGGCCGCGACCGGTTTCCCCCTCTTGGTCACCACACGAGCGGATCGCGGTCGGTGGCGCCGCGACTACCTGCGGTCGGTCGTTCCCGAGACGCTCAGCGAGTCGGATCACGCGATCGACCATTCCCGCCTGACCCGTTTGCTTGATGGGATCGCCGGGATCGCAGGTCATGAACTTGTCATCAGTCGCCTCGTCGCGGATCTGGCGATCGATCGCCGGACGGCTAGCCGATACCTCGATCTTCTGGAGGAAATGCGGCTGATCCGACGCCTACCGGGACTGCGCAGCAAGGCGACCGACACCGAACGTGCCGTTCCGAAACTCCACATGGCCGATCCGGTCTTGGTCGCTCGCGATCCTGCCGGGGTCAGTGACGACCGCCGTGGAGCGCTACTGGAGTCGTTCGTCGTGAATGAAATTGCCTCCCAACTCGAATGGGAGGGGGGCAACGACGGCCTCTATCACTGGCGTGACCGACGGCGCGACGAGGTTGACCTCGTCGTCGAAAGCGATCACACCTACACCGCGATAGAAGTGAAGCGAGCCAGGGAGGTTCCGACCGACGCGACATCAGGGATCGAGGCGTTCCGGGCGCGCTATCCGGGGCGATTCCGGCGCGGCCTCGTGATGTACGCCGGGCCGCACGTGCTCCCACTCGGTGATGCGATCTGGGCGGTGCCAATCTCGGCGTTGTGGGCCTGACCGAACAGCGACCCGGTCAGCGTGTCGCGCTGAGGAACACCTTGCGGTCGTCGGACACCTGCTGGTCGATCCAGCGGATAATGCCCGAGCCGTCGGGCCACTGCTCGGGCTGCACGGTCATGGTGAATCCATCGGAGCCGATGATCTGGCGGGCGCCGGACGGGAAGACAACCATGGCCTCGATCTCCGCGAAGCGCGTCGTGATGCCGCGGTCGGGTGCGGTGAGCATCGTGAGGCCGTGGTGGGCGGCGATGAGCCGACGCGTGGGCGACACGCCGGGAAGCGTGTCGACGGGCGTTCCATCGAGGAGTTCCCGCGACCATGCGGGAATGCGGTGGTAGCGGCGGTCGGCGATCGGGAGGTCGGTTGGCACGAACCACACCGCGGTGTCGAGCGAGCGTTCGACCAGCTCGGCGGCGCCGGCCAGGTCGAGTGCGTCGGTGCGGTCGCGCAACACATCGAAGGGCGGCGCGTCGGTGCCGACGAGCCACGCTGCGGCGCGGTGGCCGATCTCGTCGAGCTCCGCGTCGGGTCCGTCGAACCGGGTCGCGAACTCGGCCTTGACGGCGGCCAGCACGGCGTCGGATGGGCCGTCCCAGCAGAACCGGGTCACGAGCGCCATCAGATGGTCGCGGATCTCGGTGGTGCACCGGCCGTTGGCGCGGAGGGTGAGCTCGGCGTGCGCGGTGAGCCCGCCCTCGATGGGCGACACAGCGGCCGAGATCCGTGACGGCCAACGGGCCAAACCCGCCTCGACGTCGAGGCGAAGCGCGTGCCATGCGACCTCGAACTCGATGCGCCAGTCGGCCACGACGGTGAGCGAGATCGCATCGTCGGGGCCGGCGGTCCACGTGGGCATCGGCTCGGGGAGTGGTCGGGCCGGCGGCGCGGCGTGGCGGCTCCCGGCCGACAGGCCCAGGTCGATGGGTTCGTCGAGCGGGTCCGACACCCAGATCACGGCGTTGTCACGCGTGAAGTGTCGCTGGATCCACGACGTGACGAGCTCGCCGTCGGGTTGCTCCAGCGCGAACTCGCGAAGGTCGGCGATGCCGTACCCGGTGGGGCCGAAGCGGAAATAGCCGGATTGGCCCAGCACGGTCAGTGCTCGTCGGGCCGCTGCGGTGCGCAGCGCCGAGGCCACATCGCTCAGCCGGTCGAGATCGGGAGTGCGCAGCGCCGTTCCCACGCGTTGGAGCTGGGATGCGACCGCCGCGCGGTCGCCGCGGATGGTGATGCCGAGCGTGTGCGCGTCGGCATGCGGTTCCACGCCCGCGACCCCCGAGTCGAGGTGGCCGAGCACGAGGTATTGCACGAGCCGCGAGAGGCCGTGCAGCGCAAGGGGTTCGTCACACTCGTTCACCCGGAAGGCGATGGTGGCGACGGTCTCGCCCGTGCTCGCCGGCGCGTCGCCGACGAAGGCCGGAACCCCACCGACTTCGTCGTTGGGGATGAAGCCGTCGAGCGCCCGGTGGGTGGCATGGAAGATCGAACCCATCGATCCCACGGTAACGGCGCGGCGCGTCGATTCCGCCGGTGAGCCGCGGCGCTACAGCGATGCGACGAGATCCGGCAGCGTGGCCAGGCTCGCCAACAGGTGCGTGTGGCGGTGCCGTCCCAGCGCTTCGATGGTCAGGTCGCCGGTCGCGACGCCCACCACGGCCCCGGCCCCGGCGTTGATGCCGGCGGCAAGGTCGCGGGGCGTGTCCCCGGCAACGAGCACGCGGCCGACGTCGAGCACACCGCAGCGCTCCATGGCGCGAAAGATCATGTACGGCGCCGGGCGTGCTGCGGGCACGTCGTCGGTGCACACGATCGCGTCGACCGTGTCGGGAACGTTCCAGCCGAGCGCCTGCAGGAGCGGCCCGTGCACGTCCGCCGAGAAGCCGGTGGTCAGCGCAACCTTGACGCCGGCCGAGCGCAACGCGGCGAGGGCTTCGGGGACCCCGTCGATCGGGGTGGGTGGGGTGGAGCGGTACTCGGCGAGCAGGATGGCGACGAAGCGCCGGTAGCGCTCCTCGACCTCGTCGGAATCGAGCTCGACGTTGCGCGCGATGCGGGTGAGCGCCCGGATCGCCTCGCGCTTGTCGGCGCCCATCCACGGCTCGACATCGGCAACGGTGAGCGCACCGCCGGCCTCGACCACGGCCTCGCGCAGCGCCACGTAGACGGCCCCGCCCTCGTTGATCGTGGTGCCGGCCATATCCAGCGCTACCAACTCGATCACATGGCCTCCCGGGGGTCGCGGTTCGTGTCAGGGTGGAACCGTGAACGGTCTACTCGATGTGGTGGTGATCGGCGGCGGCATCGTGGGGATCGCCCACGCGATCGAGGCGGCCGACCGCGGGCTGAGCGTCGCGCTGATCGAACGCGACGACCCGCCCGTCGGCGCGTCGATCCGCAACTTCGGTCACGCCTGCGTGACGGCGCAGGCGGGTGACGGGCGGCGGCGGGCGCTGCGGGCCCGGGAGCGGTGGCTCGAACTCGCTGCGCGGGCGGGCTTCTGGGCTGGTAAGACCGGCACGGTGGTGGTCGCCCGAGCATCCGACGAACTGGCGGTGCTGCACGAACTCGCCGCGATCCGCGGCCCGGCCGAGGTCGAGCTGCTCGACGCGTCGGAGGTCCGATCACGGGTCGGGAGCGCGGCGCACGACATCGTCGGAGGGGCGCGGTTCCGCCTCGACCTGCGCGTCAACCCGCGGGAGGCGGCGCACTCGCTGCTGCGCTGGCTGGCCGGGCGGCCCGGTGTCGCCGTGCGGACCGGCGAGCACGTGGTTGCGGTCGAGCCGGGCGTCGTCCGAACGAACCGGGCCACGTTGCGCGCCCGGCGGATCGTCGTCGCTGTCAATCACGACGTCGATCGCTTGTTTCCCGATCTCGCCGCGCAGCACGGCGTGCGCCGCTGCTGGCTGCAGATGCTGCGGGTGGCCGCGCCGGGCGATCGCCGCGTGGTGCCGGGCGTGCTCAGTGGCTTCTCGCTGCTGCGCTACGCGGCCTTCCGCGAATGCGGGTCGCTCGGAGCGGTTCGAGCACGGCTGACAGCGGAGTCGCCGCTCGCGATCGAGGCCGACCTCAACCTCATGTTCACGCAGCTTCCCGACGGCGATCTGTTGCTGGGCGACACCCACGGGCGCGGCACGACGATCGATCCCTTCTGCTCCGAGGCATGGTTCGAACTGGTGCTGGCCGAGGGGGCCCGGCTGCTGGGCGTCGAGGGCCTCGCGGTGCGCGAGCGTTGGCAGGGCGTCTACGCCTCCGCGCCCGAGGAGTTCTTGGTCGCCGAGCCGATGGAGGGCGTGACGGTCGCGTCGGTCACCAGCGGGATCGGGATGACCACCGGGTTCGGCCTCGCGGCGGAGGTCGCCGACGGTTGGTGACGCCGGCTCAGACGCCGCGGACGAGGCGACCGGGGCGCGCTCCGGTGTCGACACCGTTCGCGGTGACGACCTGCCCGGCGACGATCGTGGAGCGGTAGCCGACGGCGTCCTGCACGATCCGCCGGCCGCCCGCGGGCAGGTCGTACACGATCCGTGGTGCGCACAGCGCCAGGCCGTCGAGGTCGATGACGTTGAGGTCGGCGCGCTTGCCGACGGCCACGACGCCGCGGTCGGTCAGCCCGTACAGCGATGCCGTGTCGAGGGTCTGCTTGCGCACCAGGTCCTCGAGGCGTAGCCGGGGGCCGCGGGTGCGGTCGCGTGCCCAGTGGGTCAGCAGGTAGGTCGGGATCGAGGCGTCGCAGATCATTCCGCAGTGCGCGCCGGCGTCGCCGAGGCCCGAGATGGTGCCGGGCGCGGTCAGCATCTCGCGGATCGCCTCGTGGTCGCCGTGGGAGTAGTTGAACAGCGGGAGCAGGAACATCGCGTCGCCGTCGCCGCCGACGAGCCGGTCGTAGACGAAGGCGAGCGGGTCGTCGCCGGCCGCCTCGGCGAGCGCGGTGACCGCTCGGTCGGGCGTGGGTTCGTAGTCGGGGGTGTCGCCCAGCGGGAACAGCTTGTCGAGCACCGCGGCGAGGAAGCCGCCGATGCCGTCGAACGCGATCGACGGGTCGGGCGGCAGGTCGTCCTCGGCGAGGATGCGGGCGCGGCGCGCGGGGTCGGACATCGCGGCGGCCCGTTCGGCGACCGGCAGGTCGGCGACCTCCACGTAGCTCGGCCGCTTGAGGAACGGGTGGTTGGTGCCGAGCGAGATCAGCATGCCGAACGGCCGTGCCGCGATCTGCGCCCACAGCGAGCCGTCGCCCGCGTCGGCCGAGTCGGCCGCGGCAAGCACCTCGCGCCAGTGGTCGGGCGTCGCGTCGGTCTGCAGGAGGATGTACGACACGGGTAGTCCGGTGCGGCGGGCGACCTCGGACATCCATCCCAACTCGTCGACGGTGGACCCGCGGTCGAGCATGGTGAGCCCGCCCTGGGCTGCCTCGAACACGACCCGTCGCCCCGTTGCCGCCATCGCGTCGGCGATGCCGAACAGTTCCGCCGGCTCGGCGAACGTGCCCGGCACGGGACGGCCGTCACGGGCGACGTGGCCGAGCGTGCGCGACGTGGAGAACCCGACGGCTCCGGCCTCGACCGCCTCGCGCACGATGCGCGCCATCGCGGCGATGTCGTCCTCGGTTGCCGGCTCGTTCGAGGCGCCGCGCTCGCCCATCACGTAGCCGCGCACCGGTCCGTGCGCGATCTGGGTGGCGACGTCCATCGCGTAGTGGCGGGAGCCGATGGCGTCGAGGTATTCGCCGAAGTGCTCCCATCCCCAGGCGATGCCCTCGGACAGGGCGGCCCCCGGGATGTCCTCGACGCCCTCCATGAGCTGCACGAGCCAGTCTTCGGAACCGGGCCGCACCGGCGCGAATCCCACACCGCAATTGCCGGTCACCACGGTGGTGACGCCGTGGCCGGCGGAGGGGTCGAGCCGGTCATCCCAGCTCACCTGGCCGTCGTAGTGCGTGTGCACGTCGACCCATCCGGGCGTGACGATCGAACCCCTCGCGTCGATGGTCGAGGCGGCCTCCCAGTCGGGTCCGGAGCCATTGGGATCGACGTCGACCACGGCGGCGATCCGGCCGTCGTGTATGGCCACATCGGCTTGGCGGCGCTCGGTGCCGGTGCCGTCGATCAACGTTGCGTGGGTGATGACGAGATCGAACATGCGTCGGATGGTAGGCCGCGTCGGCGAGCATCGTCGGTGAACTGCACATGCGCCGAAAGAGGCACCGATACGGCGCATCTGCGGCGCCTGTGGGTACGCTCGGGCCGTGAATGATTTCAAGCCCGCCCAGGTTGCCGAGCTGCTCGGCGTGAGCGTCGACACGATCCGGCGATGGTGGGACGACGGTCGCCTGCGGTGGGCGCCCGGGCAACGGCTCATCGACGGCGCCGCGCTCGCGGCCTATCTGCGCGATCAGGACGCGGCGTACGAGCCCGAGTCGGTCATGTCGCAGTCGGCTCGGAACCGATTCACCGGGATCGTCACGCGGGTCGAGCGCGACGGCCTCGTCGCCGTGGTCGAGATCCACGCCCCGCCGCATCGCATCGTCTCGATGATGACTCGCGAGGCGGCCGACGAACTGCACCTCGAACCGGGCGTTCTGGCGACGGCGGCAGTGAAGTCCACCAACGTCGTGGTCGAGCTCCCATGAGGTTCGGCTACGCGATCGCGGCGCTCCTGCTCGTCGGCTGCGGTTCTGCGGAATCGAGAACCTCGATCACCGTGTCGGCGGCGGCGTCGCTCACCGGTGCGTTCACCGAGATCGCCGACGAGTTCGCTGCCGCGCATCCCGACGTGGACGTGGCGCTCAATTTCGGCTCGTCGGGTCAGCTCGCGGCGCAGATCGGCGACGGCGCACCGGCCGATGTGGCGGCGTTCGCCGACACCGCTGCGATGGACACGCTGGCGAAGGCCGGTCTGGTCGACGAATCCGACGTGTTCGCCACCAACGAACTGACCATCGTGACCAAGCCGGGTAACCCATCGGGCGTCACGGGGCTCGCCGATCTCAAGGGCGTCGTTTCGCTGTGCGTCGAGACGGCGCCGTGCGGGAAGTTCGCCGCTCAGGTGCTTGCGGCCGCCGGTGTGACCATTCCGGAGGGGTCGGTGACCCGAGGCGCCGATGTGAAGGCAACGCTCGCCGCGGTGGCCGAAGGCGACGCGGTCGCGGCCATTGTGTACGTGACCGATGCGAGGGCGGCGGCCAGCCGGGTCGACGAGGTCGAGATCCCCGCCGCGTCCAACACGGTGGCCGAGTACCCGATCGCCGTGGTGAGGAATTCGACGAACGCCGAGGCGGCGAGGGCGTTCCGCGACGCCGTGGTGTCCGAGGGCGGGCGGAAGGTGCTGAGCGCGGCCGGTTTCGGGGCGCCGTGAACCGGCCGGCGGTGGCGCTCGCGTCGGCCGCTGCGCTGTTCTTCGTGCTGCCGCTTGCCGGCCTGTTGGGTCGCGTGTCGTGGGGCACGCTCGGGGCCGACCTGAGTTCGGGCGCCGCCCGCGACGGCCTGTGGTTGTCGCTCGTCTGCTCGGTCGGCGCGACGGTGCTGTCGGTGATCGGAGGTCTCCCACTCGCGTGGGTGTTGGCGCGGATGCGGTTCCCCGGACGGTCGTTGCTGCGCGGCCTGGCGCTGTTGCCGCTGGTGTTGCCGCCGGTGGTGGGCGGTGTTGCGCTGCTCAGCGCGTTTGCGCGCCGCGGGTTCGTCGGTGCCCGGCTGTACGAGTGGTTCGGGGTGCAGCTCACGTTTACGACGGCGGGCGCGATGCTCGCCGAAACGTTCGTCGCGATGCCGTTCTTCGTTCTCGCCGCCGAGGCGGGATTCCGGTCGATCGATACCCGGTACGAGGATGCGGCGGTGTCGCTCGGAGCGCGACCGTTCACGGTGGTTCGGCGCGTGACCTTTCCGATGGTCGCGCCCAGCCTCGCCGCGGGTGCGGTTCTGGCCTGGGCGCGTGCACTGGGCGAATTCGGTGCGACCATCACGTTCGCCGGCAACATCGCCGGGCGCACGCAGACCCTGCCGCTCGCGGTGTACCTGCAGCTCGAGTCGCACCCCGACGTGGCGATCGCCCTGAGCCTCGTGCTCGTGGTGGTGTCGCTCGGGGTGATCGTCGCCATGCGAGATCGGTGGGCTGTGTGAGCCTGCATGCCGACCTGACGGTTCGGGCGGGAACGTTCGAGGTGCAGATCGCGTTCGACGCGCCCACCGGTTCGGTGGTCGCGCTGCTCGGCCCGAACGGTTCGGGCAAGACGACGGTGCTTCGCTGCCTTGCCGGTCTGGTCGAACCGGCGGAGGGATGCGCCATCGTCGATGGCACTCGTCTGGCCGGTCCGGGACGAACCGTCGGCATGATGTTCCAGGACTACCTGTTGTTTCCGCATCTGAGCGCGGCCGAGAACGTGGCCTTCGGGCTTCGGTGCCGTGGCATGCGCCGCCGCGACGCCGATCGCGCAGCGGTTGGTTGGCTCGCACGGATGGGTGTGGCCGATCGGGCGCGGGCGCTGCCCCGGGATCTGTCGGGCGGGCAGGCGCAGCGCGTGGCCTTGGCTCGGGCGCTCGCGATCGAGCCAAGGCTGCTGTTGTTGGACGAGCCGCTCGCCGCGCTCGATGCGACGACGCGCTGGGCGATGCGCAGCGAGCTGCGCCATCACCTCGACACGTTCGACGGGGTGACGGTGCTGGTGACCCACGACCCGCTCGACGCGCTGACGCTCGCCGATCCGTGGTGGTGTTGGAGGCGGGTCGGGTCACGCAGTCGGGAACGGTGGCCGAGGTCAGCGCCCGGCCTCGCACTCGCTATGTCGCCGATCTGCTGGGCGTGAATCTGTGGCGTGGCACGGCGCAGCGCACGGCTGCCGGCACCGTCGTCGGGCTCGCGCACGGGTCGTCGGTGGTCGTCTCCGAGCCGATGGAGGGCGAGGTGATCGTGCTCGTCCGGCCCACGTCGGTGGTCCTCGGCGAACGGGGCGGTTCGAGCGCTCGGAACCGTTGGGCGTGTCGCGTAGAGGGGATCGACCTGGTGGGGGAGCGGGCCCGTGTGCGGCTCGGCGGTGCGGTCGATCTGGTGGCCGAGGTCACGCCGGCGTCGGTGATCGAGTTGGCGCTCGGCGAGGGCACCGAGGTGTGGGCGTCGGTCAAGGCGACCGACGTCGTGTGCTACTCGGCGGCGCCGAACCGAAACGAGGACGATGCGATCGAGCCCATGAAGTCGGGCTCGTAGTACACGCGGGTGCCGGGCTCGTCCTCGGCGGCGCCGACGGCGACCATGAGGGGCACGAGGTGGTCCTCTGCGGGGTGGGCGACTCGCGCTGCGGGGGCTCGTTCCCAGGCGAGCAGCGCGTCGGTGCGCTGCGCGACCGGGCCGGTGACGGCGTCGGTGAGCCATCGATCGAACGCGAGCGACGGCTCGTGGCCGGCGGGGCCGAAGAGGCGCAGGTTGTGGAACGAGAACCCGCTGCCAACGATCAGCACGCCCTCGTCGCGTAGCGGCGCGAGCGCACGGCCGGCCGCGAGGTGCGCGGCTGCGTCGTAGCCGTGCTTGAGGGAGAGCTGCAGGATCGGCACGTCGGCGTTGGGGTAGGTGACGACGAACGGCGCGAAGGTTCCGTGGTCGAAGCCGCGTTGGCTGTCGGCGCGAGCGGCGATGCCGGCGGCACCGAGGAGTTCGATCACCCGTGCCGCCACGTCGGGCGAGCCGGGCGCGGGGTACTGCACGTGGTAGGTGAACTCGGGGAATCCGCCGTAGTCGTAGACCATGGGTGGGTTCGGGTGGGCCTGGACCGTGAACTCGGGGCACTCCCAGTGGCCTGAGATGCACAGCACGGCGCGCGGTGCGGGGTGAGCGGTGCCGATCGCGGTGAGCGAGTCGTGCAGCAGTTGGTAGCCGGGCATCCGGTCCATCAGCCACGGCCAGGGGCCGCCGCCGTGTGAGATGAAGTAGGTCGGAAGTCTCATGGTTCAGGTTCGCGCGGTCGCGGTCGCCGGTGATTCTTGTCGATCCGCGGGCTAGGCGGTTGGTAGCGCTCCGGTCGGCTGGTCGGGCGACGGGGTGTCCGCGTCGGCCAGGTCGGCGAAACGGAGCTGGGCTTGATCGGCCGCAATTCGGCCGCTGACGCGTCCGGCCGGGTCCCATCCTGAGCGAACGGTGCTGTTGACCATCTCGGGGAAGCGTTCGTCGACGAGGTCGTCGACGTCGCGCCGGCGATCCGCGAGTACCGGGAGGAAGGCCGAGCCGCCTTCCGCGGTCGCCGCGTCGGTCGCGGCGCGGTTCGACTCGGCGAGGCGTTCCCGGATGCGGTTGGCGTAGGCGACGAAGAACGATGCGCGGTAGCTCTGGCTGCGAGGGCGGGCGCCGGGGGGCGCGGACTTGGCGGCGACGTTGAGTGCGGCCTGTGCCTGCACGAGCAGCGATGTGAACATGAGTTGGACCCCGGCGACGTCGTCGGAGAACCCGATGATGGTCGACATGCCGAGGCCGAGGCTGGCGACGCACCGGCAGCGGGTCTCGACGGCGATCGACTGGAGCAGCAGCGCCTTCGCGTCGGCGTAGGGGGAGTCGACGAAGACCCGCGCCGCGACCGGTCGATCGGTGCTGGTGTGGGTCCGTGCGGCGACCATCGCTCGGTCGATCGCGTGCCGGGTCATCAGCTCGTGGGCCTTGGCGGTGAACGCGATCGCTTCGGCCTCGAACTCGGTCGACTCGGCCTTCGCGAGGAGGTTGCGGACCTTCTCGATCACCGGGTCGGGTTCGTCGTCGTCGGCGACGAAGCTGTTGCCGGGCGGCCAGACGGCGTCGGGGTCCGCTCCCGGCGGCGGGATCAGAATGTCGAGCCTGGGCACGCTCAGCACACCGACCATCGCCGCGCCGACGGCGACGATTTGGGCTCGGCGATCGCTGAGCTCAGCCAGCGCCGCTCCGATCCAGCCGTGCCGCGACGCGACTGCCGGGAGTTGGAGGGCCGCGACCTGGGCGCTCCACCGGTGGTCGAGCGTATGGTCCGGTCGATCCGCATGGTCGGCGGCGATGGCCATTTCGACGAGGCGGCGCGTGGCCGCGTTGGGTGCGGTTCGCTTGGCGTGGCGCGCGATCTCGGCGGGCTGCCAGCCGCCGGCCCAGACGTGGGTGAGCTGGTCGAGCACCATCGTTTCGGCCGTCCGGTCGACCAGCGCGGCCGGGTGGTCGACGAGACGGCCGATGTAGGGCGTGGTCGGCTGGTTCCGCTGCAACGCGAGCACCAAGCCACCCCAGGCCATCTCGACGAGCTCGGCGCGAGTGAACCCCGGTTCGAAGCGGTCGCCGTCCTCACCGGGTTCGGCGTAGCTGCCGAACCAATCCCGTGGTGGCGTCGGCTGCCGTTGCCGCTGCTGTCGGTTCTTCGCCTTCGCTGCCCGCCGCGCCCGGTTGTTCTTACCCATCGGTGTCGACCGTAGACGCGGGCGCGCAGAAGCGCCCGATGGAGGTCGGGTGCTTCATGCGGCTTTGGGTATCCATGTGACTCCGTGGCGTTGGGAGTAGATGGTGCGACCGGTTGGGGTCCGCCATCGGAACAGGATCGCAGTCGGGCTGTTGGGGTCTGTCCAGCGCTCCATGAGCCATCCGGGCCTGTGGGTGATCCGATGGTGATGGCGACAGAGAAGCCCAAGGTTCTCGATGTCGGTGGGCCCGGAGGGGTCGTTGGGGTCGGGGGTGTGGTGGTCGACGTGGTGTGCGTCGCAGCGATTGGCGTGGCGGGTGCAACCGGGGAAGATGCAGCCGCCGTCGCGGACGAGGAGTGCCTTGCGTTGGTGGGTGTTCGCGTAGCGGTTGAGTTTGCCCATTCGGAGGACGTCGCGGTCTTCGGTGATCTCGAAGAGCCGGATGAATCCGGCGGCGAGTACCCAGCGGATGGCGGTGGGGTCGAGGCTGTTCCCGTCGGTATCGGTCGCGGTGTCGGTATCGGGGTTGTAGAGGACGACGACTTCGGGTTCGATGACCGGTCGGTCGGTGTTGTCGGCGGTGGTGCGGGTGTCGAGGAGGTCGGGCAGGGCTTCCGCTGCGAGTTGTGCGGTGTCGGGTATGTCGATGTCGCCGTTGGTGGTGTCGTGGTCGGTTTGGTAGCGGCGGCGAAGGTGGTCGGTGTGGGCGGTGAGGACGGACTTGACGATGAGTGCCAGTTCGCCGTGGAGGGTGGCGCGGATTTCGGTGGTGCCGTCGTCGAGGGTGCCGATGTAGAGGCGGTTGGCGGCGGGGTCGTTGTTGGGGTTGTAGCCGCCGTCTTGGTCGAGTTGGTTGGCGATGCCGCGCAGTTCGCGGGTCCAGCGCCGGAAGGTGGCGACCTGGGCGAGGTCGACGAGTTCGGGGGTGAGTTCGGCGAGGAGGTGGGCGATGCGCGGGTTGGCGGCGCGGACGAAGGCTTCGGCGTGTTGCCAGGTGATGCGTGCGTGTTCGAGCGCTTCGAGGAGGGCGGGAAATTCGTGGACGAGGCGAATGGAGGTGGTGACGACCGTGTTGGCGTGGGCGAGGGAGGTGTGGGTGGTTGCGGCGTACCAGCCCGGGGTCTTGTGGCCGGCTTCGCGTTCGCTGATTTGGCGGCGGTTGATGTCGGCGATGAGGCGGGCGCGGGCGGCGTCGCGCTGGGCTTGTTCGGTGGCCCACGCGGCGACCTGTTGGAGTGCGGGGTCGTTGAAGGCTGGCTCGGGGTTGGGGGTGTTCGTCGTGTCAGCCACGTCGCCAATGTAGTCGAACGGGCGTTCGCGCAGCAAGTCAAAAGTGGCTTGTTTCCGGGGTTTTCATCGTGTTTCTCGGGGCGTGGTGGCGGGTTCGCCGAACGTGTGATCGCTATCAACTGAGCGTGACTGGGCCGGGGTTCACGGCCACGAAACGTGGCTGGGCGCCGCTGTGGTCAGGCAGCGCATCGCGGCGTAACAGCCTCGTGCCCGTCGCGGTGCTGTTCGCCTTCAGTAGTACGGCTGTGCGCCTCGCGGGTACGGCAGTGCGCCTCGCGCTTCGTTCGATCGTCCCCCTCCGCCATCCCCGGTGGCGTCGGCTGGGCGCCGCCGTCCGCCTTCTCGTTCTCCACGAACCACTCGTAGTTCTTGCCTTCCAGGGTGGGCGGTGGTGACGTGCCGGTCGCGCCCGTCGCGACGCGGGGGTAGTGAACGCGAAGCCTGGGATCGCCGCTCAGGATGCGGCGAAGGCGTTTCAGGCTGTCCGCGTCGGCGGCGACTTTGAACGCCTCGGTGGCCGCATTGATGACGGCAGATGGGTCTGTTGGCCCTGGCTGGAGGGACATCCACCGGCCGCCCGGCGCGGCGTTGTCGCCGCCTGTCCAGACCTCGCTCGACGCATGGTCGATGCTGACCCGCACGCTCCCGAAGCCGAGCGGCTTGCCGTAACCGAGCCGAAGGTGCGGCACGCTGAGGGCCCAGCACAACGCGCCCAGTTCCTCGGACGACAGATTCTCAAAGCGCACATCGGCGACAAACTTCGAGCCGGGTGGAACCCACTCGTTGATGGATCGGTTCTGGTCGCTCCGGGCGCCGTCGCCGCGCACGTACTCCCGGAACCACTTGGAAGTGGATGAAACCTCGACTCCGTGTCCATGGTCCGCCCAGTAGTCAGCATGGCTGGGGCTCGATGGGACATGGCGTGATGCCAGTAGAACTTGCGGCCGGAGCCCGCCCTCGCTTCCGTGGAACCTGTTTCGGAGACGCCGGGTTCCATTTACGATCGTTCGGGTCCCGCTCGCCGTTGTCGGCGTGTGGTCCACCGTTGGTGGCGGGCGATGCGTAGAACCGTGCCTGAGTGGGCTTCGGGGTCCCGAGCACATTCAACACGGGCAGGTTGCGGGAGCGGCGCGATCGCGCACAGTCCCTCCACCGGCCTGATCGAGTGGATTCGCACAGCGCCGCGGCGGGCGGCGTCGGCGCTGTCTCCCTTGACTCCGTTCACCCAGCCGAACATCCGGTCGGCGGCTGAGAGCTCGTGAGCCCCCGTCGCCGGGACCAGGTCGGCGCCGTCCGCGAGTTCGCGAGGACTGACCTTCCACGGCTGTCGACCGATATGCACGGGGCGGAGCTCGGTGACCGATCCCGCTTCGATGCGCGCGAAGGCGAGCAGGCCCGGCGAGACGGATTGAAGAGTCTGGTCGTACTGGTGTCGGGCGAACCTGAGCCGCGCTGGGCCATCGGGTGGCACTGGATCGTGCTCGCGTGCACGGCGGTAGGCCGCGATGACGGAAAGGTAGAACGACTTCGCTTCCGGGGTGACGTCGATGACCCGGTGTGTTGCGCCGAAAGCGAATCGCTCGTCGTGCTTGCTTTGGATGCTCTGGTTGGTCCAGATGACCACTCCCTCGACGTCCTTCGTGACGCCAAGGCGGAGTATTTCGAACGCCTGCCCTCCCCCGAAACGGCGACGACGGCTGCGGTCGAAAGCCCGGCCTTTGTCTCGGCGAGGCTCGACTCGCCAGAGCTTGAAGTCTTCCTGAATCGCTCCGCCTTCGCGTCATACTGCGAGTGCTGGAGCAGCCGGATTCGTGCCCAGGCGGTCTCCGTGGCGTGGCGGTTGGCCATTCAGAGTCGCAGAACGCCTCTGTGAGCGGAAGCCGCGCGCAGCCAGCGCTCCGTCCGCCTTTCGCCCGCGTATCGCCCGCATAGACGCGTGCGCCGAGCCCGTCGAGATCGACGATCTCAACCGGCACGAGCGCCGCTGCGCCATCGCGAGCGGCCTGAACGCAAGTGGCTGATCCCACCTCTGATCGACCAGACGCCGAATCGTGACTCGGTGATTGCTTTTGCTGACGATCGAGCGCACACTCCCCCAGGCGCAGTGACCGTAACAGCGGCAGACCTTGAGCGTCGCGGCGAACGCCGTACGTTCGGTGGACCTTGCCATCGACGACCTCGCCGCGGGAACGAGCATCATCGAGGACGAGGAGCGGCGTCACGGTCTCGAGGTCGGCCACGATCCGACCGCTGTAGAGGTCGGTCGCCCGAGTCGCTCTGCTGTAGGCGTCATGGTCGGCGAAGGGTCCATCAGGCACATCGGCAGGTGGTCGTAGCGCGGGTACGAACGCGTACGGGTTCAGGAAGCAGTCGTCGTGGACCTCGGCGGCGTCGAACGGCTTGGACGCGCTGCGTGGCCGTTCCGCTCCGACTGGCCAGATGCGGTACTGGCCGCCCTTCATCTCGTAGGCGACGTCGACTGCCTCGCCGGGAGCAGTCGGGCCGGCTGGGGGCGGCCCGAGCAGTGTCATGATCGCGGGGTCGTTCCCCGCGTTCCTGACATGTCGCCAGCCCATGCGGCCCTTCTTGGGTAGTTCGGCGTAGATGCCCCACGCTCCCGTTTGCCCGTCGCGTTGCCAGCGTGCCGTGGTGTGTCCTTCGTTCACGAGTGCCCCTCCTCGCTCCGCGCCGCGATGGTTCGCGGCGACCGGAGCGCTGGCTGCGAGACCCACCCGATGAATCGTTCGTCGATGACGACGGCGTTGCCCTCCGCGCCGCGTGCCACGTACTCCGTGGCCGCCAGCGCGACATGGCGGTCGGAGCCTGTTGCGGCGACTGGCGCAAACCAGTGTCCGAGACGTGCCGAGGACAGGGTTGTCCAGCCGTTGCTCGTCTTACGCACCGGAGCCGAAGCGCGAGGTAGCGCACGCCGTCCACCCGGGCCTCGACCGGTTCGGGTCGTAACCGAGGTCCAGCGCTCGTCGGTGCTGAGGGCGAGTTCGAGACGAGCACTGCTGTGCCGGTTCCGTCGCCGCGAGCGAGCCATCGGAGCTCCTCGTTCGCGTTGAACGATCGGGCCTCGAAGCAGTCGCCGAGGTTGACTTCTGCGGCATGGTTCGCCCATTTGCGATCGTCCCATGCAGCGACGATCACCCTCGTTCGGTGACCACGCGATGACGGTTGCGCCGTCATGGGGTCCGTCCTTGAGCGCGTCGTCGAGCGTCACGTTGTCTCGTCGGGCCTGGTTGAGTTGTGCCGCCTCTATCAGCTGGAGCGAACTCACGTCATGCCTTCAACTTCCGCGACGCCACCCAGGCGGTCCATTGCTGTTCGAGCCCCGTGAGGTTGTTGGTGGCTACTTCCCACGAGCCTGACCAGCATGGCGTGCTTCAGCAGGGGAACTCGCAGCTGATGTCGAGGACTATCGGCTCGGGACAGCACACCGAGCCGTAGCCGCGGTTCACGGCGAATCCGATCGGAATCCAGCCGTCGGCGAAGTCGCGAATGGTGAGGAGCAGCAAGAACACGGCCGCTCCGAACGCGGTCTGAGCCTGGCCGCCGAGTCTTCGAGTGAGTCGCGCTGCGTCGAGCTCGATGATGAGCGGGGTCCAGTCCTGCAGTCTGACCTCGAGGCTGGAGAACAAGGCCGATTCAGAGGCCCCGCCGGTCCAGCGGTCGATGGCGACGTGCATGCCAGGCTCAACCTCGCCCTGCCGGAAGCCCGCTGTCGCCACTGCGCGAACCACCGCGTCAAGCTCCGAAGGCACGCCATCGTCGGGGTGCGCCGCACCGGTCGCCGTGGCGGGAGCCCTCGGGACGTCTTTCGCGCGGGCAGCGTCTGCAATCGCCAACCATGCGCCTCGGCTGAACGTTGAGGACGATCGCGCCTCCGAGAAGCGGACCGCTCCCTTCCCCTGGTCGGCAGCGCTCGCCTTCCCACTCCCATCAGCCGGTCCCTGCGCCGCCGGTCGGCCGAAGAGCGCGTGGACCAGCGGCACATCGAGTTGTTGATTGAACTCGTCGTGGCGACCAGTTGAGATCGAAGTCGCGTCGGTTCCCAGGACGGTCCGTACGATCTTCTCGGCGTGTGCCCGAACGCCCTTGAACGATGACCCGGGTATGGCGAACGCAAGTCTCTCCGGCGCAACGTGTGTGACGAGCGGGAGGTCGTCGATCGCGTTTCCGTCGGCGTTCGCTCTCACCATTACCGGGCCGACGGGCTGCCATTGGATCGTGAATCGCATCACCTCGGCGGTGCGATCGGTTGGCGCTGCTTCGATGCGGCTGCCGCCGCGTAGCGCTTCGAGCGTCTCGGAGCGCGAGAGAAACGAGAGGCGCCGCACCTCCACAGTTTCGTCGTCTGCGAGCTCTATCCGGCCGAGGCCTTTGGTCGTTCCGCTGCCGATGGTGAGTCCAGCCGTCAACAGCCCGGCGAGCGCGTTCACGGCGGGCGGTGTCTCGGTGGTCGCCCCCGGGGCATCGACGCGTAAACGGATTCGTGTGGTGGCGCCCGCGCCGACGACTTCGCGGTTGTACAGGATCGCCGGCGCCGCGGCGCCGGTTACTCGGTCGATGCCGACGCCGGTGCGTTCCTCGATGACGGCGGCCGCAAGCGTCGCGTCCTCAACCCACAGCAGGCTGGCATGGCCGCCTTCGCCGGATCCGCCGCAGAGCTTGTCGACCTCAGCCTCGGTGAGGCCGAAGTCTGGGAGGCCAGCGCGCAGCGCTCCAGCGAGGCTAGTTCCAGGAAGATACGGCTGGCCGGCGCCGTTCCGGGCGACCGGGTGGTCGATCGATCCCGTCCCTGCTGCGCCGGCGATGGCGAGCGGCGCCGTGAGCACCATCGCCGCTTCGATGTGGTAGCGCACGAGTGCGCTGCGAGGGCTCATTGGTGCGCTCCTTCCTGGTGGGCCTGAAGCACCCGGATCGTCTCAACTAGGGCGCTTGACGCCGCCCGTGCCGCGGCGGCGTCCCGGCCTACTCGGCCACTCATCCAGTCCGTCACTCTTGGGCAGCCGCTCGTAGACGAGCTTCGGGTCTTGTGCGAGTTGTTCGATCGCTTCGAGGGTCCGATTGCACCACTTGCTCGAACGGCCCGTGGTCGCACGAACACCTTTGACCCACGCATGCACCGCCGCCTGCCAGTCGGGTTCGAGCAGTCGCGATCTCAGCGCACCAAGCTGCGATCTCGTGGGCGGTGGCGAGAGCCCCGGGAGCAAGGCGAGCAGTTCGTTGGCATTCCGGGTGGTTCCGGCGACGGCTGCTTCCGCTGCCACTCGGACTTCCTGGAGGAGCGCGTCGACGATGGTCGCGGTGACGAAGGCGTCGTCCGGTCGATCCCCGGCGTTTCGAGCACGGACGGAACCGGGCCGGCTCGGCCGGTTCGCTCGTGGAGCAGTGGCGGCGAGCCCAGCGAGTCGCTGGAACCTGCCGAAACCCTCGGACGCCCGTTCGCCGACGCCGAGACGGCCCACGGCGGCGGCACGGTCGAGATCGACCTTGTCGGCCGGGATCCGGACGACTGTGCCGGCGGCAAGGCATACGAGGCTTGGTCGGGGGCGTTGCCAGCGCGCGTGCCAGCCCTCCCTGCGATGCACCGCTGCGACCGCTTCGAGATCGTGTGTTGTCGCGTCGGGCAAGACGACTCCGTGGCGTTGCAGTTCGTCGAGGAATGCGGCGGGCGTTGGCGCTGGGCGCAGGGCGGGGTCGAGCAGTATCGCGTCGGTGAGAGTAGGAGAGATCCACCGTGGGCTCCGGATCTGGCATCGCCGTGCGCCGCCCGGCCGGTGGGCGGGTCGATCGTGCCCCGGTCAGCAACCTCGGCGCGGACGGTGCCGTATCCGCTGTTGCGTGCGCGGCCGATCCGGTGCGTGCCGGCGAGCCGTGTGAGTAGTTCATCGCCGATGGGCGTTGCGGCGGGTGCCACGAGTATCTCGGCAACCCAGCGCGCCCCGGAGTCGATTGTCTGGTAGCCGAATACACCACCGATGTCCGAGGTCGGCCGCTGCAGAGCGTCGTCGACGACGTTGTGGATTCGCATCGTGGTGGGCACGGAGTCGATCTCGATTCGCGCAGTAAGCTCGTCCATGGCGCGCACCCAGGCGTCGCGCGGTAGCCGCCACCGGCCCACCGCTGTGGGAGAGGAGATCAACAATCGAGTCCGTCGCGGCCGCGTCTCCCTTTGGCCGCGCCCAGCCCCGCCGCGCCGGGTGGTGCGGCCCCTTCGGCGGTCGCTGGCAGGCCCTCTCCGATGCGGAGCGAACCGTTGCCGAGGAAGGGCCACATGGGTTGCGACACGACGCGTTGGGCCATGGCGATCAGCACGGAGCCGGGCAGTCGGGTGGCGGTCAACGCGAGGTTTCCGACAGTGCGATCGGTCACGATGACGGGGGCTTCGGCCGTGATCGTGATCTCGATGGCGCGCCAGCCGTTGGTCGTGTTGTCAGCGCTGGCGCGGTGTTCGCGAGCCGGTTGCCCGGTGGGTCGGCCTTGCGGTGCGAGCGCGCTCGGTGGGGTCCCCGGGTCGTCATGGGCCTCGATCCAGGCGATGGCGGAGTCGACTTGGGCTGTCGACTCGCTGAGCCTCGCCGTGACGGTGCATCGGCCGCTGCCGCGCCGCCGCCTCCCGCCGATGTGGTGGATCGACGCTGCTCCCGCTATCAGGAGGGCAACTGCAGGCTGTGGCAGTTCGCATAGCGCGAGGACTGCCGACCCGAGGCGCATCCCGGTTCGAGCGAACTCCACGAATCGGAGATGGTCTGGCTCGGCGGTGCCGGTGTCTGCGTTGATCCTGGCTCCGGGGTGGATGATGGTCGCGTGGGCGCGCCATCGATCGTCGGCGAGGATGTCCCGTACCTGCGGATCGAGCCGCGCAGCCCCCACGCTGATGGCTCCGGCGGACGGGGGCGATGGCATGGCGTTGTTGTCGAGTGCGGGCTGGGTGCCGAACGTCCGGTCGACCCAGGCGCGCTCCACCTGCCGGGGGTGCCGTTGTCGAGGCCGACAGCGATGGTCTCGCAGGCGTCGCGCAGATCCTTGAGCGAGCGCGCGGGCACGAAGGGCAACCCGTCGTCATCGCGTTGGACCGATCGGTCGACAGCGCCGTGACGGCCGGCACCGCTGCCGATGTGCCAGTCCGACTCGAAGCAGATTTCGAGTGAGATCGCAACGTCTGCGGCGACGCTCGTGATCGGCGCCGGGTTTGGGGCGGCACCGTCGGGTAGTTGGCTCATGTCACTCGCCTCCCATGCCGGTAGTCGCGGGAGCGGTGCCGGTGGTCACCGGCTCGGCGCCTTCGTCGCCCGGCTCTGCGATGTCGGCGAGGGTGAGTGCGTCAGTAGCGGTGTGTGGTGCACCGCCGGTGCGCTCGACAGGCGGGGACCGGCGTGGTGCTGGTGGAGTCGCTCCCATTCCGCGTGGCCTGGTCGGTAGCCTGCCGCAGGTGAGCAGTTCCCGTATCTGTGCACTTTGGAATTCCGGATCTCGGGACGCCGATCCGCGACTCGCCAACCGTCGGTGCAGCTCTTCCAGGCCGGCGACCTCGGACGTTGGAACTGGAAGCGACGTGAGACCACGGCCCTGGGCTGAGCGGCCCGAAGTTCGGAGAGCGGCCGGATGGTCGAGTCGTACACGGCGTGGAAGTCGATTGCCGACGGCACTTGAGCTTGGCGGAACTACAGAGTTCACCGGCCAGCGCGTAGGCGTCGCGGAAGGAGAAATGCGCTTTGACGAAGGCGATCCCTCCGCTCGCCGTCAGCGCCCCGGTCTCGGATTGCGCGCTGTCGGGTCGGCCGCTGGTGTCACCCGGCGGCCGGGGCATGATCGCCGAGATGGTCCGGCTTCCGGCAGCGAGCCGGTTGAACTCCCCGAGATAAGCGCGGGTGAAACGCCATGCGTACCGCCCATCGCAGACAACGGTCAGGTCGTCGCCGCCCAGCACGATTGGTACCACAGGCCGGATGCGCTCAGCTGGTCGTCGGCTGGCGGGATCACGCGGGCGTTCTCGTAGCGGCACGGTCTCGATGGCGCGGCGAAACGCGGCTGTTGTGATTCGCTCGACCTCTTGTGAGAACTCGCGGTAGTGCGTCACCCACGAACGCGAATCCGTGCCGCGGCCAGACGATTCGAGCGCGCGCCCGAAGTCGCTGAATACGGCGCCGAGGCCGTTGCCGTCGGCGTGGACCACGGCGACCCAGCTCAGGTCGAGCTGATCGAATGCGTCGGCCGACTCTGCGATGTCATGGAAGGTGTCCCTCAAGCGACGGATCGACCGTGAACGCGCGCCGCCGCCGCGATGACGGAGTGCGAGCGGGTGCGGCTGCCCCCGGTTCGGTTCATCGGACACCGCGAAGGCAGCCGGAAGGCCGCTCGTAGCGCAGTCGTCAACGACGGGCAGCCGAACAAAGCGCGCGGATGCGGTGCTGGACGCTCGTACGTCGAGGCGTTGGTGGACGGCGGCGGACGCTTGGTTCAGCGCGCCGTGGTCGCCCCATTCAACGGTGCGGATGTGCCTACGATCCGGAGGCCTGGGGTGTGTGCAGGGCCTGGGACGTGACGCCAGATGAGGTCCTCGGCGAGCACCCGTGAGCGAGCGAGCACCAGCGCCTTCCCCGACGTGGCGATGATCACCTCGTACGGGGTGGTTCGTTCGGCATCGATCGCAGGCTGTGCGCCGATTCCGTCGACCGTCCCGTCGCGGCTGACTGTGAGCCCGCTGCCTGGCCCGAGTGCTGACACCAGCTGCGAGGTCGTGGACTCGAGGATGAGCTGCGAGGCCCCAAGGTTCTCGCGAAGCTTGTTGGTGTCGAAGATGAAGGACTGCTTTCCGGTCGCTTCAAACAGGATCAGCCACATCTCAGGCATCGTTTGCCTCCTCGGCTTCATCAGGTGGGGTCGCCAGAAGGTCGATCGCGTGCAGCGGCGGCTGCTTGAGCAGATTGACGATTCGCTGGCACGCGTTATGCGTGTTCGTGCGGATCTTCGGAGTCTTGAGGTTCGTTCGGGTGTAGCCGGCGTGCGCGAGGTCGTTCCGGACTTCTCGGATCGAGGACCAGGCGGCGGAGATCGGCGCCAGTTCTGGCGGGTCGGCCTTGTCGCCGGCGCAGCTGTTGAGCGCGCGCTCCCATCGCGCACGCCCAGCGGGTTGCGCGAGGTCCGCGGCGGGTTCGCGGGCGAGCAGCACGAGGGAGACGAGGCTTTCGCGTGCGACGGTGGCGGCCTGAGCCAACTGCCCCTGAGCGAGCAGTACCTCGATCATCTCGGCGTACGACGCTGCGTGGGCGCGAGCGGGCAGGCGTTCGGCCCTCTGGCGGTGCGGCAAGTGGCTCAAGGCGCTCGACGAACCGCTCCAGGAGCGCAGCAGTTGGGATGTCTGACGGGGCGCCGTTGCGGCGGGTTCCTCTGCTCGTGAGCGGGCACTCTCGATCGCGGACTTGGCGCTCCGGCGTGTGTGCTCCACGCGGTTGAGTGCGAGGCCATCGGCGACGTTGCGCATCGTCTTGCTGAGCCTCGCGTCAGGGTGTCGGGCGTCGCCCCTGGCGACGACGTCGACGAACGCGCCGAGCGAGCCGAAGCGGTCCCACTGCTCGAAGGCTGTCGACCAGTCGATGAGGTCGAGGAACGGCCGCAGGGAGAAGACGGGAGCGGTGTTCGTCTCCTCGTTGCGGGCGTCGTAGGCGCCGTACAGCACCTCAGTGATCGTGACGTTCTTCGTGGAGCGGAGGTAGACGGCCGCGGCGAGCATGAGCATCGGCTGGGTGCGGAAGCCGTGCGTCACGTCGAGCGCGATGGACTCGCGGTCCTCCCGGTGGTGACGATGACGTTGAACATCCCCAGAGTTCGTCTTCGGTGCCGCCCGACGGGACGTGAACGAGGGCGACTTTCTTGCTGCCCGCTCTCGGAGCGCTCGGCCCTTGTCGTCCTCGGCCTCGCGCCGTGACGAATACGTTCACCGGAGCGCTGGGGAACCAGGCCGACATCGCAAGCGGGAACATGTTCGTTGTGACGTGGTGCTCGGGCCGATCCGCCTGGGCGTAGGTGCACGTTCCGTACTTGCCGAGACCAACGAAGCTGAGCACGCGATCGATCATGGGCGCGCACCCTTCACGAGCACGCGAACTCGCTTCCTGTCGCTTTGGTCAAGCATGGTCACGACCCAGCCTCGATTGATCGCGACCGTGTAGAGCGCGGCCGTGACCCCGCTGGTGCCACCCGTGATGTCCGCGAGCACGCTCGGTCCGCTGGTCGGAACCCGTGAGCGGACCGACTTCGCCATGCTGGCGACGTCGTAGATGTCGTCGACGACCTCCACGGAGACCTTGATCGGCCGCGACGACTCGATGTGGCCTTTGATCGCGTTCGCTGCCGATTCGGAGGCCGTTGATGCAAACAGCGCGATGGCGCTCGGGCCGCCGCTTGGCATGGCTGACAACGCGGACCAGACCTTGTTCGCGATGTGGTCCTGCCATTCGGATCCAGACGGGAACAGGTCGGATGCACCCCTCGGTGGCTTCGACACGAAGAACACCGCTGTGCCGATCGGTCCTACGTCGTCTAGGTCGGCGTGATGTTGGATCTCAATGGTTCGCCAGGCACGTTGCCGCAGGTACTCACGGACCGGTCGTAGCGAGAGGATGCCGACCAGCACGACGAGCAAGGCGGCCGTCCACACGATTGACCACCCGGCCGTCACCTTCCGCCAGAGGAGCACATACGTCCAGATGGCGACCAGCCCTGGGGCGACAATGACCTGGACGTAGGTGGAACTCAATACCGCTTGGAGGCGGTCGTCGAACCGGCCGACGCGGTCCGGGCCGCTCACCGTGTGCCTCCGACGAATGCGAGCGAGTCGCACGCGACGACGGCGCCGGCTGCGTCGCGCTTGAGGCCGTTGGGAACCACCAGGTCAGTGCGGCGCGCGGCGAGCGCGACTGGGAGCGACACGATGTAGATCGTTCCGGGGGTCGCATCGGGCAGGCCGTCGACGGTTCCCAGTTCGGTCGTGACGGTCTCGACGGCACCGTGGTCGGTGTGAATCGCCGCGCGGCCCGATTCAGTGGTGACGATTCGGGTTTCGGACGTGGAGCGGGGGAAGGTCACGCGCCCCTCGGGACCGTCGACCACCACCGGATGTGGCGTGAGGTTGACGACCCGCATGGGTGGCAGATCGGGCATGGCGGGCGGTGCCGAGCCGGTGTTGTGGTTGCCCATCGTCTGGTTCCTCGAAGGGTGGGACCGCTGACCGTCAGGTGCGGAGAGCGATCCTATGTGCACCCTCGGCAACCACGTCAAGGGCTATTCGCGAAACGAGCGCAGATGGTCAGACGACCCAATACAGGTCGCCGAGAACCGACGTTGTCTGGCCGAGTGCGACGCGGGATTCCCAGCAGGTTCCGCACTGTGGGATCACGTGGAACACGTCGTGATCGAGGTCGAGGAGCGATTCTGCCCGCCGCACGACCGAGGCGAGGGCTTCGGTGTCGAGTTGGCATTCGAACACGCTGCGCTGGATCCGTACACCGTACGAACCCAGCAGCGCCGCCATTTGCGCCCGGCGGTCGTCGTTGCGCACGTCGTAGGCGATGACGGCAATCATCGCCACGCAACCGGCGTGTAGCGAACCTCGCCCGATCCGATGCAGCCGGCAATCCGCGATGCCTGGAGGTAGATGCCGCGCCGGTAGGCGACGCGCTTGCGCGTCGCGACATGGGTGAAGACAGTGAGCATGCGTTCCTCGAACCTCCCGGATGAGTAGCCGTCGGCCTTTGTCGGTGAGCAGGACGCCTGGACGGTCGGCCTCCGAGCGGAAGTGGCCGGGCTGCAGCTGGTTGCGGCGGAGGAGGTCCATCACAACCGTGTCGGCGATGACCGGCCGGAACTCCTCCATGAGATCGAGCGCAAGCGACGGACGGTCGCCGTGGTCGCCATGGAGAAACCCTGCAACGGGATCGAGCCCGGCGACAGCGCACGCAGCGACCGCCCTCGCCGGTCAGCAACGTGTAGGCGAAGCTGGAGCGCGCGTTCGCCGGGTCCTTCGGTGGGTTGCGGTTGCGGCCGGTCCACTGGGTCCACGGCGGAAGCAGCTGGGCGAAGACGGAGAAGTAGGCGAGTGAGCCGGCCCCTTCGGCGCCCATCAGTTCGTCGATCGTTGCGACGCGTTCGGCCTGCCGAGCCTGGCGTTCGATGGCTTCTGCCGCCTCGACCACGCGGTCCGAGCCCTCGCGGCGCTGGTAACGCAGCAGCAAAGCGCGCTGGTTGGCGAGCTTGCCGACAACGAGTAGCCGGGCAAGCGACAGCCTGAACTCGGTGTCGCCCGAACGCTCGTATTGCAGCCGCCTGGTGCGGGCATTGGGCAAGCGGGCGCCCTGGAGCCAGCCGTCGAATCGTCCGTCGCGAGATGAACACGACATCGATTCCCTCACCGAGTGCTTTCGAGCGGAAGTTAGTCGCTTACGTTGGCCGAGCCGATGCACACCACGGCACCAACATGGCTCGATGGAAGGCTGAGCAGGTCGTTGTCGTGTTTCGACACCACGACCTGACCCTTCGAGATGCGAACGAGCGACCCCTCGGCTTGCACGTAGAGCACGCGCCGGTCTGGTTCGCGCACGCGGGCGAGCGGTTCTTCCGGCGGGTAGATCGCAGTGAAATCCTCGCCGAGGAAGGCGAACCCCTCGTCGAATGTGGTGACCGACGCCTTGTCGTCACCGAGTTCGAGTCCGAGGGTGCGGGCACTGTCGGTCGCCATCTCCATGACCTCCCAAGCTCGGATCGCCCCGCTGCATGGGAGCGCGATGTCGTCGGCGTAACGGATGACCGCGCCGTGCCGGGCCAGCTCGGTGTCGAAGCGGTCGAGGTAGACATTGCAAAAGCAACGGCGACGAGGGGCCACCCTGTGGCGCTCCCGCGCCGAGAGCGCCTGAGGCGGCGGCCGTCGAGACGCGGGCGTTCGAGTAGCGCATTCACGAGCGTGAGGATCGCGACCTCGGGAACCCGCCTTGCGAGCGACGCTATGAGAATGCCGCGGTCAGGCGAGTCGAAGCAGTCGGCGACATCGAGTCGGACCACCACGTTCATGCCCGCGTCCGCGACTGCGCACGAGCGCTTGACGCGTCGGCGACGCCAAGCCCAGGGCGGTAGGCGAACGAATGCGGCGAGCCACGGGTCGATTCGCGAGGTCAGCACGTCGACCAGGGCACGCTCGACCACGGTCGCGGACCGACGGAATGTGCAGTGCGCGTGGGCTGTCGCCGCGGCGGTCGAGTTCGGCGCGCCGCGTGGGTGCGGGTCGAAGGCGCCGCCCCGCAGTTGCGCGCTCAATTCGATGAGTCGCTCGTCGAGCCGTTCGGCAAACCGCTCCACGCTGGCCGACACGGTGCCGTCGGCGGCGTCATTTGCGGCCACGACATCCCATGCCTTCCGGAGAACCGGGATGCGCACGAGTTCCGTCATCAGCGGCCCGCTGCCGGTACGCTCCATCACCTTCACGCCTTCGATCCTGCCGGTCGAAATGCCCGGCGCCAACGCGACGACCGCGATTATCCGAGAAGGGAGCTAACGCTGCTGGACGATCGGTTGTGCAGCCGGTTCGATGACGCCGTAGCGACGGCCCGACCGTCGAGCATCCGTCTCGGCCGGCGAAAGCGCGACGCCATGTCGCCGCCGGAGCTGCTGCAGGCGGAGTCGTACCGAGACCTCACCGGGCCTTCGGTGGACGTGGGCGGTCCAGCGGTTCGGCTTCCAGCTCCACACCCGACCACGTTCCGCAAGGGACAGCGGAGCGAGCCGCTTCCGACGCCCCATGGCGTGTTCGGTCACCTGCGACGGCGCTGGAACGAGTACTGCGGAGCGGATCTCCAGATGCGGCTCGACATCACGAGTTGCGACCTGCTGGTCGCAGCAATCGCCAATAAGAGCGTGGAATGGGATGTGCGGCTCGGTGCCAACGGCAAGCGGGTCCCATGGCGTGGGTTCGTGGGGTTCGTCGAGTTCGAGGCCGGATCGGCGTGTTCGAGCCTCGATCTTTCGAATCTCGCGGTGCTCACCCGG
>JADJBW010000011.1 GCA_016703525.1 Actinomycetota bacterium | reverse complement strand
ACATCTGGAACCGATGAATCGAGGGCTCGGAGTAGATGTCAAGGCGCTCCTGCGTCGTCACCGCCCTGACTCGGGTTGGGTAGGAGATCTCCATGAGGTCCGAGACCTTGTCGTGATCGATGACCGAACATGACCCGCCTCCTCTTCGACACGACCTTCCTGATCGATGCTGAGCGAAGTAGCGACAACCTTGACGCTGTTCTGGATGACGCCGACGACGTCGCCATCGCAGCCGTGACAATCGCCGAACTCCGAGTTGGCGCCCTGCTCGCCAGCCGAGGGCGCAAGGCTTCACGTACCGCGTTCGTCAATGACATCGTCGCCACTGTGCCGATCCTCGACTACGACCTCGAAGTCGCCGAGGCCCACGCCAAACTTCTTGTCGCTGTGCGAGCCCAGGGAAAGCCACGCGGGGCACATGACCTGATGATCGCTGCGACCGCCAAGGCGTTCGACCGGACGGTCGTGAGCGCCGATGGCACTGCGTTCCGCGACCTCCCCGGCATCGAGGTCCGCTCGCACCGGTAGCTCACCTCGGCAGATCGAGATTCCGGCAGCGTTTCGGCAACGGTGCAGATCCTGTGGGTGTCAGAACGTCATCTACCCCGTGTTTCCGGGGGCTTCGAGGTCAGCGTGAGATCGCTACCGTGCACCCGCCATGGCCCTGTTCGCTCCCATCGCCCGGCTGGTGATCACCCGGTTTCGCTGGTTCTTCGCGACCGGCGACACCCGTGACGCCGAGTCCTGGCCCTCCGACACCAGATCCACGTGCTGCAACGTCAGATCAGCCGTGCACAGTTCACCGACACCGACCGCACAATCCTCGCTGTGCTCGGTTCGGTGGTCGACCGGCGGCGCCTCGCCGACGTGATGTTGATCGTGCAACCCGCCACCGTGCTCGGCTGGCACCGGCGTCTGGTCGCCCGGCGCTGGACGCAACCGCCAGCGCGACGAACTGGCCGACCGCCGATCGCCGGCGAGCTTCGCAAACTCGTTCGCCGCCTCGCTACCGAGAACCCGACCTGGGGAGACCGCCGAGTTCACGGCGAGCTCCGCCGCCTCGGCCACAGCATCGCCGCGTCGAGCGTGTGGAACATCCTGCGCCGAGCCGGCATCAACCCCACACCCCACCGGAGCCGGCCCACGTGGGTCGAGTTCATCCGCTCCCAAGCCGCCGCGGTCACCGCCACGGACTTCGCATGCGTTGACACGGTCACGTTGAGAAGGTTGCACGTCCTGTTCGTCATCGAAATCGGAACGCGGCGTGTCCACCTCGCCGGGATCACGACCAACCCGACCGGACCGTGGACCACCCAAACCGCCCGCAACCTTCTCACGTCCTGGAACGATGATCACGGGTTCCGGTACCTGATCCGCGACGGCGCCGGACAGTTCATCGCCTCGTTCGACGCCGTCTTCGCCGGGTCGGGGATCACCGCGCTGCGAATCCCGCCGAGAGCACCCCAAGCGAACGCCTACGCGGAGCGTTGGATCCGCACCCTGCGCCACGAGCTGCTCGACCGGACCCTGATCTGGAACGAGAAGCAACTCCGGCGGCTGCTCGTCGAGTGCATCGAGCACTACAACTCGCATCGCCCGCACCGCGGGATCAACCAACGCGCACCCAACGACACCGCCGATGTCGTGGCGATCGGGCCAGGCCACCCGATCGAACGACACACCGTTCGCGGCGGGCCCATCAACGAGTACCGCACAGCCGCCCGAACCACCGACCTTGGCCATCACATGTCCACCCGAGAGACCAGCTTCAACGCGCCCCCACCCAACACCGAATCCACGGAGCCAGCCTGACCGGGAGCCGAAGACGCTCACCGACGCGTTCTTGACCCCAACAGGCACCGACCTCGATGTGCATCTCCGCGGAGAATCGGCCGGTGGCTGAGGATCGGGGGGCGACGGACGGAGCCGGCCCCCTACGCTGACCGGACGGCAGGAGAAGTGGGCATGACGCAGTGCGATCAAGGGCGGGCGCTTGCTGTCCACAAGGCGACGAAGGGGCGGACTGACCTCATCGCGATGGCTCTGATCATCGTTGCGGTGATGCTGGGCGTCGCCGGCGTTGCCGTTGCCGAAGGTCGAGTTGCCGTTGCGGACGAGGCCCGGTTCGGGGTCCAGGCGCACCAGGCCGCCACAAATCGCCCGTTACTCGGTGACTTCACGACCCTCGATCAATTCGGTGGCCCGACGGTCCGCCAGCCCGGCCCGCTCGCGATCTACAGCGCGTTCGGGTTCGTGCGCGCCTTCGGCCTCGACCGCGGTCTCATGTGGTTCGCGCTCGTCGTGAACGGTGCGTCGGCCCTTGCGGCCGTGTGGGCGGTGCGTCGCAACGCCGGGCGTCGAGCCGGCCGCGCCACGATGCTTGCGATCCTGGTCGCCGTCTTCCTCGCAATGGACGGGACGCTCGGCTCAGCCCTCAACCCCAACCTCGTCGTTGTCCCGATGCTGTGCAGCTGCCTCCTCGCTTGGACGCTCGCCAGAGGAGCAACCTGGGTGCTGCCGGGTCTCGTGCTCACGGCTTCCTTCGTCGCCACGACGCACGTGGCGTACTCCCTGGTCCCGCTCCTGGTGATCCTCACGGCCGGAGCGATCTCGGTCGCCCGACGCAGACTCTGGCCGGAAACGGCAAGCGCGACCTCATTGCGGCCATCGCACTCGCGCATTTCCTGTGGGCTCCGACCTTCGTGGATCAGGTGTTCGGCACCGGAAACCTCGGCCCGAATGCTCGACGCACGCATCACGACCCGCGGCCTCGCTGGGAGCATCGACGTTCTCGGCACGCTCATGAACCTTCCGCCACGAGCGTTCGGCGCCACCGTTCCAAGAGACCAGCTTCGAGGGCCCCGACGCCACCGGGCTGTTGATGCTGGCCGGGGTGGTGGTGCTCGCCTGGCAACGCCGTCAGGCACTCCGCTCGGCCCCGAGGCCCTCGTCGGGATTGCGGGCTTGATCGGCGATGTGCACGGGTTTCCTCACCCCGCCCCAGGGTGTCGCCGACTACGACCTGCGGTGGATGTTCGCCACTGGCGTCTTCGTGGCTCTGGTCGTCTGGCTCACGCACCTCACGACCTCGGGTGCATGGGAAAGGCCTTCCCCTCGATGGTCGGCGATGCTGTCGTGGGGAGTGATCGGCGTGCTGGCAGTGGGCGTGGCGACCGCCGCTCCTCCGGAGATCGGAACGGAGATGGAGGCGACGACCTCCCTCACCGCTGACCTGGCCCACCTGCGCCCCCATGGCGATCTGGAAGTCACCACCCGCGGCGGGAACCGGGTGGCATCGGTCGGTAACGCGACCGTCGCGCGTCTCGCCCTCGATGGAGGCGTCGTGCGCAGTATGGAAGGCTCCGACGGGTACCTCGGTTTGGGTCCTGGCCCAGAGCGCCGTAAGCAAACGTGAGGCACGGGACGGAGATCGCTCGGTGGACCCCCGCTACGACGCCGGACCGCGACACGCCAACCGAGCTCGTACAATGGCTCAACAGCTCGGATGAGCCGATCGTTCTGACCGAGTCAGGGGCTGCGAACCTCGTCGACCACGTCGACGGAACAGCTCCGAGCATCTGCCTCGCCGCCTTGCGCATGGACCCCGACCGCCTCCTTGACCTCCCAGCTGGCGTACTCGCCGGGTTGTACGCCAACCTGCAGGTGGCGAGCCCGACCCCGCCCGAGGCCATCCGCCAGGCACTCGTCGACTGGGACAGATCGCAGCCCATCGTCGCCATCGAGGTGCCCGTCGAAGACCCCGGCCAGGAGCTTGTACTTTCCCATTCGAGTTGCTGACCGAGCCGGCTGTCGGCCTCCCACCCGTACTCGGGTGCCGTTTCTGTAATACAGCACCCGCAAACTGCATCGGAGACTCACTCGGGATGCGTGCCGCCAGGTTTGTTCGGCCCCAGCGGTCGACGACCCCGGGGGCAAGGGCAACGCCCGCGGCGCATGGGACGCCTACGCCAGCGAGCACAGCGTGACGCCGAGCGCTCCGAGCTGGCCGAACGCTTCGAGGAAGTCGCCGACCTCGTGGCCTCGGTCGACATCACCACCGTGTGGGACGAAGCCGACGACCGAGAACGACGTGTGCTCATCGAGGACCTGGTCGACGCCGTGTACGTCTACCCCGACCACCTGCGGGTCGTGGCGTGCGGCGCTCCCCCGCTCAAGGTCGAGCTGACCGAAGTCGGTCGACGCCCGCCCGCTGGTATGGGAAACGTTCGTGTCGGAGGGGGGACTTGAACCCCCACACCCTTGCGGGCACCAGATCCTTAGTCTGGCGCGTCTGCCAATTCCGCCACTCCGACGTGACTTGCCCGCCAGCACGCTGACGAGCGCCGACAGTGTAGCGCCTCCGTCGCGTGGAGCGAATCGGGTTCGGGCGGCTCAGCGGTTCGCCGCGACGTGCACCGATCGGCCGTCGAACAACACGCCCGAGACGGGCTGCACGCCCCGCACCGAGCGACGCACCACATACGTTCGGCCGAGCTCCGCCAGCGGCAGCGCGGCCCCGTTCGACACCACGATCGCCTCGGCCTGGCGGTACGCGTCGGCCCGCGCATCGGCATCGCTGGTCGACCGCGCCACGGCCAGCGCCGAGTCGAATTCGGGCGACGACATGCCGCTCACGTTCTCCCCGCCGCCACCGGCGAACCCCTGCGCCAGGTACGGGTCGACGCTCGGCGCCAACCCCACCTGTGCGAACACCAACAACTCCGAACCGCCGCCTCCGACCGCCTGCTCGAGCGCCGCGCCGTCCACGGGACGGACCTCGACCGGCACGCCGACGACCTCGATCTGGCGTTCCAATTCCGCGGCCAGCCTGGCCGCCACGTCACCCGCCGGCACGTCGAGATGCAGCGGCGCGCCGCTCGCAGCCAGGCCCATCAGACCGTTCCGCGCCACAGCATCGTCCACCCCGCACGAGGCGTCGCACACCGCCGCCGACACGAGGTCGCCGGGCACCACACCGTTCGCCACCGCCCACGCGTCGCCCATAGCCGCCACCGCCGCTTCGCGATCGACACCGGCCAGCAACGCCCTCCGCACACCCACATCGGCGAGCGGCGCCGCCAAGTTCGACACCGACAGCATCAGCGTTCCCGCCGACACCCGATACCGCGCATCCCCGCCCGCCTCGACGAGCGCCGCGCCCTTCGCTGCTGGCGCCACATCGACCGATCCGGCCTCGTACGCCTTCATCGCCGCATCGTCGCTGCCGAACGCAACGAACTCGATCGCCGAAACCCCATCGATGTCCGACTCCGCCGGCGCCAACCGCAAGGTCGTTCCGTCCGACGCGACCGGCACGAACGGACCCGATCCGACGACCTTCGCGGCACCGGCCTCGCCAATACCGGTCGGCCGGCCGATCCCGTAGCTGGGGTCGGCAAGCAGCGCAGGCAGTTCGTAGTTGGCGCTCGACATCTCGATCGTCAGCGTCGACGCGTCCGTTGCGACCAGACCGCGAATCGTCGCGGCACCGCCGGCTCGGAACTCCTTCACCCCGGCGATCACGTCGAGCCGCCCACCGGCGAGCCCGCCACCGCGGGCCACCTCGGTGAGCGCCGCCACCACTGAGTCGGCCGTCACGGGCGTGCCGTCGGAGAACTCGGCGAGCGGATCGATCGTGAACATCCACGAGATGCCATCGGTCGTCGTCCACGACTTGGCCACCCCCGGCGCCACCCGACGCTTCGCGGCATCCCAGTCGGTCACGCCGTCGAACACGAGGTCCGGCGCGAGCACCCCCATCGGATCTGCAGGCGCGAGCTCACCCACCGTCGGCTTCGGCAGCGCCGCGACACCGATGCGCACCACGCCGCCACCGGACCCGTCGGCCGCTGCATCGGCGCGAGCACCCGTCGTTCGGCTGCACGACGCAACGGGCAGACACGCCAGAGCGCACGCCACGAGCACACCACGTGGGGTCGAGCGCCGAGATGGCGCCGCACCACGCCCCGGCGCCTGCATGCCTGCACCGATGACCGACCCGAACGACAGCACCTCTCTTCATCGACATCTCCGCCGATGACTTGAGTGCCGAGCACCCGCACGCGCCGCATCGCGGCGCCGGTCAGGTCAGGTCGGGGCAGTCAGGTCTGTCAGGTGTCGATGATGAGCGACAGGATGATCGTGTTGAACGTGAACAGCAGCGCCACCACGACCGTGATGCGATCGAGGTTCTTCTCCATCACCGTGGACCCCGACGCCGCTGCGCCGAGGCCACCACCGAACATGTCGGAGAGGCCACCGCCCTTGCCGCTGTGGATCAGCACCAGGAAGATCACCGCGAACGCCAGGATGAACTGGAGCACGATCGACACAACTTGCACGGAACAACTCCTCGGCGGACCGCATGACGGGCGGCGCCACGTTAGCAGCGCATCCGCCGGACCCAACGCACCCTCGCAGAGCCCACGCCGTAGGGTGCACCCATGTGCGACACGATGGTCCACGTTTCGGCGGACGGGGTGTGGTTCGCGAAGAACTCCGACCGTGACCCGAACGAGGCGCAACTCCTCGAATGGACCACGGCCGCCGACCACGCGGCGGGCTCCCGGGCCCGCTGCACCTGGATCGACATCCCGCAGGTGCCTCACACCCACGCAACCCTGGTGTCGCGGCCGTTCTGGATGTGGGGCGCGGAAATGGGCGCCAACGAGCACGGCGTCACCATCGGCAACGAGGCGGTCTTCACCGATCAACCCCTCGCGGACCTTGGCCTGACCGGCATGGACCTGCTGCGCCTTGCACTCGAACGCTCCGCCCCCGCCCACGAGGCCGTCGGCGTGATCGTGTCGCTCATCGAAACCCACGGCCAAGGCGGCGGATGCGGCCACGAGAACCGATCGTTCCGCTACCACAACAGCTTCCTCGTGGCCGACCCGACCACGGCGTTCGTGCTGGAGACCGCGGGGCGCCTCACCGCCACCGAGCAGGTCACCGGCGGGGCACGCTCGATCTCGAACGGGCTCACCATCGCGCCGTTCGCCGCCGCCCACGCCGACCGCATCCGCAATCGCGTCACCGCGTGCGCCGCCCGAAGGGCGATCACCGAGGCAGCCACCGCCTCGGCGGCCGACCGCGGCGCCCCGGCACTCGCCGCCGCGCTCCGCTCCCACGGCCCCGAACCGCACGCGCCGCCCGCATGGTCGCCGATCAACGGCGGACTGGGCGCACCCTGCGTACACGCCGGCGGGCTCCTCACCGTGAGCCAGACCACCGCCTCGTGGATCGCCGACCTGCGCACCGCATCGGCACCGCAGCATTGGGTCACCGCCACCGCCGCACCCTGCACCTCGATCTTCAAGCCCGTCGCCGTCGACACGCGCCTCGACCTCGGCCCGGCACCCACCGATCGCGACGACAGCCGCACCGTGTGGTGGCGTCACGAACGCCTGCACCGCAGCATCCTCACCGACCCCGAGCGACTGCTGCCGATCATCGCACCCGAGCGCGACGCCACCGAGGCGGCGTGGTTCGACACCCCGCCCGACTCGGCCACCGCCTTCGCCGACGCCGCCACTCTCGAGGCCCGCTGGCTCGCCGCAGTCACCGCCGCCGGCGCGAGCCGGGCCGCAGCGACCACCGACCGCCGCTCGTGCGCCACGTGTGGCGCGTCCGCAACCGCCGCGCCGGATTGCAGCTGTCGATCGACGCGTCGCCGGCCTCGCCCCGCTCCGCCCCACCCCGGAGGTGACCCCGATGCACACCAACCCCAATCCACCCTCACCGTCAACGCCGCCAGCGCCTCCCGGCGATCCGGCCGACGCGCCCGACGCGCCCGACGATCCGACCGACGGCACGACAGTCGACGTGCTCGTCATCGGCGCAGGTCTCGCCGGGCTCGCGGCCGCCCGGCGCATCGCCGCAACCGGCGCGTCGGTCGCCGTGCTCGAGGCCCGCGACCGCGTGGGCGGACGAACCGAGGGAGGCGCCACCGCCGACGGCACGCCCATCGAACTCGGCGGCCAATGGATCGGCCCCACCCAACACCGCATGTACGAACTCGTGGCCGAACTGGGCCTCGAGACGTTCCCGACCTACAACGAGGGCCACCACGTGGTCGACCTTGCCGGGCGTCGATCGCTGCTCGCCTCGCACCGCGGCGCCACCCCCAAGCTCAGTCCGTTCGCCCTGGCCGACATCGCCCAGGGCCTCCTGCGGTTCCAACGCATCGCCAAATCGGTCCCCCTCGACGAGCCATGGTCGGCGCCCAACGCCCGCCGCCTCGACGCCGAGACCTTCGACACCTGGGTGCGCCGCAACCTCCGCACCACGGTCGGCCGGGAGTACTTCCGGCTCGCAACCGAGGCGGTGTTCTCGGCACACACCCGCGACCTCTCGCTTCTGCACGCCGCGTTCTACGTGCACTCCGGCACCGACCTCGACACCCTCATCTCGGTCGACCGCGGCGCCCAACAGGACCGCATCGTCGGCGGGTCCATCCGCTTCGCCGAAGCCCTCGCCGACCGCCTCCCCCACGGCTCGCTCCACCTTGGCGCCGTCGTGCGCGGCCTCCACTGGAACGACGCCCCGCACCCCGGCGTGACGGCCGACTGCCGCAGCGGCGCCACCGTCCACGCCACACGCGCCATCGTCACCCTGCCGCCGACTCTCGCCGGCCGCATCGACTACCAGCCGGCGCTGCCGTCGTGGCGCGACCAGCTGTGCCAGCGAGTACCCGCCGGGTCGGTCATCAAGTGCTACTGCATCTACCCCGAACCGTTCTGGCGTGCCGACGGCCTCACCGGCCAGGCCGTCTCCGACACCGGCCCGGTCAAGGTCACCTTCGACAACTCGCCGCCCGACGGCTCACCCGGCATCCTCATGGGTTTCCTCGAGGCCGACGAGGGACGCGAACTCGCCCGGGTGTCGCTCGACGAACGTCGCCGCGCCGTCGTCGACTGCATGGTGCGCTACTTCGGCCCCCGAGCCGCCGATCCGATCGAGTACCTCGAGCGCGACTGGATGGCAGAAGAGTTCAGCCGCGGCTGCTACGGCGGCCACTTCACGCCCGGCGTGTGGACCTCGTACGGCCACGCGCTCCGCACGCCGATCGGGCCGATCCACTGGGCCGGGGCCGAGACTGCCGACGTGTGGAACGGCTACATGGAGGGTGCCGTGCGCTCCGGCGAACGCGCCGCTGCCGAAGTGCTCGCGGCCCTCTGACCGCGGCCGACCCGCCGGCCCGCCGACCCCAACCGGGCCGAACGAGCGATCAGCTCCGGTAGGTGATGATGCCGGCGAAGTCGTCGGCCACCAGGCTCGCGCCGCCCACGAGCGCGCCGTCGATGTCGGGCTGCGACATCAACTCCGCCGCGTTGCCGGCCTTCACCGAGCCGCCGTACTGGATGCGCACGGCCGCCGCAGCGTCGCCGCCGGCGACCTCGGCCACCACGGCACGGATCGCGCCGCACATCTCCTGCGCGTCGTCGGGGGTCGCAGTGCGGCCCGTCCCGATCGCCCAGATCGGCTCGTACGCGATCACCATCGCCGCGATCTGCGAGTCGGGCACACCGGCCAGGCCGGCACGGATCTGACCCGCCACCTTCGCCTGAGCACCACCGGACTCACGCTCCTCGAGCGTCTCGCCGCAGCACATGATCGGCGTCATCTGCGCCTTGAACACGGCCTTGACCTTGCGGTTCACGTCGTCGTCGGTCTCGCCGAAGATCTCGCGGCGCTCGGAGTGGCCGACGATCACGTACTTCACGTTGAGCTTCGCCAGGAAGAGCGGTGACACCTCGCCGGTGAACGCCCCCGACTCCTCGAAATAGCAGTTCTGCGCACCGAGGGAGAACTTCATCCGGTCGCTCTCGATGGCGGTCTGCACCGTGCGCAGGTCGGTGAAGGGCGGGTGCACCGACACCTCGACCTTGTCGTAGTTGTGCCCACCGAGGTGGTAGCTCAGCTTCTGCACCAACGCGAGCGCGTCGAGATGGTTGTGGTTCATCTTCCAGTTGCCGCTGATGAGCGGGGTGCGTTCGGCCATGTCGTGCTCCTACCTCGATGGAAATGTGGTGGTCGTCCGTGAAGGGGTCCGGCCTGCCGGAGCCAGTCTGGCCCCTCGAACAGGCTCGGGCTCAGTTGGCCCGCTCGGCGGCGAGACGCAGCGCCGCCAAGCCCGGCAGATCGCCCTGCTCGATCAGTTCGAGCGACGCACCGCCGCCGGTCGACACGTGGTCGACCTCGGATGCGAGACCGAACTGTGCGATCGCCGCAGCGCTGTCGCCGCCGCCGATCACCGAGAAGCCACGCGACTCGGCGACCGCCTCGGCCACCACCCGCGTGCCGGCCTCGAAGCGGGGATCCTCGAACACACCCATCGGGCCGTTCCACAGGATCGTGCCCGCCTCGCGGATCACATCGGCGAACTCCGCGGCCGTGCCCGGACCGATATCCACACCCATCCAACCATCGGGGATCGAGCGGCCCAGGTTGCGCACCTCGCCGCCCGCCTCGGGATCGAACAGCTTGCCGCCGGGGCCGAGACCCACGATGTCGGACGGAAGGTGGAGCCGATCGCCGTGATCGGCGAGCAGTTGACGACACGTGTCGACCTGATCGTCCTCGCACAACGAGTTGCCGACCGAATGACCCATCGCCTTCAGGAAGGTGAAGCACATACCGCCGCCGATGATCAGCGAATCGGCCAGATCGAGCAGCGCGTTGATCACGCCGAGCTTGTCGGACACCTTCGACCCGCCGGTGATCGCGACGAACGGACGGGTCGGATCCTCGCGAACGCCGAGCAGCACCTCGACCTCCTTCGCCAGCAGCCGACCGGCCGCCGACGGAAGATGCTCGGGCGGGCCCACGATCGACGCGTGCGCCCGGTGCGACGCGCCGAACGCGTCGTTCACGTACAAGTCGTGCCCGGCGATCAGCTCGGCGACGAACGCCGGATCGTTCGACGTTTCACCGGCATTGAAGCGCACGTTCTCGAGCAGCTCCACGCCCGGAGCGAGCTCCGCGAGACGGCGGCGCACCGGCTCCACCGAGTACGCCGGATCGGGCGCACCCTTCGGCCGGCCCAGGTGCGTGCAACACGTCACCTTCGCGCCTCGTTCGGTGAGCCACTGCAGGGTCGGCAGCGCCGCGCGAATGCGCAGATCATCGCCGATCACCCCGTTCTTGAGCGGCACGTTGAAGTCGACGCGCACCAGCACCGACTTCCCCGACACGTCGGGCAGATCCTCCAACTCCGGCACACCGAACTGCATCGCTTGCTCCTCAGATCGTTGGCGGCCAGCGCCGCCCACATCGACACGCGCAACGGGGGCCGGACGAACCGGCCCCCGCCGCTCACGCCATCACTGGTTGGCGGCACCCACGATGAGCGCCAGATCCAACAGGCGGTTCGAATAGCCCGACTCGTTGTCGTACCACGAGAGCACCTTGACCAGGTTGCCCATCGCCATGGTGAGGCCCGAGTCGAACACCGAGCTGAAGGGCGAGCCGACGATGTCGGACGACACGATCGGATCCTCGGTGTACTCGAGGATGCCCTTGAGCCGGCCCTCGGAGGCGGCGGCCTTGAACGCCGCGTTCACCTCGTCGACCGTCACGTCCCGGTCGAGCACGCCAACGAAGTCGGTGATCGAACCGGTCGGGACCGGCACGCGCAGCGACGTGCCGTCCAGGCGGCCCTTCATCGACTCGAGCACCAGGCTGGTCGCCCGGGCCGCACCCGTGGACGTCGGCACGATGTTGATCGCCGCGGCGGGGCGACGGGGATCGCTGTGCGGACCGTCCACCAGGCTCTGGTCGCCGGTGTAGGCGTGGATCGTGTTCATCAGGCCCTTCTGCAGGCCGAATGAATCGTCGAGCACCTTGATGAGCGGCACGAAGCAGTTGGTCGTGCACGATGCGTTCGACACGACCTTGTGGGCCGCCGGGTCGAACGTGTCGTCGTTCACGCCGACCACGAACGTGGCATCAGCGCCGTCGGAGGGGGCCGACACGATCACGCGGGGGGCGCCGCCCTCGAGGTGCGCAGCCGCCTTCTCGCGTGAGGTGAAGATGCCGGTCGACTCGATCACGACGTCGACGCCGAGGTCGCCCCACGGGATCTCGGCCGGGTTGCGGTACTGCAGCACCGCCAGCACGTCGCCGTCGACGGAGATGCCGCCCTCGGTCTCGACGATCTCGCCCGGGTACGTGCCACCGACCGAGTCACGCTTCAACAGGTTCGCCATGGTCTTCAGCGAGCCGAGGTCGTTCACGGCGACGAAGTCGATGTCGGCCCCGCGCGCCGTCGCGGCACGGAAGAAGTTGCGTCCGATCCGGCCGAAGCCGTTGATACCTACACGAATGCTCATGGCACTCCCCTGGTCGAGCCCCCGACGGCCGCCGGGAGGCTGAGATGGTCGAGAACTCGATGCCCACGCACTCCGAACGCTGCACCGCGCACGGGGCGCGGCCCGGCCGCACGGCCGTGAACCCCCTTATGGGACCAGAAACACCGCCGCGGGTGCCAATTCGCCCCGCGATCCGGCCCGCGCCGAGCGCCCAACACCCCGCAACTGGGCGCCCAACTCCTCCGAACTGGGCCGATTTGCCGACCCATCAGGTCGGAGGATCGGCCCAGTTCCGAAGGGGGACCGCCGCTGGGCCGGCCGCCCTAGGCGGAGGACCCGTGCCGCGGCGGAACGGGGGCGTCCGGGGCGGAACGCGGGCGTCAATGCGCTGGTGGTGTCAGCCGAGGGCGGCGAGGATCGCCGGGCCGAGCTTGGCCGGGTCGTGACCGACGACTCCCGCCGAGGTCAACGACGTCGACACGACCACGGGACCCGTCGGCGACAACGCGCCCGGCTCGATCTCGGCCGGATCCACCAACACCACGTCGGGCGTCACGCCGTGCCGGGCCAGGGCCGCCACATGCTCGGCCACGTCGTACCCCGCGGTCTCGCCCGCCTGCGGATGCAGGTTGCACACGTAGATGCGGCGCGCAGCGCTGGCTGCCACCGCTTCGATGATCCCCGACACCGCGAGCGCGGCGAGCACGCTCGTATACAGCGATCCGGGTCCGAGCACGATCGCGTCGGCCCTCGCGATCGCGTCGAGCACCGCCTGTGGCGCCGCCGCGGTCGCCGGGTCGAGATGCACCGAATCGATCCCGAGCGAGCCCATCACCCGCACCTGCCCGCACACCTCGCGGCCGTCAAGCAGCTGCGCGTGCAGCTGCACCGGTGTCGTCGTGGCCGGCAGCACCCGACCGCGCACGCCCATGGCAACACCCAACCGGCCGAGTGCATCCACCAGATCGCCCACCTCGTCGGTCGCCTCGGCGATCAACAGGTTTCCCACCGGATGGCCCACGATCGCCCGGTCGAGCGCCGCATCCGCTCCGCGCACCGGAGCGAGCCAATCGAGGCGGCGCTCCATAACCCGGGTCAGCAGGTTGTCCGGATCGCCGAGCGCCACCAGGCACTTGCGCAAGTCGCCGGGCGCCGGCTGGTCGACGGCCCGGCGGAGGCGACCGGTCGACCCGCCGTCGTCGGCCACCGACACCACAGCGGTCAACGGGTCGGCCAGCGCACGCAGCGCACGCAACGTCGCCGCCAACCCGTGCCCACCACCGATCGCGACGACGGCGGGCGGCGACACAGCCGCCGCCGTCACTTCGTGACGTCCCGATGGGTCACCCGCGGGTCGACGCCCAGGCGGGCCAAACGCGGCCGCAACGCCTCGGCCATCGCCACCGACCGGTGATGTCCGCCGGTGCACCCGAAGGCGATGGTCAGGTACGACTTGCCCTCGGCCCGATACGCCGGCACCAGCAGTTCCAACAGATGCTCCAGGCGATCGAGAAACTCGGCCGTCTCGGGCACGGCATCGAGAAACTCCACGATCGGCCGGTCGAGGCCGCTCAGCGGACGCAACTCCTCGTTCCAGTACGGGTTCGGGAGGAAACGGCAGTCCAACACGATGTCGACATCGCCCGGCACGCCGTGCTTGAACCCGAACGACATCACCGTCGTCTGCATCACATCGCCGAGGTTCGGATCGGAGAACAGCTCGACGATTCGGTGCTTCAACTCGTGGACCGACAGCGACGACGTGTCGATCACGAGGTCGGCCGACTCGCGCACCGAGCGCAACACGTCACGTTCGCGCTCGATCGCATCGCCTAGCCCCTCGTGCTGAAGCAGCGGGTGACGGCGCTTGGTCGACTCATAGCGTCGCACCAGCACCTCGGTGGACGAGTCGAGGAAGATGACCCGCACCCGGGCGCCCGTGCGGCGCAACGCCGCGATCGACGACTGGATGTCGTCGACGCCGTGCCCCGCACCCACCGCGAGGGCCAACTTCGGCTCCTGGTCGCGGGAACCGATCGCCAGGTCGGCCACCTTCGGAATCAGTTCGGGCGGGAGGTTGTCGATGACGAACCAGCCCAGATCCTCCAGGCAGTTGCCCGCCTGGGAGCGCCCCGCCCCCGACATGCCGGTGATCACCACGAAGTCGCTCACGCCGGTCACGCTATCGGCGTACCGCCGCGAATCCGGGCCGTCCGAGCGGTCTCAGACGCGTTCGAAGCGGAGGAACAGCAGGCGCGGCACCGTCGCCGCGGCGAAGTACTCGGGTGCACGCGCCAGGAACCCCGGCGGGGGTGCCGGCTCCTCCATGCGCACCAGTCGAAGCCCGTGGGCGAAGGCTCCGTTCAGGTAGCGGTGCAGGGGGCGGTGGAAGAAGGTGATGAATACCTCCTTCTCCACCTCCTCGTCGGTCATCGCCTCGGTGAGGTACTCCCCGATCCGCCAGTACTGCTCGGGCGGCTCGAGCATCTGGTCGTCGATCCACCCGGACCCCGGGGTCTGTAGCAGCGGATGGTTCAACAGGAACAGGAAGGTTCCGCCCGGGCGCACCACGCGGGCCACCTCGGCGAGTGCATCGTCGAGCGCGGCGACGTGCTCGAACACCAGGCACACCACCGCGGCGTCGACCGACGCGTCGGCGATCGGCAGGCTCGTCGCCGAACCCTGCACCCACGCCGCGCTCCCCCGCTCCTGCCCCACCGACACCTGACGCCACGCGGGATCGAGCGCCACCACGTCGAGCCCGCTCGCTGCCGCGACACGAGCCACCTGGCCCTCGCCCGCCCCGATGTCGAGTAGGCGGCCCGCCGACGGCAGGTTCGCTGCGATCAACGGGAGGATCTGCTCCACGTACTCGGGGTCGGCGCCGTCGGTGAACTCGGCCTGCCACCACGCCGCATGTGCTTCCCAAGGGTCGGTCATGGTGTTGCCTCTCCGCGTGTCCAGTGTCGCCGGCACAACAACTCGTAGGTCACGACCGGCTCGGTCTCGATATCGAACGCGGCCTGGTCAGGCTCGGCGTCGCTCTGGTCGACCGTGTCGCCGACCACCTTCAGTGCACCGTCGTACACCTGCGCACCGTCGACCAGCCGAGCGTTATGTGTCGCCCGGTTGCCGCACCAGCAGCGCGCCTCGACGTGCAGTTCCTGGCGCTCGTCGGCGAGCTCCAACAGCCGCGCCGTCCCCGGAAACAGGCGGCCCTGGAACGAGGTCAGCAGGCCGAACGCATACACGTCGACGCCCAACTCGTCGACCACCCTGGCGAGCTGGTCGACCTGGTCGGGCTCGTAGAACTGCGCCTCGTCGCACACGACGAAATCGAGCGGCGCCATCGCCTCGATTCGAGCCCGCAGATCGACGCCCGGCTCCACCATCTGTGCGTCGGCCTCCACCCCGAGGCGGCTCGAAACCACCCCGCCCGATCGGTCGAGCTGGGTGAACAACGCACCCGCCAGCCCACGTCGCGCCAGGTTGTGATGGATCTGCAATGCGAGCGTCGCCTTCCCGGACCCCATGGTCCCGAAGAAGAACTTGAGCGCGGCCACGGGCCGCGAACCTAGCGGCTCGGCCCCGCCGCGGCGTCGGGGCGCAGCGACGCGAACACCGCGTCGGCCACCGGGTTGGGCAGCCACGACAGCGCGTACAGATCGTCGAGCGACGCCGCCTTCACGCCCTTCAGGCCCCCCAACTCGCTCAGCAGGCGCTTGCGGCGGACCTCGCCGAGCCCGCGGACGTCGTCGAGCGCAGAGCGCGTCATGCGCTTGCCGCGCAGCTCGCGGTGGAAGGTGATGGCGAAGCGGTGGCTCTCGTCACGGATGCGCTGCAGAAGGAACAGCGCCTCGGACTGGCGCGCACGCGCACCGGCTCTGGGCGACCCGGCAGGAAGACCTCCTCGAACTGCTTCGCCAACGAGCAGACCGGAATCTCCTCCTCGAGACCGAGCGACTCCAGGACGCGGACGGCCACGTTCAGCTGACCCTTGCCGCCGTCGACCACGAGCAACTGCGGCGAATACTGGAACTTGCCGCGCTCCTCGATCGGGCGCACCCGGTCGTCCAAGTAGTTCGTGAACCGGCGGGTCAGCACCTCTTCCATCGCCGCGAAGTCGTCGCTGTCGCCGATTCGTTGACCACCAACCGTGCGCACCTTGAACCGCCGGTACTCGCGCTTGTCGGCAAGCCCGTCGGTGACCACCACCATCGAACCCACGTAGTCGGTCCCCTGGATGTGACTCATGTCGAAGCACTCGATGCGCAGTGGCGCCTCCGGCAGCCCCAGGTGCTCCTGCAGCTCGTTGAGCGCCCGGGCCCGGCTGTTGTGATCGGATGCCCGGCGCAGCCGATGCCGCTGGAACTCCTCGGTCGCGTTCTCGGTGACGGTCTCGGCGAGGGTGCGCTTGGCGCCGCGTTGCGGTACCCGGATCTCCACCTTCGAGCCGCGGTGCTCCGACAGCCACTGCTCGTACACCGCCGGATCCGGCGGCAGGGTGGGGAGCAGCACCGAACGCGGCATCCCGATCGGCGGTTCCTCGTAGTAGAGCTCCTCGAGAATGCGGCCGCTCAGCTCGGACGGGTCGATCGACAGCACCTTGTCGAGCACGAACCCCTTGCGTCCCACCACCCGTCCGCGGCGCACGAAGAACACCTGCACCGCCGCTTCGAGCTCGTCCTCGGCCACGCCGATCACGTCGAGGTCCTCGCTGCGTTCGGCGACCATCTGCTGCTTCTCGATCGCGCGGCGCACGCTTGCCAGGCGGTCACGCCAGCGCGCAGCCAGCTCGAACTCCAACCCCGTAGCGGCAGCGCGCATGGCCGCGTCGAGCCGCTCGACCACCTCGTCGGTGTCGCCGTCGAGGAACCGCAACAGGTCCGCGACCATCTCGTCGTACGCGAATTTCGGCACCTCTCCCACGCACGGCCCGGCGCACTTCTCGATGTGGAACAGCAGGCACGGGCGACCTTGCTTCGCGTGCATCGCCAGCTTGTTGTCGCTGCACGTGCGAATCGGGAACGTGCGCAACAACAGGTCGAGCGTCTCGCGGATCGCGTACGCGTGACCGTACGGGCCGAAGTAGCGAACGCCCTTGCGGCGAGCCCCGCGCATCACCATCGCCCGCGGCCACTCATCGCCCACCGTCACCGCCAGGAACGGGTAGCTCTTGTCGTCGACGAGCCGCACGTTGAAACGGGGGCGATGCTGCTTGATGAGGCTGTACTCCAGCATCAAGGCCTCGACCTCGTTGCGCACCTGGATCCACTCGACCGTCGCGGCGGTGGCCACCATCTGAGCCGTGCGCGGGTGCAGGTTCGCTGGGTCCTGGAAGTAGTTCGACAACCGGGACCGCAGCGACTTCGCCTTGCCCACGTAGATGACCCGGCCCGCGTCGTCCTTGAACTGGTAGCTCCCCGGAGCGTCCGGAATCGACCCCGAGGGCGGGCGCGTGATCACGCCGGAACGCTAGCGACCCGTCGGCGGTCGCCGATCCGCCGCCTGAGCACCACACTCGGCGATGGGCGACGGGCTGAACCCGCACGGCGGAACGGGGTTCTATCCTGACGACGACTCAGCGCTGAGCGGGTCACGGTCGGGAAAGCGAGATACCGATGACGACGACGGCCACCGCGGTCACCCTCCGCATCCAGGCGCCCCTCGACGACGGCTACGCCGACGCGTCGCCGGATGAACTGGAACGGCGCATCGCGGCGGCCAAGGCGACCCTCGGCGAGCGGGTCTTCATCCTCGGCCACCACTACCAACGCGACGAGGTGATCCGCTGGGCCGACGCCCGCGGCGACTCGTTCAAGCTCGCGCAGCTCGCCAAGGCCCGTCCCGAGGCCGACTACATCGTCTTCTGCGGCGTGCATTTCATGGCCGAGGCCGCCGACGTGCTCACCGGCCCCCACCAGCAGGTCGTGCTCCCCGACCTCAACGCCGGATGCTCCATGGCCGACATGGCCGACATCGACTCGGTCGAAGAGGCGTGGGAAGCCCTCGGCGAACACGTCGACCTCGCCCGCGTGATCCCCATCACGTACATGAACTCCGCTGCCGATCTGAAGGCGTTCGTCGGGCGCAACCACGGTGCCGTCTGCACGTCATCCAACGCCCGAGCCGTGTTGGACTGGGCGTTCGAACGCGGCGATCAGGTGCTGTTCTTCCCCGACCAGCATCTGGGCCGCAACACCGGCTTCCAGATGGGCTACGACGAGTCGCACATGCGGGTGTGGAACCCACGCCTCGACCTCGGCGGGCTCAGCGCGGACGACGTGCGATCCGCCCGCTTCCTGCTCTGGAAGGGCCACTGCTCGGTGCACCAGCGCTTCAGCCCCGAGCACGTCGCCGCCTTCCGCGCCGAACACCCCGACGGCATCGTGGTCGTGCACCCAGAATGCTCCCGCGAAGTTTGCGCCGCTGCCGACCAGGTGGGTTCGACCGAGTTCATCCTGCGCGCCGTCGCCGACGCGCCCGTCGGATCGGTGATTGGGGTCGGTACCGAGATCCACATGGTCAACCGCATGGCCGCCGAGACGCCAGACAAGACGGTCATGTCGATCGATCCCCTGGTCTGCCCGTGCTCCACGATGTTCCGCATCGACGCACCGCACCTCGCATGGGTCCTCGAGGAGTTGGTCGAGGGCCGCGTGCCGAACCGCGTCGTCGTCGACGCCGACGACGCCGAATGGGCGCGCATCGCGCTGCAGCGCATGCTCGACATCACCTGAGATCGTCCAACGGCGCCCGCGCCCGCGCCCGCGTCACGCCGGACTCGATTTGGCCACAACGTGGCCGATAGGGGCGGGTGAGCTTCGCCAACCAGCCCTCCCCCAACGACGTCGGCGTCGCCGTCGTCGGCGCCGGCTACTGGGGTCCCAACCTGATCCGCAACTTTCTCGCCTCCGACCACATGTGGTTGTGGTCGGTCTGCGACCTCGATGTGGACCGGGCGCGACGGGTCCTCGGTCGCCATACCTCGGTGCACGTCACCAACGACCTCGACGACATCCTCGGCGACCCGCGCATCGAGGCCGTCGCCATCGCGACGCCGGCGCGCACCCACTACGGCATCGCCCGAGCGTGCCTCGAAGCCGGCAAGCACGTGCTCGTCGAGAAGCCGCTCGCGCTCTCGTCCTCCGACGCGGACCGGCTCGTGGCGCTCGCCGCCGAACGCGGCCTGACGCTCATGTGCGACCACACGTACTGCTACACGCCGGCCGTCAACTGGATCCGATCCGAGACGGCGCGCGGCACGCTTGGACGCATCCAATACATCGACTCGGTCCGCATCAACCTCGGGATCATCCAACCCGACGCCGACGTCTTCTGGGACCTGCTCCCCCACGACCTGTCGATCCTCGACTCGATCCTTCCCGCCGGGATCGAACCCACCGCGGTGAGCGCCCTCGGCGTCGACCCCGTGGGCGCAGGCCGCGCATGCGTCGGGTACGTCACGATGATGCTGCCCGGCGCCGGGATCGCTCACGTACACGTCAGCTGGCTCAGCCCGGTGAAGATCCGCACCACCATCATCGGCGGGTCGCACCGCTACGTCGTCTGGGACGACGTGAACCCCGCACAGCGGCTCTCGATCTACGAGCGCGGTGTCGACGTGTCGACCTTCAGCGCGCCCGACGACCAGCGAGAGATGATGGTCCAGTACCGCACCGGCGACATGATGGCGCCGGCGCTCGGCGAACACGAGGCGCTCGGCGAGGTCGCCCGTCACTTCACCGAGTGCATCCGCACAGGGCGAGCGCCGCTCACCGACGGCCGATCCGGCGTGCGCATCCTGCGGATCCTCGAAGCGGTCGATCAGTCGATCGCCGAACACGGCGCGCTCGTTCCGCTCAACGAGCGCGCACGACGCGACGTCGCAGCTGAGGTGCTCACGTGAGCGCCGAGCATCGCCCCGGCGACGACGGCTCCGACAACGCCGACTCCGACATCGCGACCGGCAGCGCCGACTCCGAAATCGCGACCGGCAGCGCTGACGGCAGCGCGGACGGCACCGGGACCGGCGCCACGGATCGACTCGGCGGGGCACCCGTGCCCTTCCTCGACCTCGGGCTGCAGCACCGAGCGATCGCGGCGGATGTCGACACGGCGTTCGCCCGGATCCTCGACCGGTGCTCGTTCGTCGGCGGATCTGACGTCGGTGAGTTCGAGATCGCGTTCGGGGCCTACTGCGGCGCCGAACACGCCGTGGGCGTGGCGAACGGCACGGACGCGATCGTGATGGCGCTCCGAGCGCTCGGCATCGGGCCGGGCGACCGCGTCGCGGTTCCGGCGAACACGTTCATCGCCACGGCCGAAGCCGTCGCACTCGTCGGCGGACGCGTCGTCGTGGTCGACTGCGACCCAATCCACCAGCTCATCGATCCCGACTCCGTCGCCAACGCCATGCGGTCCGGTCGCCTCTCGGCCGTCATCGCCGTCGACCTGTACGGGCAGCGGGCACCCATCGACCAGCTCGTCCCACTCGTCCGCAACCACGGGGCCTTCCTCATCGAAGACGCGGCGCAGGCACAGGGAGCGACCCGGTTCGGAGCGGGCATCGGCAGCGGAGTCGATGTCGCCACCACCAGCTTCTACCCGGGCAAGAACCTCGGCGCGTACGGCGACGGCGGAGCCGTGATCACCGATTCGCCCGCGCTCGCACACCACGTTCGACTGATCGCGAACCACGGCAGTCGCGTCCGCTACCAGCACGAGGTGGTCGGAACGAACTCCCGCCTCGACACGATGCAAGCCGCCGTGCTCAACGCCAAGCTCGCGCATCTCGACGGCTGGAACGAGCAGCGCAGCGCGGCGGCGACCCGGTACGACGAGATGCTGCGCGATCGCGCCGATCTGCGGCTGCCGGTCGAGATGCGCGGCAACCGCCACGTGTGGCACGTCTACAACGTGCGGGTGCATCCGTCCTGGCGCCACCGCATCGTCGATCGCCTCAACGAGCGCGGCATCGGCGCCGCCATTCATTACCCGGTGGCGGTTCACCGCACCGCGGCGTTCGCCGATCGCGTCGACATCGCCGATGGCGGGTGCCCGGCCGCCGAGTCGTCCGCCGCATCGACGCTCAGCCTCCCGATGTTCCCCGGCATCACGCTCGAACAACAGGAGCGAGTGGTCGGCACGCTCATCGCAGCGCTCGGCGAGCTCGCCGCCGAGCACGACGTGGCGCACGACCCGGCCAAGGCGCCCACGCCGGCCTGACCTGCGCAGCGCGGCGCCGCGGCAGATCCCTCCGGCAATCCAGGCCCACGCGTGCAGATATGCACCGCTGAGCCTGAATTGCGCCCCGAGCGCGGTGGCGAGAGGCCGCGGCGTTTGCGATGCTGTCGGGCGATGCCGACCGGGGGGTCGGCCGCAAGGAGCTGGCCATGATCGTCCCGCTAACCGTCAACGACTTCCTGCGTCGGGCGGAGCTCGTGTACGGCGACCGGGTCGGCGTGATCGACGAGCCGAATCAGCCCGCCGAGTCGTGGGGATCGCTCACCTACGGCGAGATCGCCGCCCGCGCCCGCGCCCAGGCCGCCGCGCTCGACGACCTCGGGGTCGACGCCGGCGCACGGGTTGCGGTCGTCAGCCAGAACTCGGCCCGCCTGTACTCGCAGTTCTTCGGGGTGAGCGGGTCGGGCCGGATCCTCGTGCCGATCAACTTCCGGCTGAGCGAACCCGAGGTTCGCTACATCGTGGAACACTGCGGAGCCGAGGTACTCCTGATCGGCCCCGAACTCGTCGACGGCCTGCCGTCGGTGACCGCGAAGCACCGCTTCGTGATCGGCGCCGAGAGCGACGCGGTGCTGCATCGGTTCGACGCCGAACCGAGGCCGTGGGAGCCGGACGAGAACGCCACGGCGACCATCAACTACACGTCGGGCACCACCGCCCGACCCAAGGGCGTGGAGCAGACGCATCGCTCCCTCTGGGTGAACGCGACCACGTTCGGGTGGCAGGCGGGCGTGAGCGATCGAGACGTGTACCTGCACACGCTGCCCCAGTTCCACTGCAACGGGTGGGGCCAGCCGTACGCGGTCACGGGCATGGGCGGCACCCACGTGATCCTGCGCAAGGTCGACGGGGCCGAGATCCTGCGGCGCGTCGAGCAGCACGGCGTCACCTACCTGTGTGGCGCTCCGGCGGTGGTGTCGATGATCCTCGACGCCGCCGCGTCGTGGACCGGGCCGATCCCGGGTCGCGACCGCGTCCGCATCGTGGTCGCCGGAGCGCCACCACCGACCCGCACGATCGAGCGCGTCGAGACCGAGCTCGGCTGGGAATTCATCCAGATCTACGGCCTCACCGAGACGGCGCCGCTGCTCACGATGAATCGTCGCCGTTCCGAGTGGGACGAGTTCGACCCCGGCGATCGGGCCCGGCGACTCGGCCGCGCCGGCGCGCCGGCACTCGGTGTGCAACTCGGCATCTCCGACCAGGGCGAGGTGCTCGCGCGCTCCAACGTTGTGCTGCGCTCGTACTGGGAGAACCCCCAGGCGACCGACGAGGCGCTCGAGGGCGGTTGGTTCCACACCGGCGACGGCGGCGTTCTCGACGACGAGGGATACCTGACGATCTCCGACCGCAAGAAGGACGTGATCATCACCGGCGGCGAGAACGTGAGCTCGATCGAGATCGAGGACGCGCTGTTCAGCCATCCCGACGTCGACGAGGTGGCGGTGATCGGCATCCCGTCCGACAAGTGGGGAGAGACGCCCAAGGCCCTCGTCGTGGTGACGCCGGGCAGCGTGGCAACCGAGGCCGACCTGATCGCGTGGTGTCGCGAACGCCTCGCCCACTACAAATGCCCGAGCTCCATCGAGTTCCGCGACGAACTGGCCCGCACGGCCACCGGGAAGCTGCAGAAGTTCAAGCTCCGCGCGCCCTACTGGGAGGGACGCGACCGGCTCGTCAACTAGCCGCCACGACCGAGGAGGACGCCGCCCGTGCGGCGGCCGCGTCGCCCACGACCGCGGCCGCCGCAGCGAGGCCCTGCACCACTTGCTCGTTGAACGTGTCGGCGCCGAACTCCGACGCCGAGCCGACGACCGTGCAGATCGGCGACGCCGCGTCGAACGCGGCGCGGGCGAGTTGGAACCGCGCTCGGTTCGACACCGACGGCAGGGGGAATGATCGAGAGCGCGCCGAGCCGAGCACCTGCAGGTCGCCCACGTCCGACACGATGCCGGCGTCAGCGATGGCCGCCGCGGCTTCGGTTCCCAACTCGGAATCGTCGACCCACCACGCCAGCTCGCAGCACACCACGGGCGGCGAGTCGGCGGGGCGCGAGGTAGACGCCCGGAACACGGGCCGGTCCTCGGCTGCCACCCACCACACGTCGGGTGCCGACGCGCCGTCGGGCAGCTCGACCCACCCCAGCGACGAGTGCGCCGGGTCGAGGTCGAGCTCGATTCCGACGGCGGCGAACAACTCGCGCGCTCCGACGCCCAACACCGGACGGGCCGAGCGGATGACGGTGCCGTCGGAGAAGGCACACGTGGTGAGCGGGCCGTCGGACTCAAGGCCCACCAGGTTGCCGACGTGACGGACCTCCACGGTCGAGGCGGCCCCGACTCGTGCGACCAGCTCGTCGACCAGCCCCGACATGCCCCGCTCGCGCACGGTCGCAAACGGGCGCTCCGGCCGCACGTACGGGGCCCCGGAGAAGGCCGCCGCAGCCGTCGACGGCCAGAACAGAGGCAGCCAGATCTTGCGGTGCAGCGCCGCGATCACATCGTTGGCGCCGCGTCGCAGGATCCGCGACGCGAACGATTCGATGAGTCGTCCCGACGCGTCGGAGCCGAGATGCGCGGCCCCGGCCTCGGCCAGGGAGTGGTGCTGCAGCAGATCGTGGTGCTCGGGAGCGAACCAGCCACGCTCGCCCCAACGGTCGACCGCCGCCTCGGCGGCGGCCGCGAATCGCTGGGCGGACGGAGCGAAGGCCTCGACGGCGCCTGCCAGGTCACCGGCGAGCAACCAGTCGTCCACCATTCGCCCGCCGAGATCCATTTGCGGTGGCGCCACGGCGCACAACTCGTCGCCGACCAGGCTGCGAACGTAGGAGTCGACCAGCCCGATCCACTCACGATGCCCGTGCGGTCCCGGCCGGTATCCCGACAGCTGCGGGCACGCGGGCGCCACGGAGCCGTCCGGCGCGACACCGCGCGACACCGGTCGGCGCGTCGTAAGACAGTTCGAGGACCCGCGCACCGAGTTCGAGTCGGCGACCACCCAGGTGCACGGCAGCGAATCCGCCGCCCACCCGTTGGCCGCCGGCGTACCAGACCACCTCGGCCCCGGCACGGGCGAGCGCATCGACCGCGACGACCGCCGCTATCGAGTCGCCTACCACGACCTGTCGGCGCTCGATGGGGGCACCTCGACCCCCCGCGACCGCCGTCGAATGGCCCTCGACGCTGGCGATTCCCGCTTCGTCATGCATACATCGCTCCCCTCACAGGTCGAGTGCGACGACCGTGCGCACCTCGGTGCGGCACCCCATCGCGCGTTTGAACTGGATCAACCCGAGGTTCGGCGAGCCGTGGTCGGTGCTGATCCCGATGTCGAGTGTCGTTGCGCCGGAGGCTCGGGCGTCGGCGACCGAGGCGCGCACCACGATCGGCATCGGCGTGACCGGCAGGTCGTGGCATGCGTCGCCCCAGTACTGCACCACATCGCGGCCCCGACCCACTCGGTACACCAGCGACGCAGCGACCACGCGGTCGCCCTCGCGCACCACCAGCATTCGAACGAGCGGCGAGAAGCGGTCGCGCATCGATCGCACGTAGTCGAGCGACAGCCGCATCGGCCGGCCCTTGTCGACGCGGTTGCGGCGCAGCACCGCGTACGCCTCTGCCCAGCCGTTCTCGTCGTCGGCCGACAGGCGCTCGACCGTCAGCCCGAGTGCTTCGGCCGCAGCGAGCGCACGCCGCGCCTGCTTGCGCAGTGCCGGTTCCCAGTCGCGTTCCAGGTCGATCACGAAGTTCAGATCGGACTCGACCGCATAGAACCCCGCCTGATGCAGCGCGAACTCGACGTAGGGCTCGGACGACGACCAGTGGGGCGGCTTGCGGCGCACCTCGATGCGATGGCAGCCGAACCGGCGCGCCACATCGACGCCGCGGTCGACGAGCGCCATCACCTCGCCAACCGTCTCGTGGTCGCGGCACAGGTCGATGCCACCGAAGGGCGCAGACCATCCCGACACCCACACCCCACCCTCGATCACGCCCGCCCACGTGCCGACCAGCCGGCCGTCGTCGGTGCGATGGTCGACCGCCACGCGGCGTTCCGCTCCGCCGGGACGCAGGTCCACGAAGGCGGTGGTGTTCCACAACGCGAGGTGCGAGGCGGATCGATCGGGCACGGAGCCCGCACCGAGGCGGAGCCCTCCCGTTCCCGTGGCCGCCGTGTCGGCGCGCATCATCGCCCCCCGTCGGCGGATCGCAGGATCAGGTAGTGCATCGCCGCCAGCTCCGACAGGTAGCGGCCTGCAGCGACGAAGCCGTCCATGGTGGAATCGTCGAGCTCACCCAACGCTGCATTGGGAAGCGGCTTGAGCATCACCCCCTCGTGGTGCACCTCTCGCAGCCCTGCGCGCCGACACAGCGCACGCAGCTCGAACAGGTCGTACAGCCGAAGCGTTTCGAAACGCTCCCCGCGTTCGCTGATCGCCCGCAGATCCTCGATCGCACCCGTCGCGAAGCCGACGAGGCGATGCAACGACGACGGGTTCTGCAACGACACGTGGAGCAGTCCGGCGGGAGCGAGCGCCGGCGTGAGCGAGGCCATCGTGCCCACGGGGTCGTCGAGTTCGTGCACGACGTTGGCCAGCACGACGTGATCGAACTGCTCGGGCCAGCCGCCGGCGAGCGACGCGAGTAGCGCCGGCTCGATGTCGGCACGGACCCAGTGCACTCCGGCGAGTCCACGGGACTCGGCCCGATCGAGATACTCGGGCTCGCGGTCGACCGCCGTGACGGTGGCGCCCGCCCCGACGAGCGCTGCGGTCATGCGGCCGGTCGCGCACCCCAACTCGAGCACGCGGTCGCCCGGTCGCACCCAGTTCGTCAACGACGCTGCGGTGGCGTCGGTGTACCAGCGGTCGACATCGGTATCGGGGTCGTACAGCGTCGCGTATCCCATCGCTCTTCCATCGGCAGCGTGGCGGCAGGGCTGAGGACGCTTCGTCAACTCGCAGCGGCCCGGGCCGATAGGACCCCATGACCGACATGCTCAGCGCCCACGATCTCGATCGATTCGCCGAGGAGTACTACCTGAACGGCGAGATCGACGACACCGACATCGAGGAGCTGGCACAGCGCCACTCGATCCCCGCGATCCTGCGGGCCACCCTGCACAGCCCCCGGCTTCTCGAACTCGGCTACGGCACGGGCCTCATCACGCGCGAGCTGGTCGCTGCCGGACGCGAGGTGCACGTCGTGGAGGGAAGCGGCCGCCTCGTTGCCCACGCCCGCGAGCGCCATGCCCATGACCCCGTGGTGATGATCGAGTCGATGTTCGAGACCTTCGAACCCGACGAGCTCTACGACGCGGTGCTGGCACTCCACGTGTTGGAACACGTGGATGATCCCGTGGCGCTCACCCGCACGATCGCTACATGGCTGCGTCCGGGAGGCGTCATGATCGCAGTGACGCCGAATGCCCATTCGATCCACCGCCTGCTCGGCGTGGCCATGGGGTTGCAGGAGCGGCTCGACGACCTCTCGGCCCGCGACGTCCTCGTCGGGCATCAGCGGGTCTACGAGCTCGCCGATCTGGAGGCGCACCTGACCCAGGCGGGGCTCGAGGTGCGGTCCCGCTTCGGCTACTTCGTGAAACCGCTCTCCAACCGCCAGATGGTCGGCTGGTCGTCGGAGGTGCTCGACGGATTGAACCGGATCGCCGGCGATGTCCCCGTGGAACTCTGCGCGAACATCGGGGTCGTCTGTGCCCGCCCCTGATCGACGGGCCGGCGCGACGCTGCACCGGGATTCGACCCGACCGCCGGGCAAGGAGGGCCATCCGGCCGCACGATCGACCGAATCCGGTGCGCGGTCAGCAGGCCCACCACCGCCGCAGCCACGGCGGCTTGGCCCGGGGCGGCGACGTCGAACGCGGCGACCGTCGCTCCCGTGATCGCTCCTGCCGCCGCACTTACGGCGGACCAGCCGATTCCCTGGAACGCCAGGCCGAGCGTCGCGACCTGCACCGACCGGCGGGCTCCACGCAACAGGATCGATGCGACGGTCAACTCGCCGAGCAACGACGCGATCCCGAGGTGTACCAGGTCGGGCCGCGCCTCGACCCCCATCACGACCGCGGCGCCTACCGCCGTCACGGCGACTCCGGCGGCGATGGCGACTGCGACGATGCGCTGCTGATTCGTCACCAGTCGGACCGACTCCACGACGGTGCGGCTCGACGTGGCGAGCGCCGCAACGAGGAACGCAACCGCAGCGGTCGAACTGCCGCGCACCGCGGCGCCGAAGACGAGCGGCATGACCACCGACGCGTAGACGAGCAGCCAGCCGATCGCCGCGCCCAGCAGAACCTGCGCGACGGTCGCGAAGTCGACGGCTCGGCGGAGCGCCTCGCCCGCGACGCCATCGACGCGACGGACCGCGCCCCGCACGGGACTCGGCCCGCGTCCGGCGCCGCGACCGTCGGGCCGCGCCGCGCGTTCGGCGAGGAGCGGCAGGGTGGGCGCCGCGATCGATGCCGCGAAGGCCGCGAGCGCCTCGGCGGGCTTCTGCGCGATGGCCACGCCGCCGGCAGCGCGGGTCGCCCCCACCAGGATCACGACGAGCGGCACCACTCGTGGAGCGAGGACGGTGAGCGTCGAGCCCGCCGCGATCCACCGCTGCGACCGTGGCACCGCATTCGAATCGCCCCGTCGCGGATCACCCCCGCGCGGATCACCCCGACGCGGATCACCCTGGCCGAGCGAGGCGCTCACCATCCGATGCGAACGCATCGCATGGCTCTCCGATCGTCGCCCTCGCGCCACGATCGCCACGGCGCCGCACACCACGGCAGCGGTGACGGCGTTGGTCGCGGCATAGATCGCCATGACGGCAACCGCGCCGCCTCCATGGGCGAGCGCCACCAGGCCGGCGGCGAGGAACAGGCTGCGTTCGACGACCAGCATCGTCGCCTCCGTGCCGACGCGCACCGCCGCGCGCAGGGCGGCGAACCCGGTCTCGGCCACACCGCTCAGCAATGCGGTCAAACCAGCGAGCGCGACGATGCGCACCGGGAGCTGCGGGGCCGCCGCTGCGACCAGGACGACGCCGACCGCACCGACCGAGGCCCCGACCGCCGAGCGAAGCCGGACTCCGGCCAGGAAGCGACGCGCCAGCGCCCAGGGCTGAGCGGACACGTCGACCGACACCGAGCGGACCACCCCGGCGTCACCGAGCGCGCCGAACACGAACACCAGCGTCAGGCCCGCCGCGATGTGCGCAAACTCCGTGGCCTCGATCGACCGGGCCGCCACCACGAACCACACGGTGCCCAGCACCTGCGCACCGAGCCGCGCGAGCGCCACGCCACCGATCCCCCGCCAGCCCGAGTTGGCCCACGAGCGGGCGCCCGCCACCGCGCCGGAACCGCCAGCGGTGGCGCCAGCGGCACCGCCACGCGGGTCGGCACCCGCGCCGACGCGAGCGCCGGAGCGGCGCGGCCGGGCCCCGCGATCGAGCGCCGAATCGGTCACCCCACTGCGCCCGAGGTGAGCCGAACCCTCGCGATCGGGTCCGGCGAGCCCGCAGGTTGCGCGGCCACGTCTGCGTCGGCGGCGCGCCGGCGGCGCCGCAGCGCTCCGACCGCGCCGGCCAGCACCCCGCCACCCCACGCACCGTGGATCAGCGGCAACGCCGCGACGAAGTGACGCGTGCTCGCCCCGTGCGCGGCCGGCCGTTCCCGGATCACCGCCGCGCCGAGCAGCGCGCCGTACGCCACACCGATCGCCGCGGCGCCACGTTGCGCCGCCGCCCGCGTGGCCGGCGGGGTGAGTCCCACGGCGAGCACGATCGCACCCGCAACGGCCGCAGGCGGAGCCAGGTGGCGCGGTCGGACGGCGTCGGGATGACGCGCCATCACCTCGGCCTTCCAGTAGCCGTAGTCCCAGAACTGGCGACCGAGCGCCCCGAGCGATCGCCGAGGTCGGTACACCGAGCTCAGTTCGGGGGTGAACACGAGTCTCCCGCCGGCCCGCCGGAGCCGATAGTTGGTCTCGTAGTCCTCGTTGCGCAGCAGGGTCTCGTCGTATCCGCCGATCTCCACAAGCGCCGACTTGCGGAATACCGGATGACTGATCGTGTCGACGTCGCGCCGCTGCTGGGAGGTCCGATGCGGCGAGGCCATGCCGAACGGCGAGGCCATCGCCAGACCGATCGCGTTCGACACCGGATCCGTGCCGACATGGTCGTAACGGCCGCCGACGCCGACGGCCCCGGTCTCGTCGAGCACCGCCAGCGCCGTACCGACGTAGCCGGGGTCAGGCACACCGTGCGCCGAAACGAAACAGAGCACCTCTCCCACCGACTCGTCGATGCCGATGTTCGCCGCCGCCGCGGCGAGCCGACGCGGGTTCCGAACCAGGCGCACGCGCCGATCCAGCGACCGCCGGTGCAGCACTTCGAGATCGCTCCCGTCGGTGCTCCCGCCGTCGATCACCAGGATCTCGACGATCGCGTCCGTGGTCTGCGCCAGGAAGCCGTCGATGCACGGGCCGACAAATCCGGCTTCATTGAGCATGGGGATGATCACGCTGACCGAGGGTGCCGTCATGGCGTTCCATCGGCATCCGGCGACCGATCCTGAGGGGCGGCGCGGACAGATCGGCGTCGCGCCGATTCAGCGCCCGCGGCCCGCACCGCCGAACACGGCCCGGATCGTTCGGATCATCACCACCAGGTCGAAGCGGATGCTCTGGTGACGCAGTTGGTAGAACTCGTACTGGAGCTTCTCGAGCGCGTCGGCCTGGCTGCCCGCGTAGCCGTACTTCACCTGTGCCCAGCCGGTCAGGCCGGGCCGGACGAGGTGCCGCATCGAATAGAACGGCAGCTTGCCGGTCAGCTCCTCCACGTAGTGCGGCTGCTCGGGGCGCGGACCGACGACGGAGAGCTCGCCCCGCAAGATGTTGATGACCTGCGGCAGCTCGTCGAGGTGGGTGACCCGCAGGACGCGACCGAAGGGGGTGACCCGCGGGTCGAGCTCGCTCGTCCACGCCGATGAGGTCGCGTCGCTCTCCGCGGACGCAGACGCCGACGCCGACGCAGGCGCAGGCGCAGGCGCGGGCGCAGACGGCGGGCGCATCGTGCGGAACTTCAGCATCCGGAACGTCGTGCCGCCCTTGCCGACGCGTTCCTGGCTGAAGAACAGCGGGCCGCGGTTGCCGAACAGGTTTGCGACGGCGACGACGGGCAGCATCACCACCAGGCCGATGCCGAGGACCGTCGCGACGGCCAGGTCGAGCAGCCGACGGGCCGACGCGTACCCCGTGCCGTGGATCTCGGCGATGTCGAACATGAGCGACTGCCGTTCGAGCTCCGAGACCGGCAGCTTGCCCAGCCACTCCTCGTAGAAGTCGAGCAGGCTGCGCACCCGAACCCCACGCTCGTGCACGCGGGCTACCTGGCGCAACAGGCGCGGCTCACGCTGGGCCGTCGCGTCGAGCACCACGAGCGTCACATCTCCCCCCACCACGGCGTCGATCAGCGGTCGGCGCTTGGCGGTCGGCAGCATTTGGTCGGGTGTGCACACGTCGACCAGCGTCACGGGCCGCTCGGGTTGCGCGTCGATGTCGTGCACGACCGCGCCAACGTCGGCGAGGTCGCCGACCACCAGCACCCGCTCGGCGTCCCGAGTGCGGTTCGACAGATCGGTCGCGAGGTTGGCGCACAGCACGTACCACGGGGCGAGCAACAGGACCGACCCGCCGACGACGAATCGCGGCAGCACCTGCGAGCCGAGGGCGAGTTGCACGATCGAAACGCCGATCGCGGCGACGACCGGCACACCGACACCCAGCATGACGGCGTCGCGCCGTTCGCGTGCTCGATCCGGGAGGCCGGCGCCATAGCCGGCGATCAACAAGAGCGCCACGAACGCGAACGCGGCAGGCAGCCGGAACGATGCGGTGAAGTCGTATGGCGGGTCCGCGACCACGGCCGCGTGGTACTTCGACAGCACCGCGACGACCACCAGCGTGCCGACCATGAAGGCCAGTCTGGCGGCGCGGATGCCTCTCATCGGCGCCCCTCGCGGCGCGAGCACGCGCCGGAGGTCACGGGATCGATACCGTCGTCCACCCCCTCCTATCGGCAGCCGTGCGCGCCGCGGGAGCGGTTCGCCGGCCGGCCGCGCCGGCCGGTGTCAGTCGCCCGGGACGATCGTCACCGGGACAGCCGGCAAGCTGCGGCAGCTGCGACGAGGTGCTGCCGAGCACCAGGCCCTTGAGCGGCGACAGGCCGCGGGCGCCGATCACGATCATCGACGCCTCGACCTCGGCCGCGACCTCGGCGAGGGCGTGCACCGGATTGTCTTCGACCAGCCGGCACGTGACGGGCACGCCCGCGGTGCGCGCCGCGTCGGTCCACGCGCCCTCGAGCTGGGCTCGCGCCGCTGCCTCCAACGCCGCGAAGTCGAGCGGAGGTGGCACCTTCCCGATCATCGAGAGCGGTTCGAAGGCATGGACGGCCACGAGCTCGATACCGAGCGAGCCGGCGAGGTCGACCGCGAACGCGACGGCCCGCTGGCCGATGGGCGATCCGTCGACGCCGACGACGATCTTGGACAGCGACATCAGTGCGCTCCTTCCGTTCCGGCATCCGCCGAATCGCTCTCTGAGGGACCAGTGAGGGCGAACCGGCACAGGGCAGATCAGGTGAACCGCCGCCGCCGGGCTTGGCGCCACCGTCGCCCGCATCGAGGTCACGACCGTGATGGTCAGCACCACCGCGATCACCGCGAGCGAGATCAGCGAGTCGATGTGGTACCAGTGCGAGACGATCATCTTCACCCCGACGTACGCGAGGATCACGCCGAGGCCCTTGTTGAGGTGCACAAGACGGTCCCGCACCCCTTCGAGCAAGAAGTACAGCGCCCGAAGCCCCAGGATCGCGAGCGCGTTGGAACTGAACACGATGAAGCGGTCGGTGCTCACCGCGAGGATCGCCGGCACCGAGTCCACGGCGAACACCACGTCGGTCGCCTCGATGAGCACGAGCACCACGAACAGCGGCGTCGCCATGCGTCGGGCGTTGTGCTTGGTGAACAGTCGCTGTCCGTCGTACTCGGCGGTGACCGGCACGAAGCGGCGCACCAGCTTGAGCACCGGGTTGTTCTCGGGGTGGATCTCGTCGTCGTCGTGCGTTGCGACCCGCACGGCTGTGAACACCAGGAAGCCGCCGAACACGAACAGCATCCAGTCGAAGGACTCGAGGAGCTGCGCCCCGACCAGGATGAAGATCGCCCGCATGACGAGCGCGCCGAAGATGCCCCAGAACAGCACGCGATGCTGGTATTTCCCGGGCACCGAGAAGTACCCGAAGATCACGGCCCACACGAACACGTTGTCGACCGAGAGCGACTTCTCGATCACATATCCCGTGAGATAGCGGACCGCCGCGGTGCTCCCGTTGTCGAGCACCGCCCAGAGCACGAGCGAGAAGGAGAGGCCGATCGCGATCCACACGATCGAGGTGATCGCCGCCTCGCGAATCGTTACGTCGTGTGCCTCTTTGTGGAGCACCAACAGGTCGACGAGCAGCATCGCCACGACACCGGCGAGGAAGGCGAACCACAGCCAGACCGGGACGTGGAAGCCCTCGTCGGCACCGACGCCGCCCCCCGATGCGGCGGCAGACATGATCGTCAAGGTCGCGGGCATCGGGGGAGCCTACCGGGTCGGCTGCGAGCCTCAGCAGCGCAGGAGCGGGGCGAGGAAGCGGCCGGTGTAGCTCTCCGCACACGCAGCGACATCGTCGGGCGACCCCTCGACCACGATCGATCCGCCCCCCGACCCACCCTCGGGCCCCAGGTCGATGATCCAGTCGGCGGTCTTGATCACGTCGAGGTTGTGCTCGATCACGAGCACCGTGTTGCCCTGGTCGACCAGGCGGGTGAGCACGCCGAGCAGCTTGCGCACGTCCTCGAAGTGCAGTCCGGTCGTGGGCTCGTCGAGCAGGTAGATGGTGTGGCCGGTCGACCGCTTGGCGAGCTCGGACGCGAGCTTCACGCGCTGCGCCTCGCCGCCCGACAGCGTGGTGGCGGGCTGGCCGAGACGCACGTACCCGAGTCCGACGTCGACCAGCGTCTGCATGTGGCGGGCGATCGCCGGCTGGTTCCCGAAGAACTCGAGCGCGTCGGCGCAGGGCAGGTTCAACACGTCGGAGATGGTGAGCCCCTTGAAGTGGATGTCGAGCGTGTCCCGGTTGTACCGGGCGCCCTTGCACACCTCGCACGGCACGTACACGTCGGGCAGGAAGTGCATCTCGATCTTGATCGTTCCGTCGCCCGCACACGCCTCGCAGCGGCCGCCCTTGACGTTGAAGCTGAACCGTCCGGGGAGGTAGCCGCGGACCTTGGCCTCGGTCGTCTGTGCGAACAGCTTCCGGATGTGATCAAACACGCCCGTATAGGTGGCCGGGTTTGACCTGGGCGTGCGACCGATCGGCGACTGGTCGATGTTGATGACCTTGTCGAGGTGTTCGATCCCCTCGATACGTCGATGCCGCCCCGGCGGCACCTTCGAGCCGTACACGCGCTGCATCAGCGCTCGCAGCACGATGTCGTTGACCAGGGTCGACTTGCCCGAGCCCGACACGCCCGTGACCGCGACGAAACACCCGAGGGGGATGTCGACGTCGACGTTGCGCAGGTTGTGTTCCGAGGCGCCCTTGACGTGGATCCAGTCGTCGCCGGGAGTGCGCCGCTCGGTCGGCACGTCGATCCGCCGTTTGCCCGACAGATACTGGCCGGTCATGGATCGACGGTTCTTCAAGAGCGCCGCAACCGAGCCAGAGTGCACGACCTCGCCACCGTGCTCCCCCGCTCCGGGGCCGATGTCGACCACGTGATCGGCGACCTTGATGGTGTCCTCGTCGTGTTCGACGACCAGCACGGTGTTGCCGATGTCGCGCAGGTGTACGAGGGTGTCGATCAGCTTGTGGTTGTCTCGTTGGTGGAGCCCGATCGACGGCTCGTCGAGCACGTAGAGCACGCCGACCAGCCCGGACCCGATCTGACTCGCCAACCGGATCCGCTGCGCCTCCCCGCCCGACAGCGTGGCGGCGGAGCGGTGCAGGTCCAGGTAGGTGAGCCCCACGTCGCACAGGAACTTGAGCCGAGTGTCGATCTCCTTGAGCACGCGCTCGGCGATCGTCGCGTCTCGCTCGTCGAGGTCGAGGGTGCGGATCACCCCGACCGCCTCCGAGATCGGCAAGCTGCAGAGCTCGTAGATGTTGTGCCCCGCGACGGTCACGGCGAGCGTGAACGGGTTCAGGCGCGCCCCACCGCACGCGTGACACGGGACCTCGCGCATGTACCCCTCGGCCGCCTCGCGCGCCGAGTCGCTCTCGGCCTCGGAATGGCGCCGCTGCAGGTACGGGATCACGCCCTCGTAGTTGGCGGAGTACGTGCGGGTGCGCCCGTAGCGGTTGCGGAACTTCACCTCGACCCGGTCGCCGCCCACGCCGTAGAGCAGCAGCTTGCGCTGCTTCGCCGGCAGCGACCCCCAGGGCACGGTTCCGTCGATGTCGAACTGCTCGCATGTCCCTTCGAGCAGCCGATGGAAGTACTTCGCATGTCCGCCCGCCCACGGCGAGATCGCACCGTCGAACACCGACAGGTCGGAGTCGGGCACCACCAGCTCGGGGTCGACTTCGAACATCATGCCGAGGCCCTGGCAGGTCGAGCAGTAGCCGTACGGCGAGTTGAACGAGAAGTTGCGCGGGGCGAGTTCCTCGAAGCTCTTGCCGTCGGACGGCCGGGACAGCTTCTCGGAGAATGTGAGGAGCTCGGGGTCGCCGTCCTTGGGGAGCAGCTCGATCTGCGCGACGCCCTCTCCCAGCTGCAGCGCTGTCTCCATCGACTCGGTGAGCCGCCGGTCGATACCGTCACGGCGAACGAGCCGGTCGACGATCACGTCGATGTCGTGGGTCTCGTAGCGAGCAAGTTCGAGGGTGCCGTCGCCGGTGATGTCGGCGAGCTCGTGCACCGATCCGTCGACCCGAACGCGGGCGAACCCGTCCTTGGCCAGATCGGTGAACAGGTGCTCATAGGTGCCCTTGCGACCGCGAACGACCGGCGCGAGCACCTGGAATCGCGTGCCGTCGGGCAGGCCGAGCACCTGGTCGACGATCTGCTGCGGCGTCTGACGCACGAGCCGTTCGCCCGTCTCGGGATCGTGGGCGACGCCGATGCGCGCGTAGAGCAGGCGCAGGTAGTCGTAGACCTCGGTGACGGTGCCGACCGTGGATCGGGGGTTGCGGGAGGCCGACTTCTGGTCGATCGAGATGGCCGGCGACAGCCCCTCGATCACGTCGACGTCGGGCTTGTCCATCTGGCCGAGGAACTGCCGGGCGTACGCGGAAAGCGACTCGACGTAGCGCCGCTGCCCCTCTGCGTAGATCGTGTCGAACGCCAGCGAGCTCTTGCCGGAACCGGACAGGCCGCAGAACACGATGAGCTTGTCGCGAGGGAGTTCGAGCGACACGTTCTTGAGGTTGTGTTCACGGGCGCCGCGGATGACGATCTTGTCGGCCACGGGGCGACACCCTAGCGCACCGCTCGCCCGCGTACGAACCCGTGTTCGAACGGCGACTGGGGGCCGGGCCGGCTCGGATCAGCCGGCGGTCGAGACGGCGTTCATGACGTAGATGCGCCACACGCCGACCGTCTCGGTTCGGCCGGGCGCCGGCGTATACCCGCCGAGGCGACCCAGGTCGCGGGCGTGGTCGTGCGCCGAGGCGAAGGTGAACTGCGTGACCCCGGCCTGATGCAGGCGGTCGGCGACCCGAGCGAGGTCGCCGGAATCGACGACGCGCAGATGTCGGGTATCGAGGACCGTGCGCCACGAGAACCGGCCGACGGCCTCCATGTTGACCACCACGACGGGCGCCGCCGTCGATCCGGCCGGCGATCCTGTCGCCGCTGCGTCGCCCGGCACGGTCGATCGCGAGACGCGATGAATCGTGTCGACGAGGTCGGCCGTCACCGTCTGCAGGCGGATCGTCGAACCCACCGCTATCACCACCAGCACCATCGCTGGGATCGCAAGGCCGAGCGCCGCCGCCCTCGCCGTGCGCGCATCGAGCCGGGCCCCGGCCTCGGCAAGCGAGTCGAGCACCAGCGGGATGAGCAGCGGCAGCGCGAGGTGGAAGAACCGGCCGCCCCACTCCATCGACCCGCCCACGGCGTACTGCGTCGCGAGCACGGCGGCCACGAAGGCCGCGCCCGTCACGGCCAACGCCAGCGGCCCGGGCGCTCGCAGCCACCGGCCCGTTGCGAGCACCAGACCGGCGCCGAGCAGGGGAAACGCAACCAGCAGCCCCGGAACGGGGGCCGGACGCAGCAGCAGCGTCGCCGGAGCGACGATCATCACGACGAGCGAAGCCCAGCGAACCGTTCGCCCCACCGCGGCCCCTCGGGTGCGCACGAGGTACGCCACGACAACGGTCACGATCGCGATCCCGAACCAGGTCATGCCCAACGCGGTCGGAGCCAGCAGATGGGGCCGCAGCAGCGTGGCGTACGCGCCCGACCAGCGACCGGCGAGCCATCCCGACCGCTCGTCGCGGATCACGAAGGCCTTCAGCCCGTTCCCGCCGACGATCGCGGCGTGCCATCGGCTGTCGACGACGTATGCCAGGCCTCCGGCCAGGACCGCCACGATCGCCGGCGCCGAGGCGCGCACGCGTCGCGTCGCGGCAGCGACGGCCATCCCGCCGACGCCGAGCGCAACGGCGAACAACGCGCCCTCGCTGCGCAGCATGACCGCCGCCACGACACCGAGCACGATCGGCGGCCAGCAGCGGATCGCGGCGGACCCCTCAAACCATCGGATCGCCGACCACACCGCGAGGGCCGCTCCTGCGGCTCCCAGTGAATGCGCGATCACCCAGTAGCCGTCGAAGAACAGCGGGCTTACGAGCCCCGCGACCCACAGCGCCACGACATCGCTGCCCGGCCGCACGCGGCGTGCCAACAGCGCCGTCAGCACCGCCGCGGCGAGCGTGCCGAGTGTCGACAGCGCCACCACCGCCGGGAGCCCGGCCACGCGGAACGCGCCCAACGCCAGCACGGGATAGAGCGGATGCTTCGCGTACGGGAAGTAGCGGCCGTCGGCCGACTCGACGATGTCGATGCCGAACCACTCGCCCGACGGATCGATGGCGGCGGCGGGGTTCTCGGCCCCCCATCCTCCGCGATGTTCGAGAATCCAGATCTGCGACAGCACCGCGCCCTCGTCCGCGCTCACCATCGAGCCGCGGTGCATCAACGGCAGCGCGGCGAACAACACCACGGCGAGCACAACGACATGACGCGCGAGCGGCATCACCGCGACGCGTCGAAGGGACGCCAGACCGGACCCCTCGCCGCCGGGGGCGGGCACGCGGTGATCCGTCGGCGCCGGCGGGCGCTCTGGCGTCTCGGAGTCGGGCACGAGCAGGCTCACCCACCACCATCGGCCGATCCAGCCTCGCGTTGAGCTGTTCGGGCCGGACCGCTGGCGCTGACGGGCGCCCCCGGAGATGTCGTCGCTGAGCGCCGGCGGGCCACGCCTTCACGGCGGATCCACCCATTCGCCCGCTCCGATCCGCCGGGCCGGTTGCGCCGATTCCGGATCGACGTGAACCATACTGAGGCGATGTCCTCCCACACCGGAGTGCTCTTCAGGGTGAGCACGTTCGGCGAATCCCACGGGCCGGCGATCGGCGTGATCGTCGACGGATGCCCGCCGCGACTCCCGCTCGACGAGTCCGACATTCAGCCCGACCTCGACCGACGGCGGCCCGGTCAGAGCCGCCTCGTCACCCAACGCGACGAGGCCGACCGGTGCCGCATCCTTTCGGGCGTGTGGAAGGGCTATACGACGGGCGCGCCGATAGCGATCGTTGTCGAGAACGCCGACCACCGGTCCGGCGCCTACGACCATCTGGTCGACGTGTATCGGCCGTCGCACGCCGATTTCACCTACGACGCGAAGTACGGCATCCGTTCCATCGCCGGGGGCGGGCGCTCGTCGGCCCGCGAGACGATCGCCCGGGTGGCGGCGGGAGCGATCGCCCGCAAACTGCTGCGCACGGTCGCCGGAATCGAGGTGATCGGCTGGGTGTCCGCCGTCGGCGGCATCGACGCCGCGAGCGCGATCGACACGGCAACCGTTGCCATGGCCGACGTCGAGGCGCACCCGACCCGCTGCCCCGATCCCGCATTCGCCGAGCGGTTCGCCGCCGAGATCGATGCGGCACGACGGGCGGGCGACTCAGTCGGTGGCATCGTGACCTGCGTGGCCCGCGGGGTCCCTGCCGGACTCGGGGAACCCGCCTTCGACCGTCTCGACGCCGACCTCGCGAAGGCAGTGATGTCGCTCCCTGCAACGAAGGCGATCGAGATCGGGTCGGGCTTCGCCGCCGCTGCCATGCGAGGGAGCGAGCACAACGATCCGTTCGAACCCGGGCCCGACGGGCGGCCACGCACGACGACCAACCGATCCGGCGGCGTGCAAGGGGGCATCTCGAACGGTGCCGACGTCGTTCTGCGGGCGGCGTTCAAGCCCACTGCGACCATCAATCACGAGCAGGCGACGGTCACTCGGGACGGTTCGCCCACTACCCTCGCCGCGACCGGACGACACGATCCGTGCGTCGTGCCGCGAGCGGTCCCCCTCGTCGAATCGGCGATGCTGCTCACGCTCGCAGATCACTATCTGCGGCATCGGGCGATCGACGTGCTCGGCCCGGTCGACGTCGACTGACGGATCCCCCACTCTCTGTTCCCTCCCGGTTCCTTCCCTGTTCCCTCCGCCCTCGAGCACCTCCCGAAACGGACTCCCCGTGACCTCAGCGGACGCCGCAACCACCATGCCCGAGCCCGCCCCCGGATCGACCCCGATCGCGGCGTCGGTGTACGACGCCTACAAGATCTACCCAACCCCCGACGGCGACGTCCGGGCGCTCGACGGCGTGACCGTCGGGTTCCCCCAGGGCCGATTCACGGCAATCATGGGTCCGTCCGGCTCGGGCAAGTCGACGCTCATGCAGTGCGCTGCCGGCCTCGACACGCTCACCGCCGGTCGGGCGTTCATCGGCGCTACCGAGATCACCCGTCTCGATCCGACCGCCCTCACTCTGTTGCGACGGGACCAGGTCGGCTTCATCTTCCAGTCGTTCAACCTGGTTCGCTCGCTCACGGCCGAGGAGAACATCCTGCTGCCGCTCACGCTGGCGAAGCAGAAGGTCGATCGGGAGCATTTCGATCGGGTGATCGATGTCGTCGGCCTCCGGGATCGCCTGACGCACCGCCCGGCGCAACTCTCGGGTGGGCAACAGCAACGTGTCGCCGTCGCCCGGGCGCTCATCGCGAACCCGCCGCTGGTGTTCGGCGACGAGCCGACCGGCAACCTCGACTCGCGTGCGAGCGCCGAGATCCTCGGCTTTCTGCGGCGCGCCGTCGACGAGTGGGGCCGGACCGTGGTGATCGTCACCCACGACCCCACCGCCGCAGCGATGGCCGATGCGGTGCTGTTCCTCGCGGACGGCCGAATCGTCGATTGGATCGAGGGACCGACGGTCGATTCGGTGCTCGACCGGATGAAGGGACTGGGCAGCTGAGATGTGGTCGATCGCGTTCAAACAGGTTCGGGCCAACCTTGCCCGCTTCATCGCGACGCTGATCGCGATCGCCGTCGGCGTGTCGTTCCTGACCGCCGGGTCGATGCTGACCACGTCGATCGAGCGGTCGCTCGGCGGTGAGGTCGACGAGCAGTACGCCGACGTGTCGGCCGCGATCACCTCAGGTGGTGGAGGACGACGCCGGATTCAGCCGCTCCGAGCTTCCCAACGGGATCGCGGAGGACATCGCCGGCGTCGACGGCGTGCGGGCCGTCGCCGGCGAGGCGATGGGCATCACGCGCTTCACCGACGACACGACGGCGACCCCCGGCGACAGCCCGTTCGACATCGGGCCCATCGTGCGGAACTGGATCGCGGATGAGGCGCTCAACCCGCTCACGATCGTGCGAGGTCGCGCCCCGAAGGCCGAACGGGAGATCGCGATCGACGCGAAGACCGCCGACGAGGAAGGCCTCGACGTGGGCTCGTCGGTCGGCATCGCGACCGCGGCCGGCGGTGCCAAGGTGAAGGTGGTCGGCATCACGCGATTCGGGAACTCCGACTCGGCGGACCAGAGCGGCACCGTCACGGCGGCCGAGCCATGGGTCTTCAGCGTGATCGGCGACGGCGAGGCCGCGTACTCCACGATTCTCGTTGCGGCGACCCCCGGCACCACCGAACGGGCGCTCGTCGACTCGCTGAAGCGCGTGGCACCGGACACGGTTCGCGTGCAGACCGGGAGCGCCTTTGCGACACGCAGAAGGAGGCGTTCAGCACGTTCCTCGATGCTTCGCCCCGTGTTGCAGGGGTTCAGTGGGCTGGCGATCTTCGTCTGCGCCTTCGTGATCTACAACACGTTCGCTGTCGTCGTCACCCAGCGGATCCGCGAAGTCGCGCTCATGCGGGCCATCGCTGCGACCCCTCGCCAGATTCGCCGGTCGCTCCAGGCGGAGGGCCTCGTGATCGGCCTCATCGGCAGCCTCGCCGGGCTCGCCGCGGGCACGGGCCTCACCGTGTTGTTGTCGTGGGTTCTGAAGCGGCTCGACCTCGGCCTGCCACCGTCGCGGCCCGTGTTCACCACGTCGATTCTTCTCCAGGGACTGATCGTCGGCGTGGGTGTCACCTTCATCGCCGTGCTCATACCGTCGTTCCGTGCGGGGCGCACGGCGCCGGTCGCGGCGATGCGCGAGGCGGCGGTCGAGTCGGCCAAGGCGCCGAAGGTGCGAACGATCGTCGCCGCGGTGCTGGTGGTGCTCGGAGTCGCCGGAATGGCCACCACCAACGGTGTGCTGCTCGCGGTTGGCGCCGCGTTCGCGCTGATCGGCACGTTCATGGCAGGACCGGCGCTCGCCGTGGTGTTCTCCAAAGCGACGGGCGCGTTGGCTCGCGCCCTCGGGATCGCCGGGCGGCTCGGTTCGCAGAACCTCGCTCGCCAGCCCAAGCGGACGTCGAACACGGTGAACGCGCTCGTGATCGGGGTGTTCCTCGTGACGCTGGTCACCATCTCGGGGAACAGCCTCAAACGCTGGTCGGTCGATTCGCTCAACGACCTGTCGACGGCCGACTTCGTGCTCGGCACGCCGACCGGCGCGCTGCCCGAGCCGGTGCTGACCGGCGCCGCGAAGCTCGACGGGGTCACGGCGTTCGTGCCGATGCGGTCGTTCGCGACGCGGCGCGACGGTCACCCCGACGCCATCACGTCGGCCGACCCGGCGCAGTTGGCAGCCATCGGCTTCAAGACCTCGGCGGGCTCGCTCGACGATCTCGGCGACGGAGCGGCTGTCTCGTCGTTCTCCCGGACGCCGGTCAAGCTCGGCGACACCATCGCCATGACGGCGCTGGACGGCCGAACGATCGAACTGCCCGTGCGGGCGATCCTCGAGCCCACCTTCGACACGTTCCAGGCGGGCGTCATCGTCGCGCCGTCCACGCTCGACGCGATCGACCCCGGGGCGCCGGTGAAAGCCGCGATGGTCGCCGTCTCGCCATCGAAGGTCGACGATGTCGACAAGGCGATCGCCGACCTGACCCGCGACTACGCCAACGTGTTCGTCCAGAAGGGCAACTTCATCGGCCAGATGATCGGCACGGTGTTCGACTTCATGATCAACGCCGTGAACGGCCTGCTCGGCATGAGCGTCGTGATCGCATTGATCGGCATCGTCAACACGCTCAGCCTGTCGACCTTCGAACGGCGACGCGAACTCGGCCTGCTCCGGGCCGTCGGCATGTCGGCGCGGGAGGTTCGCCGCATGGTGCGGATCGAGGCCGTGCTGATCGCTCTGCTCGGCACCACCACCGGCATTGCGATCGGATCGCTGCTCGCATGGCTGTTGCTCCGCTCCACCGACCTGGGGGCCGTGTCGTTCGCACCGTCCAAGCTCGCGTGGGTGTTCGCGGCCGGGGTTCTCGTTGGTCTCGTCGCATCGATTCCGGCGACCCGCCGCGTCACCAAGTTCAACGTGCTCGACGCCCTCGCGGTCGACTGAGCCGCGAGCCCGACCGCTGCCCCTGAGCGCCGCCGAGCGACCGCCGGAGCAACTATCCGGCGACGCCGGCGTCGCGCAGTTCGCGCTTGAGTTCCTTGATCTCGTCGCGTAGGCGCGCCGCGTACTCGAAGCGCAGGTCGGCGGATGCTTCGTGCATCTCGTCCTCGAGGGTTTGGATGAGCCGGCCGAGGTCCTGCGGCGCCAGCTCGCGGAACTCTTCGCGCACCGTCGGGCGGCCCGCCCGCTGACGACGACGATCGCCGCCCGGTACCGGCGCCGACGCGTCGGTACCGCGGAGGTCGGCCAGGATGTCGTTCACGGCCTTGCGAATGGTCGTCGGCTCGATCCCGTGCTCGGCGTTGTACGCGACCTGCACGGCGCGGCGCCGGTTGGTCTCGGAGATGGCACGTTGCATCGAGGCGGTCACGTTGTCGGCGTACATGATCACCTCGCCGTCGACGTTTCGGGCGGCGCGACCGATCATCTGGATCAGCGAGGTTTCGGAGCGCAGGAAGCCCTCCTTGTCGGCGTCGAGGATCGCCACAAGCGACACCTCGGGAATGTCGAGGCCCTCGCGCAACAAGTTGATGCCGACCAACACGTCGAAGTCGCCGAGCCTGAGGTCGCGGATCAGTTCGATGCGAGCGATCGTGTCGACCTCCGAGTGGAGGTACCGCACCCGAATGCCCAGCTCCAGCAGATAGTCGGTGAGGTCCTCGGCCATCTTCTTGGTGAGCGTCGTGACGAGCACACGATCGCCAGCGGTCACCTTGGCGTTGATCCGAGCCACCAGGTCGTCGATCTGCCCCTTCGTGGGGATCACCGCGACCTCCGGGTCGACGAGGCCGGTCGGCCGCACGACCTGCTCCACGATCTGGCCGGAGTGCTCCCGCTCCCACGGGCTGGGCGTGGCCGAGAGGAAGATCGTCTGGCCCGCCCGTTCGACCCATTCCTCGAAGCGCAACGGTCGGTTGTCGGCGGCGGACGGAAGCCGGAACCCGTGCTCGATCAGCGTGTTCTTCCGGCTTCGGTCACCTTCGTACTGCCCGTGCAGCTGCGGGATCGTGACGTGGGACTCGTCGATGATGGTCAGGTAGTCGCGCGGGAAGAAGTCGAGCAGCGTGAACGGCGGCTCGCCGGGAGCTCGGCCGTCGATCGGCGCCGAGTAGTTCTCGATGCCGTTGCAGAACCCCATCTCGGCGATGTTCTCCAAGTCGTACTGCGTTCGCATGCGCAGCCGCTGGGCCTCGAGCAGCTTGCCCTCGCGCTCGAAGTACGCCAGCCGCTCCTGCAGCTCGGCCTCGATGCGCGTGACCGCCGTGCGCAGCCGATCGTCGGAGGCCGAGTAGTGCGTGGCGGGGAACAGCACGAACTCGTCGAGCGTGCGCACCCGATCGCCGGTGAGCGGGTCGACGACCGTGATCGTCTCGATCTCGTCGCCGAACAGCTCGACCCGAATCGCCGTCTCGTCGTACGCCGGATGGATCTCGAGCACATCGCCCTTCACCCGGAACTTGCCGCGGATCAGGTTCATCTCGTTGCGCTCGTACTGCATGTTGACCAGTTGGCGCAGCACCGCCCGCTGCTCGATCTCGTCTCCCACGCGCAGCGACAGGAGCTTGCCGGAATATTCCTCGGGCGACCCGAGGCCGTAGATGCAGCTGACCGACGCGACGACGATCACATCGCGCCGCGTGAGCAGCGACGCGGTGGCGGAGTGGCGCAGCCGATCGATCTCGTCGTTCACCGACGAGTCCTTCTCGATGTAGGTGTCGCTCGACGCGATGTACGCCTCGGGCTGGTAGTAGTCGTAGTACGAGACGAAGTACTCGACCCGGTTGTCGGGGAAGAACTCGCGGAACTCGGTTGCGAGCTGCGCGGCGAGCGATTTGTTGGGGGCGAGCACCAGCGTCGGGCGTTGAACCTGCTCGATCGTCCACGCGATGGTCGCCGACTTTCCCGAGCCCGTGATCCCGAGCAGGGTCTGGAACCGTTCGCCCCGCCACACGCCGTCGGCCAACTCGCCGATGGCTTTGGGCTGGTCGCCCGCCGGTTGGAACTCGGAGCGAACCACGAAGGGTTTGCTCGAACGCTCATCGGCCGCCGGGCTCAGGTCACTCATCGCAGCCGATGCTACCGATGGCCTCCGACAGCGAGATCGGCACCGAGTCGACCGGCGCGCTGGGCCTCCCCAATCGCCCTCCCCAACGACTGCGGCGCGATACCGACGATCAATTGTCCGCGCCCGCCCAGCGGGCTTTGATCGCGTCGATTTCCGCGGCGCCGGCCGCGTCGCGCTCGGGTCGTGACTCGATGAACAGCTCGTTCAGACGAACCAGATCGGCGACCCCCACGGTGAGTTCGTCGTTGAAATGCGCACTTTCGGCCGAAGGAGGTGCCTCGGGAGAGCGGCACTGCGCCGGCCCGCCGTCGTCGAGCAGCACCGGGTCGCGAGAGAGGTCTCCCTGAACGTCGCTCGGCGCCCGACGACCGGCGAGATGACGAACACGCTGGCCGTACCGACGGGCCAGGCGACCTTCGGCAGCATGGAGACGGCAGCGGGATCCGAGTCATCCGGGAGAATTCCCTTCTCCTTCGCTTGTCGGTACTGCTCGGCATCGTCCGATGGCACCACTCGATCTGGGAAGGCGCACCCGACGAGGGCGCTGACGACCTCGGGGCCGGCGATCGTCTTGGTGACCTTCAACTCACACACGGTTCGCGACTCGGACGCGGTTGCGTAGGGCACGCCCACCGGGACATCGATGTGGTCGACCACTACTGCATCAACCACGCTCAGCGCCCCCATGGTCTCCGCGAGTCCCGTCACCGAAGGAGTCTTCAGTTGTCCGTCGGCAACGATCGGTCGAGTTGCAGATTCGGTGGAGCCAGAACGACCGCTTCCGAGAGGGTCTGACGACTCATTGCCGCACGCGCCCAGCAGGCATACCCCGAGAACAGCAAGCCCCAAACGGGTTATCACGTCACCTCGCCCCAGTGATCTCGTCGATGGCTGACGCCGCGGCGACCAACTTGTCGAACGGTGCGCTCGCCGAGATCGGCACATGGTCGCGTCCTGCCACGGCAACGACGCGGGATGCCAACGGCACCGGCGAACCCGGGGGCAGTTCGACAAACACAGCACACGCACCGACGAGGCCGTCCAGACCAACCGGCACCGCCGGCGCGGCGTTCACGACCTCGGCACCTCCGACGGCCCATACGATCGGGGCCGTTCCACTCTCCTCGCCCGCCTCGATCGTCACCACGATTTCGGACGCCTCCAACTGCACCTCTCTTGGAGGTTTGGGGGCGACGTCGATCGTTCGTCGTGCGATGCGTACCCCGGCGATCCGACCGAGTGACAGGCGAGTGCCCTCCGGCGAGGCCGCCAGCAGCTCAGCGCTCGACCCAAAATGCCGCGGGTCGGATGTCTGTTCGAAAGGCGAGTTCTTGATACCTCTAGCGAACGCTTCGATCTCGCCCCGTTCCCCAGCGCAGTCGAGCGACCTGGATTGATCGACAGCCGGACTTGGCGGACTCGACGACTCAGCCGAGGAGAGCCTGATCTGTTCGCCACATCCACACATCAATAGCGTCGCCACGGCAAGGAATCCGATGGTTCTCTTCATTACGGCCGTCACCGGGCTTGGCTGCCGACGGCCACCTCGCCACTCCGCGGCAGGCCGGCCCACGGGCCTCAGGCGTCGCGCTGCGCCGTGCGCTGCGACTCGATCCATGCCCAGACCTTGTCGACCTCCGCCTCGAGGTGTTCGAGATCGAGCGAGTTGTCGACCACGACCGATGCCTTGGCCAGCCGTTCCTCGCGGCTCGCCTGCGTGGCGATGCGGGCACGAGCATCGGCCTCAGCGAATCCCCGGAACTCGACGAGCCGCTGCACCGCGATCTCGGGGTCGAGGTCGACGACGATCGTCCCGGCGATCCCGTCCCACCCCGATTCGGCGAGCAGCGGGATGTCGAGTATCACCACGTTGTCGGTATCGGCCTGATCGAGCACGCGCCGGGCGATCTCATCGCGCACCGCCGGATGCACGATCGCTCCCAGATCGGCGCGGGCAGCGTCGTCGTTGAACACCAGGTCGGCAACTGCCTGGCGGTCGAGCGACCCGTCGGGCAGCAGAATCGACTCGCCGAACCGCTCCACCATCGCAGCGAGCACTGCCTGGCCTGGCGCCTGCAGCTCGCGCACGATCGCGTCGGCATCGACGACCACCGCGCCGCGCTCGGCGAGCCGCGACGACACCGACGTCTTCCCCGACCCGATCCCCCCGGTCAACCCAACGAGCAGCATGGGTTCGCAGAATACTGGCTTGCCCGGCGACCGCCCCGGCGCGGGCACCGATGCCGTCACCCGGGCCGTCGCTCTCACCGAACTGGGCCCAATCACCGACCCACAGCGTTGGCAGATCGGCCCAATTCGACAGCGCGGGCCCGATACCGTCCGAACTGGGCCCAACCACCGACCCACAGCGTTGGCAGATCGGCCCAATTCGACAGCGCGGGCCCGATACCGCCCGAACTGGGCCCAATCACCGACCCACGCAGCAGACTGGGCCGATGCGCGACCACTTGAGCTGCTTCATCGACGGAACCTGGCAGAACCCCGACGAGCCGAACGTCATCGACGTGATCAACCCGGCGACCGAAACCCCGTTCGGGCGCATCGCACTCGGCGGGTCGAGCGACGTCGACCGGGCCGTCGCTGCCGCCCGGGCGGCGTTCGAGGCATGGTCGTCCACCACCTCCGATGAGCGCGCCGATCTGCTGGAGTCGATCATCGCCGCCTACGAGCAGCGGGTCGACGAACTCGCCGCCACGATCACCGAGGAGATGGGCGCTCCGGCACGGCTGTCGAAGGCGGCCCAGGCGACCGCCGGACTCGCCCATCTGCACACCACGCTCGCAGCGATGCGCGACTTCGAGTTCGACGAACGCCGCGGCACCACGCTGATTCGCCACGTACCCGTTGGTGTCTGTGGGCTGATCACGCCGTGGAACTGGTCGACGAACCAGGTCATGTGCAAGGTGGCGCCGGCGCTCGCCGCGGGGTGCACGATGGTCTTGAAGCCGTCGGAATTCACCCCCTTCAGCGCCATCATCCAGGCCGAGATCCTGGAGGCGGCCGGCGTGCCGGCGGGCGTGTTCAACATGGTGATGGGCGACGGCCCCACGGTCGGCGCGGCGATCTCGTCGCATCCGGGGCTCGACATGGTGTCCTTCACCGGCTCCACCGCGGCAGGCGCCGCCGTCGCACGCGCTGCGGCCGACACGATCAAGCGGGTCAGCCAGGAACTCGGCGGCAAGTCCCCCAACATCGTGCTCCCCGACGCCGACCTCGCCGCGGCCGTGACCCGGGGCGTCCGGTCCGTCATGACCAACTCGGGGCAGTCCTGCAACGCCCCGACACGCATGCTCGTTCCTGCCGACCGTCACGACGAGGCATGCGAACTGGCGGCGAACGCCGCCGCCGGGCTCGTCGTCGGCGACCCGACCGACGGGGCCACCACCACCGGGCCGGTCGCGAACGGCCGACAGTGGCAGCGAGTGCAGGACTTGATCCGCTCGGGTATCGACGAGGGCGCTGCGCTGGTGTGCGGCGGCCCCGGACGGCCCGACGGGCTCGACACCGGCTGGTATGTACGCCCCACCGTGTTCGGCGGCGTGAACAACGCGATGCGCATCGCACGCGAGGAGGTCTTCGGCCCCGTGCTCACGATTCTCCCGTACACCACCGAGGATGAGGCGGTCTCCATCGCGAACGACACCGACTACGGCCTCGCCGCGTACGTGCAGTCCGACGATCCGGCGCACGCTGCAGCGGTCGGCCTGCGCCTGCGCGCCGGGCAGGTGAGCCTCAACGGCGTCGGGCCCGACTTCGGGGCACCCTTCGGTGGCTTCAAGCGATCGGGCAACGGCCGCGAATGGGGCCGCGAGGGCATCGAGGAGTACCTCGAGGTCATGGCGTTGGTCGGCATGGAGTAGCGCCCGCGTCCCGACGCGCTTTCGGTCCTCCGTGTGGCCCGCTACGGTGCCGCGCAAACGTGATCCGACGCTTGGATCGCCCGCGCATCCCAGGGGGACTGACCGATGCCGGATATACCCGCAACACTCGCCGCGCGCGACGCGGCGCATCTCATCCATCCCGTCACCGAGCCGCGGGAGATGGCGGAGCATGGCCCGCGCATCGTGGTCTCGGCCGAGGGTTGGCACGTGACCGACGATCGGGGCCACAAGATCATCGACGGGTTCGCTGGGCTGTGGTGCGTGGCGGTCGGCCACGGCCGCACGGAGATCATCGACGCGGTCGCAGCGCAGCTGCACGAACTCGACTACTTCACCACGTTCCACGGCCAGTCCCACCCGCGCGCGATCGAGCTGGCCGAGCGCCTTGCCGCCATGTTCGATCCGTCGCACGGGCTCAACCACGTCATGTTCAGCTCGGGCGGCTCCGAGGCCAACGAGACCAACTTCAAGCTGGTCCGGCTCTACTGGGCCCTTCGCGGCGAGGAACGGCCGGTCACGATCGTGTCGCGCCACCACGGCTACCACGGCCTCACCATCGCCACCATGACGGCGACGGGGATCCTGCCGATGCAGTGGAACTTCGGGCCGAACGCGCCGGGATTCCGCCATGTGGCCGCGCCGTACTGCTACAAGTGCGAGCTCGGGCTTGAGCCCTCGACGTGCGGCCTCGCCTGCGCCGACACCCTCGAGGACCTGGTCAGCCAGGTCGGCGCCGAGAAGATCGGCGCATTCATCGCCGAGCCCGTGATCGGGGCGGGAGGCATCATCCCGCCGCCCGACGGCTACTTCGCGCGCATCCGCGAGATCTGCGATCGCCACGACATCTTGCTCATCGCCGACGAGGTGGTCACGGGCTTCGGCCGCACCGGCACCATGTTCGGGCACCAGCAGTGGGGCGGCTTCCGGCCGGACATCGTCACGCTCGCGAAGGGTCTGACGAGCGGCTACCAGCCGCTCGGGGCGTCGGTCGTCGCCGACCACGTGTGGAACACGATTGCGGAGCGCCTGCCCAAGCACGTGCCCGTCAGCCACGGCTTCACCTATTCCGGTCATCCCGCCGCGTGTGCTGCGGCCATGGCGAACCTCGACATCATCCGCGCCGACGGCCTCGTCACACAGGCGAACGAGGTCGGCGCCTACCTGCAGGAGCGACTGCGGGCCCGCCTGGGCGACCACGAGTCGGTCGGCGAGATCCGTGGGCTCGGGTTGATGGCCGGCATCGAACTCGTGGCCGACCGCTCGACGAAACGCGGGTTCTCGATGCCGCACTCGGCGTGCACGATGGTCGAGCACACGGCGTGGGACCGCGGGCTCTACTGCCGGGCGATGGGCATCGAGGTCGTCGGCCTCGCACCGCCCCTGTCGATCGACCGAGCGTGCGTCGACGAGATGGTCGACATCCTGGTCGGCTCGATCGAATCGATGGAAGCCGAGCTGTTGCCCGCTGAGCGGAGGCGATCGGAGCGCACCGGGCCGCGCCACGAGTCGGCGTCGGCGATCTTCGACGCTATGGGTTCGCGGTTCGATCCGTCGACGGCCGGGGACGCAACGGTCGACGTGTGCTTCGCGCTCACCGGCGAGGGCGGCGGAATCTGGCACGTGATCGTCGCGGACGGGTCGCTCTCGGTCGAACGCTGCGACGCCGAACCGCGCGCCGCGGCGACCATCCGGGCCAGCGCCGGAGATTACGTGCGGATCGCCAACGGCGAACTCTCGGGCGCCGAGGCGTTCACCACGCAGCAGCTCGTGGTCGACGGCGACCTCGGCCAGGCCGCGGGGCTCGCCGAACTCGGCTTGATGTAGGCCGCCGACGCGCCGGACGCTCGACCCGTCGGCCAAGCCGCGGGCCGTTCGGCCCAGCTTGCCGGGCAAAAGGGTTAGGGAATGCCCGCGTTCTGCCGATCAATAAACGAGCAAGGTGGGCTCGATCGAGCGGGAGACGCGCAGGCGTGGCGACAGTAACCCCAAATCAGCGTGCACAGGGCGCCGCGGATCCCGCCGCCCCGGCATCCACTGAGATCGGGCTCGGTCCGGCAGGTGGCGCGGCGCCGGCGTACAGCCGCTGGCGGGTGATCGACCAGGGCCGCGCACCCGGGCCCTCGCCCATCGCGACCGCCCACGCGCATGCCTCGACGGATCGAGTCGCCCAGTTCAGCCCACTCATCACCGCGACCCGACTCGCGACGGTGGCGATTTCTCTACTCCTCGCGGGCAGCGACGTCATCGACGGCGACCCGATGGTGATCGGCGCCGCGATCGCCGCTGTCGTCTACGCCACCCTGCGGGCATTCCGACCGATCATCTACAACAACGACACCGCCAGCCTGCTGCGCGTGATGGGCGACGTTGCGCTGCACGTGTGCCTGGTGTCGATGACCGGATTCTGGGCGTCGCCGCTCGCGTTCACGCTGATCAACGCAGTCGTGGTGGCCGGGTTCGCGCGTGGATTCGCATTCGCCATGCGCGTCGCCACGACGTGCGCGCTCTCGGTGTCGGCCGCCTCGTTGGTGGTCGCAGGCCGCACGCCGTCGTCGCTGCGCGAGGCGATGACCTGGAGCGGGCTCATCCTGCTGGTCGCCGCCGTCGCAGGCCAGGGCCGGCGGCTCTCGGGCGAGGCCGAACGCGAACGCGTGCTGGCCCTCGATCGGCTCGGCCGCCTGGCCGACGCCAACGCGCTCTTGTTCTCGTTGCATCGAGTGGCTCAGACCCTTCCGGCCTCGCTCGACATGTCCGACGTGTTGGACTCCACGGTGAACCGGCTCCGCGGACTCGTGGACTTCGACTCGGTCGCCGTCCTGCTGCTCGACGACACCGACGGCGCCTGGCAGGTGGTGCGTAACGAGGGATGTCACGTGCCAGTGCGCATTCCCACCGACGACCTGCCGCACGGGCTCCAGGAAGCAATCCTGAGCGGCACCGTCGAGCATCGACGCGAACTCGAAGGGCCCGACGCCGGGTTCGACAGTCGCGCCCGCTCGGGCATGTACGCAACACTGAGCGCACGGGGTGCGGTCATGGGGTTGATCGCCGTCGAGGCCCGCTCGGCCGGCGGCTTCCAACGCCGCGACGCCGACCTGCTCGCCGGCTTCGTCCCTCCCCTCGCGCTGGCCCTCGACAACGCCCGTTGGTTCGCCCGCCTGCGCACGGTGGGCGCGGACGAGGAACGCACGCGCATCGCCCGAGACCTCCACGATCGCATCGGGCAGTCGCTCGCCTACCTCGCGTTCGAGCTCGACCGAATCATCACCCGCCACGGAGAAGGCGACGATCTCGGCCCCGCCCTCGATCACCTGCGCGACGACGTCCGCGGCGTGATCCGCGAGGTGCGCGACACCTTGTACGACCTGCGCACCGACGTGTCGGAGGACTCGTCGCTCGCCGAGATCCTCGGCCGCTACGCCGACCGGGTGTCGGACCGCACCGCGCTGCACTTCACCATCAACGCCGAACACGGCAGCCGTCTGCCCCTGCTCCAGGAGCGTGAGATGTGGCGCATCGCCCAGGAGGCGATCACGAACATCGAGCGTCACGCTCGGGCGCGCAACGTCGACATCACGTGGGAGTGCGACGGCGAGCGGGCGACGATCACGGTGGCCGATGACGGCGTCGGGTTCGAGGCCGGGAGATCCGGCCGCCTCGACAGCTACGGGATGCTCGGCATGCGCGAACGCGCGTCCTCGATCGGCGCGGCGCTCGACGTGCGCAGCACCCCCGGCCACGGCACCTCGGTCACCTGCATGCTCGACCCGGCCAGGCCGGCCCGACCCTCTCCAGACCCCCTCAACGGAGGAGCCCGACGATGACCATCCGACTGATGCTTGCGGACGACCACTGCATGTTGCGCGAAGGGCTTCGACGCTCGATGTCCGAGGAGGGCTTCGACGTGGTGGCCGAAGCCCAGGACGGCGTTCAGGCCGTGCGCCTCGCCGAGGAGCTGTCGCCCGACGTCATCCTGATGGACGTGTCGATGCCGAACTGCGACGGCGTCGAAGCGTGTCGCCAAGTGAAGGCGCTCGGCACCGACTCCAAGGTCGTGATGCTGACGATGCACGCCGACAAGGAGGTGCTCGCCAACGCGATCCGCGCCGGAGCGAGCGGCTATCTCGTGAAGGACTGCTCGACGAGGAGATCGCCGACGCGGTGCGCATGGCGGCCGGGGGCGAGACCGTTCTGTCGCCGCAGCTGGCGAAGTCGATGCTGGAGGAAGTTCGTCGACTCGACGAGCGCGCCCGCAACGACGAGGAGCGCATGGTCACCAAGCGCGAAGAGGAGGTCCTGCAGCTCATCGCCGACGGATGCTCCACCCCCGAGGTCGCCGAGCGGCTCTACATCTCGCAGAAGACGGTCAAGAACCACCTGGCGTCGATCTACCAGAAGCTCGACGCGCGGGACCGCACACAGGCCGTGCTCCAGGCGGTGCGAATGGGCATCGTGCACCTGGACTGACGGCAATCCTGCTCAACTCCTTCAGTCGACGCGCCGGCGCGTCGATACCGAGGGAATGAGGCAGCGCGCAGTCACCGCCGCGATCGCGGCGACCCTCGTTCTCGCGGGCGCGTTCATCGCACCGGGGCCCACCCGAACCGGGCGCGACGAGCGGGGCTCACACCTGGTCGAGCACGCCATGCTGTTGGTCCTGATCGTCGTCGGGTGCATCGCTGCAATCCGGGCGCTCGGCAACACCATGTCGCGCAACTACTCCAGCGTGTCCAACGGCTTCTGACGCGCTGCGGCGATCAGTCGACGAGGCGGAGGCCCGACGGGCCGAGCGTGTCGTCGGCCGCCGGCAGGTCCACCACGAACTCGGTTCGGTGTGCGGCGAACACGTGACGACTCACGAGCACCGGCGTTCCGTCGGCCGAGCGGGTGATGCGCCGAGCCACCAGGAGCGGCGAGCCGACGGGCACGTCGAGCGAGTGCGCCACCTCCGCGCCCGCGACCTCGGCACCGATCGACTGGGTCGCTCCCCCGATCACGATCGGCAGCTGTTCGAGAAAGCTCGACCGCTCGACGTCGGCCCGCGAGAGGTTGGCGCCGAGGGATTCAGGGCACCACACCGTCACCAGCGCGAACGGTTGCCCGTCGGCGAGGTTGAGCCGATCCACCTCCAGCACGCTGCGCTCGCCGAGGATCGCCGCGATGTCGTCGGGCGCAGCGATGAAGCCGAACGACAGGATCCTGCGTTCCGAGCGCAGGCCGGCATGGCGCAGCTGCGCCTTCGATGGTGCCGAGCGCACCGAGCTCCTGCCGCAGCGGGTCTGCGGCGACGTACCAGCCGAACCCCTGACGGGCGTCCGCGATCCCCTCCGCTCGCAGCGCGTCGAGCGCGCGGCGGATCGTGACGCGGCTCGCCCCGTATTGGTCGGAGAGCGCCGCCTCGGACGGGAGCACGGCGCCGGCGGCGAATTCGCCAGCGACGATCCGCGACCGGAGTTCGTCGGCGATCTGGCGGTATCGGATCACTCGCGCCGTCACCGGCACCTCCATCCACTTGTCTGCAACTTGTATTTCTGCTGTCGAACTTGTATCCTACCTGTACGCAACGAAGTGCCGCGATCGAGAGTGGAGCCGCCCGACGGCCCACCGATTCGGCATCGCAGGCGCTGCGTCCGCAATGATTCCGCCCAGGAGGTTCGACATGTCCGTTTCCGCCACCACCCCCATCGAGTTGGTCGAGGCCGCGTACTCCGCACTCGCCGAGCGGGTCGAGGCTGCTCGGCGCGACCTGGGCCGGCCGCTGACCCTTGCCGAGAAGATCCTGCTCGGCCATCGCGATGCCGACGATGCCGCCCTTCCCGACCGCGGCGTGAGCTACAACGACCTCCGCCCCGACCGCGTCGCCATGCAGGACGCCACCGCGCAGATGGCGCTGCTGCAGTTCATGACCGCCGGGCTCGACCAGGCGGCCGTCCCGTCCACGGTGCACTGCGACCACCTCATCCAGGCGAAGGTCGGCGCCAAGACCGACCTGCTCGCCGCCGAGCAGGGCAACCAGGAGGTGTACGACTTCCTCGCGTCGGTCTCGGCCCGCTACGGCATCGGATTCTGGGGCCCAGGCTCGGGGATCATCCACCAGGTCGTGCTGGAGCAGTACGCCTTCCCCGGCGGCATGATGGTCGGCACCGACAGCCACACACCCAACGCCGGCGGACTCGGCATGATCGCCATCGGGGTCGGCGGCGCCGACGCGGTCGACGTGATGACGGGATTCCCGTTCAACCTGCGCTGGCCCCGGCTCATCGGCGTGAAGCTCACCGGCACCCTGTCGGGGTGGTCGTCACCGAAGGACGTCATCCTCGAAGTCGCCGACATCCTCACCGTCGAGGGCGGCACCGGCGCGATCGTCGAGTACTTCGGCCCCGGCGCCGAATCGATCAGCTGCACCGGCAAGGCCACCATCTGCAACATGGGCGCCGAGATCGGCGCCACCACCTCGGTGTTCGCCTACGACGCAGCGATGGGCCGCTACCTCCGCTCCACCGGCCGTGACGCGATCGCCGCCGCAGCCGACGCAGCCGCAGCGAACCTCCGCGCCGACGACGAGGTGTTCGCCAACCCGTCGGACTTCTACGACCAGGTCATCGAGATCAACCTCGACGACCTGCGTCCCCACATCAACGGCCCGCACACGCCCGATCTCGCCCGCGAGGTCCCGGCGCTCGGCGCGGAGGCACGCCGCAACGGCTGGCCGCTCGAGGTGAGCGCCGCCCTGGTCGGCTCGTGCACGAACTCGTCGTACGAGGACATCACCCGCGCCGCGTCGATCCTGCGCGAGGCCGCAGCGAACGGGCTGCGCGTCAAGTCGCCGCTGCTCATCACGCCGGGCTCGGAGCAGGTGCGGGCGACGATCGAGCGCGACGGCCTGCTCGCCACGTTCGAGGAGGCAGGCGCCACCGTGCTCGCGAACGCGTGCGGCCCGTGCATCGGCCAGTGGTCGCGACCCGACGCCGACACCGCCGAACCGAACAGCATCGTCACCAGCTACAACCGCAACTTCCCCAAGCGCAACGACGGTTCGCCGAACACGTTCGCCTTCGTGACGTCACCCGAAACGGTCGTTGCGCTGGCGCTCGCCGGCACGCTCGACTTCGATCCGCTCACCGACGCGCTCACCAACGACGCCGGCGAGCAGGTCCGACTGTCGGTCCCTGTCGGCGAGGAGCTGCCGACCACCGGATTCACGCCGGGCAACAACACCTTCGTCGCCCCACCGGCCGACGGCAGCGGCATCGAGGTACGGGTGTCCCCCACCTCCGAGCGGCTCCAGCTGCTGGAACCGTTCGCCGCGTGGGACGGAAACGACGTCACGGACCTTCCGATCCTGTTGAAGGCCAAAGGCAAGTGCACGACCGACCACATCTCCATGGCGGGGCCGTGGCTCAAGTACCGCGGCCACCTCGAGAACATCTCGGGCAACCTCTTCCTCGGCGCCATCAACGCCTTCACCGACGAGGCCGGCGTGGGCAAGGACCAGCTCGACGGCGAGCGCAAGCCCTTCCCCGAGATCGCCAAGCACTACCACGAGGCCGGCCAGCCCTGGATCGCCGTGGGCGACGAGAACTGGGGCGAAGGCTCGTCACGCGAGCACGACGCCATGGAACCCCGCTTCCGTGGCGCCAAGGCGGTTCTTGTGCGCAGCTTCGCCCGGATCCACGAGACGAACCTGAAGAAGCAAGGGGTGCTGCCCCTCACGTTCGCCGACCCGAGCGATTACGACCACATCGGCGAGGACGACCGCATCTCGATCACCGGGCTCGCGGAGCTGGCGCCGGGACGCCCCGTGCGTTGCATCGCCACCAAGCCCGACGGCACCACGGTCGAGTTCGAAACGCTCCACACGATGAGCGAGGAGCACATCGGTTGGTTCCGCGCCGGCTCGGCGCTCAACATCATCCGGGCTCGGGCGGCCGGCTGACTCGGCCCATGCGGGTTCATCACGTCAACCTCGTCGTCGCGCCCCATCGGTTCGACCGGTCGCTGTCGTTCTGGCGCGACGTGCTCGGATTCGAGGAGGTGGAGCGCGGCGGAAGCCCTACTTCGGCCGGCAGCTGGATCCGGCGCGGCGACGCCGAGATCCACCTGTCGGTCCGCGACGGCGAGCCGCACCCCGAAGCGCACGTGGCCCTCGAGGTGGACGATCTCGGCGCAATCGAGCAGGCGTGTCGGGCGGCCGGTTTCGGCTTTCATCCCGCCCCGCCCGTCATCGGGGTCCTGCGCGGCTTCACCCGCGACCCCGGCGGCAATCGCGTCGAGCTCATCCAGGTGGCGGCGGTCTCGCCTGCCACGGAACTCGAGGCGGCCCCGGAACTCGAGGCGGCAACGTAACCCGCCATCAGCCAGCGAGCGGCCCGCTGGAGCGAAGCGCCGCTGGAGCGAAGCGCCCGCTGAGGCGGGGGCCGGGCGTCAGTCGGCCGGACGGCCGCCGCTGAACGCAGGGGCCGCGCCCTGGCCCTTCCCGAGTGGCGAGCCCGACTCGGCCGGGTCAGCGTGCTCGGTGGGAGCGAGATCGCCGGGTGCCTCTCCGAAGGCGGCGTCGAACGCCTCGTCGGGCCACGTCAGCAGCGCCTGACGAAGGACCGACCTGCTGATGTCGGCGGCGGTGACCACGAAGTAGGTCGCCCACGCGAGAATTCCCAGGAACTTCGCTCCGTCCTCGGCGATGAGCCAGCCATCGCCGGGGATCGGGTCGATCACGTGGTCCACGACCAGCGACGCGGCCAGGCCCACCAGCGCCGCAACGAGCAGGTGGACGTGAGTGCGCCGGATCTCGCGCCGTTGGCTCAGCACCCACCACGCACCGCAGAGAGCGATCGCGGTCGTGGCCACCGACTTCGGGATTCGGAGATAGGTGTCGGCGACGATGGCGTGCAACTGGAAGAGGTCGTCCACCAACAACAGCGCACACACCACGGCACCCCAGCGCAGGAACACGCTCGCCTTCCGGCGGCCGCCGATATTCGAGGCCCACGCCCCTGCCGCCGCGGCCGCAAGCGCCACGGTCCAACCGAGGATGCCGAGGTTCGACACCAACCCCGTGTACCAGTGTGCGCCCACGAGAAACGTCGGATCCATCAGCAGCGCGGCGGAGCGATCCGCCCCTTGGCCGGCGACCGCGGCAAGGACAGCGACGCCCACGGTCCACACGAGGACCAGAGGCGTGACCACGCGAACCAACTCGCGAGGGGAACGGTGCGTGCGGCGCTCGATCGTGGTCATCGCTCAAGCATCGACGACGATCATCACCTCCTTGACAAAGTCGTTCCCGTTCACCGCAAGGCGCGGCGTCGCCGACCCCGTCGCGCTCGCCGACCCCGTCGGCTCAGTCGGCTCAGTCGGTGCCCGGGCGCCGGGTGGACTCGTCGAGCACGTCCGCGGCGCTCACGCCGGGCGGAAGGGTGCGGGCGAGCTCCTCATCGGTGGGCTCGCGGGGCGCTCGCGCCTCGGGCGGGAGCAGCGACATGATCGCCTCCATGATGCGTTCGGTGTCGCGCTCCTCCGAGCGGTACTCCAGATCGACTGGCTTGCCCACCCGCATCGTGACGGTGGGCGGGCTCGCGATCGCGGTCACGTTCGGCAACCGCGACGAACGCGGCCAGACACGTTCGGTTCCCCAGAGCCCAACAGGGATCACCGGCGCGCCGGTTGCGGCAGCAAGCCGTGCCGCACCCCAGCGGCCCTTGAGCACCGGGTTGAAGAACTCGTAGCCGCGCGGGATCGTCCCCTGCGGCATCATCGCCACCATGTCGCCTGCGGCGAGCACCTCCTCCGCGGCGCGGAGCGGCTCGTCCGACCCGGTGCCTCGCTCCACCCGGATGCCGCCCATGGCCCGGGCGACGTCGCCCACCACCGGAGCGTCGAACACCTCCTTCTTCCCCAGGAAACGGGCGGGACGCCCGCGCCGAGCCAGGAGGTGCCCCACGGCGATCGGGTCGAAGTAGCTGCGGTGATTGCCGACGATGATCGCGGGGCCCGACTCGGGGATTCGGCGCACCCCGTGCACCTGGAACCGCACCCACGGCATAAGTTCGGCTCGGGCGAGGTTGAGGATCAGCCGCTGCGGCTCGACCCAGCCGACCTTGGGCACTCCCGACGGAAGGTCGAAGTGCCGGATGGGCCAGCGTCGCAGCACTGCGATCATCGCGAGGCGGGGGTCTGGGTTGACGGCGTGCGGCCGACCGACGATCGACAGCAGCGGCACGTCGTAGTAGCTGTCGCTGTAGGCGGACGAGTCGCCGAGTTCGACACCGTGCTCGGCTGCCCACGCAGCCACGGCACGGGCCTTCGCCCGCCCCCACACGAACTCGCCGATCACTCGACCGTCGAAGGTGTCGCCGTCGTGGCCGTAGTTCGTGGCGATCACGTCGTCGAAGCCGAGGAGTTCCGCGAACGGCTCCAGGATCTGACGGGGCGTCGTGGTCGCGAGCACCACGGCGCGCCCTTCGGCGCGGTGCTGTTCGATCTCGCGCCGGGCGTACGGCAGCACGTTGTCGGCCAGCGTCGGCGCGGCGAGCGCCGCGGCGGCACGAACCGACTCGACCGGCCAGCCGCGGGCGGCCCGCGACGCGTGCCGCGTGACGAACATCGTGGGGGAGTTCTCGCCGAACAGGTCGTACAACCGGAACAGCAGCGGCTCGAGCGGATTCGGCTCTCCCGAGATCACCCCGACCGTGCGAAGCGCTTGTGAAATGACGGGACCGCTTGCTCCCGCAAGCAAGGTGCGGTCGAGATCGAAGAAGGCCGCTCCCGAGAATCGACGTCGTTGACGACGCGACGCCCCGCTGCGGGCGGGCCGGGTTGAGCGCGAGGGCGAGGTCACAGTGCGACGCTAGTCCGATCGCCCCCGGCCTGTTCGCCCGGAAAAACACCGAAGGACCGGCGGGGGGGGATGCCGGTCCTTCAGCGTGTACGTACCGGCGTGAGGGGGGGACTCACGTTTCCGGCCGGCCGGGGGACGAGGGGGGGGGGATCTCGTGTACCCCGGACTTGCTTGTGGCTCCAGCATAAACACCTGCAAGCAATCTTTCAAACTGTTCTCTGAGATAGCTAAGATCTATCTCAGCGATGGACCTGCGGCAGCTACGAGCGTTGGTCGCCGTTGGCGATCACCGAAGCTTCTCGGCCGCCGCGCGCGCCCTGCACACCGTGCAGTCCAATGTCAGCACCCACGTGTCGCGCCTCGAGCACGAACTGGGCGCAGTGCTCGTCGACCGGGCGACGATGGAGCTCACCGAGGAGGGCGCCCTCGTTGCGGCCCGAGCCCTGCGCGTCGACGCGGAACTCAGTGCCATCTCCTCCGACGTCGCGTCGGTGCGCAATGTGGTGTCCGGCACCGTGCGTCTCGGCGTCATCGGCACGACCGCTCGGTGGCTCGTTCCTCGCCTGCTCGACGAGATGGCGCGCACCTACCCCGACGTCCGCCTCGTGATCCTCGACGCGACGACCTCGTCGCTGGTGCTCAACCTGCTCGGCGCCCGAGTCGACCTCGCCATCGTCCATGCCCCCATCGACGATCCCGAACTCGTCCTCGATCCCCTCTTCGACGAGGACCGCGTGGTCGTCGCGCCCGCCGACCACCCACTCGCGGCGACCGACCGCATCGCGCTCGCCGACCTCGCCGGCCACGCATTGCTCCTCCCCGCCGAGGGCACGCCGTTTCGCGCCGAGCTCGACGACGACGCCGAACGCGCCGGCGTCACGTTGATCTCGAAGGCCGAGGTCGACGGCATCCGGTTGCTCGCGTCGCTCGCCTTCGCCGGCTTCGGCGCCGCGATCCTCCCGGCGAGCGCGGCGCCCGGATCGATCTCCGGCGACTGGCGGCGCGTGCCGATCCACGACGCGTCCCGCCGCCAGGTGGCGCTGTGCTGGCGCGGCCGACGGATGCCCAGCGCCGCCGATCGTGCCGTCATGACCGAGGTCCGCCGCCTGGTCGAGGCCGACGCTCCGCAGCAGGCCGGCATCACCCCGATCGCATCTGGCAGATGACCGCCCGCGACGGCCGTAGGATGGCCGCCGTGGCAGACAGCATCACCATCACCGACAACCGGTCCGGTCAACAGGTCGAGCTACCGATCGTCAACGGAGCGATCGACGCGAAGACCTTCTCCAAGTTCCTTCCCGGGGTGTGGTTCCTTGACCCGTCTTTCGGCGCCACTGCCGCCGCCGAAAGCGCGATCACCGAACTCGACGGAGAACGAGGCATCCTGCGGTATCGCGGATACCCCATCGAGCAGCTCGCAGAGCACTCCAACTACCTGGAGGTCGCGTACCTCCTCATTCACGGTGAACTCCCCACCGCGTCGCAGTTCGAGCAGTGGCGCTTCGACATCATCCACCACACGTTCATCCACGAGAACGTTCGCAAGCGGTTCATGGAGGGCTTCCATCACGACGCCCACCCCATGGGCATGCTGGTCTCGGCGCTCGCCGCGCTGTCGACCTTCTACCCGGAGGCCAAGGACATCCACACCCCGGACGTCCTTTCCAAGCAGATCGTCCGGCTGATCGCGAAAATGCCGACGCTCGCGGCGGGCGCCTACCGCTTCAGCGTCGGCATGCCGTTCGTATACCCGGACAACTCGCTCGACTTCTGCGCCAACTTCCTGTCGATGATGTGGAAGATCGCGGAGCCCCGCTACGACGCCAACCCGGCACTGGTGCGTGCGCTCGACGTGCTGTTCATCCTGCACGCCGATCACGAGCAGAACTGTTCGGCGACCGCCATGCGCACGGTCGGCTCGGCGCACGCCGATCCGTACTCGGCCACGGCAGCGGCGACCGCGGCGCTCTACGGACCCCGCCACGGCGGTGCCAACGAGGCCGTGCTCAAAATGCTCACCGAGATCGGCTCCTACGAGAACGTTCCGGCGTTCATCGACCAGGTGAAGGCCGGGAACGGGCGCCTGCAGGGGTTCGGGCATCGGGTCTACAAGAACTACGACCCTCGCGCCGCGATCATCAAGAAGACCGCCGACGCCGTCTTCGAGGTCACGGGCAAGAACCCGCTCCTCGACATCGCGCTGAAGCTCGAAGAGGTAGCGCTGGCCGACGACTACTTCGTGAGTCGCAAGCTGTACCCCAACGTCGACTTCTACTCGGGCCTGATCTACCAGGCCATGGGTTTCCCGCTCGACATGTTCACCGTCTTGTTCGCCATCCCCCGCGTGTCGGGCTGGCTGGCGCACTACAAGGAACTGCTCGGCCAGGACGCCCGTATCGCGCGGCCTCGGCAGACGTACATCGGCGCCCCGGCACGCGACTACGTGGCCGTCGGCGACCGCTCGCCCTTGAACTGAGCGACCGCTCGCTCGTCCTGCCCGCGTCCGGCGCGGGCGGGACAAGCGCGGGCAGGGTCAGCGCCTTGCCGATCAGCCCTGCACGTCGATCAACACCTTGCCGACGCTGGTGTTCTGCGCCAGGTACGCGTGCGCAGCGGCGATCTCCGCCAGCGGGAAACGCCGGTCGATCACCGGTGCGAGTTCGCCGCGCTCGAACCGCGGAAGCACCTCGGTCGCGAACCGACGGCACACCGCGATCTTCTCTTCGACCGGCCGGTTGCGCAGCGTCGTGCCGATGATCTGGAGCCGCTTCATGAGCACCACGCCGAGGTTGACCTCAGCCGGCCCACCGCCCATCACGCCGATCTGCACGATGCGACCCTGGGCGGCCGCAGCGCTCACGTTGCGAGGCAGGTACGAGCCTCCGACCATGTCGAGCACCACGTCCACACCGCGCCCCGCCGTTGCCCCCTTCGAGACGGCGACGAAGTCCTCGGTCGTGTAGTCGACCACCACGTCGGCGCCGAGGCGGCCGCACCGTTCGACCTTCGCCGTCGAGGTGGTCACGATGCTCGACGCGCCGACGGCGCGGACCAGCTGGATCGCCGCCGTGCCGACCCCAGACGCTCCCCCGTGCACGAGCGCCCACCTCCCGGCGGTGAGGCCGCCCTGCAGCACCAACGCATCGAAGGCGGTGATGAACACCTCGGGGATCGCGGCCGCATCGGCCAGGGGGACGCCCCCCGGCACTGGGAGCAGCAGCCGCTCGTGAGTCACGAGCTGTGACGCGTACGACCCTCCCCCAACGATGCCCATCACCTGGTCGCCGGGTGCCACGCTCGACACCCGGGTCCCCACGGACGCGACTCGCCCAGCGAACTCCATGCCGGGGATCTCATACGCCACGCCGTCGACGCCCAGCACCGACGGCCCCGGATACTTGCCCTCGCGCTGCAGAAGGTCGCCGCGATTGAGCGCGGTGGCGACGACATCGACCAGCACCTCCTCGGGACCCGGCTGGGGAGCGGAAACGTCGCGGACGCCGAGCACCTCGGGTCCGCCGTAGGAATCGAGGACGACGGCGTGCATGGCGGGCACCGTAACGCGACCGCACGGGCCCGATAGCGTTGCCGGCCATCGACTTCGCCTGGACCCCCGAACTCGACGCACTCGCCGCAGACGCCCGGTCGTTCGCGCAGCGGGTCACCGCCGGCCTTGCGATTCGTGAGGACTCCTGGCTGCGCGGCGTCGACCCGCAGGTCGCTCGGGAGCTCGGCCGCCGGGGATGGCTCGGCATGTGCTGGCCGCGCCGCTGGGGAGGTCACGAGCGGCCGCCGATCGAGCGGTTCGCCGTGGTCGAGGCGCTGATCTCCCACGGCGCTCCGCTCGCCTCGTGCTGGTTTCCCGACCGTCAGATCGGGCCCACGCTGCTGCAGTTCGGCACCGACGAGCAGCGCGACGAGTTCCTTCCCGACATCGTGGCCGGCCGGGCCGCCTGGTGCATCGGCATGAGCGAGCCCGACGCGGGCAGCGACGTCGCGTCGCTTCGTACCCGGGCGACCCGCCACGGCGAGGGCTGGCGCATCGAGGGCACGAAGATCTGGACCTCGGGAGCGGCCGAGGCCGACTGGTGTTATGTGATCGCCCGCACCGACCCCGATGCTTCCCCGCACGCCGGCCTGTCGGAATTCATCGTCGACATGCACGCACCCGGGGTCACGGTCCGCCCGATCCGCGACATGACCGACGACCGTCACTTCTGCGAGGTGGTCTTCGAGAACGTGGCGGTGCCCGAGTCGCGACGCGTCGGCCGGTTGCACGGGGCCTTCCGCCAGATCATGCGGCAGATGGAGCACGAGCGCGGCGGCATCGACCGGCTGGTGTCGAACCGCCGGCTCTACCTCGATGCGGTCGCCACGCTGCGCGACCCGCCGCACGGGCCACCCGTACTGCCGCACCTGCGCCAGGAGTTCGCTTCGCTCGAAGCCGGCTATCGCATCGGTCGGCTGATGGTGCTGCGCGAGGTGCTCGGCCAGGCGCCGAAGGGGTACTCGGCAGTCACGAAGACGTGGTGCACCGAGTTCGAGCAGCGCGTCGCCGCGTTCTGCGTTGCGGTCGCAGGGCCGGCGGCGATGCTGTGGGGCCGGGCGGCGCGCAACATCTGTTATGCACCCGGGTACACGATCATGGGTGGGACCACCGAGATCCTCCGCAACATCTGCGGAGAGCGGCTGCTCGGGCTGCCGCGAGAACCTGCCGGGGGGCAGCGATGACCGACGAGGTGCACTACCGGACCTGCCCGCTGTGCGAGGCGACGTGCGGGCTGGAGCTGACCATGCGCGACGGCACCGTGGTGCGCGTGCGTGGCGACCGCAACGACGTGTTCTCGAAGGGGTACATCTGCCCGAAGGGCTCGCTGCTCCACAAGCTCGCGGACGACCCCGACCGCCTCCGATCGCCGCTGATCAAGCGCGACGGCGAGTTCGTCGAAGCCACGTGGGACGAGGCGTTCGCTGCGGTCGCCGAGGGGCTCGGCCGCGTCTGGGATGCGGGCGATCGCAACGCCGTCGCGGTGTATCTCGGCAATCCGACGGTGCACAACCTGGGAGCGATGCTGGGAACCAAGCCGTTCCTCCGGGCGCTCGGAACTCGCAACCTCTATTCGGCCTCGACCGTCGATCAGATGCCGAGGCACGTCTCGTCGGGCGCCATGTTCGGGCGGCCCGACTCGATCCCCGTGCCCGACCTCGACCGCACCGACTACCTCCTGATGCTGGGCGCGAATCCGGCCGAGTCCAACGGGAGCCTGTGCACCGCACCCGACTTCATGGGTCGCGTCGCGGCGATTCGTGCTCGCGGCGGGCGGGTCGTCGTGGTCGACCCCCGCCGCACGCGCACGGTGCACGCCGCCGACGAACACGTGACGATCCGCCCGGGCACCGACGCGTGGTGGCTCGGTGCGATCGTCACCGAGATCGCACGCGGGCCCGGGTGCAACCTCGGTGCGCTCGCGCCGCACGTGAGCGGGCTCGACGAGGTGCTCGATGCGTTAGGTCCGCTCGACGCAGCGTCGGTGGCCGAACGCTGCGGCATCGACGCGGCGACGACGAGGCGAATCGCCGTCGCGCTGCGCGCCGCGCCAACGGCCGCCGTCTACGGCCGGATCGGCACCCACACCACCGAGTGGGGAACGCTGGCCTCGTGGCTGGCCGACGTGATCAACGTGATCACCGGCAACCTCGATCGACCGGGCGGCGCGATGTTTCCCACGCCCGCCATCGCACCCTCCGACGAGGCCCGGGAGCCGGGCGGGCGGGGTTGGACGGCCGGGCGTTGGGCGAGCCGCGTCCGCGGCGTGCCCGAGGTGCGTGGCGAGTTCCCCGTGGCCACGCTGGCCGACGAGATCGAGACGCCGGGTCCCGGTCGGGTGCGCGCGCTCATCACCCACGCCGGCAACCCGGTGCGATCGGCCCCGAACTCCGAGCGACTCGACCGGGCCTTGGCGTCGCTCGAGTTCATGGTGTCGATCGACATCTACCTCAACGAGACGACCCGCCACGCCGATGTGATCCTGCCCAGCCCCTCGCCGCTGGCGAAGGCGCACTGCGACCTGGCGTTCATGGGGCTCTCTGTCCGCAATGTCGTCAACTACAGCCCCGCGATCCGCCCGGCCGACCACCCCGACGAGCCCGGGCTCGGCGACTTCGAGATCTTCGCCACACTGGCGCTGATCGCGTCGGGGCTCGTGCCCGACGCCGACCGGGGGATCGTCACGGGTCTGATGGTCTCGGCCCTCGCGACCGAGGGCGGGTTCGACGTCGACCACGAGACCGCCGCAGCGACGAACCAACCGCCCGTGGAGGCGATCCTCGACCTGATGCTTCGCCGCGGCTGGGCCGGCCTGACACTCGACGACCTTCGTGCGCACCCCCACGGGATCGATCTGGGCGCGCTCGTCCCGAGACTGCCCGCCATGCTTCGCACGCCAAGCGGCACCGTCGAGCTCGCCGCGCCGCCGATCATGCGCGAAGCCGAGCGCCTGGTGGCCGCGCTCGCGACGCCGCCGGCCGGCGGGCTGGTCTTGGTCGGGCGGCGCCACGAGCGGTCGAACAACTCGTGGATGCACAACATCGAGCGGCTCGTCTCCGGCCGCAGCCGATGCACCCTGGAGATCAACCCCGAGGATGCTTGCGCCGCCGGCATCGCCGACGGCGACGAGGCGCTCGTCGAGAGCGCCGCAGGCTCGCTCGTCGCGACAGCCGAAGTGACCGATGCGATCGCCCGCGGCACCGTGTGCCTGCCGCACGGGTGGGGCCACGACGTGGCGGGCACGCGCCAGCGAACCGCCGCATCGACCGCCGGGGTCAACTCCAACGTGCTCACGACCGACGACGTGATCGACCCGCTCTCGGGGAACGCACGCCTCAACGGCATCCCGGTGTCGGTTCGAGCGGTCGCCCCCGCGGACTGATTCCGCCCGCGGGTTGATGTCACCCGCGGGCGCCCGAGGCCCAGCGCCGGCCCGTTAGCGCACGAGCGCCCGCCAGCCGGCGGACTCGACCGCCAAGCCGTCGGCGCGTATGAGCCGCCAGTCGGCCTCGATACCGAGCACCGCCAGGCCTGCCGACTTGATGGCGAACTCCTCTGGTCCGAGCACCGAGGCGACCGTGGCCAACACGTCCGCTGTCGCCGCATCGGGAGCGACCACCGTCGCCGCGATCTGCTCGGTGACCGGCCGTCCCGTGCGCGGGTCGATCAGGCGCGAGTACCGGCGATCGCCGACGACGAACTGGCGCCGAGCGATGCCGCTCGTCGCGACCGCGCGCCGCGACACCTCGATTCGGTCGGCGGGTGTCCGGTTGTCGGCGATCGCCTTCGGGTCTTCGATGCCGACGCGCATGGTCCCCTCGCCGTCGTGGCGGAGATCCCCGCCGGCGTTCACGATCACCCGGCTGACCCCGTTGCACGCCATGGCCGCGTCGACCAACCGGTCGACCGCCCAGCCCTTCGCGATCGAGTGCAGGTCGAGCGCGCCGCAGTCCGCGTGGCGCAGGATCGCGACGTCGGTGCCCACGTCGACGAGCGGCGCGGTCGGCGATGCCTCGAAGTGCGGCACTGCGAGGTCGGCGCACACCCGGCTCAGCGCGACGGGATCCGGCTCCGCTCCTGACGCCTCCGCGATTCTCCAGAGCTCGGTCAGCTCCGCGGTGAACGGGTTGAATGCGCCCGCGCTCCACGCCATCCACCACGCCGCTCGAGCGAGCAACGGCCCCAGCGTCTCGCCGGCGACGGCGAGGCCCGCCGACCAGCGGCTGAGGTCGCTGTCGGCCGAGAACCGCGACAGCGAGCGTTCGAGTTGCCGTGCCGCGTCGACCACGGTCGCTTCGGCGTGGGCCGCTGCGTCGCCGTCATCCGCGGTCAGATCGAGCTGCAGGAACGTGCCCATCACCGGCTCCCACTGCGACCGGCGGCGCACGCCCGCCTCGCTCACAGGGTCAGTGCCACGAGGACGATCGATACGACTGCACCCACCGCAGCGACCACCACTGCGGAGCGCCGACGGAGCTTCACGACGAGCTGCAGCACGAGTCCGGACGCCGCGATCAGCACAAGCACCCCGGCTGCGACATCGATCGTCCACTTCCAGGCGCTGCCGGCGTCGCGGCCCTTGTGCAGGTCGTTGAGCACCGCCACCCAGCCCTGCTGGTCGACCGTGAGGTCGTAGGTGCCCTTCGACACGGAGAAGGAAACGTCGGCCGAGTAGCCGGGGTTCCGGTACGAGAGCGTGCCCTTGTCACCGCTGACGAGGTGGTCGGACACCGGCGCGGTCACGCCGTACTTCGAGCGGATGAACTCGGAGATCGCCAGGAAGTCGACGCTGCCGCTGCTGTCGACGTCGAACGCGAACGTGCCGCTCGACGTGGTCGTGTCGGCCTCGTCGCCGAAGGTCCACTGCGGATGGTTGAGGGTGATGCCCGTGAGTCCGAAGAAGAGGACGAGCACCAGCGCGACCATGCTGGAGTACGCGTGCACGATGCGCGCCCACTTGCGCCAGGCGACGACGCGCGATCGCGATCGCTGCGGCGCCGTGTCGTCGACGACGGCCATCAGACCGTGTAGTTCGCCGCGACGGCCGAGAGTTCCTCGGAGTCCGCGAACGAAACCGACGTCTTCGCCGATCCGAGCTCGATGTTGCCGCTGCTCAGGCTGTGCGGGCCGTGCTCCCGAGCCGCCTCTACGTAGACGACGTAGTCCCCCGACGGCACACGATTGCCCTCGGTGTCGGTCCCGTCCCAGGTGACCGAATAGGTGCCGGCGGGCCGCGTCGCGCCGGTCACCGCGTCGACATCGGTGCCGTCGGCGGCCGAGAACCAGCTCTCCAGGTGGTTGATCCAGCGTTCGCCCTTCGGCGGGTTGTACCAAACGCTCACCGTGTTCACGAAGTTGCCGTCCGAGTCTTCCACCCATACGGCCACGAACGGGCTGTGGGCAGGGCCGAACCCGCCGGCGGCCGGCGCATACGTGAACGCCACGTCGACCTTCGCCGACGCCGGAATCGCGTCGCCGCCGTGCTCGACGAGGCGGCCGTGCTCGACGAGGCGGCCGCTGTCGTCGTGGTGGCCTCCGCCGCCGCTGCGGTCGTGGTGGATGATGCCGCGGTGGTCGTGCCGCCGCTCAACGCCGTCGCGTCGTCGGTGCCACATCCGGCGAGCATGCCCGGCGCAGCGAGCACCGCACCGAAGACGGCGGCGTTGGACAAGAACCGTCGCCGCGAGGCCGCGGCGTAGATCGGTAGTTCGGGGGGAGTCATGAGTGGGGACGCTACCGACGGTGTTCGCGCCGCACGCGAACGTCCTGTGAGAAGCGCGTAAGAATCTCGATCTCGCCTACCCACGCCGCATCCCGACCGGACCGCTCGGAAATTCGGGTACCGTCGCGCCCGTTCCGGACGGGTGGGCCGGTACGAAGGAGCACAACGATGGCTAGGCGCGCACGGTGGGTTCGACCGGTTGCGGCACTCGTTGCGTTGGCGACCCTCGCCGGCTGCAGCGACACGACCGACGAGACGACCACGGCAAAGGCGGGCGCCGACGACCAGACGATCCGCCTGAGCGGCGACGCGACGTTTGCGATCCGCGGGTCGGTCGAGCAGGTATCGATCACCGGCGCCGCCGCACGCACCAAGCTGGTGCTGGTCGACAGCGACGACACGATCCTGCAGCACGGCATCGCCGACAAGGCCGGCAGCCTGATCTTCCGCGACGTGAAGCCGGGCAAGGGCTACCGCGTGGCCGACGAGTCGACACGAGCGGCGACCGACGCCGTCGAGGTGTGGTCGGTCGATGGGTCGACCCCGGACCCCGAGTTCTACTCGGAGCAGCAGCTCGAAGAGGGATACCAGTACATCACGACCCGCGACGGCACCACGCTCGCGGCGACGGTGTACCTACCACCCGGCGACGGCCCCTTCCCCACCGTCGTCGAGTACTCGGGCTACGACCCCGCCAACCCGACGCAAGACCTGCGCAAGGAAGTCGGAAAGCTGGGGGCCGACCCGGACTCGGTCTGCACGACGCTCAAGATCGTGTGCCACAAGCCGGCGCAGCCCGCCTCCCTGATCGCAGCGGCGGCTGAGTATGCAGTGGTTGCGGTCAACATCCGCGGCACCGGGTGCTCCGGCGGCGCCTACGACTACTTCGAACCGCTTCAGAACCTCGACGGCTACGACGTGATCGAAACCGTCGCGGCGCAGCCCTGGGTCAAGGGCGGCAAGGTCGGCATGGTCGGGCTGAGCTATCCGGGCATCGCCCAACTCTTCGTGGCGTCGACCCAGCCCCCCATCTTGCGGCGATCACGCCCATGTCGACGTTCGACGACACCGCTCGAGGCGTGGTCGCGCCGGGCGGCATCTTCAACACGGGCTTCGCGCTCAAGTGGGCTCAGGAGGTGCTGAACAAGGCACGACCCAAGGGGCAGGGCTGGGAGCAGACCGTGATCGACGGCGGCGACACCATCTGCGGCCCGAACCAGGCGTTGCGCGGCCAGAACGTCGACCAGGTCGACAAGGCCATGCGCAACCCGTACTACACCGACGAGGTCGCCACGCCGCTCTCCCCATCGCGTTCGCCTCCAAGATCAAGGTGCCCACGATGCTCTTCGGCGCCTGGCAGGACGAACAGATTGGTCCGAGCTTCGCGAACCTGTTCGACGCGCTCACGAACGCTCCGGTCCATCGACTTCTACGTCGCAGGCGAGCGCACCCCGATCCCCGGGTTCCTTCGGCAGTTCGGCCCCGAGCTCATCGGCGAGGCATTCAACACGCGCCTCGAGTTCCCCGAGGAGCGCTGGCTCGACCAACCCTTCGCCGCAGCCAAAGCCGCGTTCGAGGCCGAAGATCCGGTGACGATCCTGTGGGATCGCGGCGGGCGTTCGCAGAACCCGGGCGCACCCGAGTCGACCGGTGTCAGCCGATTCACGAGCTGGCCACCCAAGACGGTGGAGCCGACCTCATGGTTCGCTGCGACCGATGGGGTCCTCGCCGCGACCAAGCCGACCTCGGCCGCGCCCGCGGCACGCTGGACCACCGACGTCAACCAGGGTTCGCAGCAGACGCTGCCGGGAGATCTGGGCGGTCAGGCGTTCTGGGCGCTTCCCGATTGGCAATGGAAGCCCGAGGAAGCCGGAAGGTCGGCCGTCTACGTGACCGAACCGCTCGCACAGGATGTCGTGATCGCCGGGCCGGGTTCGGCCGACCTGTGGATCCGATCGAGCCAGCCGAACGCCGATCTGTCGGTGACGCTGTCCGAGGTTCGCTCCGACGGCCGCGAGGAGTACGTGCAGTCGGGACTCCTCCGGGCGCGAATCCGCAAGGAAGGGCCGGATGCCACGGCCCTCAACCCCGATCACAGCGGGCGAGAGGAGGACTCCGAGCCGCTGCCCGTTGACACCTGGACCCAGGCTCGGGTTCCCATGCTGAATGTGGCGCATGTGTTCCGCGCCGGGAGTCGCATCCGGGTGAGTGTGCACACGCCGGGTGGCGACAAGCCGCGCTGGGCCTGGATCCTCGACCGGTTCGAGGCCCCTCCGGTCATCGACATCGGCAACGACGCCGCCCATCCGACAGCGTTCGTGTTGCCCGTGGTGCCCGACGCGAGCGGATACGTCGCGGCCGAACCAGACTGCGTGTTGCGCGGTCAACCGTGCCGACCGTACGTGGAGTACCACAACGAGTCGGCGCCGACGGCCTGACCCCGATCGGCAACCGTCCGCACACCTCGCCTCGATGAGGCGCCACACCCCCGAGGAATCCCGATGAAGTTCACCGACGAACACGACCAGTTCCGATCCGCGATCCGCGATCTGGTGGAGCGCGAGATCAATCCGCATTGCGACACCTGGGAGGCCGACGGGATCTTCCCGGCGCACGACCTGTTCGCCAAGCTCGGCCAGGTCGGGGTGCTCGGCATCGAGTACGACCAGGCGTACGGCGGCCAAGGCGCCGACCACTCCTTCACCCTGGTCATGGGTGAAGAGATTGGGCGATGCCACAGCGGCGGCGTCGCCATGGCGATCAGCGTGCAGACCGACATGGCGACCCCGGCCCTCGCACGATTCGGGAGCCACGAGTTGAAGCAGCGCTACCTTGCGCCGGCGATGGCGGGAGAGATGGTCGCAGCGATCGCTGTCACCGAGCCCGACGCGGGCAGCGACGTGGCCGGGCTCCGCACCAAGGCGGTGCGCGACGGCGACGAGTGGGTGATCAACGGCACCAAGCTCTACATCACCAACGGCACGCAGGCCGACTGGTTGTGCCTGCTCGCCCGCACCTCCGACGAGGGAGGCGCACGAGGGATGAGTCAGATCGTCGTGCCGACCGACGCCGAGGGGTTCAGCGTCAGCCGCAAGCTCGACAAACTCGGCCAGCGTTCATCCGACACGGCGGAGTTGTCGTTCGTCGACGTGCGGGTACCGGTCGACAACACCATCGGCGAAGCGGGGCGCGGATTCCAACAGCAGATGGCCCAGTTCCAGAACGAGCGGCTGATCGCGAACTACATGTCGGCCGCCAACATGCGCCTCGCGCTCGATCGCACCATCGCGTACGTGAAGCAACGTCGGGCGTTCGGCAAGACGCTGGCCGACCAGCAGTGGATCCAGTACAAGCTCGCCGAGGTGATCGCCGAGGTCGATGTGGTGACTCACTACAACCACGCGTGCGCCGAGGCGGTTGTGGCCGGGGCCGACCCGTTCACCGTTGCGAAGATGGCCTCGATCGGCAAGCTGAAGTGCGGGCGCCTCAACCGCGAGGTCGCCGATCTGGCCATGCAGTTCCACGGCGGGATCGGGTACATGGAGGAGACGTGGACGGCGCGCTACTTCCGCGATTCCAGGCTGATCTCGATCGGCGGCGGCGCCGACGAGGTGATGCTGCGGATCATCGCCCAGCTCGAAGGCATTTCGGGCGACCCGCGCTGAGTCCGGCAGCGGCCGACCGTCAGCCGGTCGCTGCAGGGGACGTCGTCGACGACGATGAGGACGACGTAGGCGATGGTGGCGGTTGCGTTGTCGGCGCAGGAACGGTCGGCTCGGGTGGGGGCAGCGGCGCCGACGTCGTGGTCGTCGTCGGCACCATCCAGTCGGGTGCCCCGATGAGCAGATCGGTCTGACCGTCGCCGTCGATGTCGGCCGACAGCCGATTCGGATCGGGGACGGCCCCAAGGAACCGGACCACGGCGCGCGCGACTGCGCGGGCGATCGGCTCGTACGACGACGTCGCCGAGAGCAGGTCGGCGTCGAGACCGTTGCGGAGGTTGCCGAGTTCGGCCAGCACGGCCGGCCGATCGGCCGTGTTGAGGTTGGCGAGGTCGTCGCGTTCGTGGAGTCCTTCGTCGCCGACGTAGTCGGCGGGCCGACCGCCGATCACCACGAGCTCGTCGCGGACGAATACCGCCAGACGGGCCGACGAGGTGACCGAGGTCGGTTGCAGGCGCGGGCTCGGCGCCGGATGGATGATGTGGAACCCGGAGCTTCCGGCCGCCGCGCCATCTGCGTGCAGGCTCACGAAGGCGTCGGCGTTGACGTACTTGGCGATCGTCCCCCGCTCGTCTGCGCAGGGGCCGAAGCCGTCGTTGTCGACGTGGGTCACGACCACCGTCGCGCCCTGGCGGCGCAGCAGAGAAGTCAGCTTGGAACCGATCTCCCACACGATGTCGACCTCCTCGACCCCGCCCGCCGTCGACGCACCGGCGGTGTTACACAGCGGCCCCTCCGAGCCGTCGATGGTCGGGCGGCGCACGTCGACGTGCTCGAAGTTGCGGCCGTTGTGACCGGGATCGACGACGATCAGACGACCGTCGAGCACGCCCGAGCCCGTCGGTGCGAGCGCGCCAGGCTGGGCGCGCGGCGGCATGGTGGTTGTGGTGGTGCTCGTCGACGAGGTCGATGAGGTGGGGGCCGCCGACGATGTCGAAGTTGACCGCTCGGATGTGGTGGTGGTCGAACGCCGGCGGGTCGCGCCGCCGGAATCGCCACCGCTGCTGGCGACTGCAACGATGAGGCCACCAGCGACCACAACAGTCGCCATCACCACCGCCCGCCGAACCACGTCGACACGCTACCGGCGTGCCGGCCGGAGTCGACCGCATCGGCGTCGGCGCCTCACGACCCGACGGCGGTAAGCGACTCGCGGTCGAAGGCCGCCCGGCTCGGGTCATCTCGCCAAGCCCAGAGGCCGGCGACGATCTCCGCGACTTCTTCGAGCCACGGAGAAGCGCCCCCGACGTGGAGAGCATCGAGCACCCCGGCGTCCGAATCCTCGAGATAGCGGAATGTCGTCATTGCAGAACATCATGAGACACGGACGGGTCGAAGCCGGAGGCTCACCTCGCCGGGCGACGGATTGGTTCGACGGCCGCCGGCGGAGTCCATTTCGACGAGGGCGCCGGAGCGGTCGTGACCCTGCGGCCGTTGGCCAGGCTCCGCCGCGGCGTGTGCGCTCCCGCCAACGCGGCCAGGAGCCGCTGCAGTGTCGACCACCGAGCATCGAGACGACCGTTCTCGATGCGGGAGATGTCGGCCTGAGGAACGCCCGACTGCTCGGCCAGCTCTGCCTGGGTCCAGCCCAGCTCGATCCGCCGCTCGCGAATCGATCCACCAGGGTGGTCGAGCGCAGCCAGCTGCTTCAGTCCCAACATGACTCTCAGCCTATGTGGCTTTCCACATTTCGTCCACAGGTTGAGAACGCGCGAGGCAGCAAGTCCGCCGAGATCCGCAAGGTCCGCTTTACGGCACCCAGCCCGAAAACGGGCGAAACCCCCGGAGATCCGGGGGTTTCGTAGGGGTGGGCCGTGAGGGATTCGAACCCCCGACCCCCTGCGCGTCATGCAGGTGCGCTAGCCAACTGCGCCAACGGCCCGTTGGGTCGGCGACTGTAGCAGCCGCTGTGGAGACGAACGGAATCCTTGCAGGACCCGTTCGTTGAGGCGACGACCGGAATCGAACCGGTGTGCAAGGCTTTGCAGGCCTCTGCCTAACCACTCGGCCACGTCGCCCGAGGAATCCACAGCCTAGCGCGGCCCCTGCGCTGTCCGAACGTGCCAAAGCCTCTCCCGGCGCCGCCGATAGGCTTGCGGCCACAGGGAGTGAACTCGGCGGGCCGTCGAGAAGATCGCGCCCCGACGCAGAGGCAACCGCCATCGAACCACAGTCCGATCCTGAACCTCCCACGCAGGGAAGCCACCGCCTCGACGACGAGGCGGCTTCAGCGATCGCACGAGCGCTTGGTTTCGGGCCACCGCCCGGGCATGCGACCACCGGGGCTACGCCCGAGCCTCCACCGGACCAACCGCCGGAGGCACCGATTCCGGCACTCGGTGCAACCGCGCAGCCGGCGATCACGGAGCCCCGACCCGCCGCCGCGCCCCAGCCCATACCCCAGCCGACGCCACCGACGCCCCGACCCGCCGCCGCGCCCCAGCCCATACCCCAGCCAACGCCAGCGGCGGATCCTGGGCACGCGGTACGGCCGGAGCGGCAATCGCCGGCCGGGGTCGAACGCGCCGATGTCCGCCCTCGGCGGTGGGCCGTCCTGTCGGCGCTGCTCAGGCAGCGACGACGCCTGGCGCTGTCGTTCGTGGCCGTCGCGCTGGGCGTGGGGTATCTGGCCGGGTCGCTGTCGCTCCTCCAGCGGGTCGGCGCCGGTCTCGCAGCACAGGCCGGCGAGGGCACCGAACGAGCCGATCTCGTGGTCGAAGGGCCGATTGCCGACGACAACGCACTGCAGCAGTTGCGTCGGCTCGTCCCCGACAGTCTGGTGACGATGATCGAGACGGTTCCCGGCGTCGCGAGCGCCGAACCACGTCTCGAGTACTCCTCCGCGCTGATTTTGGGTCCGAACGGAACCCCGGTCGTCAATCTCGGGCTCACCGAGCGGCCGCTCGGAGCGAACTTCCCCGAAGACCCACTGCTCAACCCGTACCGGTTCGTCGGGGCCGGCGCGGCCCCAACGGCCGCCGACGAAGTGGTGATCGACGCGACGTCCGCGCGGGCGGCCAGAGTCAAGGTCGGCGACGCCGTCACGATCGCCGCCAAGTCGGCGCGGCGCAGTTCACCGTCACCGGCGTCGTCACGCTTGCCGACGGCGACCTCCCTGCCGGCTCGTCGCTCGCGCTGTTCACGACACCCACGGCGCGAGAGCTGTTCGAATCCGGCCAAGACGACAACGCCATCGCCATCAGGCTGGCGCCCGGGGCCGACCCGGACACCGTTCGGCTGAACCTCGCGGCGATCACCGGCGGCATCGGCGAGGTGGTCGACGGCGACACCTACACCGCCCATCGACAGGTGACGTTCGAGAAGAGCTTCACGCTTATCCGGGCACTGCTGATCGGCTTCGCTGTGCTCGCCGTCGTCGTGGGGTCGTTCACCGTGTCGAACTCGATGGCGCTCCTGTTCGATCACCGGCGCCGAACGTTCGCGCTCTTTCGGCTGGTCGGCGCGAGCCGTCGACAGCTCATCGGCGCGGCGCTCACCGAAGCTGCGATCGCCGGCCTCGCCGCGGGGGCCGCCGGGTCGGTGCTCGGCCTGGCGATCGGCCGCGGCATCGAGGAGGTCATCCAGCGGCTCGGCACACCGCTGCCGGTCGCCGGCCCGATATTCACCTGGTGGATTCCGCTCGTCGCGATTGCGGTCGGCGTCGGCGTGACCGTTTCCACCGCGGCGCAGCCGGCGCGGGCCGCCGCCGCAACACCGCCGGTGCATGCGGTCGCGACCATCGAGCCCGGCACTGCGCCGCTCCCCCGCCGGGTCCTACGGCTGCTCCGGCGCATCGCCGGTCTCGCCGCGCTCTGCGCTGCGGGCGGGTTCGTGTTCGGCGGCGCACCGGTCGCCGCACCCGCCGCTGCCGTCGGCGCGGCGCTCGGCCTGATCGCCGTCGCTCTCCCCCGCTTGCTCGTGCATCTCGTCGGCACCGCCACCGGATGGCTGGCAGGGTCATCCCGCCCATTCGACGCCTCTCGACCCGCCGGTCGCCCCAGTCGGCACGGCGCACCGCAGCGACGACTGCGGCACTGCTCGCAGCTACCGCGGTGATCAGCGCCCTGTCGGTGCTCGCCACCAGTTTCAATGCCTCGATCACCGACGAGGTCACCGACGCGATTCACGCCGACCTCATCATCGACTCCGCAACCTTCACGAAGGGCGGACTCACCGAGGGCATCGTGCCCGCCCTCGAGCAGGTCGACGGCGTGACCGCCGTGACGGGGTGGCGAACCGGAAGCGCCGTCGTCGGCCTCAACCAACTCCGCATCGCCGGAGTTAACGGAGCGACGGTGTTCCAACTCCTCGATCTCGACACCACCGAGGCGCCGCCGAAACGGCTCGGCACCGATGGGGTGGCGCTCAGCGAGCAGGGGGCGGAAGCCGCCGGCGTGGGCGTTGGCGACACCGTGCATGTGGCGTTCCTGTCGGGCCAATCGATGACGATGACCGTCCGGGCCGTCTATCGCACCGGCCTCCAGCCGGTTCTCGGCGACGCGATCATCGACGCCTCGCTCGTGAAGGCGAACCTTCCCCAGAGCATCGACGTGATGGCGTTTGTGAAGGTGTCCGATCCGGGCGATCCGGCGATTCGAGCTCGAATCGAATCGGTGACGCGCTCATACGGTTCGCCCAGAGTGCTCCTGCCGGGCGAGTTGGTGTCGTCGCGCGCCGAATTGCTGCGCGGGTTCGGGCGCGTCATCCAGTGGATGCTGGCATTCACGGTTCTGCTCGCGTTGATCGGCGTTGCGAACACACTGCAACTCGGGGTGAACGAGCGGCGCCGCGAGTTCGGACTGCTTCGCGCGGTCGGTGCGTCTCGTCGCCAGGTGCTCCGCCTCGTCGGAGCCGAGGCCGCGGCGCTGGCGCTCGTCGGCTCGGTGATCGGCATCGCCGTCGGTTCCGCCGGTGCCTACGGCACCGTTGCAGCGCTTCGGCGATTCGGGCTCAACCAATTCGTCGTGCCCATTCCGTCGGTCCTCGGGTTGGGCATCGCGGCGCTGGCGTTCGGGATCATCGGCGCGATCCTCCCCGCCGCCCGTGCGGCGCGAAGCTCCATCCTGGACGCGGTGGGTGAACACGAGGGCTCCCAACGTGCCAAGAACGGCGGCGGTGCTCCTAGACTGCACAGCGACCTCACGGGATCGGAAACTCGTTCACCAAGAGGGCCCGGCGAGTCCGGGTCGCCTTTGGGATCGGCTCACCCGACACCGCCGACACACGACGAGATGGACATGGCCACACGTTGTCACGCCTGCGGTGCCGAGACGGGTTCCGGGAGCCGCTGCCAGGCATGTGGCCGCCCCAAGGTCCACCCGATGTTCGCGATCGCTGACGAACCATCGTCGTCGACGGCGACGGCGACGGCATCGCCCGTGTCGCCGACGCCCGAGGACGCTCCGTCAGCCGTGCCCGCAGCGAAGCGCCGGGCGACCATGTTCGGACGGGGTCGGCGAGAAGGCCACAGCGGAGCATCGTCGAACGGCTCGACGGATCGTCGTCAGATGTTCGCCCCGGACGACAGCGACCTACCCCCGACTCGCTGGGAAACGGTCACCTCGGCCGACCCCACCGATGCGGCCACGAACCCGACCTTCGTGTCGGCCTTCATGCTGCTCGACGCCGAGACGCGCTCGGTCGCCTCGGGCGCTGCCAAGGTCGCCGCGGCGCTTCTCGATCCGGTCGAACGGGTCGAGCGCATCGTGATGGGCGAGACCTCGGGAGCACCCACGATGCTCGTCGAGACCGACGTGCGGCTGCTGGTGGTGACCGATCGGCGTCCCGTTCCCGACATCGAGTCCTTCGACGCCTCCTCCGGCCTCCACATCAGCGGCGACACCGAGGCCGACCCCGCCTCGCTCACCGTTACCGATCACCGCCGCACCATCACGGTCGATCGGATCCGCGACCGTGTCGGTGCCGTGGCCATGGCCCACGGGCTGACGCCTGGCGAACAACCCGGTCCCGACGAGCAGCGATAGCCGCGCCACCGACCTCGGCCCGAAGTGACTTGCCCACCCGCAGAGAGTTGCTATAATCGCCCCGCTGCGGACGTAGCTCAGCTGGTAGAGCATCACCTTGCCAAGGTGAGGGTCGCCGTTTCGAATACGGTCGTCCGCTCCAGAGAAGCCCCCGGAAAACCGGGGGCTTCTTCCCGTTTTCCAAGGGCTCTCGGGCCGATCCGCTGGCCAGCGGCCGTGCCAGGCCGTCCCATCCCGGAGCAGCCCGTATCAACGCGATTTGTGCCCGAATTGTGCCCGAGGCCGGATTCCAGGATCAGTACCGACGAGGGAGACGCCATCCGACAGCACAGACCACCAGCTGGCCATGAACCCTTGGCCCGATAGGACTCGGCGCAGGAATGCGCCCAGCCGACCGCATATTACGGTTGAGCCGGCGAAGCCCGACTCCGGCGGGGTCGGAAGCTTCATCATGCCGGGCTCAGGCATTATCGAGACGGCCATCACAAAGACGGAGCGAGCGATGCCAGCACAAGACGGCCGAGTGGTACGGGCAACGCTCCGATGTCTCCGCGAGGACCTGGCCCAGGAGGTCGGGCCCGACGAACTGAGGATCGCGCTTCGCACCGTGGTCGAAGACATGGCCGCTGACCCGACATATCTGCTGCCGTGCCCGCTCCTCGATGCTGAACACGCGGTAATCGAGAAGGCGAACCTGCTTTCCACCGACGAAGCCGCCCACCGCGAACGGATCGAGGCGCTCACGGACCGATTCGCCATCAAGGTCAAGACCGGGGATCGGCGGGCCGCCCTCTGGCAGGACGAGGACGGGACCTGGTGGCTCCTCGCCGCCGGGCGCCGGAAGAGCGACACCGCCGGCGACTTCTACAAAGAGATCGAGCGGTTCTCAGCCGACGCAACGCCGATCGCACCCACCGACGACGACCACCGGTTGCAGCGGCTGGAGACGGCGTACGAGAAGGAGTGCGAGGCGGAGCGTGCCGCGCACGCCGAGGTGGTCGGCGCTGTGCTGTCGGCCGCCAGGGTGCCGGGCGCGATCTCGACGGTCGAGGTCTTTGGTGCGGCGGTGTCCGTGAGGATCGAGCCGGACGAGGCAGGGCTCGCCGTGCTCGAGATGAGCTGGGAGTTCGCTGAGTTCGATCAGCAAGACCGCTTCCCCATGGACGTTCTCGCGATGGTGCCCGGCCGGGTCGACATCGACGCGTGGGACTACCTCCCGCCGCGCAACAGCGACTCCCCTCACACCTGGTACACGTACGTCACCGCCGAGTGGGTCGACCACATGGCCACCTCCGCCGAACTGGACGAGCTCCTTACCAACGGAGACGACTGGCAGCCCGTCAACCCATCCAGCGACGGCTCCGAGCACTGCAGCCACCTGGCGAAGGGCTCGATCGTCACGCTCGCCTACCTGACCGGGATCGAGATCACCGCGCTGTGCGGAGCGAGCATCGTCGCTCATCGGGACTACGAGCGGTTCTCCGTGTGCCCGACCTGTCAGGAGAGCCTCGCGCTGCTCCGGTCGCTTAGGAACCCAGAGGGCGCCTGAGCGACCGCCACTACAGCAGCTCTGCGGCTCGGGCAGCGCGAGCGCGGCGACGATCATCAGCCGTTGCCACGGCCTCGCGGGCCTGGGTCTTCACACGTCCACGTTCAGTGAGGATGCGCATGACTTCCTCGGCAGGGATGCGCAGGGCGTTGCCGACGGGGAAGCTCTCGATTCGGCCCTCTTCGCAGAGGCGTGTGAGATGGGTGCGCGACACGCCGAGGAGCTTCGCTGCTTCGGTGGAGGTCAGCGGCTTGCCGGTCGCGACGGCAGCAACGGACTCGCCGCGAGCGTAGGCATCGATCGCGAACAGGAGCTGCTCTCGCACCGCGGGAGGCAACGACTCGAGGTCGATCTTGCCGCTGGTCGTCGCATCCTCGGCAACGTGCTGGAGGCGCTCACGCTCGTCGGCAGCGAGTTCGGCGGGGTCGACGACGTTCACAGGTGAGGTTCGCATGGGGTCCGTTCTCCTCGGGGAGGGTAATAAATGCCACAAGTGACGTATCTGCGTCAAATGCAATCATACGTGCCGTGCCTTGGAATCCCCCAGGTCGGGTGTCACACCCCACTTGCATACTGGCACCGAGGCAAACGACACGCCTGTAACCAAATCACCATCCGAAGGACCCCTGATGTCGAAAATCGACGACCTGCTCGACCAGATTCGGAACGACGTCGCTCCCGTCGACTCCTCTGAGCCATGCACGTGAGAACCGCGAGGCTGTCTTGGCGTCAGCAGGGTCCTTCGACGGAGCCCTCCGCACATATCGCTCTGGATCGATCGCCCACGGAACCGCGAACGACGACACCGACGCCGACTGCGGAGTCGTGCTCGACAGGCGAGTCTGGACTGCGCTCGGACCGGACGGCAACGACGACGGCCCCGGCGAGGTGGTCGAGCAGGTCGAGCAGGTCGTGCCGAACTCAACGACGAGGACTAACGTTACGACGAGGCTGACGAAGCGAGCGATCGAGGTGAGGTTCCCTGACGGACCGAGTGTCGACCTCATCGTCGGTCTCACTCGGAAGGATGCTGCCGGATTGTGGATCCCCAACCTCAGGTCGGGTGCGTGGGATGCATCCCATCCCGAGCGACACACCGAGCTGCTCACCGCCGAGCCGAAGTCGCTCCGGGTGACGCGGGCACGAGCGATTCGGTTGGCCTGGAACAAGCAGCCGACGCCCGGGGCTGTGCAGCTTCAACATCGAGGCGCTCGCACTCGCTGCCGTCGAGTCGGGGATGGGACTGCCGGAAGCTCTCCATGCGATCGCCGACCACGGCGCTACCGATCTGGCCAAGCGCCTCACGCCAGACCCCGCCGAGGTGTCGCCGCCGATCAAGCTGCTGCTCGACCGGGACATCGTGGTCAGCCGGCTGAACTCCCTTGCCACATCCTTGGCGAAGGCGATCGAGTCGGAGGACGACGACGAAGTGCAGGACCTCATCGCTGCCGCGTTCCCGAACTACCTGGAGCCAGCAGACCGGCAGTCCAAGGCATCGGTTTCCGCCTCCCTCCGAGGCGGCAACGAACGGGTCCGCTACACGGCGAGCGGGATCACCGCAGCCGCTGCGAGCCAGGTCAAGACCACCCGGTCGTTCGGGGGATGAAGAAGCGCTACCACGGGCCGTGGTTCGGCAACGACACCGAACGGGCTCGGTTCGAGTTCAATGCTCGAGCACGTCGACTCCCCCTTCCGGCGGCGGTGCATGTGGCATCCGGACGACCCCGAGACGAACCGGTGGGTGTTCAGGGACGGACTGGGCGCCCTCATCGACCATGTCGCGCTACACCTCTACCGCGAAGCACATTGGCGGGAAACTGGCGAGTGGTTGGGCCCCGAAGCGCCGCACAGCCCGAAGGTCGCGGCGTGAACCCTGCGTACGTCCCGGCTCTGATCGCTGGAGCTGTCGCAGTGGTCGTCGCTCTCCTCAGCCCCGCGTTCACGGCTGCGGCAGAGCGACGACTTCGCAAGCGTGAAGTGCTCGCCAAGGCCGTGGGCGCACTCGCCGCCTACCGCGAGTACCCCTACGTGATCCGTCGCCGGGGCGAGAACGACCAAGCGGCGGAACGGCGGAGGATCTCGACCGAGATCATGCAGGTCCAGCGCGAGTTGACCGAAGCCTCGATCTGGATTGGGGCCGAGGCTCCGAGCCTCTATGACGAGTACGTGGTAGCCGTCGAGGACCACCGTCGGATCGCGGGTGGTCTCATGAACGAAGCATGGCGCACCCCAGCCAGCACCGACGACGCCGGCATGAACGTCGCCGACTTCCACGAGAAGCTTGCGCCATTGCGCGCTCACGATGCGGTGCTGGCCGAGCTCATCCGCAATGAGGTGTCCTTCAGCTGGAACCCGTTCCGGTAGCCCTCCCACAACCGCCACCGATCACCACACCACGGTCGGTACCCGCCGCCAGCGCTATGGCCTCTTGGCTCCGCTACCAGGCCTCGGTGACGACCATCGCGGCGGTGTCGGGATCACCCCGGACCCCGACGTAGCGCTTCACGGTGAACGATGGGTCCGCGTGGCCGAGCTTCTGGGCCACCACTGCCGGGTCCAAGGCGAGGTCGAACAGCATCCAGCACGCAGCGACGTGTCGCAGGTCGTGCGGCGTCCACTCCGCGGACCCAGTCCACCGCCAACCCTTCCCCTTCTCGCCGTAGCCAGCGCTCCGCTGTAGCTGTCGGTTCATCGGCCATCCGGCGGCGTCGGCGGCCTTCACCCAGAGCTGCTGGAACGACGACCGGCGCATGATCCCTCCCCGAGGGCCTGGGAACAGCAGCCCCGAGCCTCCGGCCACACTCCGTACCCGCTCGACGTGCTCGCCGAGCTCGCCGGCAAGGCTCTACGGGAAGATCGACGTCCGCGCCCGCCCGTTCTTGGGGAGCTTGTTGCTCGGTTCACCCCGCTGGCCCTGCTCCACGGCACGACGAACGTGAACGACTCGCGGCTCGAACCCGATGTCATCCGCCTGGAGCGCGACCAGCTCACCCCACCGCAGCCCGGCGCGGTGCTTCAGTCGCAGGGCCAGCGCCCACGTCCGCTCACCCTGAGCCTCGAACGCGGCAAGAGGGCGCGCACTCGGCGTGTGGGGAGCGAGCCGAGGACGTAGATCGCGGCTACCCTGCACCGACGCCCGTTTCGAATAGCTGACCATCCACATCGGGTCGTCGCTCTGCACGGTCAGCCATCGCAGCCGCCGGGCGTGGGTGACCAGGCCATCGCGGAGCCGACGTCCTGGACCAGGGCGTCCGATCCGCCGGCCCTCCGCACCGCCGCGAAGCACCGCCATCGAGTCCGCGGGCGCCCACCGGCTCAGATGCAGATCGCCGAGGGCCGGCAGGATCCAGCGGCGGAGCAGGTACTGCTCTTCTCGCGGTACCGAAGCGAGAGACCCGACAGGTGGTCGGCCACGTACCGCTCGGCGAGGAGGCGACGGTGAGCGCCGCATCGTCGCGGGGGCCCGACCACCGGGATGGCCTGGAGCGATCAACCGCTCGAGCTCACGGGCCTTCGCCCGCGCCGCCTCCTCGGTCCCGACCTTGGCGAAGACCCGCTTTCCCGTCGACGGGTCGGTCGCCACGACCCGGTAGTTCGACTCGCCGGTGCTGGGTGCATAGATCCGGGTGCCCGACTCGAACTGGGCGAGCGGCTTCTTTCGATACCGACTGGACATGACTGGCTGCCACCTCGTGGGACGCAGCGTGATGCGCTGCTACCGATGGCCGCCGAGGGCACTTCTGTGCCCAGAATTGTGCCCGGCGAGCGAGGACACGTCGCAGATCGTTGTACCACAAGGGTTCTCGGCGTCGAAGCCGTTCGTGTCAACGACCTTGCCAAGGTGAGGGTCGCCGTTTCGAATACGGTCGTCCGCTCCACGAAAACCCCGGATCAGGGCCTCCTCGGAGGCCCTGATCCGCGTCTGGGACCAGTTGCCAATCCGTTTGCCAATCCGGGGTCGACCGGTCCGCACGAGCCCAATCGGCCGCGTCCGCGACCGTCGTCTCGCCACGCACGAGCTGCATCCAGATCTCCTACTTCTCGTGCGGTGCCAGAAACCGCTTCCTCTTCCTGCCAGGCTGGGTACTCACGGGCCCTCCTCAGGCTCGATGGAGAACCCCCTCCATGCGGTCTGATTCCAACCCGGACCTGCGACACGAACTCAGACTCAACACAGACGCGCTCATCCAGCGTGGCGTCCAACAGGCGGCCTCTGCCCGCCCCTACCCGGCCGAGCCGCCGCGTGAACCCACCCACGGATCGGGGCGAAGAGCCGCAAATGCATCCGCACCATGAGCCTCACCGGCGACGCGGCCAGCCCGTGTGCATATATGCTTACACTCATGGACGCTGCGGCTCTCACCTACAACGCGAAGCGTTCTTCAGGCCGCTCCTATCGGGCGCTGGCATGCGATGCCGGTGTCGCTGCCTCGACGATCACACGAATCGAGGCTCATGCGACAGACCCGACGTTCTCGACGATGCAGCGACTCCTCCGCTCGTGCGGATTCGAGCTGGTTGCGATACGCACAACCCCGTCTCGACGACCGCTCCTCGCAGAGCTCGCGACCGCGTGGTCCCCGGCTGGCTCGGCGACAGGCTCCCCTGAACTCCATTGGACCCAATGGCGAACACTCCTCGACCGGCTCGCGTTGCACCCCGAACTGGTCCCCGAAGCCATCTACGTGCCACCGCCACCGGCGGGGCATCACGTCATCGACACGCTTCTCGCCGGAGTCGCCGAGAAGCTCGCCGACGATGCCGGCCTGCTTCGTCCGTCATGGACCGAGACAGTTCCTGAGCTCGACGTCGCCTTCACTCCCCCAACCAGACGGCACCGGCCTGTGCCGCCGCAGCTCGCGAGTCGTGGCGTCATGATCGACACCGAGAGCCTCTTCCGATCGAAGTCGAAGGTCGGTGTCTGACAACCGGGCGCTCGACGGCGAGACCTTGCTCGCGTACGTGCAGGAGGTCGCGCGCGAGCTCCCCGGTGACGCGCCACGCCAGCGGCTCGTCATCGTCGGTGGTGCCCTACTCGCCTGGCTCGGCCTCCGAGAAGCAACCCGCGACATCGACAGCACATCGCTCATCGATGATGTCCTCCGCGCGGCAGTCGAGACGGTCGCGGCCCGACACGACCTGGCCCCACGATGGATCAATGACAGCGCCGCCCCCTTCGTACCTCACGGTTTCGACCCGGACCGCGGTGAGGTGATCTGGGCGGACGACCGGCTCGAGGTGATCGGAGCCCCGGTCGACCAGGTGTTCCTGATGAAAGTCCACGCGGCCCGAGCGTCCGACCTGCCCGACATCAGGGTGCTGTGGCCACGGTCGGGATTCGCGACGCCCGATGAGGCCGCAGCGGCCTACTCCGACGCGTACCCGCTCGAGACTCACGATCCTCACGTCGCAAACTGGATCGCCCAGCAGATCGGTTGAGTCACCTCGCGTAGAGAGTAACGAATTCCCGCCAGCGCAGAGACCGCGGGTGAGGGGGCGGTAGACGCATCTGCCCGACGATTCTGGGGATTTCGGACCTTGGCCGGATACCCGTCGCAGAGCCATGAACCCGCTCCCCGCCCTCACGAGACCCGTCATCGCGCGCCTCAGATGGGTGTTCGCCACCGGCGACCGGCGAGACGCCCAGATCCTCGCGTTGCGTCATCAACTCATCGTGCTCCAACGCCAGATCGACCGAGCGCAGTTCACCGAGCCCGACCGAACGATCCTCACCATGCTCGCCGGAGTGTTCGACCGCCGGCGTCTCGGCGAGGTGTTCCTCATCGTGAAACCCGCGACGGTGATCGGCTGGCACCGCCGGCTCCGGCCGGCGGCGATCAGTGATCCGGTCGATCGGCGATCCGGCATAGGCGATATCTAGGCGATTCTTGGTGCTGTCGGGGCTACCGTTGCGGTCATGGCCACACAGAAGATCTCCGTGACGCTCGAAGCCGACGCCATCGAGCGGGCCCGGCGTACCGCCGGGCCGCGAGGCCTCTCGTCCTACCTCGACACCGCTCTCGCCGAGAAGCTTGAGCGCGACGAGAGGCGGGACGCCTTTGCTCGCATATCTCGACGAACTCGAGGCCACGGATCCCACCACCGAGGCGACGAAGCACCGCGCCCGGACGCGGGCCGATCAGATCCGCGCTCAGGTCCTCGCGTCGTGACCGATCCCGTCGTCGTTCTCGACAGCGGCGTCGTCGATCGAGCTGCGACCAACGGCGAGTTCCGATGGTTGCTCCGCGACCTCGTCGAGCAAGGCTGGGTACCGGTCGTTCCGACCGTCGTGCTCGCCGAGGCGACAACCGGCCGAGCATCGGACGCACCGGTGAACCAAGCCATCCGGCGGATCGGCACCGCGGACACCCCGCCGTCGGCTGCTCGACTCGCGGGGCGGCTTCGCTACGACGCACAGCCGGCCGGGTCCGGACGGGCACCTGGAGGCATCGACGCCATCGTCGCCGCGCACGCCGCCGAGGTGGGCACCGGCGTGGTCTTCACCACCGGCCCGGCCGACCTGCGCCGACTTCTCGCCGACTATCCGCGCATCGCCGTCGAGAAGCCCTGATGAGCTCCGCCGGGACCGGCCGGGGCGTCATACGCCCGGCTACAGCCGCCACATGCCCGTGTGAGTCCGGCGTCGCCTACTCCCGATGCTGTCGCGCGTATCACCTCGGCACTGCGAACGCACCGACCGCCGGGGCCCTCATGCGGTCGCGATACACCGCGTATGTCAAGCGACTGGCTCCTTACCTCCACCGCACCTGGCACCCCGACACGCGCCCGAACAGGCTCGAACTCGACGCGTCCCCGCGCTGGCGAGGCCTCACGATCATTCGCTCCGAACTCGGCGGCGCCGACGACGAGACGGGCGTCGTCGAGTTCGTTGCACGGTACGACGGCGGAGCACTTCACGAAACCAGCGACTTCGTGCGACTTGGCTCCGATGATCGCCGGTGGGTGTACCTGCGAGCGCAGCCGAAGTAGCCCCGCGCCGCGTTCCGGCTCCGGTCGAGCCGGTCAGCCAAGCCGCCCCCGCTGCATGCCCGGATCCAAGCGATAGACCCGCAGCGTCCGCCCGCTGTGCTCGGCATAGAAGTCGTAGCTCGGCCACACCGACACCAGCCGTTCCCACATCGCCTTGAGCTCGTCGCCCTCGAGCCGACGGGCCGAGACGCTGAGCACGGTCCCCGCGTGCCAGACGCTCGCATCGGGGTTCGCGTCGAGGTTGTAGGTCCACGCCGGATGGCGCTCGCGGCCGAAATTCGAACCGGCCACGAAGAACGCGCCGTCGTGGGGCAGGCAGGCGAGCGGCACCTCGCGCACTTCGCCCGACTTCGCGCCGCGGACCGAGAGCACCAGCGTCGGCACCATCAGGCTGCTGACGACGAACCGGCCGCCAGACACCTTGCGGGCGACCCGGTCCATCGGGCCGGCGATACGCGGTCCCACGCGCCGGAACCACGCGCTGCGAGCCATGGCCCCGACGGCTCGGCCCAGCCGGCTGTCGACCGCGATCGTGCTCATGCCTCGACCGGCCAGGTGGGTGTGCCGACCAGTCCCTCGATGCCGGCAAGCACGTCGAGCAGCGCGGCGTCCGCAGCGTGCGCGCCCGTCACCTGGATACCGACCGGCATGCCATCTGCGGTGAGGCCAACGCACACCGACCCGGCCGGATGGCGGGTGAGGTTCGCCGCCTGCGTGAACGGAGCCCAGAAGATCGTCGGCTCGCCGTTCACCGTTCCGTGATGACCGCTGACCGCGGTCTGGCCGGCAACCGTCGGTGTCACAAGGAAGGGCGCCCGGTCGAGCACTGCGGCCACCTTCGCTGCATGGACATGGATCGCGTCGAGCGCCGCCATCGCCGCCTTCGCGCTCACATTCTGGGCTCCATGGTCCATGAGCGCTCGCAGCCCCTCGTCGAACAGCTCCCAACTCGACGTGTCGCGGAGGTGCCCATGCGCCCGCTCGCGGTAGATCGCCCACAGGGTGAACCAGTCGCCGATCGGCTCGGGGTCGTAGATGGAGTCGACCTCGATCACCTCGGTGCCCGCCTCGGCGAGACGTGCCACCAGCGACGCGCACACGGCAGCCACCTCGGAGTCGACCGGGAATCCCGGCGACGGGGCCCACACGATGCGCTCCGGGAGCGTCGGACGCACGATGCCGTCGAGACCGAGCGACGGCAGCGAGAACGGATCGGTGGGATGCGGCCCGGCGACCACGGCGAGCGCCGCTGCGGTGTCGCAGGCACGCCGCCCCATCGGTCCTCGCACCGTCAGCGTGCCTCCGGACGGGGCGAGGCCCTGGCCGAGTGGCACGACGCCGTGGGTGGTCTTCAGCGCGGTCAGTCCGCAGAGCGCCGCCGGGATGCGAATGGAACCTCCCGCGTCGCTTCCGGTGGCCAGCACGGTCATTCCGGCCGCCAGCGCGGCCCCCGAACCTCCAGATGAACCGCCGGAGGACCGCTTCGTGTTCCACGGGTTGAGCGTCGCCCCCCAACCTGGCGTCACCGTGTCGCCCGAGTATCCGAACTCCGACGTGGTGGTCTTGCCGAGTACCACGCAGCCGGCAGCCCGAAGGCGAGCAACCTGCACCGAGTCGACCGACGCCGGAGCGTCGTTCAGGTGCAGCGCCGACCCGTAGCCGGTCCGAAAGCCTGCTGCGTCCTCAAGGTCCTTCACGCCGAGCGGCACGCCAGCGAGGACGCCGGGGTCGTTGCCGCGGGCGATCTCGGCGTCGATGCGCTCGGCCTGGGCACGAGCGCCCTCGGCATCGATCACTGCCCAGGCGTTGATCACCGGATTGAGTCGTTCGATGCGCCCGAGGACCGCGTCGGTGACCTCGCGGGCCGACAGCTCGCGGGAGCGAACCTTCGACGCGATCTCCGCCGCGCCGAGAAACGGAACGGCCGAATCGGTCATCCGCCGCCCAGCTGCGATGCGAGGTAGTTCTGCACGCCGATTCGCTCGATCAGCTCGAGCTGGGTCTGCAACCAGTCGGCATGGGTCTCCTCGCCCACGAGCAGCTGCTCCAGTAGTTCGCGGGTGCCGTTGTCGCTCTCGGCCACCGCCAGCGCGATCGCCGCGTTGTAGCGCTCGATCGCTTCGCGCTCGAGCGCGAGGTCGACTTCGAACTGCTCCGGCACGGTCTCGCCGATCGCGACGCTGCCGATGCGCTGGAGGTTGGGGAGGCCGCCGAGGAACAGGATGCGGTCGATCACCCGGTCGGCGTCGCGCATCTCGTCGATCGACTCGGCGCGATTGTGAGCGGCGAGCGCCCCGAAACCCCAGCTCTCGCACAGCTTCGAATGAACGAAGTACTGGTTGATCGCGGTCAGCTCCGCGGTGAGGATCTCGTTCAGCGCCTCAACGACAGCGGCGGAACCTGGCATTACGTCTCCTCGGGTTGGGAAGCGAGCGCCGCCGGATCGGCAGCGTTCAGGAGGCTTCGGCCAGCTCGGGACTCGCCGCGCCGAAGCCGTGGGATTCCCGCAGCGTAGCGGCGAGCCGCGGAAGGCATCCCCCGCACTCGGTGCCTGCTCCGCAGCGCTCGCCGATCGTCTCGATGTCGTCGCATCCGCCAGCGATGAGGCGGCTGATCTCAGCCGACCCCACCCGATGGCAATGGCACACGATCATCGCCGTTCAGCATACCTAACAATCGGCCGTCCTGACGAGGTGCCAACGGCGAGCAGCCCGCACGAGCACCGCCCCGGCCAGCAGCGCGAGCAGCACTCCGGCCGTGTCGCCCGAATGCACACCGTGGCTCTGTGAGACCGACAGCACGACGCGCCCCTGCAGGCGGTTCTCACCCAGCATCCACCACACGATCGCCAGGCTGCCGAGCGATCCCGCCACACCGAGCGAGCCGAGCAGCTCCGACCATCGTCCGATGACGGCGGACGCGGCGATGCCCAAGAACCCGAACGCCGCTGCCGTCGCGCCCCACACCTGTGTGGTCTCGAGCCGGACATTCACCCTGCCCGAGAACCGTGCCATCACGCAGAGCACCGTCATCGTGGCGCTTGCGACCGCGGCGGCGTTCCACCACGCCTTCGGGACGCTCCGGAGCCCCAGCACCACCGCCCGGACATCGCCGAGGCGGACCAAAGGGCGACGAAGCAGGAGGGGCGGCCGGGACGTTCGCACCGCGCCACCGTACCCAGACCGTTACGTCGCCGACATCGGCCCCGCTGACCCGGCTCTCAGCTTGTCGGGCGCGCCGTCGCGCCCGAACCGCCGTCGCTCAGGGTGCAACGCCAGAGAGCGCGGCGTCGTGCTCGTAGTGCGACGCTGAGGGCAGCGCACCCGGTGCGGCGTGGCCGCCCGGAAGATCCGCCGGCTTCGCCGACCGAGCGTCGGTACGAGCGAAGTACAGGTCGAGCACCCGGTCGACGAGAGCAGGGCTGAGCTTCGGCGCCGTGTTCTCGTAGCGACAGATCGCGAGCGCCAGCTTGCACACGACACCGGGCAGATAGGCACGCAGCTCGCCGTCGCCGGCGGCCCGAGCCCGACGCCGCAGGTGCGCCGCCGCTTCCTCGGTCAGCTCCACACGCTTCGCCGACGCGACCCGAGCGAGCACCCAGTCGAACTGCTCGTCGTCGAGGCAACCCACATAGACCTTGTTGTGGATCCGGCGGAAGAAGGCCTCGTCGCCGAGGGAGGCGGGGTCGAGGTTGGTGGACAACACCACCTTCACCTCGAAGGGCACCGCGAACTTCCGGCCGGCCAGCGTCAGGTAGTCGATCTGGCGGTCGAGCGGCACGATCCAGCGGTTCAGCAGCTCCTCCGGGGTCATGATCTGTCGGCCGAAGTCGTCGATCACAAGGATGCCGTTGTTCGCCTTGAGCTGCAGCGGCGCAAGGTACGTGCCGACCTCCGTGTCGAGGTTGAGGTCCAACATGGCGCCGTGCAGCTCGCCCCCTGCGATCACGGCCGGCCGCTTGCACACGATCCAGCGCGAATCGAGCGCTGCCGGCTGCTCCTCGAGCGGCTCGTGCAGCGTCGGGTCGAACACCGTTATGACCTGGCCGCTCGCTTCGATGCAATGCGGAACCAGCACCGTGTCGCCGTACGCGCGGATCATCCGCTCCGCGAGCGAGCTCTGCCCGTGCCCGGCGGGCCATACAGGAACATGGCTCCGTCACCGCAGATCGCCGGGCCGAGCTGGTCGATGAGCTCGGCCGACACCACAAGGTCGCTGTAGGCGCGGGTCAGCGTGTCCCGGTCGAGGTACAGGTTGGGACGCTGTGCGCGCACCACCCGCGAGTACAGATCGAGCGGCACCGGCAGCGGCCCCGCGTACCGGCACTCCTCCGAGCGGCGCCGCGACTGCTCGCGGCCGGCCTCCGTGGCGGCGATCAGGTAGGTGCGACCGTCCATTCCCTGGTACTCGATCAGCGAACGGTCTCGGAGCGCGCTCACGACGCCGTCGAGCATGCCCGGCACGCAGTGCATCCGCTCCGCGACCTTGGTGACGGACTGCCGACCATCGGCCACGACGATGCGGAGCAAGATGTCCTCGATCATGGTCAGCGGCAAACCCGTCGCTGCGGGGTTTCCCGGTGGGCGGAGTTCTGCCTGGCTGACCGGCACCTCGTTGCTCACGAATCCTCCTCGACGCGTCGACCCAGAGCACGCCTCGAGGTGTCATCGGCGCGGCACCCGTCGCGCTTGAACTCGCGACGGCGATTCAGCCGGGAAGATCCGCGAGCATCGACAGGGCCCGCTCGCTCATCTTCGCTCGCGTTCGCTCGATCACCGGGCCGGCACGATCGCCCAAGGCGGTGCCGACCCGAGCGGCATCCAGCTCGAAGAACGCGAGGCACAACGCATCCTCGTGCGCCTGGGCCGCGGCCGCGTCCGCCTCGGAGGACTTCGCGACCAACGCCGCCGCCCGCTGCGCGACGTCCGCGTCGACCTCGCACTCGGCGAGAATCCGCGACAGCTCGACCGAGTGGGCGGCACGCGCCGCCCGGCGCCAGCGCAGATACCCGGCGCGGCCCGCCGGGTAGGCGTCCCGGGGAAACGTCCATCGGGCGAGGTGCGAACCGCTCGCTGCGAGCAACTGCTCCGGCGCCGGAGCGACGACCAACCGCCGAAGCCAGGCGGTGACCGTGCGGGCGTGCAGCAGCTCGCGCGGCACGGCAGCGCCGTCAGCATCGTCGGGTGCGCCCACATCGCCGACGGCGACGCGCACCGGGTCGTTCGCGTGGACGGCGTCGAGCGCCACCAAGGCCCGCTCGAGCGACGTCACGTTCGCCTACTTCGGGTTGAGGTCGATGCGCAGCACGACCACACCGTCCTCGAGCGTCGCCGTCGCGTCGCCAATCATCGCGAAGTCCTGGAAGTCCAACTGCGACTGCTGGATGAAGGCGCGGCGCTGCTCGCCCTCCACCGGCGGGATCTGCCGTGCGCGCACTGCGGCGGCGCGGGCTCGGAACCGCTCGATCATCGCATCGAGGTCGAGTGCGGACGACATGGCATCACTCCTCTCGTGGTGCCCGATACGGTGCGTCGGGCTCCAAGTCCTGATCGAAGAACTGGCTCCGGCGGGACGCCTCGGGCACATCGGCAACCCCGGGCACCTCGGCAACCCCGGGCACCTCGGGTTGCGGCTCCGATTCGCGCACTCGGCCAGGCCCGGAGGTCGGATCCGGGCTCGAGGTCCGGGCCCCGTCGTGCTGGGGCGCCGGGGCGGTCTGGGGCGCCGGGGCGGTCTGGGGCGCCGGGGCGGTCTGGGGCGCCGGGGCGGTCTGGGGCGCAGGAGCCGGCGGGCCGGCCGGTGCGGGCCCATCCTCGAAGACCACCGCGGGTTTGACCAGATCGGGGATCGCTGCGAGGGCAGCAACGATGCCAGCCGTGTCCGCCGGCGGACCCTCCGGAGGGAACACCACTGGCACGAGGGGCGGCAGCTCGGCCGACGGAGCCGACGTCGACGGGTCGACCGGAGCCGACGCTACGGTCGGCTGCACGACGGTGCGCGCCTCCGACACCGCTGCCGAGCCAACGGCGGTCGCGCCAACGGCGGTTGCGCCAACCGCGCCCACAACCGGCAGCGCCTCGGTCGGCAGCACCCCCGGACCCGCCGGCCGCGTCGGATCCGACGAACGGAAGCCGTCCAACTCGGTGAGGTACGGAGGACGGGTCGCTCGCCAGAACCCGATTGTCGCAAGGAGGATCACGCCGCCGAGCCCGATGAGGCCGCCGATGATCCAACGCAGCCGACTGCCAGCCGGATCCTCGGCTCGCGTAGGCGTCGCCACAGTCGTGGTGGGAGCGGCAACCGTGGTCGGCGGAGCGACCGTGGTGGTGGGCGCCAACGTGGTCGTCGGCGCAGCGGTGCTCGACGAGGTGGTCGACGACGGCGATGTGGAGGTCGTCGTCGTGGCCTTGGTCGTGCTCGGCGCCTTGGTCGTGCTCGGCGCCTTCGTCGTGGGCGGCGCCTTCGTCGTCGGAGCCGCAGTCGTCGGAGCCGCAGTCGTCGGCGCCGCAGTCGTCGGAGCCGCAGTCGTCGGAGCCGCAGTCGTCGGGGGATCCTGGGCCGCGGCGGCGCCGCCGAACAACAGGCACACCCCCACCGCGACCGCCATCGACGCGGTGGCGATGGGTCCGAGTAGCGGCTTTCGGGGGTTCAGCACGGTGCGGTCTCCACGTGGTCGCGCTTCGGCACGGATCCCCATCATTGCAGCTCACCGGCACCGCGTTGGTGAGCCGGACACCACACCGCAGTCCTCCCGCTGATGCGCGAGCGTTCGAGCGGCGTGTCGTCGACCGGGCAGAGCGCACCGCTATGGCGGAATCCCACCAGGTCACCGAGGTGCGAGCCACCGCGCTCGAGCAGCATCGCCATCACCTCGCGGGTCGAGTCGGCCAGCCGACCCCGGGCGCGTTCGCCCAGGTCGCCGGCGGGTTGGTGCGGGTCGAGTCCGATCCGCCACAGGATCTCGTCGGCGGCGAGGTTGCCGAGGCCGGCGACGACGCTCTGATCGAGCAGCAGCGGCTTGATCGGTCGTCGCCGGCCAACGAGTGCGCGAGTCTGCCCGGCTGTCCACGTGGTCGCGTCGGGCCCGAGCACCAGCGGAGCCGGGTTCACCTCGATCGCCCCGAAACGACGAGGGTCATTGAACGCGATGGCTCCCCGGTCGGTGTCGAGGCGGGCCCGATCCCAGATCGTGCGCGCGTCGTCGGGACCGTAGAGCAGGTCGCCGATCGCGGAGCGGCCGTCGATCACCATCCGTCCGCTCATGCCGAATCGCACCCGCAGCACCGTCGCATCGTCGCACGTGACCTCGACGGACTTCCCGAGGCGATGCACGCCCGTGAGGCGCTGGCCGACGACCGCTGCCAAGCCCCGGCCCAACTCGTCGGATCGTTCAACTCGTGGATCGAGGATCTCGACAGATCGCACGCGGGCTCCGATCAGGCGCCGGAGAGCCCGCGCCGTGATCTCCGCCTCGACCAGTTCGGGCACCGTCGCTTCAGGCCCGCATCGATGCGTCGAGCGCCTGGCGCAGATCGGCAAGCAGATCGTCCGCATGCTCAAGCCCGACCGAGAGCCGAATCGTCCCCTCCCCGATTCCGGCATCGGCGAGTTCCTCGGGCAGCAATCCCGCATGCGTGGTCGACGCCGGGTGGGTCACGAGCGTCTCGGGCCCGCCGAGGGACGTCGCGAGTTGCGCGATCTCGGTCGACTCCACGAACCGCTGGCCCGCCTCGCGCCCGCCGACCACGTCGAAGGTGATGAGGCCGCCGGCGTAGCGAAGCTGGCGTCGGGCAAGGTCGTACTGCGGAAACGAAGGCAGCCCGGGGTACCAGACCCGCTCGATGCGTGCGTCGGCCTCCAGCGCCTCCGCGATCACCTGTGCCGACGCACTCTGCCGCTCGAGGCGCACCGGCAGGGTCCGCAGCCCCCGCAGTGCGTTCATCGCATCGAAGGGGCTTGCGTTCGCGCCCTGCAGCACCGCGTAGCTCCACAACCACGCCACCAACTCGTCGTCGCCGGCAACCACGCCCAGGGTTGCGTCGTTGTGACCCCCGATCGCCTTCGTGGCGGAGTGCAGCACCAACTGCACGCCCGAGTCGAGCGGGCGCTGGGCGAGGGGCGTCGCGAACGTCGAGTCGACCACGGTGATCGGACCGGCGATGGCGCCGAAGCGGTCCAGGTCGACCAGCGACAGCCTCGGGTTCGCCGGAGTCTCCGCGAGACACAGCATGGTCTTGCCCGGCCGGATCGCCGCATCCCACGCGTCGGGATCGGTCCCGTCAACGAAGGTCACGTCGATGCCGAATCGGGGGCACACGGCCGTGAAGAGCAGTTGCGTCCCGGCGTACAGCTCGCGCTGGGTCACGATGTGGTCGCCCGAGGAACACAGGCCGAACACCACCGCGCTGATCGCGCCCATGCCCGACGAGAATGCCCGGGCCCGACCCGCCCCCTCGAGCTCGGCGATCGCCTCCTCGAACGCCGCGACGGTGGGGTTTCCATAGCGCCCGTAGAACTCGCTCACGCCGGCCGTCTTCGCGAACCGCGCCGCGGTGGCGGCATCGGGCGAGACGAAGGCTGCCGAGGGCCACAAGACCGGGGCCAGCGACGAACCCGACGCGGACCGGCCCGCACGAATCGCCTGGGTCTCGGGGTGGGTCATCGGAGTGCTCCTGTCGGTAGGAGGGAGGGCCGGTCGTCGGCCACGCTGTCGAGGAAGGCCTCAACGATCGGAGAGATCTGCTGCACCTCGATCAGGAAGCCGTCGTGGCCGTCGGGGCTGTCGATCTCGTAGAAGCCGCATCGGGCGCGCGCCGGCCCCGACGACAACAAGTCGCGCAACTGCTCCTGCTGGCCGGGCGGGTACAGGATGTCGCTGCCGATGCTCATGATCATCGCCGGAACGGCGATGCGCCCGACAGCGGTCGCGATGCCGCCTCGACCGCGTCCGAGGTCGTGCAGGTCCATCGCCTTGTTCAACCGCAGGTAGGAGTTGGCGTCGAAGCGTCGCACCAGCTTGTCGCCGTGATAGTCGAGGTACCCCTCCACGTCGAAGCGCTGGTCGAGCGTGAACCGGCCCGCGTCGGCGGGGTTGCCGAGGAGCCGACGTCCGAATCGCTCGGCGAACACGGCCTCGGAGCGGTAGTGGATCTGCGCGATCTGGCGGGCGAGCTGCAGCCCCGCGTGCGGACCGCCTCCCGGCTCGGCGTCGTAGTAGTCGCCGCCGCGAAAGGCCGGGTCGAGCAGGATCGAGCGTCGCCCCACCATCGACCAGGCGATCTGCTGAGCGCTGGCCGCGGCCGCAGTGGCGATCGCCACGATCGCGCCGACGCGATCAGGGAACATCGTGGCCCACTCCAGCACCTGCATTCCGCCCATCGACCCGCCGACCACCGCATGCCAGCTCGAAATGCGGAGGTGTTCCGCAGAGCACCGACTGTACTCGGACCATGTCACGAATGGTCACGACCGGGAACGTCGACCCGTACGGACGCCCCGTGCGCGGATCGATGCTTGCCGGGCCGGTGGTCCCCTGGCATCCACCCAGCACATTGGTGCACACCACGAAGTAGCGGTTCGTGTCGATCGCTCGGCCCGGGCCGATGAGCTGGTCCCACCCGCCCTCGGTGGGGTGGCCCTCGCCGGCCCGCCCCGCAGCGTGCGAATCACCAGTCAGGGCGTGGCACACGAGTACGGCGTTGGAGCGGTCGTCGTCGAGCGTGCCCCACGTCTCGTACGCCGCCACGACCTCGGGCAGCACGACGCCACCCTCGCAGCGGAAACCCCGCTCGTGCGAAACGCGCGCCAACCGCCGACGGCCGAGCGGGCAACCGGGCATCCAGGCACCGGTCGCCGGCGGTGGGTCGTTCTCGATGGGTGGATGTGGGGGTGGGTGGGGCCATGGCTGCTCACGGACACGTCGCGACATCCGTTTCGGACACCCCAGCGGGGTGGTGTGGCCGCCCCGGACACGTCGTTGCCGGCATCGCCGACCACATCTCGGAGCGAGGCCCCGAAGGCACCTTGGGTGTCCGACCCAGGTTGCCGGACCCACAGGAGTGGGTCGCTCTTGATGACCTGGGCACTGTAGCGCAACGCGCCCTCGACGACGCCAGGCGAACGACGCCTCAGCGCCGACGCAGCGCCCGCTCCAATCGAGGAAGCCACCACTCCACCACGGCCGCCGCCTGACCGGCGGAGTCGAGACGCCACGCGTCGGTGGCGACACGGGCGAACCGCTCCCAGTCGACGCGACGCGAAGCGAGGAGTTCTGCGGCACCACGCCAGGCCGCAGCATCCACCGGAACGGGAAGCTCGAGAATCTGGCGGGCGGAGAGCTTGATCGCGTCGCCGGTACGCGCCGAACCACCCAGGTGCGTCGCGGCCCAGGCCGAGGCCGGCGGGGCCAGCAACGCAGCGGTGAGCAACCGGAGATCGGTGCCCTCCGTCGGCAGCACCGCAACGAGTGGGGTCAGCGCGACGAAGCAGCCGGTCGGATCGGGCGCCGCCTCGATGACGCGGGTCTGGGTCGCGACCAGGACCTTCGGTCGAGCGAGCGACTCGACCCATCGGAGCGGGCGTCCGTCCAGGTTCGCCAGGTCGACGACCGGTGTGCGCCGCCGCGCACCGCCGAGCCGCACCTCGGCCGCCCCGAAGGCGACGCGGCCCGGGTCGATCATCGCCGTGGTCGCGATCGGCATCGACCGAGCCGCGGGCAGCAACGCGGACGCGTCGGAGCGTGCCGTGGCTTCCGCGTCGGCGGGCGGATCGGCCCAGGCCCCGGCGGCGATCGCTGCGTCGGTCTCGGCAACGGTGGCCTCGCGTGCGTTGCGGGCCACGGCATAGAACTCGTCGCGGAACCCCGCCGTCGCGGACGCGCACGAGCCAAGCCGGGTCGCGCCGGGCGAACCGACGGGCGGAACGCCGTTGGCGGCGGCCAAAGCGGCCGACCACGCGCCGCCGTCACTGGGTAGCCGCACTCGACCGACGACGCGCTCGGCCGTCGATCCCGCCACCACAACCGGTTCGGGCCCGCCCGGCTCGGCGCAGCGCCGGCCGCCTCGCGCGTCACCCCCCGTTCTGGTGACCGGCACGCACACTTCAACGTCCGCGGCGAAGAGCCGCACGCCGGGAATCCAGATCGACTCGAGCGTGCCCGCGGCGATCGCCGCGGACCGCACCGCGGCGGCCGACGAAACGCCGAGCACGGAACGGGGAAGGATCATCGCGACCACGCCGCCGGCGCGGACCCGCTCGAAGGCAGCGAGCCACATCACCGCTGCGGTATCGACATAGCCCTTCGCCGCCCCTCCGAAGCGCGAGGCCAACAGCGATCGGTCCTCGGCCGAACGAGCGGTGCCCTCCGCGAGCTGGCTCTGGAACGGCGGATTGGCCACCACGATGTCGCACCTCGTGCCCGGCGTTCGCCCGCCGTCGACAGCGAGCGCGTCGCCCACCGCCACGGCCGGGCCGGCCGCCGCATCCAGGCCGACGCCGCGCTCCTGCGCCCACGAGACCAAAGCGTGTCTCGTTGCGGCAACCGCTCCCGGATCGAGGTCGGCCCCCGACAAACGGGCGAACACCGCTGTCGCGTCGGCGCCCAGCTCGACCAGCCGGTCTGCCGCGGCGACGAGCAACGCTCCCCCACCGCACGCGGGATCGTGCACGGCGGGAACGCCGTGACCGCGCCACCGCTCGATCGCGAGACCGGCGACCACGTACGCGACCGACGGCGGCGTGTAGTGCGCACCCGATCGCCGGTCGGCCTCACCCAACGACGACTCGTAGGCGAGTCCGATCGCGTACGGCCGCCGGGTCGGGTCCGGATCAGTCCGTCGCTGTGGGATCCCAACCTGCCAGGTCACGAAGACGCGCGTCGTTCGAGAACATCTCGACGATCGGCACGTTGAGCCCGATGCGCTTCTGCAGGCGCTTCACGTCGAGTTCTTGGTTCCAGAGCGAGAACGTGACGACGACACCGGATGTCCCCGCGCGCGCCGTGCGACCGGACCGGTGCAGGTAGGTCTTGTGATCGACCGGCGGGTCGAAGTGGATGACCGCGTCCACGTCGTCGACGTGGATGCCGCGGGCAGCGACATCGGTTGCGACGAGCGCCGCGAGCTTGCCGTCGATGAACTGGGCGAGCGACCGCTCGCGCATCTGCTGGCGCAGATCGCCGTGAATGGCCGCCGCGCTCACGCCCTCGTCGACCAGCTTCTGTGCCAGCCGGTCGGCGCCGTGCTTGGTGGCCGTGAAGATCATCGTGCGCCGATTCGAGCGGATGATCGACGCTGCGGCCTTCACGCGATCCATCTCGTGGACCGCGATGAAGCGGTGGTGCATCTGGTCGACCGTGACCGTGGGCGAGTCGACCTCGTGGCGAACCGGATCGTGCTGGTACCGCTGCACGAGCCCGTCGACCACGCCGTCGAGGGTGGCCGAGAAGAGCAGGGTCTGATGCGAGCCCTCCACATTGCGCAGGATCCACTCGACCTGCGGCAGGAAGCCCATGTCTGCCATCCGGTCCGCCTCGTCGACGACCACGATCTCGACCTGCGCTACCGAAAGCGACTTCCGCTCGATGAGGTCGATCGCTCGGCCCGGCGTGCACACGATCAGATCGACGCCGGCCTCGAGCGCTTCGATTTGCCGATCGATGCGGTCACCGCCGTAGATCGCGGTGACAACTCGATCGATCGCGGTCGCCAGCGGTACCAACTCGTCGCGGACCTGCGTGGCGAGCTCACGGGTCGGCACGAGCACGATGCCGGTTGGATGTCCGGGCTTCGCCTTCGTCAGCGTCTGCAGCGCTGGCAGGGGATGCGCCAAGCGTCTTGCCCGAGCCGGTCTTGGCCTTGCCGCACACGTCGCGCCCGGCGAGCGCGTCGGCGATGGTGAGTGTTTGAATGGCGAATGGCTCGGTGATGCCTCGCTCGGCGAGAGCGGCGGCGAGGGGGGCCGAGACGCCGAGCGACTCGAACGTGGTGGTCATTGACGATCTCCAGCGGGCGGATCTGAGTCCGCGTCAGCGGTAGAGGCTACCCGCTGGAGCCGACCGGCTCCCGCGATGGTGAACAGCGACCACCTAGGTTGCGTGGCGACGCGACGATCGAGCAGGAGCGAGGGCGTGGATCGGTTACCACCAGCGGACACATCCGATCGTCTCCTGGCGGCAGCGTTCGACCGGTGGCCCCGATGCGTCGGGCTCGCGATCGTTCGGTCAGGCGCCATCGCCGCCGCTGTCGGCGATCTCGACGCGGCAACCCCGGTCGCGTCGGCCACCAAGCTCCTCGCGTCGCTTGCCGCTCTCGTCGCCGCCGAGGAGGGGTCGGTGCGCCTCGACGACCCGGCCGGCCCGCCAGGGTCGACGGTTCGCCACCTGCTGGCGCACGCGTCCGGCCTTGCGCCCGACACCGATGACGTCCTTGCGGCGCCCGGCACCCGACGCATCTATTCCAACGCCGGGTACGAGGAGCTTGCACGTCCCCGAGCGCAGCACCGGCATCGCAGCGTCGACCTACGTGAACGAGGGCGTCATCGAGGCGCTCGGAATGGCGAATACCCGAATCGTGGGTTCACTCGCCCACGGCGCTGTGTCGAGCGTTCGCGATCTCTCGACGTGGGCGTCGACCGCACTGGCGCATCGCCTGGTGGACCCGGCCACGTGGGCCGATGCCGTGACGGCGCAGTTCCCGACGATCGACGGCGTCGTGCCGGGATTCGGCACCCAGCGTCCGTGCCCGTGGGGGCTCGGCCCCGAACTCAAGGGCGCCAAGTCGCCGCACTGGATGGGGGCTGCGGTATCGCCGTCGACCTTCGGGCACTTCGGACGCTCAGGATCCCTGGTCTGGGTCGATCCCATCCGCGACGTCGCGCTCGTCGGCCTCGGACGCACCGACTTCGGGCAGTGGGCCGTCGACCTCTGGCCCGGCCTCAGCGACGCCGTCGTCGCTCTCTGCGATCGCCTCGGCCTCGTCTGTGGCGCCGCTGTCGACGCGCACGTCGATGCCGTCGCTCCCGCCGATGTCATCGCTCCCGACGGGCTCGCGTGAGAACGGCGGGACCGCCAACGCGAGCGCACGATCCTCTGGGCTACGGCGGAAGCCTCCCCACAGGAACCAGATCGTCGACAGCGTGATCATCCCGAGGGACAGCAGCGTGTTCACCCGATAGCCGCCGATGAGCGTCGCGTTGTCGATCCGGATCGATTCCACCCAGAATCGACCGGCGAAGTACAGCCCGACGTACAACGGGAAGATCTTCCCGCTGCGCAACACGCGCTTGCGGTCAATCCAGATCAACACCCCGACCACGCCGAGGTTCCACACGGCCTCGTAGAGGAACGTGGGGTGGTACGTCGCCTGGTTCTGGAACGCGACCGGTCGATGTGCGGCATCGATCTCGACCGCCCACGGCAGGTTCGACGGCCGCCCGAACAGCTCCTGGTTGAACCAGTTGCCGAGGCGGCCGATCGCCTGGGCGAGGGGGATCGAAGGCGCCAGCGTGTCCATCCCCTCCTTGACGTCGAGCTTCAAGATGTACTTGCCGACGATCACGCCCGCCGCGGTGCCGAGCACGATGCCGCCGGGGATCCCGAGTCCGCCGCGCCAGATCATGAACACATCCGGCCACCAGCGGCCGCCGCTGTAGCGCGATGGCCAGTCGGTGATCACGTGGTAGAGCCGGGCACCGATCAGCCCGGCAGGCACCGCCCACACCGCTACGTCGGCCATATCGTCGGGGTCGTGCCCCCGCTGGCCCCAACGGCGCCGGCCGAGCCACACCCCCGCCAGCACACCGAGCGCGATCATCACGCCGTACATGTGGATGCGGCCGAACAACATGTTCGAGGACGGGCTCGGGATCGAGGCGATCATCGCGGACTCCAGGGAGCGAAAGGACGGTTTGGGGGGTCGACCGAGTCCGGCCGTCATCCGCTACGGCACGGTGGCGAGCGGACTCGACGGGTCGATGCCAGGCAGGGCTGCCGGAGCCGTCGTCGAGGACGATACCGTCGGGGCGGCGCCCGGATCGGTCGTGGTGGACGTCGATGTGCTCGTCGTTGGCCGAGCCGGGATGCGGGCGGGGTACGAGTCGGGCATCAGCGGAAGGATCCCCTCCGGCGGCAGATCGTCGTCGCCAAGGCAGGTCGCCGCCGCGTCGGCGAGCGAGCGAGCAAACGTCGAGGTTTCCAGGTCGGCCTTCGGCTCGGCGCCGGAGACCATCGACTCGATCAAGGTCCGCGTCACGCCGTTCGCCACCATCTCACCGGCAAGGCAGCGCGAGTCGGCGAGCCCGAGCTTCGCGTACGACACAAGCAGGTCCATCACCGCCTGTTCCATGTCGAGGCAGCCGTCCATGATGTTGACCACCTCGCTGCGCTCGTCAGGGGCGAAGGGCAACGCGAGCGACGCCGAGTTCGGTCGGAACCCGAGATCGAGCAGGCGCTTCGCCCCGACCGATGCAACCACGCGCGACGCGACACAGCGCGCGCCCTCGGGCGATGCCGCCCACGAGTTCAAGTCGACTGCTCCGCTGCTCAACAGGTGCGCAAGCGACGCCTCCACCCCGTCGGCGGTGTCGGCGAATGTGGTGGACGGCACGGAGGCGCCGTCCGCGTCGAGGTCGCGGCTCACGCAGGAGGACCCGATCGCCGACACCAGAACGGCGGCAGCAACGACGCGGGCCAGGGCCCGCGTCGATCTCCAGCTCCCTCGCAGCACGCCGGTCATGGTCGGCAACTGTACGGCCACTGCCAGCGGTGGTGTGGCCAAGCCATCCTCGCGCCGGCGATGCCTGCGGGCGAGCGGCTCAGGCGAGGGTCGACTGCACTCGACCAAGGGCTTCGTCCTCGGTCACGTCCAATGCGAAGCTGAGCTCGGACACAAGCACGCCCCGCGCCTTCACGAACATCGCCTTTTCGCCCGCCGACAGGCCCTTCGATTGATCACGAAGCGCCAGGTTCCGCACGACCTCAGCCACCTGGTAGACGTCGCCCGACTTGAGCTTCTCCTGGTGGTTCTTGAACCGCCGGCTCCAGTTCGCCGGCTCGCGGATGTCCTTCTTGCCCAACAGCTCGAACAGGTCCTGGACCTCCTCGTTGCCGATCGGCGGACGCATGCCGACCTCATCGGCCTTGTCCACGGGTACCGACAACGTCAGGTCGCCGTGGGCCATCTTGAGCACGAGGTACTCCGTGGTATCGCCGTTGAATTCGCGGCGCTCGCGGCGAACAATGATCGCTGCTCCGTGGTGCGGGTACACCACCCGGTCTCCGACATCGAACAAGAGTCGCTCCTCATCTCCCCGTTGAGCCTCGAGCGGAAGGATGCCACGCCCGGCCCGGATCGGCCAATCACTGTCGGACGGCCGCCCTCAGATCACAAACGCAAGTTCCGCGAGCACCCGACGTGCCAACTCCTGGTCACCTTCGAGCCCGACGGCGGCCGCTAGGGGGCCGGCCGACGGGTCGACGCGGCCGCCCACGGCAGCGGCGAAGAGCTCCAGATCGAGCGTCAGCGATGCTGTGGGCGCGTCGATCGGAACCGGCGACAGACTCGCCCGCCCGTCGACGATCACGTCGAAGCGGTGCGGCGAATCGCCGGTGACGATCACGGCCACCGACGCACCCTGGGGCGCACCGGCCTTTCGACCGACCACGAATCCGAGTGCGAGCGCAATCTCCGCGAGCGCGTTCAACGACCGGCCCGGAACGCAGTGCCGGTCGACCGAGCGCCGCACGAACATCGAGATCGTGCATCCACGAGTCGAACACACGGATCTGCATGAAGCGGCCAAACGTGGCGGGGCCGGCGGGCGTCCACGAGTCGGCGTCGAAATCGGCCTGCGTCATCGCCGCCAACACGTCGAGTCGCCCCGAGGTGATCTCGCGGAACTCGGCCAGCACGTCGGGCCCCGGACGGGTGCGACGCTGCGCGATCCACGCCTCGTTGACTCGGCCGATGTCGTTGCGCACGTGCTCGCCGACGTCGTCGACGCCCGGCGCGGGGGCGCCGGCGAGCATCATCTCCGTCCCGAGCACGTGGGACAGCTGGTCTCGCACCGTCCAGCCGGGGCACCGGGTCGCAATGTCCCAGTCGGCCTCCGCGATCCCGTCGCAGGCCTCGGCGAGAGATCGCCACACGGCCCGGAGCTCTCCGACCAGCGCGTCGCGGTCGAAGCCCTGCGTTTCCGGCGGCGTCATCGGCGGTGTCATGGGTGGGTCCTCCCGTTCACGAACAGCCCGACGTCGAGCCGCACTCGCCACACGCGTAGCACGAACCGGCACGGACCATCACGACTCCGCACTGCATGCACAACGGCGCATCCGAGCGTCGGGTCGAACCGGTTCCGCCGCGGGACCGCGGCGCGATCGGGGCCGTCGACGACGGCGGATCAGGGGCGAGATCGGCGCCCTGCACCGTGGGCGTTGCGGCCTCTTCCACGCCGGGGAGTGTGGGCTGGACCCGTTCCGACACGCTGAAGATGCCGAGCTCGCCCCGTAGGCCGGCCGGCAGGTAGTCGAGCGCGAGCCGCCGGAACAGGTAGTCCATCAGCGAGTTCGCCAGTCGCAGATCGGGGTCGTCGGTCATGCCCGCAGGCTCGAAGCGCATGCCGACGAAGGCGCGGACATATGCCTCGATCGGCACGCCGTACTGCAACCCGTGACTCACCGCGATGGCGAAGGCGTCCATGATGCCGGCCAGTGTCGATCCCTGCTTGGACACGCGCACGAACAGCTCGCCCGGGCGGCCATCGGCGTACTCGCCGACGGTCGCGAAGCCCTTGCAGTCGGCGACCCGGAACTCGAAGGTGCGACTGTTGCGGGCGCGCGGCAGCCGCTCGCGAACGGGTTCCGGAACGGCCGCGGGTGCGACCGCTGCGCCCGCCGACCCGGCACCGCCGGCCGCAACACCCGCCGCAGCTGTCGTTCCGGTGCCGGTGCCAGTCGACAACGGTTGCCCCACCTTGCAGTTGTCCCGATAGATGGCGACCGCCTTGAGCCCGAGGCGCCATCCGTCGATGTAGATCTGCTCGATCTCGTCGACGGTGGTCGTTTCCGGCGTGTTGACCGTCTTGGAAATCGCGCCGGACAGAAAGGGCTGAACCGCCGCCATCATCTCGAGGTGGCCGCGGGGCGAGACGATGTTGTCGCCCATGGAGCACGCGAAGATCGCCACGTGGTCGGCGGAGATATGCGGCGCTCCGAGGACCGAATGGTTGGTGTTGATGTAACCGCTGATGTCGGCGATCTGACCCTCGTCGTACCCCAAGCGCCGCAGTGCGCGCTCGACGGTCTGGTTCACGATCGACATCGTTCCGCCGCCGACGAGCTTCTTGGTCTTGACCAGCCCGAGGTCGGGCTCGATGCCCGTCGTGTCGGCGTCCATCATGAACGAGATGGTCCCGGTCGGGGCGAGCACGCTCGCCTGAGCGTTGCGTACGCCACACTCGGCCGCCAGGTCCGCCACGGCGTCCCACACCGCGACGGCATCGGCGGCGAGGTCGCGCTGCACCGGGTCGATCCGCAGATCGTGCGCCGCCTGCCGATGCAGGCCGAGCACGCGCAGCATCGGCGCACGGTTGTCGGCGAATCCGTCGAACGGTCCGAGCCGTGCGGCCAGCCGGGCCGACGTGAGGTAGGCGTGCCCCGTCATCAGGCTCGTGATCGCAGCAGCCCAGGCACGCCCGCCGTCGGAGTCGTACGGATAGCCGAGGGCCATGAGCAACGCGCCAAGGTTGGTGTATCCCATACCCAGCTGGCGGAAGCGGCGCGTGTTCGCCCCGATCTCGGGCGTGGGATAGTCGGCATGACCGACGATGATCTCCTGCGCGACCAGCACGATCTCGACGACGTGGCGGAAGTCCTCGACGTCGAACACGCCCGACTCATCGAGGAACGTGAGCAGGTTGAGGCTTGCGAGGTTGCAGGCGGAGTTGTCGAGGTGCATGTATTCGCTGCACGGATTGCTCGCATTGATCGGGCCGGTGTTCGCTGCGGTGTTCCATCGGTTGATCGTGGTGTCGTACTGCACCCCCGGATCGCCGCACTCCCAGGCAGCCTCGGCGACCGATCGCATGAGCGCACGTGCCGAGACCGACCGGACGACCGAACCATCCCCACGGGCGATCAGCGGCCACTCGGCGTCGGCCTCGACCGCAGCCATGAACTCGTCGGACACGCGAACCGAGTTGTTGGCGTTCTGGTACTGGATCGACACTGCGTCGGCGCCATCGAGGTCCATGTCGAACCCGGCGTCGCGCAGCACTCGTGCCTTGCGCTCCTCGCGGACCTTGCACGTGATGAAGTCCTCGACGTCGGGATGGTCGACGTCGAGGATGACCATCTTCGCGGCGCGCCGCGTCTTGCCACCCGACTTGATGGTGCCTGCGGACGCGTCAGCGCCGCGCATGAAGCTGACGGGGCCCGAGGCGGTGCCGCCTCCCGCGAGCGACTCGTCGGAACCCCGGAGCCGCGACAGGTTGACGCCGGCGCCCGACCCGCCCTTGAAGATGATCCCCTCCTCCCGATACCAGTTGAGGATCGAGTCCATCGAGTCGTCCACGCTCAGGATGAAGCAGGCCGAGCCCTGCGCCGGCACGCCGGGCACTCCGAGGTTGAACCACACCGGGCTATTGAAGGCCGCGCGCTGGGTGTAGAGGATCGCCTTCAACTCCTCACGGAAGGTCTCCCGCTCCTCGTCGTCGGCGAACACCCCATCGGCCGCACCCCAGGAGGTGATCGTGTCGACCACGCGGTCGACGACCTGGCGCAGCGAACGCTCACGCGTCTCGGTGCCGAGAATCCCCCGGAAGTACTTCTGGGCGACGATGTTCGACGCGTTGAGCGACCAGTCGCGGGGAAACTCCACGTCGGGCTGCTCGAAGCTCGCAGTGCCGTCGCGATGATTCATGATCCGGGCGTCGCGGAGCTCCCACTCGACCGCGCCGAGCGCGGTGACGCCGGGTGCGGTCAATCGGCGCTGGAGTCCCAGCGGCGCCGCGGTTGTCGTGTGAAGTCTGGTCATGATCGGGGCTCCAATGGCGGGGAGTGGCGAGCCGGCGAGGTCACCTCCGTGCGCACCTCCGGCCGGTGGTGCGGACCCATCCGAGCGGGGGCGGCGGTGAGCGAACGGTGATCGAGATCGATCGCGGACAGTCTGGCGCGGCCGGTCGGCACACGCTGCGGCGCGGCGTGCATGGCCAGGGAGGGGCACCGTGGCACCGCGCCGACTGCGTCGACGCACTGACCCACACGCCCCCAGGACTCACCCTGCCTGCCAGCCAGACGAGATGGGGCCACCATTCCGACCACGCACGCCGCGACCGACAGTGAGCGTAGAGATTCCGGCCTGTGGGGGAAAAGTGGGACAACCTGTGCACAACCCGCACGCAACCTGCCCGCAACCTGCACGTTGCGTACCATCCGACACGTTGCGCGCGCGGGCATGCGCTCTATGCGCGCCGCATGCAAGTCTTTCGTGATCTTTCGACGCACGCGACCGCGCCCGGTCCTCCACCGTTGTCCACCGCCTGGGGATTGCCCTGTGAATAGGCGACCAGCCAGGGATCGCGCGAAATCCGTGGATGCCGCCCCGAGCGCACCACCGCTCAATGCCGACCGGCGCTGCCACAACCGATCCGCGACCGCCGGACGAACGTTGTCGGCCCACGCATTCGGTAGCGTGCCCGACGTGCTGCGGTTGTTTCCCGGGCCACCGGCCGAGGTCAGCGTCGAGCAGGCGGCCCGATCGATTGACGCGGAGCCGCGGACCGACACGATCGACCACCAACCCACCTGGGTGCTTACCAACATGATCGGCTCGCTCGACGGCGCCAGCGCGCTGTCGACTCGATCGGGTGGGCTCGGATCGACGATCGATCGGCAGATGCTCGCAGCACTGCGCGCCAGAGCCGACGTCATCCTGGTGGGCGCGGCGACGGTCCGCGCCGAGCGGTACCGCCCGCCGAGCACCCCGACCGGCGCCGCAGCGACCGCCCGAACGGCTCGATCCCAGCGACCCACGCCACGGCTCTGCGTCGTCACCCGATCCGGCAACCTGCCGAACGACCTGCCGCTCTTTCGCGACCGCCAGATCGGCGACGAGCGACCGATCGTCGCAACGACTGAAGCGGGCGCGGCGAGAATCCACGCCGCCGCAACCCCGGACACCATCGACGTGATCGCCGTGGGCGGCGATGATGTTCGCCCCGATGAGCTGCTGGCGGAACTCGGCCGCCGGGGGCACCGCGTCGTGCTGTGCGAGGGGGGCCCGACCCTGCTCGGACAACTGGTAGCCGCAGACCTGGTCGACGAGTGGAATCTGACCGTCTCGCCCTCGACCGTCGGCGGACGGTCGAGCAGGGTGGCCACCGCCGACATCGAGTCGCGTCATGCCTTCGCCCTCGCACACGTGCTGCTCGATGACGACGGGCTCCTGTACCTTCGCCACGTTCGGACGCGCTGACTCAGCGCCCGAGGCCCGACGGGATCACCAGATCGTCGCCAGCTCGCACGTCGGTGCGACCGTTGATTGCGGCCAGTTCGGCAACCGCCGCCCGCACGTCAGCTCCGGGAGCGACCTCGCGAGCGATGTCCCACATGGTCTCGCCGGACCGAACCCGATGGACGGTCGTAGCCGCCGGGCCAGCCCCGCTGTTCGCCGCCGGAGCGCTTCCGGCCCACGCTGCGCCGAGGGCGACCAGCGCAGCAACGACGAACAGGGTGACCGCAACGGCGATGCGTCGCCTGCGGTACACGCGGCGGCGATGCAGGGCGGCCTCGGACCGACCGCCCTGGATCAGGCGGAGGTGCGGCGCGCCCGAGCCAGAGTGGCCGCCGGGTCGGGGCGGGAGGAGAACGAGCGAGGAAGAACGGGAGCTGCCATGGGGTGAAGTCTCCTGTGAGGCACCGACAGTGAAGCCGAGGGATCGAACGAACCTTCGACGAACCTTCGTTCGTCGAACGATCGTTCGCAGTGAACCAGCTCGACGAGCCGCCGTCAAGCACGAACAGGCGTTTGTGGTGATGTGCTATGATGAACATCAGTTCGCCGCGTCAGGCGAACAGCAACGAACCGGCGACGGCGTGGGTCAACCACAAGAGGAGTAGCCATGTCCAAGAACGATGCGGGCGCAGGCGATGCGGCGGGTGGACGGGTCCGCCGTCAACGTGGCATCCCCCAGGAAGTGCACGGCGAGCGTGAGCCCCTCACCGATCGGCAGCGCTCAGTGCTCAACTACATCGAAGAGACGGTCTCGACTCGCGGGTACCCGCCGTCGGTCCGCGAGATCTGCGCCGCCGTTGGGCTGACGTCGCCGTCCACCGTCCACGCCCACCTCTCCCGGCTGCAGCGCATGGGGTATCTCAAGCGCGAGAACACCAAGCCGCGCGCGATGGAGGTGCGGTTCGATCCGCAGTCCGGCGTCACCGGCGACCGAGCGCCGGTGCGTCACGTGCCCTTGCTCGGCGACGTGGCCGCGGGCACGGGCGTGCTCGCCAACCAGGACGTCGAGGAGCTCATGCCCCTCCCCCAGCAGTTCACCGGCGACGGCGACCTGTTCATGCTCCGGGTACGGGGCGAATCGATGATCCGCGCCGGCATCTTCGACCGCGACTACGTCGTCGTGCGTCGCCAGCCGACCGCCGATCCGGGCGACATCATCGTCGCGGGCATCCCGGGCAACGAGGCGACCGTCAAGATCTATCGTCCGGCCGGGGCCGAGGTCGTTCTCGAGCCGGCGAACCCCGATCTGTCGCCCATGACGTTCGCCGCCGACGACGTGACGGTTTACGGCCGAGTGGTCACGGTGTTGCGCAAGCTCTGAACCGGTCGCGCCGGCCGGCGCGGCCGGCGCGACGCACGCCGGTATCAGCCGTTGGAGTGGAGGGCCGAGTTCAGGCCTTCCTGCCAGGTCTCGCCGCGCGGCAGCGCCTCGACGGCACCGTCGGTGGAATTGCGCCGAAAGAGCAGCCCCGGCGTGCCGCTCAACTCGCGGGCCTTGCGTGTCTCGCCGCCCGGGAGCCGAACGATGGTGCCCGCTGTCACGTACAAGCCGGCCTCGACCACGCAGTCGTCGCCGAGCGAGATGCCGATCCCGCCGTTCGCACCGAGAAGACATCGGCGGCCGATGGAGATCTGCTCCTTCCCGCCGCCCGACAGGGTGCCCATGATCGAGGAGCCGCCGCCGATGTCGGACTGGTCGCCGACGACAACGCCGGCGGAAATCCGACCTTCAACCATCGCCGCACCGAGCGTTCCCGCAGTGAAATTGACGAATCCCTCGTGCATGACGGTGGTGCCCGCGGCGAGATGGGCACCGAGCCGCACCCGCGACGCATCCGCCACGCGAACGCCCTCCGGCACCACGTAGTCGAGCATCGGCGGGAACTTGTCCACCGACCGAACCGACACGTGTTCGCCGGCTGCAGCGAGTTCGGCCTGGGCCATAGCGAAACCGTCCGGATCGAACGGGCCCCGATCGGTCCACACCACGTTGTTCAACAACCCGAAGAGGCCATCGAGATTGCATCCGTGGGGAGCGACCCGACGCGCCGACAGCAGATGCAGACGAAGGAAGACGTCCTCGGCGCTGGTCGGCGCGTCTGCCAGCGATGCGATCACCGCCAGCACCGGCACCCGACGCGCAGGCGCGTCGACCGCCGAACCCGAGCGGCATCGACGGAGGACGGGCACCAGGCGTGCGTTCGGGTGCTCCCCCGCGTCGGCGAGCACGGGAGCGAGCCAGTCGAGCGCCTCGTCGAGCACCGCGTCGGACAGCTCGACCACGCCCGTCGACCCGTCGCCACCGACCAGTTCGGTGATCAGCGCCGCGAACCCGGCGTTCTCGCCGGCGTTGATCACCGGGTACCGAACGTCGAGAACCTTGCAGCCGTCACCGCGGTTCGAATACGTCGCGATGCCGATCGCGTAGGCCGCCGGCGGCCGCCAGGCCGGGCGGGAGATGAGGGCCGCGACGTGGGTACGGAAATCGTCAAGGGTTCGTGCCACGAGTGAGCTCCTCTGCTGTCGGCACACAGGCGGCCGCCACACTAGGAGGCGGCGCCTGCCACCGGACAGCCTCCGCTCACCCGCTCACGCCGAGCTCGCGAGATGCGCGCTGCCAGCAACGCGACGCGACCGGCAAGGTAGGCGGCTCGACCGCCGCCGATCAGACCGGGGGCGGTGGCGGTGGCGCGTCCGACGGCGGAGGGGGCGGCGGCACTGCGGTCGACAACTCATCCGGCGCAGGCGGCGGCGGGAACCCCGACGGATCCTGCACCGACGGAGCAACGGGCGCGGGCGGCGGCGGGAACCCGGACGGATCCGGCACCGACGGCGCGACCGGCGCGGGCGGCGGCGGGATGGGCGGCGGGCCGACGGCTGGCCCCGAAGGCGCCGTGCCCGGCGCGGACGGAGGCGGCGGATAGCCAGACGGAGCCGACGCGGACGGAGCCGGCGGATAGGTCGGGGGCGCTGCCGGGGCGGCAGGCGGGTAGGGCGCGCCCGCGGATGGAGGCGGCGGATAGGCGGACTGCGGCGGATACGCCGCCGGTGCGGCCGCGCCCGGAGGCTGCGGATAGCCGACCGGGGGGCCGCTCGCCGGCACGGGGGCCGGAATCGGCACGAACGCCCGCGCCGCCTTCTTCGCCTTCGAGCGCCGCGTCGCCGTCACGATGAGCACGATGAGCCCGATCAGCCCGAGGAGTGCACCCACACCGATGCCGCCGACGATCTTGGTCACCAACGAACTCGGCGAGATGTTCAACAACACGACCTCTGCGCCCGCCGGCCCGGACGACTGCATCGTGTAGGTCCCGGAAGGCGCATCACCGAAGGCGCCGACGAACTCGTACGCCTCGCCGTTATCCGTGCCACTCTCGCCCGTGAGGTTCGTCGAGTCCTCGAGGACAACCACATCTCCGGTCGAGTCGTTCGTGAGCGTGACGTCGACCTGGGCGGCGTCGGTCCCTGTGGCGGCGATGCCGAAGATCATCCCGGCGGCCGAGTCCTCGAACGTGAACGACTGCGGCGTCCCGACGGGATACCGGTCGGCGTCGGAGAGCTGACTCACGAGGCTGTACACGCCGAGGACGGGCCCGCCGACGCAGCTGCCCATACCCAGCAGCATGAGAAGGATGCCGATCCAGATGCCGGCAACCGACGGCTTCACTTTGGGGTTCGATGCCATCGGAACTCCTGACGCTCGGAAACGCCGACAGGTTAGTGGGCGGACCCGTCCGGTCGGGGCGATGTTGCTGCGGAGCGAATGAGATCGTCGATCGCCGACCACGTCGCGTCCAACTGCGCTCGGGTCACGTGCTCGTCGCGCGTGTGCGCGAGCAGGGGATCGCCTGGGCCGAGGTTGATCGCCGGCACGCCGGCAGCGCTGAAGCGGGCAACATCGGTCCATCCGAGCTTCGAACTCACGCGGAGCCCGTGGTGCTCGATGAGCCGCCGCACCAGCGGGTGACGGACGGCGGGTTGCGCCGCGGGCGCCACGTCGACCACGGCCAGGTCGTCTCCGTCCTCGAGGTGCGGCTCGACGAGCGAGCGCAACCACCGCTCGGCTTCGGTGGCGTCTCGGTCGGGCGCGAACCGGTGTCCAACGACCACGGTCACCTCGTCGGGAACCACGTTGGGGGCCACGCCGCCGTCGATGCCGACAACCTGCGTGGACTCGCGAAATTCGCAACCGTCGAGCACGGGCCGCCGCTCGCCGGCGAGCGCTATCGCCTCGATGACAGCCGCCGATCGGTGGATTGCGTTGCGTCCTGTCCACGGCCGCGCACTGTGCGCCCGGGCGCCGCGCAGCACGATCTCGAGTCGCAGCGTCCCCTGACAGCCGGCCTCGATCTGCGCCGCAGTCGGCTCCCCGAGAATCGCCAGGTCGCCGCGCAACAACTCGGGCCGGGCCTCGAACAGCTCACCGAGACCGCTGTCGGCCGCGCGCACCTCCTCGCGTGCGTAGAAGACGTAGGTCAGCTCGATCGGAGCCAGCGAATGGCTCACCGCCGACGCGAAAGCACTATCACCGCGAGCCCGCCCTTCATGTCGGCCGTCCCCACACCGTGCACCACGTCGCCGTCGAGCGTCGCGGGAAAGTTGCGATTCACGGGCACGGTATCGGTGTGGCCGGCGAGGATCAGCCGGGTCGACCGGTCCCCCACCGTCCGCGCCACAACGTTGTCTCCAACCCGGGTGACCGACAGGTGCGGGAGCGCACGCAGGTCGGCCTCGATGCGGTCGGCCAGCCCGCCCTCGGCGTAGCTCACCGACTCGACATCGACGAGCGCACGGGTGAGCTCCAGCAGGTCGACGGCTGCGCCGGCAGCAACGAAGTTCGCCACGATCACACCCCCAGACGGTCGAGCCGCTCATCGATCAGGTCGAGCGCCGAATCGGGCTGCACGGCAGCGATCCGAACCAGGCCGGACCCCGCCGGGCCGTAGAACTCGCCCGGGCTCGATACCAACCCGACCTTGGCCGCGAGCTCGCCGGCCAACCCCCACGCGTCGCCTCGAGCGTCGACCCAGAGGTAGAACCCGCCGGCGGGGAGGTCGCACGCCCACCCGAGTCGGCCGAGCTGCGAGCGGAGCCGAACGAGTCGTGACCGATAGCGATCGCGCTGCACCTCGACGTGTTCATCGTCGGACCAGGCGGCGATCGCCGCGTCCTGGACCGGACCCGGCACCATCAGCCCGAGATGCTTGCGTACCTCGCGGAGGTAGCCGACCAACTCCGGATCGCCGGCGTAGAAGCCGGCCCGCGCGCCGGCGAGATTCGAACGCTTCGAGAGCGAATGGACAGCAACCACACCCGAGCTTCCGTGCTGAAGGATCGAGGCACGCGGACGGTCCCACGTGAACTCCACGTAGCACTCATCGCTCAGCACCGGCACGCCGCGGCTGCGACCCCACTCGGCAGCGGCTGCCAGGTCGTCGAGGCCACCGGCCGGGTTGCCCGGCGTGTTGACCCACAGGCAGAGCGCACGACCGGCATCGGCCGGATCGATCGAGTCGAGGTCGATCGTCCAATCGGCCCGCACCGAAACGGGCACCGCCCGGCACCCGGCGAGTTCAGCGCCCATCGCGTAGGTCGGGTACGAGACGGCCGGGTACAGCACCGTGTCGCGGTCCGGCGTCCTCAACCGCAGCAGGTGCGGGGCTCCGCCGACGAACTCCTTGGTGCCCACGCATGCGGCGACGGCCCGCTCGGCGTCGAGCCGCACGCCCA
>JADJBW010000010.1 GCA_016703525.1 Actinomycetota bacterium | reverse complement strand
TGTCTTGGAGGACGAGGCGGGGAATGTGGATGTGGCCCGCGACTGGTATCGGCGGGCGGTCGAGTCGGGTCACGACGACTGGGCGCCGAAAGCCATGGTCAACCTCGGTGTCTTGGAGTACGGGGCGGGGAATGTGGATGTGGCCCGCGACTGGTGGGGGCGGGCGGTCGAGTCGGGTCACGACGACTGGGCGCCGAACGCCATGGTCAACCTCGGTGTCTTGGAGGACGGGCGGGGAATGTGGATGTGGCCCCGCGACTGGTGGGGCGGGCGGTCGAGTCGGGTCACGACGACTGGGCGCCGAAGGCGACGCCATGGTCAACCTCGGTGTCTTGGAGTACGGGGCGGGGAATGTGGATGTGGCCCGCGACTGGTATCGGCGGGCGGTCGAGTCGGGTCACGACGACTGGGCGCCGAACGCCATGGTCAACCTCGGTGTCTTGGAGGACGAGGCGGGGAATGTGGATGTGGCCCGCGACTGGTATCGGCGGGCGGTCGAGTCGGGTCACGACGACTGGGCGCCGAAAGCCATGTTCAACCTCGCGGCGACCTGCCACGCCCTCAGTGGCTTCACCGTGGCCCGAAACTGGTACACACGGGCGATCGAGGCAGACTCGGCAGAGGTCAGCGCATTCGCCGCCCTCCGGCTCGGCGACCTCGAACTCGACATCGTCGGCGACCCGTACGCGGCCCGGGCGGCGTATGAACGTGCCGTCGCGTTCGACGACCCGGAGCAGTCGCCCTTGGCACAGCTGCGAATGGCGCGCCTCGATGCGATGGAACTCGACGACGAGGCCGCCGAGGGCCGGCTCGGCGCTCTCGCCGGGGTCCTCCTCGATTCGCAGATCCACGCCGAGATCCTGGCGATCGCCGGTCGGCTCGAGCACGTGGAGCGGTTCGCCGCGGCCGAGCGCTGGCTCCAGCGCGTCCCGTCGTCGTCGCCGCTCGCAACGGCGGCGTCGCTGCAGCTTGCGGGCATGTTCCGCAGGCTCGGCCGCGGCGACGACGCGTACGAGATCGAGGCGTAGTTCAGCGATCAGCCGGGGACCTCGAACGGCCGGTGATCAACCGCGAGCAGACTCAGCGGTCGCCGCGGCCCTCCTGTGGGATGAACAGCCGGTGGAAGGCGATCGCGGCGGCGGTCGCGACGTTCAGGGAATCGACCCCGTGCGTCATCGGGATCCGCACGCGGTCGGTCGCTGCGTCGAGTGCGGCGTCGCTCAGCCCCGGGCCCTCCGCTCCGACCAGCACGGCCGTGCGCTGCCCCACGGCGGCGTCGAGCTCGGTGATCGGCACGGCGTCGGGGCGGGGCGTGAGCGCGACCACGCGAAACCCTTGGTCGCGCAACGTCGTGATCGCCCCCGGCCATGGCGCGGCGGCGGTCGGCAGTCGTAACGCCCATCCTGTGGACACGCGGATGCAGCGCCGCGACAGCGGGTCGCACGTGGTCGGGTCGGTGAGCAGCGCGTGCGCTCCGAGCGCCGCGGCGCTGCGAATGAGCGAGCCGAGGTTCTCGGCGTCGTTCACGCCCTCGGTCACGACCACGTGGCGGGCCGGAGCGATGACGTCGTCGACCACGAGCGGGCGTGCCCGGCGCGCCACGGCGACGATGCCGCGGTGCAAGTCGAACCCGACGACGGCGGTGATGACGTCGGGTGACGCGGAGTACACCGTGACCGGTCTTCCGGCGAGCAGATCGAGCGCGCGCTCGGTGCGGCCGGTCGACGTGAGCACGGCGATGGGTTCGTGACGCGAGCCGAACAGCCGCTCGACGGGGAGCCATCCTTCGGCCACAACCATCCCGCCGCCGAACGGTCCTCGTGCCTCGACGCTGCGCCGAAATGCGGCGTCCTTCAGCCGACGGAACGGCGCAAGGCGTGGATCGGACGGGTCGGTGATCTCGTTCACGGCCGTGGTGGGGCGCATTCGGTTCTCGTTGGCGGGGCCGCCGGGGGTCGGCGCTACGGTAGCGGACCATGTTGAAGCTGGTGCTACCCAAGGGATCGCTCGAGAAGGCCACGCTGGAGCTCTTTGCCGACGCGGACCTGGCGGTGCATCGGTCTTCGTCGGTGACCTACTCGGCGACGATCGACGATCCGCGGATCGGCAGCGTTCGGATCCTCCGCCCCCAGGAGATCCCGACCTATGTCGCCGAGGGCCTCTTCGATCTGGGGATCTGCGGCCGCGACTGGGTCGAGGAGACGTCGTCGACGGTCGAGAGCATGGGCGAGTTGCAGTACTCGAAGGCGACCTCGAGCCCGGTACGGATCGTCGTCGCGGTCCCGGGTGATTCGCCGTTCGAGTCCGTCGCCGACCTGCCGTCGGGTGTGCGGGTGTCGAGCGAGTACCCCGAGCTGACCGCGCGGTTCTTCGCCGAGCGCGGTGTCGACGCCGACATCCGACTCAGCTACGGCGCGACCGAGGCGAAGGTGCCCGACATCGTCGACTGCGTGGTCGACATCACCGAGACCGGGCGGGCCTTGCGGGCCGCTGGACTCAAGATCATCGACACGATCCTGGTGAGCTACACCGAGCTGGTCGCGAACCCCGAGGCCGCTGCCGACCCCGTCAAGCGGCATGCGATGGAGCAGGTGATGACCCTCCTGCAAGGGGTGCTTGAGGCGCGCGGCAAGGTGCTCGTGAAGCTGAACGTGGCCGCCGCCGATCTCGACGCCGTCATCGATCGTCTGCCGGCCATGAAGACCCCGACCGTCAGCGAGCTGTATCGCGGCGGCGGATACGCGATCGAGACGGTCGTGCCGAAGCGCGAGATCAACATCTTGATTCCCGAGCTCCGCGACGCCGGAGCGTCCGACATCCTCGAATTGCCCCTCTCCAAGATCGTGCACTGATGGTTCGCGCCACGGTGACCGAGTTCGACGACCCGCGGGGCGTCGGGGCGATCACCACCGACGACGGCACGGTGGTGGGCTTCCACTGCACCGCCATCGCTGACGGCACGCCCGGGGTGTCTGTCGCCCTGCGGGGGCCGCGCCCCCCGCCCGGCGGGGGCTTTCCGTTCAAGTTGCCCGCGGTTTCCGTGTGTTTGTTCGCCTCGTTTGCTGGGCGCCGTTGGCATCCGAACCTGGCTTCTTGGCGCCGCTGACCACACTCTGCTTTGCGTCCGGACCTCGGCCTCGCCCCCGGCCGCCCGCCGGCTTGCGACACCACCCTGTGGGTGGGCCACTCCCCCCCCCCCGGGGAGGCCAGGCTCCGTGGGTGGGGATTTGCGCAGCTGGCTCGTGGTGAACCCGGCGGAGACTTCCCCCCCCCCCCCCCCCCCCCCCCCCGGCGGGGCGCCCCCACTGAGGCTGGCTTGGTACCCTCGGACCGCGGCTTACCCAGACGCCAGGGAGGCAGTGATGACCAGGATGAATCCGATGCGAACCGGCGCATGCGTTGCTGTCATTGCGGCGGCGGGCTGTGGAGTGACGCAGGCCGCTGTGCCCGAAGGCCGGTCCGCCGCCCCCGCGGAACGCACGGCCGAGTCGACGGAGCGACGCTCGACTGACGTGACGGCGTTCGTACGAGCCCTTCAGGACTCTCACGGCGGCGACGGGGGTGACCGCATGCTGTTGAGCGTTGAGCAGATCGCTGAGCGGTCCGATCGAGTGGTGCTCGGACGAATCGTGAGCGTGAAGCGTGGGGCAGACGTGCAGACGTCGATTCCCGACTATCTCCGTGGCACGGGGACTGTTCCGTGGGTCATCGCCGTCATCGATGCCGAGGTCGTCGTCGAGCGATCGGCCGGTGCCGACGAGAGTCTGGTGACGCTGAAGATCCCGGTGTGGTCCGGCGCGCCAGAGGCGTTGGAGTGGTACGGACCCGAGGCGGCCAAAGCGGCGATAGGAGCGTTCCCGCACGACGGCGTCAGAGCCATGTTCGGCATGCGGGCGATGGAGGGCGTGCCGGCAGGCGCCGGGATGCTCGTCGCGGACGAGGCGCTCCTCATCGAGGGCCCGGATGGAACGGGCGTGTCCCGGGCCGGTACCGGTCTGGATGGCCAGCCGCTCGACCAGGCATTCGAGATGGTGCGCACAGCGGCTGAGCGCTGACGCTATCGGGAGGCCAGTCGGCTCGCGGTTGCACCCGGCGGCTGAGGCGCGTCGGTAGCCTGAGCGCCATGACGATCGCCTCCAATGTCGACGAAGTTGCCTGGGATCTCGAGCCGCTGCTCCCCGTTGCGGGGCACCGGGGTGTGGATCAACTCCTCGACGAGGCCGATGCGCTCGCCACCCGGGTAGAGGAGTGGCGAGGTCGGCTGGCCGGGCTCGATGCGCCGGAGTTGGCCGAGGTGCTCGGCATGGTCGGTGAGATCATGGACCGGATCGGGAGGGCCACGAGCTACGCCGGACTGCGCTTCACGGTGTCCACCGACGACGCCGCGGTCGGCGCTCTCATGCAGCGCACCGAGGAGCGTTCGACGGCGATCAACTCGCGGCTGATCTTCGTGGAACTCGAGCTGTCGGGTGTCGACGACGAGCGGATCGAGGCGCTCGTGGCCGATGATCGGCTCGCGTTCGTTGCGCATCACCTGCGGAGCCTCGTTCGGTACCGCCCACACCTGCTCAGCGAGGGCGAAGAGGTGGTGCTGAGCGAGAAGTCGCTGACGGGCGCATCGGCATGGTCGCGGCTCTACGACGAGCAGCACACCGCCATCGAAGTGACGATCGACGACGAGGCGATGCCGCTGGCGCTCGCGCTCGCCCATCTGGAAAGCACCGATGGCGATCGCCGCGCCGCCGTGGCGCACGCGGTCACCGCCGGGCTCGAACCGGGACTCCGTACCCGGGCCTACATCTTCAACACGTTGTTGGCCGACAAGTCGACCGACGATCGGCTGCGCAGCTACCCGTCGTGGGTGTCGTCGCGGAACCTGTCGAACGAGGCGTCCGACGAGTCGGTGGCCGCGCTCATCGACGCGGTGGTTCGCCGCTACGACATCGCTCAGCGGTGGTACCGGCTCAAGGCCCAGGTGCTTGGCGTCGAACGCCTCAAGGACTGGGATCGCCTGGCGCCGCTCGACGAGGACACCGCAACCTTCGACTGGGCCGACGCGACCGAGATGGTGATCGACGCCTACGGCTCGTTCTCGGGGCGACTCGCGGACGTCGTGCGCGAGTTTCTCGACCAGCCGTGGATCGACGCGCCGCTCCGACCCGGCAAGCGCGGGGAGCCTTCTGCGCGTACACGGTCGCGCCGCATCACCCGTACCTGCTGCTCAATTGGACCTCGAAGCGCCGCGACGTGTTGACGCTCGCCCACGAGCTCGGGCACGGCATCCACGCCTACCTGGCCCGGCCCCAGGGCATCTTCCAACAGGGGACGCCGCTCACGCTCGCCGAGACGGCGTCGGTGTTCGGCGAGACGGTCACGTTCGGGCGATTGCTCGACGGGGTCGACGACCCGGGCGATCGTTTCCCGCTGCTCGCCGAGAATTTGGAAGGGCAGATCGCGACGGTGTTTCGCCAGATCGCGATGAACCGCTTCGAGGATGCGGTGCACACCGAGCGGCGCGGGGTGGGCGAGTTGTCGGTCGAGCGGTTCGGCGAGTTATGGCTCGATTCGCAGCGCCACATGCTGGGCGATGGCGTGGAGGTGACCGAGAACTACAGCACCTGGTGGTCCTACATCCCGCACTTCATCCACACGCCGGGCTACGTGTACGCCTACGCCTACGGGCAGCTGCTCGCGCTGTCGGTGTACGCCCGTTACGAGGCGGAGGGAGCGTCGTTCGTGCCGGCGTACCTCGACATGCTCGCGGCGGGCGGCTCGAAGTCGCCCCAGGCACTCGGCCGGATGGTGGGCGTCGATCTGGGCGACCCGACCTTCTGGGACGGCGGCCTCGACATCATCGAGCGCCTGCTCGTCGACGCCGAGGCATCGGCCCGGGCCGCAGGCCTCCTCGCCTGATTCGGGTGGTTGTCAGGCCGGGGCGCGGTTCCACGGAGCCGGCATCCGAATGGCGAACGCCTGCGGCACAAAGGCCATGGTGAACAGCGCGACCGTCGACATCCGATCCTCGGTGAACACGAGGAACGCGCAGGTGATCGCGATCGCGGGCACGTCGCCGAGCAGCCACGCGGCGCGCCCTGCGGCCGGATCCGGCCGCTCGGGGAGCACCACGGGGTGCCAGAACCAGTGGTGAAACCCCGTGACCCAGGCGATCGAAGCGACCGACGTCACGATCCACTGCGCCGAGCCGGGCACTCCGAGGCCGGCGACGGCGTCGAAGATCACGACGATCCACTGGCCGGTGCAGACGCCCCACACCACGCCGAACGCGGCTGACACGCCGGGCTGCGCAGGTCGGTCGCCGTGGCCGAACGCTCGTCGCCACAGAACCCACCGCCCGCCGAGCAGCGTCGCGGCGGCCGCAGCGGCGAGCGCGAGCCACGCCGTCGAGCCACGCCCGTTCGCCGACGCATCCGGCTCGGCGACCAGGCGTTCGAACGAGCCGGAGGTCACCGAGCCGAGCCAGCACACCGTCGACCAGATTCCGGCGCGAACCCACGCGACCTCGGGCCGGTAGGGCTCGCGGCCGGTGCCCACATACGCCGTCAGATACAGCGCAATGAGCGTCATCGCGAGCGATGACAATCCAAGAGTTAGGAGAAACGAGGCCACGAAGCTCTCAGTCGACCGCCAGCCGCGGCCGAACCTTAGTGGGCCCGGCTCTCCAACAAGACCAGGACGAGCGCGTCCGCGAGTTCGGACTCGAGGTCGGCGGTCGCTCGGTCCGGGTCGAAAATGTGGGTGATGAAGCCGGTGAACATGGCGCCGAGGACCACGTTCGCCGCTGCGTCGGGTTGTGCGATCTCCGGGATCGCAGCGCCGATCCATGCGGTGAGGCCGGGATGCAGCACATCGAGGAGTTGGCGGCCGACGGGCATCACGGTGGGCTCGTTCCGAAGCCCTTCGCCGAGCAGGAGCCGCCAGATCGGCGCCTCCTCCAAGGCCCCCTGCCACGTGTAGCCGAACAGCTCGCGGAGTCGATGCTCGGGCGGCTGCGACGGATCGATGTCGGGCACGTCCGCGAGTCGACTGCCGTAGCGCCGCTCGTCGACCACCGCCGCGAGCAGGGCGTCCTTGGATTCGAAGTAGTGGTAGATCGCAGCGACATTCAGGTCGCAGTCCCGAGCGAGCTGGCGCATCGACATCTTCGACGCGCCGTGCTCGCTCATCAGCGCGAGCGCGACGTCGAGGATGCGCTCGCGCTGATTCGGTCGGGTGGTTGCGGTCACGTCGCTGCGATCTCTGGCCGGTGTGCGGCCGTCGGTGGGGTGGTCGCTCAGTGGGGGACCGGACAGCCGCCGGTGGTCGCCGGCAGATGCTGCAGCGCGATCACGAGGGACGATTCGCCACGGTCGAACGGAGCGTCGTCGTCGATCACGATCTCCGGGAAGCGCTTGAGCAGCTCCTGGAACACGAGCTTGACCTCCATGCGGGCGAGGTTGGCACCGAGGCAGAAGTGCGGGCCGATGCCGAAGGCAAGGTGCGGGTTCGGATCGCGCTGCAGGTCGAGCTGGTTCGGGGTGTCGAACACGTCGTCGTCGCGGTTGGCCGAGGCGTACAGCATGAGCACCCGGTCGCCCTCTTTGAGGTCGGTGTTGCGATACGTGTGATCGGTGGTGACGGTGCGGATGAAGCCCAGCACCGGCGAGACGAAGCGGACGAGCTCGTCGACGGCGCAGTCCATGAAGTCGTCGATGTCGAGGTTGTCGACCATCATCCGCCGTTGCTCGGGGAACAAGCTCAGCGCCAGAAGGCCGCCGGAAATCGCGTTGCGGGTGGTCTCGTTGCCCGCAACGAGGAGCACCGTGAGGAACCCGAGCAGCTCGTCGTCGCTCAGGTGGGCGCCGTGGGTTTCCTCGTCTCGGACGCGCTTGGCTTCGAGCTGCTCCTCGGTGAGCCCCTGGATCGCCTTGTGCTCTTTGGCCAGGGCGCCCTCGTCGAACGCCTGGGTCAGGATCGAGATCAGGTCGTTCTGCGGCTCGGCTCGGCGAGCCTCGATGAGCTCCAGGCACATCATGGCGAACTCGCCGAATGCGACGGCAGCTGCGTCGAGTGCCGGACCTCCGGTATGGCCGTCGCCGGCCATCATGTCGTCGGACCAGCGGTACATCTTCATGCGCTGTTCGGGGTTCAGGCCCATCAGCTCGCAGATGATGATCAGCGGCACGTGGATGGCGAACTGCTCGACGAAGTCGATGTGGCCCTCGTCCTTGATCTGATCGAGGATCTCGTTGGCGAGTTCACGCACGTGGGGCATGAGGTCGCGCACCCGGCGCGGGGTGAAGCCGGCGTTGATCAGGCGGCGTGTGCGGATGTGATCGTCGCCGTCGAGCGTGATGATCGACATGTCACCGGCGATGATCGGACGGACGCCGAACCGGCTGCAGTACAGCTCATTGTTGCGGCTGATGTGGAAGACATCCTCGTGCCGTGCGGCGATGTAGAGGTTGTTCTTCGCGTCGTGATGCAGATGATCGAGCTTGCGGAGCTCGGCGTACACCGACCACGGGTTGTCGAACGTGTGCGAATCGCAGAAGTCGATCGTCGAGAGATCGACCGGTTCAAGATCACCGGTGGGGGTGATCGCGGCGCTCGCGCGCCCGGGGGTTGTCACAGCAGCCATCGGGGTGCCTCCCGCGTTGAGGGGTGTCGGTTCGGCGTCACTGTAGCCTCATTGAACGTTCGTTCAACCAGTCGGCACGCGCGCAGTTCCGCGAGCGCGTCAGGCGTCGGGCGACTCGCCGATCGCCTCGGCGTGCTCCTTGAGCTGCACGAACGTGAGCTGGAGCTGGCTGAGCGCCTGACGCAGCACCGCGGCGTTCTCGCCGAACGCGTCGTCGAGCCGGTCGACGACGGCACGCAGCGCCTCGATGGCGACCGTGGCCTCGGCGAAGTTCGGTGGGTTCTGGCCGAGGTGAATCGCCGCCAACTCGTAGATGCCCATCAGATGGTTGGCGATGATGTCGGCAGCTGGCACCGACAGCATCTCCTCGCGAACCCGGCCCATCTCTTCGATCATGGCCGTGGCCTGCGCCAACTGCTCGGGCGTGAGCGTGTCGGCATCGATCCCGGCCTCGGCGAGCGCGGCCCGCAACTCGGGCGTGATCGCGCCGCTCTCGCCAACGGCGACGGACGCGGGATTCGGGGTACGGCTGACGGGGCGCTCCCCGTCGGGGGTCCACAGGCTCACGAGAACTGTCCTTCGGTCGGGAGTCGGTGTACCCTAGCCCCCGCAATTGAATGGAAAGCGGGGTCCGCTGCCGCGGCCCCCACCTGGCCACCGCTTGTGGGACTCCCACTCGAGTGCGCCAGCGTCGATGGCTGATGGCCCGGGCGGATGCCCGGGTTGACGGCGGATGTCGGCGTTTCCGATATCCGCCGTTGTCGCGCCCGGAACCGGTCGTGGTGCGGCTCCACCAATCAGCGCCTTCCGAGGACTGTGTGAAAGGGAATGCACATTGAGCAGTGATCGGCCATAGCCCCGCCTCCTCACAACGACGAGCCACGGATCAACGAGCGCATTCGCGCCCGTGACGTGCGCCTGATCGATCGTGATGGCGCCCAGCTCGGCATCAAGTCGTTGCCGGAGGCCCTTTCGATCGCCCGGGCCGCCGAGCTCGATCTGGTGGAGGTCGCCGACAAGGCGAACCCGCCCGTCTGCCGCATCATGGACTACGGCAAGTACAAGTTCGAGGCGCAGCAGCGAGCGAAGGAATCGAGGAAGCGGGCCACCAACATCGTGGTCAAGGAGATGAAGTACCGCCCCAAGATCGGCGGCGGCGACTTCGACACCAAGACCCGCAAGGTGGCGCAGTTCCTCTCCGAGGGGCACAAGGTCAAGATCACGATCATGTTCCGTGGTCGCGAGATGCAGCATCCCGAGTTGGGTCGCCGCATCCTCGATCGGGTGGCCGAAGAGGTGGCAGATCTCGGCAAGGTCGAGGTGACGCCTCGCCAGGACGGCCGCAACATGACGATGGTGCTCGGCCCTGACCGCAAGGCCCAGGCAGCCGCGCAGAAACGTGCAGCGGCCGCGGACGCGGAAGCGCTCGCAACCGAAGAACCGACCGACGACGACGTGGACGCCGCTCCCACCGAACCGGTGGACGAGATGGCGGCCGACGAGTGACGACAGAGAGAACAACATGCCGAAGATGAAGACGCACTCCGGTGCGAAGAAGCGCTACAAGATCACCGGTTCGGGCAAGATCCTTCGCCGCCAGACGAACCGGAGCCACATCCTCGAGAAGAAGCCGTCCAAGCGCACCCGTCGCCTGGCAGGCGAGGTCGAGGTCACCGGTGGTGATCGCCAGCGCGTGCGACGTCAGCTGGGCATCTGAACGACGAGACGGTGTGTCCCGCGCTCGTCGGGACCTGATTCGAGAGGAGTGCCGTCATGGCACGTGTCAAGGGTGGCGTTCACGCCAAGAAGAACCACAAGGCCGTTCTCGGCCGAGCGAAGGGCTACTACGGCAACCGCAGCCGGTCGTTCCGCTCTGCCAACGAGGCCGTCATGCACTCGTTGCAGTACGCCTATCGCGATCGTCGTGCCCGCAAGGGCGACATGCGTCGGCTGTGGATCCAGCGGATCAACGCGGCGTGCCGGCTGAACGACATCAGCTACAGCCGGTTCATCAACGGGCTCAAGGTTGCCGGGGTCGAGGTCGACCGCAAGGTGCTGGCCGACATCGCCGTCACCGATGCCGACGCGTTCTCGGCGCTTGCCGCGACGGCGAAGTCGGCACTCGCCGAGGCCGCGACGGACTGATCCGCGGTCACGGTTCGTCGGCGTGCTCGCAGCGTCGAATCCGAGGTTGAAGCGACTGCGGCGCCTTTCGAGGCGCCGCAGTTCGCGTCGCGAGGAGGGAGCCTTCGTCATCGAAGGGCCGATCCTCGTGGCCGACGCGCTCGCCGCCGGCGTGCACGTGAGCGAGGTCTTTCACGAGCCCGGGTTCGCTCCCGACTCGTTGCTCGCGGCGTGCGAGAACCGCGGCGTGCCGGTGTTCGAGGTGGCGCCGGGTGTGCTCGGTTCGACGCTCGCGACGTCGTCGCCGCCGCCCGTCGCCGCGGTCGCAGCGACATCGGTGCTGGTGCCGGTCGACGCGGTGCTGGACGCCGCGGTCGAGCGCTCGGCGGCCGTGTTGGTGCTGGTCGACGTCTCGGACCCGGGCAACGTCGGCACGCTGCTGCGCGCCGCAGAGGCGGCGGGGTGTGCCGGGGTGATCGCGGTCGGCCACGGGGTCGACCTCTACAACCCGAAGGTCGTCCGGGCGAGCGCCGGCAGCCTGTTCCGCCTGCCGCTCGCCGACAGTCCCGACTCCGATCGCGTGTTCGCGGCGCTCGCGGCGCGCTCGGTCGCGTCCGTCGCGACCGTCGTGTCGGGCGGGACCGGACACCTCGACGCAGCCCTCGACGATGCGCTCGGCGGCGCATGCGCCATCTGGCTCGGCAACGAGGCGCACGGCATGGACGAGAGCGACACTGGGCGCTGCGAGCTGCGCGTCACCATCGAGATGGCGCCGGGGCCGGAGTCGCTCAACGTGGCGATGGCAGGGACGGTGCTCTGTTTCGAGGCGTTCCGTCGGCGTCACGCGTCGGGCGGCGCGCTCGCATCCGCGGTGCCCTTCAGTCAGCAGTCACAGCAGTCGATGCACTCGCAGCAGTCGATGCACTCGCAGCAGTCGCAGCAGTCGCAGCAGTCGCTGAACCGGTCGCCCAGCCGCGACCAGTAGCCCCGGTCATCGTCCCGACGCGAGGGCGAAGCGGCGGCGGCGGTCGCGACGGTGAGGCCGAGGAGCGCGGCGACGGCTCCGCCGACGCGTCGAGATCGGTCGGGCCGCGCGAGACGTCGGTCGGCGCGAGTCAGGACGCGGCGGATGGTCCGGCCCGCCGCCGTCGGGTCAAGTCCTGCGGACGTGCACGCTTCGTCCGTTCGCTCGATTGCGGCGCGCAGTTCGCTCCGCGCGGCGTGCAGCCGTGCTCCCGGTTCAGGGAAGTGCGCGACGAACGGGTTGACGACGCCGGCGGTGATGTCGCTCGTCTCGTCGTCGATCGCATCGAGCACATGAGTCAGTCTCCCGTAGGCGGCGCCGAGATCGCCTACGGCCGCGACTCGGTCGCGCGGTGCCCGCGCGCTGCGGGCCAGCGACGCGAATGCCGAACGGTAGAGCGACTCGGTTGGCCCGAACGCCTCGTCGAGCGACCTGGGAAGGGATCCGATTGCCTCATGAACCGGCGGGCCGATCGACGCCGATCGTGCGATCCGCGTGGCCGCGCTGCGCAGCAGAGGCCGGGGAATCAGCCCGTCGCCGTCGGTCGCTGCGTCGGCGGCACGCTCGGCGGCTGCAACCAGGTTGAGTCGCGCGGCTTCCAGCACCGCCGGGTTCTCGTTGGTTGCGACCTCGGCCCGGCGCATCCCGCGGAGCACGCACGGGCCGGCACGCCTGGTCAGCAGGGGAGCGGGGCTCAGGGCTTCGCCGATCTGTGAGAGGAGCACGGCATCGGTGCTGAGGATGGTGCGATACCGCTGTCCGTGCTCGTCGCGGATCGCGAGGCACACCCCACACATGTGCTGCCGCCACGACGCACGATCCGCGTCGAGCGTGGCCGTGGTCATCGGCTGGTGGCGGCAGGGGGCGAGCGCCAAGCCGTACATCGCCTCGACGCTAACGCGCGCAAGCCGGTTGCCGTGGGAGCTGATCGGGCCGGGGTGAACACCGGGCACGGCGAGCGGATCGGGTTCTGAATCCCAGAAGGTGAATCCCATGAAGTGCATCCAAAAGTGGCGGAGAGGCCGCCGGGTTCGGCCATGATGGCGGCCATGAATTCCCCCGACGCGTCCGTCGACGTGCACGAACTGCTCGATCGGGTGCGGCGCCTCGCCGCGGACGGTCCAGCGACGATCGCCGCGGCCGCGACCGTGGACGAGTTGCGGCGCCTCGACGGCGAGTTCTTGGGCAAGACATCGGTCATGAGCCAGGCGAAGGCCGCGATGCGCTTCGTCGCTCCCGAGGACCGCAAGAGCGTCGGCGGCCTGCTCAACGAGGTGCGCACCGCGCTGGAAGCGGCGATCGGTCAGCGGCAAAGCGCGTTCGACAGCGACGCTCGTCGCGAGCGTCTGGCGGCCGAGGCGCTGGATCTCTCCGAGGTGATGGATGCCGCGCCGACGGGTCACCGCCACCTGATCTCGCAGACGCGCGAGATGCTCGAGGACGCGTTTGTCGGGCTCGGGTTCACGGTGGCCGAGGGGCCCGAGATCGAGACCGACTGGTACAACTTCGAGGCGCTCAACATGCCCGAAGGGCATCCCGCCCGGTCGATGTGGGACACCCTCTACCTCGAAGCCGGCGAACCCGAATCGGTCCTCTTGCGCACGCATACGTCGCCGGTGCAGATCCGCACGATGCTGCGGGAGGAGCCGCCGATCTACGTGGTGGCCCCGGGTCGGGCGTACCGCAGCGACACCGCGGACGCGACCCACCTGCCCGTGTTCAGCCAGATCGAGGGGCTGGTGATCGACCGCGGCATCACGTTCGCCGACCTGGCCGGAACGATCGAGACGTTTGTGAAGCTCCTGTACGGCAGCGAGCGCACCACCAGGCTCCGACCTTCGTTCTTTCCGTTCACCGAGCCCTCGGCCGAGTTCGACATGTCGACGCCGTCGGGTGAGTGGGTCGAACTCGGCGGGTGCGGGATGGTGCACCCCAACGTGTTGCGTGCCGGCGGGCTCGACCCGGAGGAATGGTCGGGGTTCGCGTTCGGGTTCGGGTTGGAGCGCATGGCGATGCAGCGCCACGGGCTCGACGACATCCGCGAGTTGATCACCAACGATGTGCGGTTCCTCGCCCAATTCTGATCGCGTGCCGCGTTTCGCCCGCACCGCGCGACGCCCGGCCCAACCGACGCTGAACGGCCCTGACGGGCGGAAGGTCATCTGATGAAGGTTCTCCACTCCTGGCTCGCCGAATACATCGTCGGTCTCGACGATCATCCGGTCGGCTCCGACCCGGTCGCGTTGGGCGACGTCATGAGCGACATCGGGCTGTGCTGCGAAGAGGTCGAGCTGCTCGGTCGCGGGCTCGACGGCATCGTGGTCGCACAGGTGCTCGAACTGGCGCCCCACCCGGGTGCCGATCGAATCCAGCTCGTGCAGGTCGATGCGGGTGACGGCGAGCCACTGCAGATCTGCTGCGGTGCGTTCAACATGGCGGTCGGCGATCGGGTCCCGCTCGCGACGCTCGGCACGGTCATGCCCGACGGCATGGAGATCGCGCGGCGCAAGCTGCGCGGCGAATGGTCGAACGGCATGCTGTGCTCGGCTCGTGAACTCGGCCTCGGCGACGACCACGGAGGCATCTGGATCCTTCCGGGTGACCCCGGCGTGCCGCTCGGGACGGCGATTCGCGACGCGCTCGGCATCGAGGCCGACGCGCTCTACGACCTGGACCTCACGCCTAATCGCCCCGATGCGCTGTCGGTCATCGGCATCGCCCGCGACGTGGCCGCGCAGCTCGGGCTCACCTTCCGGCTGCCGGGCATCGAACTGGCACCGGCGTTGGCCGATGCGGCGTCGCTCGCGTCGATCTCGATCTCCGACCCGGGCTTGTGCGGTCGATTCACGGCTCGGGTGCTCAGCGACGTGCCCTCGGGGAGCTCGCCGGAGTGGATGCAGCGTCGGCTGGCCCTGTGCGGCATGCGACCGATCAGTGCCGTGGTCGATGTGTCGAACTACGTGATGCTCGAGTACGGCCAGCCGAATCACACCTACGACCTCGCGAAGGTCGGCGGCTCGCACCTCGGCGTGCGCCGCGCTCGATCGGGCGAGTCGATCGTGACCCTCGACGGGCAGAGCCGCGGGCTCGATAGCGACGATGGTGTGATCGTCGACGGCAACGACACACCGATCGGGTTGGCCGGCGTGATGGGTGGCGCGTCCACCGAGATCTCCGACACCACCGGGGACGTGCTGGTCGAGTTGGCCTGGTGGGACCCCGCATCCATCGGCCGGACCTCGAAGCGGCACGGCCTGCGCTCGAGGCCTGGCCCGGTTCGAGAAGGGGTCGACCCGGAGATCGCCTCGGCCGCCGCCGATCGCATCGCCCAGCTCCTGTGCGACATGGGGCGACCGTGCACCCCGGTGAGCTGCGCGCAGACGGCGACGCCCCCGCCAGCCGTGTCGGTGCGTGTGCGTCCATCCCGGGTGAATGCGTTGCTCGGCGCGTCGATCGCGACCGACGAGATGGTGTCGATCCTGACGCCGCTCGGCTTTGAGTGCACGCCCGACGGCGACGACCTGGCCGTGCGGATCCCGTCGTGGCGTCCCGATTCGACCGGCGAGGTCGACGTGGTCGAGGAGATCGCGCGTCACTACGGCTACGACCGGCTCGGCAAGACCGTGCCGGCGTCGCCCCAGGCGGGCGCGCTCACTGCCCGGCAGGCCGATATCCGCGCGCTGCACGCCTACGTGTCGTCGCAGGGTGCTTTCGAGGCGACGCCGATGCCGTTCCTGGCTCCGGGCGACCTGGAACGCTGCGGCGTGCGGGCCGACGGAGTGGTCGTCGCGAACCCGCTGGTGAACGAGGAGTCGATCCTGCGCACGTCGCTGTTGCCCGGCCTCCTCAAGGCCGTCGGTCACAACGCCGCGCATCGCTCGGTGGGCGTGACGTTGTACGAACACGGGCATTGCTTCGCGCAGGCACTCGATGGTGGGCTCCCGCAGGAATGGGAGGAGTTCGCCGTGGTGCTCGCCGGGCGCGACGCGGTTGCTGCGGTGGCGCTTGCCCGGGGGATCGCCGAGTCGCTCGGCGTCACCGGGCGTGGCGGTGCGCTCGAGGCCGATCGACGGGCTCCACCCCGGTCGGTCGGGCGAGGTCGTCGCCGGTGGTGTGCGCATCGGCGTGGTCGGCGAGGTCGACCCCGATGTTGCCGAGGCGTATGGGGTGTTCGAGCGAGTGGGCTACGTCCGGTCAGCCGGATGCCCTCATCGGACGTCGACCTGGCGTTCGTGGTCGCCGACGAGATTGCGGTCGACGAGGTGGAAGCCACGATCCGCGCGACCGCCGGCGAATCGCTGGTGAGCGTGGCGCTCTTCGACGTCTACCGCGGCGCGGGCCTGGGCGACGACGTCCGGAGTCTGGCGTACCGCCTGCGCCTCCAGGCGCGAGATCGCACGTTGACCGACGCGGAGGTCGGCGCCATCCGCGAGCAGGTGATCGCGGCCGTCGCCTCTACCCACGCTGCGACACTTCGAGGCTGATCTCGTCGATCCGGTGAACGAGCGCCGCGTCGCGGCACGTCCACCGGACGGCGATTCGAATGGCGCCCGGGGAGGTGCTGGCGGCGGGTGCGGGTCCCCGAGGGCCGCCGGTCGCTGTACGGAATTCGGTTCGGCTGGGGTCGGGGTCATGCGGTAGGGTGCATGACTATGCAAATCAACGTCGGGGTGATCGGCGCCTCCGGGTTCGCGGGGTCGGAGTTCCTGCGGCTCGCCGCCGGTCATCCGAACCTGCAGATCGGCTGGGCCACGGGGGAGAGTCAGGCGGGCACCGCCATCGCCGACCTGTATCCGTCGCTCGCCGCCGTGCACCCGAATCAGGTCTTCGTCTCCTACGAACCCGCGCTGCTGCTGCGCGGCATCGACGTGGTGGTGTTGGCCCTGCCGCACGGTGCCTCACAGGCGATGGTGCCCGAGCTGGCCGACGCCGGGGTCCGCATCATCGATCTCGCCGCCGACTTCCGCCTGAAGGACGCGAGCCTCTACGACATCTGGTACGGCGAGTCTCACCACGCGCCCGAGCTGCTCGATTCGTTTGTCTACGGGCTCCCCGAGCTGTACCGCAGCGACATCCGCTCGGCCACCCGGGTCGCGGCACCCGGCTGCTACCCGACGGCGGTGCTCCTCGGACTCGCGCCGCTCGTTCGCGCCGGGATGATCGAGCGGCGTCGCATCATCGTCGATGCCGCATCGGGCGTGTCGGGCGCGGGGCGTCCGCCGAAGGCGAACACCACGTTCTGCACGGTCGACGAGAACTTCACCGCCTACGGACTCCTCACGCATCGCCACACCGCCGAGATGGAGGCGCACCTCGACGCCGGCGTGCTGTTCACGCCGCACCTGGCGCCGATGAACCGCGGGATCCTGGCGACCAGCTACGCCGACCCGGCACCGGGTGCGGAGCTGACCACCGAGGTCGTCCTCGCGGCGCTCGCCGACGCCTACGCCGACGAACCCTTCATCGTCGTGGACGAACGGCCGCCATCGACGAAGGCCACGCAGGGGTCGAACTGCGCACATCTCTCGGCCCGGGTCGACCCGCGGACCGGCACGGTCATCGTGCTGGCAGCCATCGACAACCTCGTGAAGGGCACGGCCGGACAGGCGATCCAGTGCCTCAACCTGATGGTCGGGCTCGACGAACCGACCGGTCTTCCACGGGTGGGAGTAACGCCATGAACGATCCGCAGGGATACTCGACCATCACCGCGAACCTCGGGGTGAAAGACGACACCACCGACTTCTGCGTGGTCGTGTCCGACCGCCCGACTGCGGTCGCCGGGGTCTTCACCCGCTCGCGGTTCGCCGGCCCGTCGGTCACACTCAGCCGATCGGTCGTCGCCGATGGCATGGCCCGCGGCGTGGTGGTGATCTCGAAGAACGCAAACGTGGCGAACGGAGCCGTCGGCGCTGCCGACGCCGCGGAGCTGCAATCCCTCGCCGCAGGGCTCGTTGGCGTCGAGGCGACCGAGATGGTCGTCGCCTCGACCGGCGTGATCGGGCGCGTGTATCCGATGGCCCGCATCCGCGACGGGATCACCGGCCTGACTGCGGGCGCCGGCCTGGCTGCGGGCACCGGCCTGGCTGCGGGCACCGGCCTGGCTGCGGGCACCGCTGGGGGAGGCTGCGACTTCGACGCCGTGGCCCGCGCGATCATGACCACCGACACGCACCCCAAGATCGAGCGCGCCGTCGTCGGCGACGCCACGATCGTCGGGGTTGCCAAGGGCGTGGGGATGATCGAGCCCGACATGGCGACGCTCCTCACCTTCTTCTTCACCGACGCGGCGATTGAGGCACCGACACTCGACGCGCTCTTCCGCCGGGTGGTCGACCGCACGTTCAACGCCTTGTCGATCGATACCGACACCTCCACGAGCGACTCCGCAGTCGTGTTCGCCAACGGCGCGGCCGGCACGGTTGACCTCACCGCATTCGAGGAGGCGCTCGGCGAGATCGCACTCGCGTTGGTGTTGCAGATCGCAGCCGACGGCGAGGGCGCGACGAGGGTGATCGAGACGACGGTGACCGGCGCCCGCGACGCGGCGCAGGCGAAACGGGTCGCCAAGGCGATCGTCAACTCGCCGCTGGTGAAGACCGCAGTGCACGGCGCCGACCCCAACTGGGGTCGGGTCGTGATGGCGATCGGGAAGTGTCACGACGACACCGACATCGACCCCGACGCCGTTCGAGTGTGGATCGGAGACGACGAGATGTACCCCACCCCTGCCACACCCGAGGTGCTCGACCGAGCCTCGGCGCACATGCTCGGCGAACGCGTGCTGATCCGGGCCGATCTCGCCATCGGCGACGCCGCGTTCACCGCCTACGGCTGCGACCTGACCGACGGCTACGTGCGCATCAACGCGGACTACACGACATGAACGCCGCCGAATCCGTCGACGTCCTCCTGCAGGCCCTGCCCTACATCCAGCGGTTCCATGGCCGCGTCATGGTCATCAAGTTCGGTGGGAACGCGATGACCTCCCCCGAACTGTTCGACCGGTTCGCCGAAGACATCGTGTTGATGCACTCGGTCGGCATCCGCCCCGTGATCGTGCACGGCGGCGGCCCGCAGATCGGCGAGTGGCTGCGTCGCCTGGGCAAGTCATCGGAGTTCGTCGACGGCCAGCGGGTGACCGACTCCGAGACCCTCGAGGTCGTCCAGATGGTGTTGATCGGCAAGGTCAACAGCGACATCGTCTCGGCGCTCAACGTGCACGGCCCGGTCGCCGTCGGGCTGTCGGGCCAGGACGCCGGACTGATCGAGGCCGAGGCGCGTCACCCCGACCTCGGGTTCGTCGGCGACGTGACCGGCATCAACCCCACGATCATCGAACGGCTGCTCGCGATGGACCTGATCCCGGTCGTGTCGACCGTGGGATCGGACTCCGACGGGCAGGCGTACAACATCAACGCCGACGCGGTCGCCTCGGCGATCGCCGAGGCGCTCGGCGCCGACAAGCTGATCTTCCTCACCGATGTGCCGGGGCTGCTCGCGGATGTGTCCGACACCGACTCGCTCATCACCGAAGTGTCGGTCGCTCAGGTGCCCGGTCTGGTGGATGACGGCACGATCTCGGGCGGCATGGTCCCCAAGATCGCCGGGTGCGTCGAGGCGATCGACAACGGGGTCGCCGGCGTGCACCTGATCGACGGTCGGGTGCCCCACGTGCTGCTGCTCGAACTCTTCACCGACCGGGGTGTCGGCACGATGGTGACGCCATGACCGCCGCCGAACACGCCCGCTGCCAGGGCGCCGATGACGCCCACGACCACTGCCCGCTGATGCCGACCTACGGGGCGCCCTCGGTGAGCTTCGTTGAGGGGTCCGGATCGTGGCTCGTGGACCGGGACGGCCGCCGCTACCTCGACCTGCTGAGCGGGTTGGCCGTGACATCGCTCGGCCACGCACACCCCGAGGTCGCCGCCGCGATCGCGGCACAGGCGTCACGCCTGCTGCACGTGTCGAACCTGTTCGCGAACGAGCACCACGGTCCGCTCGCATCGACGATCGACCGCCTGCTGGGCGGCGGTGGCCAGGTGTTCTTCGCCAACTCCGGTGCCGAGGCCAACGAGTGCGCGCTCAAGCTGGCGCGGCGCTTCGGCGGGCACGGCCGTCACGTGGTCGTCAGTGCGTACGGTTCGTTCCACGGGCGCACGCTCGCGACGCTGCACGCGACCGGCCAGCCGGCGAAGCACGAGGCGTTCCAACCGCTGCCGGAGGGATTCCGCCACGTCGCGTGGGAAGACCTCGACGCGCTCGCCGCGGCGATCGACCCGACCGTCGCGGCGGTACTCCTCGAGCCGGTCCAGGGCGAGGGCGGCGTGAATCCGGCCACCGCCGAGTATTTCGCCGGGGTGCGGCGGCTGTGCGACGAGCGCGGCGTGCTGTTCATGGTCGACGAGGTGCAGACCGGTCTCGGCAGATGCGGCGCCTGGTTCGCCCATCAACGCCTCGGCGTCGTGCCCGACGTGGTGACCATGGCGAAGGCGCTCGGCAACGGCATGCCGATCGGCGCCTGCTGGGCGCGCCGCGACGTGGCGTCGTGCTTCCGCCCCGGTGATCATGCGACGACGTACGGCGGGCAACCCCTCGCCGCGGCCGCCGCCCGCTCGGTGCTCGCGGTGATGGAACGCGAACGGGTCCCGGAGCGAGCGAACCGGGCCGCGGCCCGCATCACCGACGCGCTCGGCGGGGTTCCCGGGGTCGCGGGTGTGCGTGGGCTCGGCCTGTTGATCGCCGTGGAACTGGCCGACGTGCCCGCTCCGGCGGTGGCCGCAGCGCTGCTCGATGCGGGGGTCGTGGTCAACGCCGTGACGCCCACGGCGCTCCGCCTCGCCCCGTCGTTGCTCATCTCCGACGACGAGATCGACCTGGCCGTCGCCGCCATCGCCGACGCGATCGCTGCGGTTGCAGCGGTCGGCGCCCGCTGAAGACCGGCTAGCGATGTAGGTCGATCAGCATCGCGTCGGGCGACAGCAGTGCGAGCCGCCGGCGCGTGAACGGGCGCCGCTCATCGCGGTCGGCCTCGGCGCGTGCCGGTGCCGCCGCGGCGTCGGTCATCGCCGCCAGCTCGGCGCGGTCGGCGCGTGCGTCGTCGGGTCGTCCGGCCGCATCGGCGACGCGGGATCGGATGAGGAGCGCCCGCGAGCGCGGCCCCGGCGTGCCCTCGTACACCAGCGCCCGGTCCAGGTGCGCCGCGGCCGTGTCGAGCTGGCCGTCGAGCGCGGCCAGGATCGCTGCGGCTGTCGCGAAGCCGGGCTCGGTCGGCGCTGCGGCGCACAGGTCGTCGAGCTCGGCGCGAACCCGATGCGGCGCCTCCCGATCGAGCATCGCCTGCGTCGCGGCGCTCAACCGCTCGGCGAGCGACCGCTGCGCGGGCGAGAGCGGCTCCCCCCGGTGCGTTCGACCTCGCATCGGCCCGGCCTGCGATTCGACGTCGACCCGGCCCATCGCGCCGTCCCAGGCCCAGGGGATGTCGATGTACGGTCCGCACCCCGTGGGCGCTCGGCCGATCGACACGCAGATCGAACGCCGTTCCGGCTCGGCCACGATCGATGCGACCGAGACGGCCGAGACGACGCTCGGATCGGACAGCCGGACGACGTCGTCGGTGCGGTCGATCAGGCCCGGCGCACCGAAGTCGCCCAGGAGCTCCTCGAGCAGCGCCGTATCGATGCCGCCCGCGTGCTTCGCCGCGAACGCCTCGACCTGTGCTCGGCGCGAGTCGGAATCCTCGACGAAGATCGCGCTGGTCGTGACCTCACGCACCCGGAGCCCCGGATCGACGTAGCGGTTGGTGGAGGACAGATGGGTCGAGCCGGCGTCGGGGCGCACCGCCGCGACGCCGGCGCCGGTCACTTCGATGAGCACGGCGTCGCGCTCGGATGCCGACGACACGAGCAGCCCCCACGTGCTGGCGGCGCCGAGCCGACGAGCCGTATCGAGCGCCTCGCGCAGGGTCGAGGAGGTGCGGATGATCTCGTGACCGAGGTCGATGACCGACGGCGCGTCGTACCGGACGTCGCGATGGAATCGCGTGTGGACCGTCAGCGTGAGCCCGGCCTCGTTGAAGCAGTGATGCCTGGGGCATCGACGCCTCGCGTCGTGACGAAGCCGTACCGAAGCCCGTCGGTGGGCTCGCAGAACACGACGGCCGGCGCGGTGTCCCACATGGTCGCACCGGGGAAGTCGAAGTTGCGGGCGTGGCGAAGCTCCCCGTCGACCGTCGCGTCGCCCCAGACGGCGAGGCTGGAGCACATGGCCGGGGCCGCGACGCGATGGTGCTCGAACAGGCCGGTTCGGGCCACCAGACCCACGGCGTTCTGCAGCACGTCCATGACGAACACGGCCGACGCAGCGCTCGGGTCGACCCCGAGGGGAGCGAAGGCCGCCTCGGTGCGCGCTGCATAGGCGGGGAACTGGCGGCACCGTCGTGCGTCGAGCCGGCGTCGCTGGGCACCCAACACGACATCGGCGACGCGCTCGGTCGCGGCGCGAGTTCGGTACGGGAACCCTGCGGCCAGGATGCGCGCTGCCATGGTGGGCGGGCCGACGTACAGGCCGACCGCAGCGTGATGCCCGCCGGCCCGGGCGTTCAGCTCACCGAATTGCCGACCCATCTCGGCCTGCGACCCACGCAGGCGGATGACCAGCGGATCGTGGAGCGGCGGAAGGGGTTGATTCATGGCGGAACTCCAACCGGACGAGGGCGTGCGACAGCGTAGGGAGGATCGCTCTGCGACATCACGACCCAGGCGGATATGCGCAATCCTGCATGAACATGCAGGCGGAGTGCTAGGGTGTCGGCATGGTCCGCCACTTCCTCGAGGTCGACGATCTCACGCCGGCAGAGCTCGCCACGGTGCTCGACATGGCGTCGCACCCCGCCACCGATCTGGTGCTCGCACGCCGCGGCGTGGCGCTGCTGTTCGAGAAGCCGTCGGCGCGAACCCGCCACTCGATGGAGATTGCGACCATCGAACTCGGCGGGCACCCGCTCTACGTGCGCCCCGAAGAGGTCGGGCTCGACACTCGCGAATCGGTCGAGGATGTCGCGCGAGTGCTCATGGGCTACCACGCCGTGATCGCAGCGCGCGTCTTCGAACACAACAAGCTCGAACGGATGGCCGCCGTCTCGTCGGTGCCGGTGGTGAACCTGCTCAGCGACGACGCGCACCCCATCCAGGTGCTCGCCGACCTGCTCACGATCCGTCAACAGGTGGGACGACTCGACGGCGTGACGGTGGCCTACATCGGTGATGCGAACAACATGGCGCGCTCGCTCGCGATCGGACTCTCGATGTGCGGCGCTCGCCTCCGGGTCGCCTATCCCGAGGGCTACGGGTTCAGCGAGGCCGCGCTCGCGCGGCTCGCGGCCGCCGACGCTGATGTCGAGGCCACCACCGACCCGGCCGAGGCCGCCACGGGGGCCGATGTGCTCTACACCGACGCCTGGTATTCGATGGGCCAAGAGGCGGAAATGGTCACCCGCCGCCGCGACTTCGCCGGGTTTCAGGTGGATAACGCGTTGATGTCGGCCGCAGCGCCCGACGCGATCTTCATGCACTGCCTGCCCGCACACCGGGGCGACGAGGCCAGCGATGAGGTGCTCGACGGCCCGCGCTCGGTCATCTTCCCGCAGGCGCACAACCGGCTCCACTCGGCCCGAGGGCTGCTCGAGTTCCTGGTCCGAGCCGCAGGGAATGCCTCGTGAGCGCCCGGCTCGGCAAGACCGCTCGCCAGCACCGGATCGCACGCCTGCTCGAAACCGGGCAGGTCACCAATCAGGCCCAGCTCGTGGAACTGCTCGCGGCGGACGGCGTGGCGGTCAACCAGGCGACGGTCAGCCGCGACCTCGACGAACTCGGTGCCATCAAGGTGCGGGTACCGGGAGGCGAGACGGCATACGCCATTCCGGCGCTGCCCACACAACAGGTCGCACCCGAAGACCACCTGCGCCGGGTGCTGAGCGACTGGGTCGTGGAGATCGATCGGTCCGGCGACCTCGTCGTGCTCCGGACCCCTCCCGGCTCGGCCCACGTGGTCGCCTCGGCCATCGACCGTTCGAGCCTCGATCAGATCGTCGGAACCGTCGCGGGCGACGACACGCTGCTCATCGTCGCGCGGCAGCGCAACGGCACGCGGGTCGCCGCCCGCCTGGCCGACCTCGCCGGGCTCGACATCGACGCGCAGTAGCCCGCGCCCGGCCCGAGCCTGCCGTCGGCGAGACCCGCCGGAGCCCGAGCGGTGAGCGAGGCGCCCCGACGGCCGCCGCAACCCCAACCCCAACCCCTACCAACCCCAGACGAGAAGAAGGACAACGATGGCGAAGAAAGTGGTGCTGGCCTACAGCGGCGGACTCGACACCTCGGTGGCGGTGCGCTGGATGATCGAGAACCTCGGGGTCGAGGTCATCTGCGTGTCGGCCAACGTGGGGCAGGAGGGCACCCTCGACGGCAACCGGGAGAAGGCGCTCGGCGCCGGCGCCTCGGCGTACGAGGAGCTGGACCTGCGCGAGGAGTTCGCTCGCGAGTACCTGGCGCCCGTCATCAAGGCGAACGCGTTGTACGAGGGCAAGTACCCGCTCGTCTCGGCGCTCAGCCGGCCGCTCATCGTGAAACATCAGGTCGACATCGCCCGCCGCTATGGGGCCGACGGCGTGGCGCACGGCTGCACCGGGAAGGGCAACGACCAGGTGCGCTTCGAGGTGTCGAGCATGGCGATCGCCCCCGATCTGGAGCTCGTCGCGCCCGTGCGCAACCGGGGCTTCACCCGCGAGGACTCCATTGCGTACGCAGCCCAGCACAACATCCCCGTCGCCGCGACGAAGGAGAAGCTGTATTCGATCGACGACAACCTGTGGGGTCGTGCGATCGAGTGCGGCGAGATGGAGGATCCCTGGGCGACGCCGCCCGATGGCGTGTGGCAGATGACCAAGCTCACGGCTTCGGAGCCGCGCGACGTGGTGATCGCCTTCGAGCAGGGCGTGCCGGTGTCGCTCGACGGCGAACGGCTCGCCCTGTGGGAGCTGATCGTGCGGCTCAACCAGGTGGTCGGGTCGTACGGGTGGGGCCGCCTCGACATGGTCGAGAACCGTCGCGTCGGCATCAAGAGCCGCGAGACCTATGAGGCCCCCGGCGCGCTCGCCGTGATGCTGGCCCACGCCGACCTCGAGTCGATCACGCTGGAGCGCGACGTGCAGCGCGAGAAGATCCGGCTGGAGCACCGCTACGCCGAGCTGGTGTACGACGGGCTCTGGTTCAGCCCGCTCAAGGCCGCGTTCGACGCCTTCATCGACGAGACGCAGCGCCACGTCACCGGCGAGGTCCGCCTGCGTCTCGAACCGGGACGCTGCTACGTGACCGGCCGACGGGCCACGAAGTCGCTCTACGACTACGGCCTCGCGACCTACGACGCCGCCGACCGTTTCCGCCACGCCGACTCGGAGGGCTTCGTGCAGCTCTGGGGCCTCTCGGTCAAGACGTGGGCCGCGATCCAGGGCGTCGATCCGAACGCCTGATCACACGCGATCCCCGCCGAACTGGGCCGATCTACCGACCTTCACGGTCGGTAAATCGGCCCAGTTCGGAACCATCGGCCCAGCGTTCAGGCCGCCGGGGTGCGTTCAGGCCGCCGGGGTGGCGTTCAGGCCGGCGGCGGAGTCTCGAAGGTGACGACCACCTCCACGCGATCGGCGCCGCGCACCACGCTCAACAGCAGCTCTGCTGCTGGGCCGAACCGATCGAGGGCGGCCTGCAACGTGTCGGGACCGTCGACATCGGCGAGCGATCCCGCCGCGGTCACCCCGACGATCATGTCGCCTTCTCGCACGCCCGCGGCCGCCGCCGCGCCGTCGGGATCGACCCCCCGGACCAGCGCTCCGGGCACGTCGTCGAGTCCGACCGCCGTGCGGAGCTTCGACGCGACGTGCGGCGGCGCGAGAACCACGCCGAGCACGCGGGGCACGTGGTGTTGCCCCGACCGCAGCGACTCGATGCGGGCGAGCAGCGCCTCGTCGAACGGGCGAGCGAGGTAGCCGGTTGCGGTCCGATGCGTGTTGATGCCGACGAGCTGCCCGTCGGTGTCGACGACCGGGCCGCCCGACGCGCCCTTCGGGAGGGCTGCGTCGTGCTCGAAGGCGCCGCCCACGGCGTGCCCGCCGGGCCCGCGGAAGCGGCGGTCGACCGAGCCGATCACGCCGAGCGCGACTCGCGGGTTCCCCCGTCCGCCGCCGGCCGACACGACGATCGAGCCCAACGCTCCGGCGGCCCCGATGGGCAGCACGGGGACCTCGCCGGTCGCGACCTTGAGGACGGCGAGGTCGCCGTGCGGGTCGGCTGCGACGAGCTCGGCTTGTACCTCGGTGCCGTCGGGCAGGGTGACGGCGGTGGTGCGATCACGAAGGTTGTGGGCATTCGTGAGCACCTCGTCGGTGCCGATCACGATGCCCGACCCGCGGCCGTGGCGGCCGATCGTGACGGTGGAAGCGGCCGCCGTGGCGGCCAAGCGCGCGACATCCGCGCTGAATGAAGAGAGCGGGGTGCTCATGTGGGTTGCTCCTTGTGTTGACGTGAGCCCATCCGCACGATGACGGTTCTGATAGGGCTCCTCGGAGGCCGGTACAACGCCTCGATCCAGGAGCTATTCCGCGCTGTGCACAGCGGTTCGTCGTCCGGCAGCACTTCCGGACCCGGCCTCGGCTCAGCTCGGCCCCCGGCCCGGCTCAGCCCTCGGCCTCGATCCAGGCCCCCTCGACGGCGGCGTGGCTCGCCGGGAACACCTCGCGGCCTCGTGGACCAGCTGGTCGATCACGGGATACCTGCTGCTGAAATGCGTGAGGATCAGCCGGCCCGCCCCGGCGTCGCGTGCCACGGTCGCCGTCTGACGTGCCGTGGAATGGCGCCACATCTCGGCCTCCGCCTCCATGCCATCGGCGTAGGTCGCCTCGTGCACCACGAGCGCGCACCCGTGCGCCAGTGCCCGTGCCGCGGAGCACGGGGTCGTGTCGCCGAACACCGCGACGCTCACGCCGGGGCGCGACGGTGCCACGACATCGCCAGGCGCGATCACGCGGCCGCCGACGGTCACCTCGAACCCCGCGGCGAGCCGACCGCGTTCGGGTCCGTGCGGCAGGCCGAGGCGCTCGGCGGCGACGGCGTCGAAGCGTCCGCGACGCTCCGGCGCCGTGACGCGGAAGCCGTGGCAGGGAACCCGGTGGCGAAGCGCTACGGCGACGATCCGGTGACCGGCGACGGTGGGGCAGGGCCGAAGCTCGGTCGATGCGCCGTCGCCACGGTCGTCCACCAACTCCGTGAGCTCAAGGGGGAACGGCAGGTTCAACACGCCGACGTCCGCGAACCCGGACAGGAGCCGGCCGAGCCCGTCGGGGCCGATCACCGTCAACGGCTCGACCCGCCCGTTGAGTGCGAGGGTCGACAGCAGTCCCGGGAGACCGAGCACGTGATCGCCGTGCAGATGCGTGATAAGCACCGCAGCGAGACGCGACGTGGGGAGCCCGAACCGCAGCAGCTGGTGTTGGGTTCCTTCGCCGGCGTCCACGAGGATCCACTGCGCCCCGAGGTCGAGTGCAAGCGCGGACATCCCACGCGTACGGGTCGGTCGGCCCGACGAGGTTCCGAGCGGCATGATCCTCACGCGGGCGAGTGTACGGGCGCCCCCATTCGTCGAGGCGACGCACGGGGAGCGTTAGCGTGGAGCCCCATGGCCGAGCCCGATCCACTTCTCTCCGATCCCTCCCTCGCCGACCCGGCGGCGGTCGCCCCGGGCGGCCACGGAATCGGCGCGACGGCCGCGCCGCTGTGGCACGGGCGATTCGCCGAGGGCCCGGCCGAGGAGCTCTGGGAGTACACGCTGAGCCTGCCGTTCGACCAGCGCCTCGCCCCCTACGACATCGCCGGGTGTCGGGCACACGCGAGAGGCCTCGCGGATGCCGACATCCTCACCGACGACGACGTCGCAGCGGTGATCGCGGCGCTCGACACCGTCGGCGCCGAACTCGCCGGGGGCCTGCTCGAGTTCGCGCCCACCGACGAGGACATCCACACCGTGATCGAGCGGCGCGTGACCGAACTCGCCGGCGCAGCGGGGGCACGGCTCCACACGGGCCGCAGTCGCAACGACCAGGTGGCCACGGCGTTCCGCCTGTTCTGCAAGGACGCGGTCGCCACGCTCGCCGAGCACGTCGTCGAACTCCAGGCGGTGTTGCTCGAGCAGGCGGCCGGTGCGGGTACGGCGTACCTGCCGGGCTACACCCACATGCAGCAGGCGCAGCCGGTGTTGCTCGCGCACCATCTCCTCGCGCACTTCTGGGCGTTCTCGCGCGACCTGGACCGTCTGGCCGACGCGGCCCGACGCCTTGACGTGTCGCCGCTCGGCGCCGGCGCGCTCGCAGGGTCGAGCCTCCCGCTCGATCCCGCTGCGACGGCGCAGCGGCTCGGGTTCGCCGGCTCGTTCCGCAACTCACTCGACGCCGTGAGCGACCGCGACTTCGCCGCGGAGATCCTGTTCGCTGCGGCCCTCATCGGCGTGCACCTCTCGCGCATCGGCGAGGAGATCGTGATCTGGTCGACCGAGGAGTTCGGGTTCGTGCGGCTCGCCGACGCCTACTCGACCGGGTCGTCGATGCTGCCGCAGAAGAAGAACCCCGACATCGCCGAACTGGCGCGGGGCAAGGCCGGCCGGGTGATCGGCAACCTGACCGGCCTGCTGGCGACCATCAAGGCGCTCCCGCTGGCCTACAACCGCGACTTGCAGGAGGACAAGGAGCCCGTGTTCGACAGCGTCGACCAGGTGCGCCGGGGGCTCGGCGCGGTCGCGGGGATGTTGGCCACCATCGAGTTCCGTACCGATCGCATGCAGGCGTCGGCCGATTCGCCGTATGCGGCGGCGACCGACCTGGCCGAGTACCTGGTGCGATCGGGCGTGCCGTTCCGCGACGCACACGCCGTGGTCGGCTCGGTTGTGCGACGCTCGATCGACAACGGTGTACCCCTTGCCGACCTGGTCGCGGCCGAGCCGCTGCTGGGCGACGCGGCCGTGGGGCTCCTCGGCTCAGGCGTGTCGGTCACCCAGCGCACCACGCCGGGCGGCGCCGGGCCCGACCCGGTGGCCGAGCAACTGCAGTCGGCGCGGCTCCAGTGCGACAGCGACCGATCGACCGCCGAACGCCTCCGATCCACCGTCTCGGTGTCGGTGCTGTCGTGAGTCGCTCGCTCGCCGGAACGCCAGAGGGGCGCGGGCCACACGGCACGGCGGGCACGCTGTGGACGACGGGCACGCTGTGAACGACGGGCACGCTGTGAACGACGGGGCATGGCTGGGAGCCGGCGACGCGATGCTCGCCCCGTCGGTGGACACCGCCGCCGCGACGAGGCTGGTCGAGTCGGCGCCGGGCGGCGACGACGCGATGGAGCGGGACCGCCTGATCGTCGCGGACCTGATTGCGCATCACCCCGAGATCGCCGTGCGTACGTGCCGCCCGGGGCACCTCACCGGCTCGGCGTTCGTGGTCGACGCGTCGGGGCGCCACGGCCTGTTGATGTTCCACACGAAGCTGCAGCGCTGGCTGCAGCCGGGAGGGCACGCGGACGGTGACACCAACCTCGCGGCCGTGGCGTGGCGCGAGGCCGGCGAGGAGACCGGGATCACTGGTCTGAGGGTGTTGCGCGATGCCCTCGACATCGACATCCACCGGGTTGCCCCACCGGCGGAGGATCCGCACCTCCACCTCGACGTCCGATTCCTCGTGGTCGCTCCGCCGGGCGCCGCCCTGGCAGGGAACCACGAGTCGCGGGATCTCCGCTGGGTCGAGCGGGAGGCGCTCGCCGCACCCGAGTACGGGCTCGACCCCGGCACCATGCGGTTGGCGCACGCCGCCTTCGCCGCGTTCGATCGGCTGAACGGCTGAACGGCTGAACGGCTGAACGGCTGAACGGCTGAACGGCTGAACGGCTGAACGGCTGAACGCCTGAACGCCTGCACGGCTGAACGGCTGAATGGCCGAACACCGAGGACCTGGCCGTCCGAGGTCCCGGCGAATCAGAACGGCAGCACGTCCCGCTGCAGCGAGCACACCTCGTCGAACATCGCCCGACAGGCCCGTTCGTCCGGCGGCGACAGCGGGTCGGCGACCAGCGCCTGAAACGCCAGTTCCGGATCGCGTTGCACCGCAGCGTCAACCAGGAGTTGCTGCAGCGGGAGCTGCGCCGCGATCCAGCCTGCGACCGGATCGCCCACCGGTGGCTCGCGGTCGGGATGAATGCCGTCGGCGTCGACGGTGGCACCCACCTCGACGATCGCTCCCGCCGCGACGTCTGGGATGTACCCGTCGTTCGCCACATTCACCGCCATGAGGCGTCGCGACTCGCCTGTCCACATCGACGCGATGATCGGCACGACCTCTTCGCTGCTCGGGCGCAGCCGATGCAGCGGAAGCGGTACCCGTGTTTGCGCGACCCATGCCGATGCGCGCTCCGCGAAGCGCGACGTGCGTTCCATCACGTGGGCCCTCGACGGATACCACGCACCGATATCGGCGGTGAACGGGAGGTACTCGCCGATGTGGGAGTCGATCGAGGTGGGCACCAGGCCGTACTCACGGACCATGTGGACCACGAGGGGGAAGTAGAACTCATCCGCGATGGCGCCGAGCGGGCCGATTCGCCCGGAGATACGCGTCGCGGCGACGACCGGCCACGCGTAGTCGAAGAACGGCTCGGAGAACCGCTCGCGGACCTTCGGGAGCAGGTCGTCGCCGGTCCGGCGGTCGCGCAGTTCGGAGAAGAAGGTGAAGTGGTTGATTCCCGCCGCATGGGCCTCGATCTGCGACTTCGGGATCTTGAGGTACTTCGACAGCCGGTAGACGCCGTTGGGCATCTCGTGACACATCGACACCGAACGGATCGATGTGTGCTGCTCGATCGCCAGCGCGACCCGGCTGAGCGGGTTCGACAGGTTGATGAGTAACGCGTCGGGACAGAACCGCTCGATGTCGTCGCAGATCGACAGCGTGTTCGCGATGCTGCGCAGCGAGTGGAAGACCGCGCCCGGGCCGCCGTTCTCGCCGTTGATCTGGCGAGCGCCGTGGCGATTCGGGATCTCGTAGTCCTGGATCCGATACTCGAAGCGTCCGAACTCCGCGCTGGACAACACGAAGTCGGCGCCGGTGAGGGCCGTCCGGGCGTCGGTCGTGGCGAGGATGCGCACGGGGTTGTCCGCCGCGAGGTTGAGCTTCGCCGCGAAGCGGTGTGCCCGCTCGAGGCGGGCGCCGTTCACGTCGTGCAGCATCAGGGTGGCGCCGCGCAGCCCGGGAGTGTGGATCACGTCGTTCGCCATGGTGGGCCCGAAGGCCATTCCGCCCGCGCCGACGAGCGTGATGCGTGGGGAGCCGGTCGAGGTCGCGGATGACATGGCGCAAGTCTCGCGGGTACCGAGGTGCCCGCGCCCGACGTGCTCAACGCTGCCGGCGCAACGCCCCGGCGTCGGGTACCGCGGCGATCCCCGCCCGGCGCGCGAGACTCCCGGCATGCGTGGTCCCGATGCGGCCGACCCGGAGATGGGGGCCACCGACCCGGCACCGGTCGACGTGGTGCTGATCGGCGCGGGGCTTCGAGGGATGATCTCGTACGGGATGAGCGCCGCGGCCGCCGGGATCCGCTTCGTGGGCGTCGTGGAGCGGTCTCCCAGCCGCCGTTCGGCGTTCGCCGAGGTCCATCGAATTCCCGCCTCAGCGCGTTTCGCGTCGGTCGACGAGTGGCTTGCGGCACCGCAGGTCGCGACGGCGGTGCTCATCGCGACGCCCGACGATCAGCATTTCGGACCGGCGGTCGCGGCGCTTCGAGCCGGATACGACGTGGTCGTCGAGAAGCCGATGGCGCAATCGGCGCAGGAGTGCCGGACGATGGTGGAGGTGGCCGAGGATCACGGCCGAGCGCTGCACGTGTGCCACGTCCTGCGTTACACGCCGTTCTTCCAGGCGGTGCGCCACGTCGTGCAATCGGGGCGGCTGGGACGGATCGTCACCGTCGAACACCGAGAGAACGTCGAGTCGCTCCACATGGCGCACAGCTACGTGCGCGGCGCCTACGGCCGCACCGACCGCGCGAACCCGATGCTGCTCGCCAAGAGCTGTCACGACATGGACATGCTGTTGTGGATCCTCGATGAGCCGGTGCGTAGCGTCTCGTCGTTCGGAAGCCTCACGCATTTCCGTCGCGACGCGGTCGGTCCAGAAATCCCCGATCGGTGCAGCGACGGCTGCCCGATCCAGGAGACCTGCATCTACGACGCGGCGGTCAACTACGCACCGGAGGTCACCGAATTCCGCCCGGGGATCCGCGGCCTGACCCAGCTCTTTCCACTGTCGGATCCCATGACGCTCGATCGCGACGAGCGCCTCGCCGCGCTGCGCACGAGCGATTTCGGCCGATGCGTGTACCGCTGCGACAACGACGTGGTCGACCACCAAGTCGTCGCCATGGAGATGCGCTCCGGCACCACCGTCGCGTTCACGATGCACGGCCACTCACACGAGGAGGGCCGCACGATGCGGTACGACGGAACCCGAGCGACCCTGCGTGCCACGTTCACCGACGAGCCCGAGATCACCGTGATCGACCATGGGTCGCGCGAGGTGGAACGGATCGACATCGGCGAGTTCGAACTGCTCGGCCACGGCGGGGGAGACGTGGGGCTGATGCGGGCGCTCGCCGCATCGCTGCGCGGCGACGACGGAGCCCTCACGTCGGATGCGCGCTCCGCGCTCCGCAGCCACGAGGTGGCGTGGGCGGCGGAACGGTCGAGGCTGACGCGCTCCGTCGTCGAGCCGGCCGTGTCGTAGCTCGCCCGGGGTCGCGTGCGTCAGAGCAACCGGCGGTCGTTCGCCCAGCGCGTGAGTTCGTGGCGGCTCGACAGCTGCAGCTTGTGCAGCACCGATGAGGCGTGGGTCTCCACGGTCTTCACGCTGATGAACAGCTCTCGGGCGATCTCCTTGTACGCGTAGCCGCGGGCCAGATGCTGCATGACCTCGCGCTCGCGCGCCGTCAGCTGATCCAGGTCGGGGTCGGTCGCCGAGGCCTCGCCGCCGTCCATTCGGAACGCGTCGAGCACGAAGCCGGCGAGTCGCGGCGAGAACACGGCGTCGCCGTCGCGTACGCGCTCAATGGCGTCGAGCAGGGCGTCGCGGTCGATGGACTTGGTGACGTATCCACGCGCACCCGCCCGGACGAGCCCGACCACGTCCTCGGCGGCATCGGACACCGACAGCGCGAGGAATCGCGTGTCGACCGAGCGAGCGGCGCAACCCGTCACGACGTCGCGCCCGCCGCCGCCGGGCAGGTGCACGTCGAGCAGTACGACGTCGGGGCGTTGCGCCTCGATGACCGAGACAGCGGATGCGACGTCGTGCGCCTCGCCGACGATCTCCACGGCGTCGCGCAACTCGGCCACGACTCCGGCGCGAAAGAGCGCGTGGTCGTCGACCACCACGACGCGCGTCGTCGCCCGATCGGGCCCTGGGTCGGCCATGGGTATCGCCTCCGTCATCGCGTCGCCTCCGTCATCGCGTCGCGTCCGTCATCGCGTCGCCTGGTCACGGCGTGACCTCGGCGGCGAGGGGCACCGACAGCGACACCTCGGTGCCTTCGCCCGGTGCGGTGCGGATGGCGACTCGGCCCCCCGCACGGTCGATCCGACCTCGGATCGACCCCGCGATGCCGTGACGGTCGGCGGGCACCGCCTGCAGGTCGAACCCGGTGCCGCGGTCGCGTACGTACAGATCGAGGGTTGCATCGCCGATCTCCGCGAACAGCGAGACGGTGCGCTCGCCGGAGAACTTCGCCGCGTTGACCAGCGCCTCGCGTGCGGCCGCCAGCGCCGCCTCGACCGGCGCGCTGACAGGGCCGTCGCCGACGACAACGGCCTCGACGGTCACGCCGTAGTGGTCTTCCACCTCGTCGGTGATGGCCTCGATGGACTCGGCGCACCGTGACATCGAGCCCTCACGGCCGCCAAGCGCCCCCATTGCTCCGCCGTAGAGCCACCGACGGAGATCTCGTTCCTGTCGGCGGGCAAGCGTGGCGACCGCCTCGCGGTCTTCGGGATGGCGCTGGATGAGCGTGAGGGTTTGCAGGACCGAGTCGTGCAGATGTTCCGCGACAGCGGCACGTTCCGCCTGGCGGACACGCTCGTCGCGCTCGGCAGTGATGGAGCGCACGAGGCGCGCCAGACCGGGTCCGGCGACCAGCGCGACGCCGGCGGACGCCACGAGGACTGCGAGCGATGCGTCCCGCAGGGTCGACAACGCGACCCGCTGCGAGGCAAACACCCCAAGGCCGACGACCACGAGCATCGAGCCGCCGAGCAGGCGGCCGAGTAGCGCGCCTGCGCGCCGTTCACCGGAGTCGCCGGGGGCGCGCCAGCCGATCGACGTGCCGATCGCCACCAGCGTCGCCGGGATCAACAGGCGAACGTCAACCCCGGGCCACCAGTTGCGCAGCTCGGAGATCAGGCCGATCGTGAAGGCCCAGGCGCCGAATTCGCCACCCGGCCGAACCTCGCGGCGCGGCTCGGGCCCGGCGGGCGCAGGGCGGCTCGCGTCGTCGGTCGTGCCGGATGTTCGGCGCGCCCAGAGGAATCCGGCGGCGTAGAGGCCCACGCCGAACCCTCCGGCGAGCGCCAGCACCGTGAGGCACGCTCGAACGGTGATCGGCCGCAGGCCGAGGCGGCGCGCCCATGCGGCACACACGCCGACGACCACCGCCTCGTCGCCGGTCGCCCTGAGCGCGAGCCCGAACAGGTCGGGGTCCATCGGTGTCTCGGCTGGCATGGACCCATCTTGGCAGGCACCCGCGGCCCTGTCGGTGGGGCATCGCCCTGAATCGGTGGGGCTCGGGCTCGGGGTCGGCTCAGGGTGATTCCCGATGGTGTGCGGGCGTGCTGCGGACGAGGGTGTGAGCCATGGACGACCCAACTGCACCCGAGCCGCAGGCCGAGAACGAGCCGCATGCCGGGAACGAGGCACCTGCCGGGAACGAGGCGCCTGGCCAATCCGCCGGTCCGCCAGCCTCCGGCCCGCCCCCGGTCGGGCCAACGCCGGATGCGGTTCCGGGCGACGCGACCGGAGCATCGTCGGCTGCGGCTGCGGCTGCGGCCGCAGCTGCGCCAGCGGCCGCGATGTCCGACGGGCCGGTCTCCGGGCAAGCCGGAGCTGACCCGAGCGGGTGGGATCGACTGGTCGACTTTGGTCGTTCGCTCCGTCGCTCGTCCGGTAACAACGTGCTGGGCGGCGTGTGCGGCGGTATCGCCGACCGCTGGGCCCTTCCGGGCTGGATCGTGCGCTGCGCGGCGGTGCTGTTGGCCTTCATGGGCATCGGTGTAGCGCTCTATGTCGTGTTGTGGGTGTTGGTGCCCCGCGACGACGGGCAGCGCGCCCTGGGGCATGGACCCGTCCGCGACGTCCTCGCGATCGGCGTGCTCGCGCTCGCAGGAATGGTGCTGCTCGATCGACTCCAACCCGGGTACGACAGCCCCGCCGACGGATCCCGATTCCTCGCCTGGGCGCTCGTGCTCGGTGGCGCGGCGTTGGTGCTGCGCCGGCCCGGCGGCCAGCGGGCAGGTGGACCTGCATCGGCGACCACCGCTGCCCCGTCCGCCGCTCCGCCCGTGCCGTTCGCTTCGACCCCTCCGAGGTCACCACGGGCGCTCCCGTTTCTCACCCCGCTCACCCTGGCCGTCGCCGCAGTGGCGGGCGGCGTTGCGGCGATCGTCGCGGGCTCCGGCGACGGTCCTGTCAACATCGGGGTCCCGGCAGGGCTGGTGTTGGCGATCCTCGGTGTCGGGTTGATCGTGTCGGCCCGTTTCGGCCGAGCGCGTGGCCTCGCTGTTGTGGCAGCCCCAATTGCCGGGGTGCTGGCGCTCCTCCTCCTCGGCGACGTCCGTCTGGCCGGCGAGGTGCGACCAGCGGCCCTCAAGGTGGTCGACGGCAATGACCTTCCGTCGAACGTCGACGTGCTCGCGGGCACGAAGCTCGTCGACCTGGGCGATCTCGAACTCGACCGCGACGCGACATTGCACCTGCGCACCTCGCTCGGGACCGCACGCGTCGTGCTGCCCAGGTCGGTGCGGACCGCCGTCGTCGCCGATACGGGCCTGGGTCGGGTCGACCTCGCTCGACCGATCCTCGCCGACGTCGGCCACCTGATGTCACCGGCCGCAGCCCTCGCATTTCTCGCCCATCCGGATCCGGCGAGGTCGCTGCGCGGTGGTGAAGTCGTGCACCTCGGCGACGTGCGCCGCGTGACCGGCGATTCGTCCATTCACAGCCTTTGGCAGCTCAGCCAGCAGGTCGAGTCGCCCGACGGAGCCAGTGTGCGACGAACGTTCGGGCCGAAGGGTGGGCCGGTTCTTCACCTGGAGATCGCCGCCGGTTCGGGCAGCGTCGTGCTGCTCGAACCCCGCTGGGCGGGCGAACTCAACGTCACGGCGCCGGCTGCGTTGTGCATGCGGACCGGCGCAACCGGTTCGACCATCGAGCGATCGGCGATGGCTCCGTGCGGCACGACCGGAGCCTCCCAGGTGCGGGCTTGCGAGGATGCGGGCGACCCCAGTTGGCTGATCGGGTGCCGCGCGGCCGGTGACGAGGCCTACGTGCTCTGTCGCCGGCTGAGCGCCGACCCCGTGCGCTGCAGCGGTCTCGAGGCCGAATTGCGGGTGATCGCCGAGCAGTCCGCGCCGCCCGCCGCAGCCGTCCCACCCACCACCGACCCGGCTGTGCCCGCCCCCGGGCCGGGCACGGCCGACCCGTCGGCACCGCCACCCACATCGGCGGCCCCATCGACGGTCGCCGTGCCGACGGTGCCTGCCGCGTCCACGACGCCCACCGCGCCGGAGCCGGCGCCCTGAGGACCGACCCGACCGACCCGACCGATCCGACCAAACCCGACCAACCCAAACGTTCCTGCGAACACGACGGAGACCCGCATGACCCCCGCACCCGACATGACCGCAACGACCGCCTCCTCGATGAGCGGCGCCCCCAGCACGACTCCTCTCGCGGCCCGCCCCAACGCCCGGCCGGGACCGCTCGACCGGCATCCGCTCGACCTGTTCGCGCTGATCGCCGGCGTGTTGGCCCTGACCGAGGGGCTGCTCGTGGTGGCGCACCAGAGCGGAGCGATCCGCGTCGACCCGCTCGTCGGCCTGGGCGGGATCGTCGTCGCCGCCGGTCTCGTCGCGGTGGTGTCGCTCGTGCTGAGCGTGCGCTCGGTTGGCATGATGGGGCCATCGAGGTCGGAGGAGGCCGGGGGTGGAGCATCGTGAGGCGCTGCAGGCGAGGTACCGCGAGGAACGCGACAAACGGGTACGACCCGACGGGAACGCCCAGTACCGCCAGCCGAGCGGCCGGTTCGCATCGCTGCTCGACGACCCGTTCACGCCCCGAGCGGAGCGAGCCCCCCGAAGCGACGACGTCACGGTTGCGATCATCGGCGCCGGATTCGGCGGGCTCTGCACGGGTGCCCGCTTGCGCCAAGCGGGTATCGACGACTTCCTGCTGATCGACGGCGCCGGCGGTGTGGGAGGCACCTGGTACTGGAACCGCTACCCGGGTGCGATGTGTGACACGGCGGCCATGGTGTACCTCCCGCTGCTCGACGAGGTCGACACCGTGCCGAGCGCGAAGTACATCCCCGCACACGAGATCCACGCACACGCGCAGCGAATCGCGACCACCTTCGGCCTCGACGACCGCGCACTGCTGTCCACCGAGGTCACGGCGCTTGACTGGGCCGACCGCCGTGAGCGCTGGATCATCAGCACCGACCGCGGCGACACGCTGACGGCACGGTTCGTTGCGATGGGAACCGGCCCGTTGCATCGGGCGAAGCTGCCGGCGATCGCAGAGCTCGACCGGTTCGGTGGTCCGATGTTTCACACGTCTCGGTGGGATTGGGAACTCACAGGCGGCGACCCGACCGGCGCTCCGATGACCGGCCTCGCGGGGCTGCGGGTCGGGCTCGTCGGCACGGGAGCGACCGCTGTGCAGTGTGTGCCGCCGCTCGCGGAGACGGCCGCGCACCTCTTCGTGTTCCAGCGGACGCCCTCGTCGATCGACGTGCGAAACAACCACCCGATCGACGCGACCTGGTTCGCTGAGCTCGGCGAGGGCTGGCAGCGCGACTGGCTACTCAACTTCGCCACCCTGCAGACCGGGGGCTTCACCGACGTCGATCTGGTGCAAGACGGCTGGACCGATATCGCCAAGCGCATCCGCGATCGCGTCGTCACCGCAGTGACCGAGGGCGCCGAGTTCACGCCCGAGACGGTGCAGCGCGCCTACGAGGACAGCGACGACGAGAAGATGGACGAGATCCGGGCACGGGTCGACGCGATCGTCGCCGACCCGGCCACAGCCGAGGCGCTCAAGCCCTGGTACCGGCAGCTGTGCAAGCGACCGTGCTTTCACGACGAGTACCTGCAGGCGTTCAACCGGCCCAACGTGACCCTCGTCGACACTGACGGCGCCGGCGTCGACCGAGCCGATGAGCGCGGGCTCTGGGTGGGGGAGCGCCACATCGAACTCGACGTCGTGGTGCTTGCCTCCGGTTTCGAGGTCGGCACCGAGTACGCCCGGCGGTGCGGGTACGAGACCACGGGACGCGACGGGATCACCCTGTCGCAGCGATGGTCCGACGGGATGGTGTCGCTGCACGGGATGCACGTCGCCGGATTCCCCAACCTGTTCATCCTCGGCATGTCGCAGGGGGCGAACCTCATCTCGAACATCACGCACAACCTGAGCGAGGCCGCCACCACGGCCGCCACGATCATCGCCGCCGCCCTCTCGACCGGAGCGTCGACCGTCGAGGTCACGCCCGAGGCGGAGGCCGCCTGGATCGAACGCCTCGAGTCGAGCGGCCGAGCCTTCCTCGGCAATCCCGACTGCACACCCGGCTACTACAACAACGAGGGTGGTGCGATCGGTCGCCGCGAACGCCTCGGCGCCAGCGGATACCCCGACGGCCCCGTCGCCTTCTTCCACTACATCGATGCGTGGCGTCGGTCCGGCGAGTTCGCCGGGTTGCACTTCGCCGCCTCGGCCTCCACCGACACCAGTGGCGCCCAGCGATGACGACCGCACTGATCCTCGACTCGATGCAGCGACGAATGGCCGCCATGCACTCGCTGTACTACCAGGCCGTCGACACGATGGACCTCGATCACGTCAACCACGTGGAACGCCACGGCGTGTTGCCAATCGCGTTCTCGCTGTTTCACTACACGAACATGGAGGACGCCTCGTTCATGATGATCACCGGCGTCGCCCCCGAGTGGAACGACGAGTGGCAGGCCGCCGTGCAGGTGGCGATCAACGATCACGGCAAGCACCGCACGGTCGACGAAATGATGGGCCAGCGCATCGGAGACTACGAGGCCTTCAAGGCGTACCAGCGCGCCGTGTTCGACCGAACGGAACGCTGGCTCGACACCCTCGACCCCGACGAGTTCCACCGCGTCCTCGTCCCCCGGCCGTTCCCTCCGATGATTGCGTCGACCTACAGCGCGCGGGTCGCCGGGCCGCAGGGCATCACGGTGCTCGACGCGACCGAGTGCTGGCTCTACCAGCACGGCCTGCGTCACATGGGCGAGATCGAACTCGCACGCGGCTTCGTCGGCCTGGGTGGCATGACGAGCTGACTCGACGCGCCGCGTCGGTGGCGCGCGCCGCGTCGGTGGTGCGCGCCGCGTCGGTGGATCGGCCCAGAACGAACTGGGCCGAATCACTGACGCTCTGGGTCGGTGGATCGGCCCAGAACGAACTGTGGAGACGCGGGGTCAGGGCCGGCGCGGGTCAGGGCCGGCGGCTGGTCAGGGCCGGCGGCGGGTCAGGGGGCGGGGATCTCGCCCTTGGCGACGGCCTTGGCCCAGCGGTAATCCGCCTTGCCGGAGGGGGAGCGCACCAGCTCGCTCACGTGCACGACGGCGCGTGGGGCCTTGTAGCCGGCGATCTGGCCCTCGCAGAAGGCTGCGAGCGACTCGGCTGACGGACGTGCGTCGCCGCGCGGCGCGACCACGGCGGTGACGCGTTCGCCCCAGCGCTCGTCGGGCACGCCCACGACGACCACGTCGAACACGTCGGGGTGGCCCTTCAGCACCAGCTCGACCTCCTCGGGGAAGACCTTCTCCCCGCCGGTGTTGATGCACACCGAGCCGCGGCCCAGGAGCGTGATGGACCCGTCGGGGTCGACGGTCGCCATGTCGCCCGGTACGACCCAGCGTTGCCCGTTGATCGTGGGGAACGTCTCGGCGGTCTTCGCCTCGTCCTTGTAGTAGCCGAGCGGGATGTTGCCGCGGCGGGCGAGCCGGCCGATCGTGCCGTCGCCGGGCGTGACCGGGATGCCGGCGTCGTCGATCACGATCGTGTGCTCGCCGAACATGAACTTTGGCCGGCCCTGCGCGTCGACACCGCTGGACGAGCCCTGGAATCCGGTCTCGGACGCGCCGAGCGCATCGATCACGATCACGTTCGGCAGTAGCCGGTTGATGTCGCCCTTCACGGTCGGCGAAAGGATCGCCCCGCCGGAGCTGATGACGAACATCGACGACAGGTCGAGCGTGTCGCCCAGGCGTTCCAGCGCCTCCACCAACGGACGACCCTGAGCGTCACCGACGAGGTTCAGTACCTGCACCCCGTCGTTCGCAACCATCTCCCACACGTGCTCTGGTGACATGTGGTGCGACGCGCTCAACACCATGCGGTTGCCGCCCAGTGCGTTCTGGATCGACGACCACTGCGCCGCGCCGTGCATGAGCGGAGCGAGCGGCAGCCCGACCTGCGGGAACCCGGTCGCGGCGCGTTCCGCCACCTCGCCCTCGCTGGTGATCGGCGTGGCGAGCACCGAGAGCATCGGGTTGATCGTGGCGTGGAAGAAGTCCTCGTGGCGCCACATCACGCCCTTGGGCATGCCGGTGGTCCCGCCGGTGTAGAGCACGTAGAGGTCGTCGTTGCTGCGCTCCTCGAACCCTCGCTCGGGCGACGACGCCGCGAGGACCGACTCGTAGTCCTCGGCGCCGCACACCGTGAGGTCGGCGCCCGATCCGTCGTCGAACGCGATGCAGCTCACGAGGGTGGGGCAGTCGGCGCGGACGGCCGCGATCCGGTCGGCGAAGGTCGCCTCGTGCACGAGCGCAACGACGTCGGCGTTGTCGAAGAGGTACCGCAGCTCGCCCTCGACGTAGCGATAGTTGACGTTGACCGGCACCGCCCGGAGCTTCCACGCGGCCCACTGCGCCTCGACGTACTCGTTGCCGTTGTGGCCGTACACGCCGACCTTGTCGCCGGCCTTGACGCCACGTTCGGCCAGCGTGGGCGAGGCGGTTCACGCGCGTCGAGTTCGGCGAAGGTGAACACGCGACGTCCGCCCAGTGCGTCGGGGATGATGAGCGCCTCACGATCGGGCACCACGTCGACGACGGTTTCGAACAGGTCAGCGAGGTTCCACGTCATGGGCGACAACATAGAGCGGTCGCCCCGTCGGCGTCCGATTGGGGCGTTCAGCGTTCGAGCGAGAGGTCGGCGACGACCGGAAGGTGGTCGGACAGCCGGAACCACTCGGCTCCGGGCGAGGCCCAGTCGGCATCGGCGCGGCTCGGAACCCGTGCTGCGGCGACTCCGACACCGGGGCCGATCAGCACGTAGTCGATTCGCTCGCTCGGGCTCGCTGCGGCCCGATCGAGCCAGGAGACACACCACGAGGCCACGTCGCAGCCGAGGAAGTTGTCGTCCTTCGGCCAGCCGGCCGAATAGCCGCAGTCCGCGGCGAGCGACGGGTCGGCCCAGAGCGCTGCGAGCCCGGCGGCATCGGTCGTCGCGATCGACGGGCACCGAGGCGCGTCGGCTGCGTTGGGATGAACGGCGGCGAACGCGTCGATGAGGAGCGGCGGCGACGCCACGGATCCCACCAGGTGCGGGTATTCGGGCCCGTCCGGGGCCACGTTCATGTCGCCGGCGAGCACGATGCGGCGCTGGCCGCGTGCGATCTCGATGGCGATCCGTTCGCGCACCGCTTCGATCTGGGCTGCGCGTGAGGCCGCGGCGGCACCCGAGCCGGCGCTGAGGTGCGTGCCGTAGACGCGCACCGCATGGCCGTCGACGGTCAGGTCGGCCCACGCGAGCACCCGGCGCATGGAGGGGTGGGCGCAGCTCGATCCGATGTTCGTGCCGCCGGCGCCCTCGACGGCGTGATCGGCGCCACCAGGATCGCAACGCCTTCGGCGTCGGGCTTGGCATCGCACGCCCACCGCGGTGGATGGCGCGCACGTAGGTTCCTCGGAGCTTCAGCCGCAGGCCGAACACGTCGGCGCTTTGGGCTTCCTGGAGGACCACCACGTCGGGTTGGAGCTGGGTGATCCGCGCCGCCCAGCCGGCGTACTCGTCGAAGAGCCGGTCGTCGGCCTGCGCTCCCAACACGTTGTACGTCATCACCCGGAGCGCTGCGGTTCCCGCATCGCCCGGCAACGGCGCCGGCGGGGTCGGAGCGCATGCGGCCGCGACGGACAGCACCAGTAGCGCCAGGCGGAACCAGCGCCAACGGCCGGCCCGGGTCCAGCGCCGAGCTGGGGCGACACCATCGACCCGCCCAGCTACCCGGCCTCGGCGGCCCACCAGCCGCGGAGCGCTTCGACCGCGTCGTCGTGGCCGATATCGGGGTCGTCCTGTTCGAGTGTGCGAAGCATGCGCAAGGCGCGACCGATCGCGGGGCCGGGCGGCAGGTCGAGGAGTTCCATGATCTCGGTGCCGTCCAGCGGGGACGGTGGCGGCGCTCCTCGTCGGCAGCCGCGAGCTCGCGGATTCGCCGCTCCAAGTCGTCGACCTGGCGTTGGAGCCCTCGCACCTTGTGCGGGTGCCGCGTGGTGCAATCGCAGCGGACCAGTTCGTTGAGATCGCCGAGCAGCGGGCCGGCATCGCGGGCGTATCGACGGACCGCGGAGTCGGTCCAGCCGTGCGCGTAGCCGTGGAACCGGCCGCTGAGTTCGACGAGCCGGGCGACATCGGCGACGAGGTCGTCGGCAAAGCCGAGCGCCGTGAGGCGCGTGGTGGTCATGCGTGAGCCGGCGGCCTCGTGATGGTGGAACGTGACCTTGGTGCCGGTGAGGCGGCGGGTCTTCGGCTTGGCGATGTCGTGGAAGAGCGCGGCGAGCCGCAGCCGGAGCCGTGGGCTCGTGTTGGCCACGACGGTGATGGTGTGGCTGAGCACGTCCTTGTGGCGGTGGATCGGGTCCTGTTCCATCGACAGCGCCGGAAGCTCGGGGAACTCGGTCTCGGCCCAGCCCGAATTCACCGCATCCCACAGTCCGTCGGTGGGGTCGGGGAGGACGAGCACCGCTTCCAGGTGGCGGCCCGGTTCCGTCGTTGCACACAGCGACATGCGGCAATGCAACCACAGGATCGGCGCGTACTCGAACCGGTTGGCCCCGGCGGGGTAGCAGCGCGGTAGACTCTAGGAATGATTCCTACTCCGATACTTCGTGGGCTTCGGTTGTCCCTCGCGGGGCTCGCCGTCGCAGGCCTGACCACAGCGACCGGGTGCGGCGACGATGCCAACAGCGATGCCAAGGACGCGAGGTCGACCGTGGTCGTGACCACGCCGATTCTCGGCTCCCTCGTCGAGCAGCTCGTCGGCGCCGATGCCGAGGTGCAGGTGCTCATCCCGAACGGTGCCGATCCGCACGACTTCAGCCCCTCGGCCCGCGACATCGCCGCGTTGGGCAACGCGACGTTGATTGTTTCCAACGGTCTCGACCTCGAGGAGGGGATGGTCGAGGCGATCGAGAACGCGGAGGGCGACGGCGTCGCGGTGTTCCATGCCGCCGACCACGTGACGGTGCGCGAGATCGACGAGGAAGGCGGACACGACGAGCACGCGGACGAGCACGCGGACGACGGGCACGAGCACCATCACGAGGGTGGCGACCCTCACATCTGGACCGACCCGCTCACGATGCGCGAGATGGTGCCGGCGCTCACGACTGCTCTCGAGCGGGCCACCGGGGTGCAGCTCGACGCGACGTCGACGGCTCTGACCAAGGAGCTCACTGCGCTCGACGGCGAGGTGCGATCGATCCTGGCCGACCTCCCGGCGGGCGGATGTCGACTCGTGACGGGCCACGACTCACTCGGCTACTTCGCCGAGCGGTACGGATGCGAGATCGTCGGCACCGTGATACCCGGGCTCTCCTCGACAGCCGAGGAGTCCGCGAAGGATCTGGCAAGCCTGCAGGACGCCATCGCCGAGGCGCAGGTCACCACGGTGTTCACCGAGGTCGGCACCCCGAAGAAGGTCGCCGAACAGGTCGCCACCGAGACCGGAGCGCGCCTCGTGGAGCTTCCGTCTCACGGACTGGCGACGGGCGGCGACTACCGTGCCTTCATCACCGAACTCGCCACCCGCATTCACGACGGGCTGAGCCGCTGACGCGTTCCTCATGATCGACCTGCTGATCTCGCCCTTCGCCGACAACGCCTTCATGCGTCACTCGCTCGGTGCGGGCCTGATCGTCGCGGCGATCTGTGCAGTCGTCGGCACCTTTGTGGTGCTGCGCGGACTGTCGTTCGTCGCCGATGCGCTGGCCCACGGTGTACTCCCGGGCATCGCTGTCGCAGTGCTCGCGGGGTTGCCGGCCGTGCTCGGTGCGGCCGTCGGCGCAGCGATCATGATGGGCGGGATCGGCGCGATCACCCGACGGTCCCGCCTCTCGGGGGACACGGCGGTCGGGCTGCTCTTCGCCGGGATGCTGGCGCTCGGCGTCATGATCACCAGTCGCTCGCGCAGCTTCACCGGCGATCTCACGCGGCTGCTCTTCGGCGAGCTGCTCGGGGTTCGACCCGCCGAGGTGGCCGCGCTGGGTGCGGTGGCGTTGGCCGTCGGGCTGATCGCGTACGTCTGCCGCCGCCCGTTCCTCCTGCTGAGCGTCGATCCCGATGTGGCCGCCACGTCGGGGTTCCCCGTTCGCCGCTTCGAGAACCTGCTGCTCGGGCTGGTCGCGCTCGCCGTCGTCGCGTCGTTCGCCGTCGCCGGGACGTTGTTGGTGTTCGGCATGCTGGTCGCGCCGGCCGCCACCGGAGCGCTCGTCGCGCGGCGACCGGCCACGATGATGGCGGTCGCCGCCGCGGTCGGCGGCGTGAGCATGTACGTGGGACTGCTCGTGAGCTACCACGCGAACCTGGCGGCGGGCGCGAGCGTGGTGACCGTCTCGGTGGCAGCATTCCTGGTGACGCTCGTGATCCGGAACTGGCGGTGGCGATGAGCGCCCCGGCGGCGGCAGCGGTCAGCATCCGGGCGGCGTCGGTCGGCTACGACGGCGCGGCGGTGGTCGACGCGATCGATGTGCATCTCGACGGCGGGCAGCTCGCCGTGCTCATGGGCACCAACGGCTGCGGCAAGAGCACGCTGCTCAAGACGCTCGCCGGCCTCATCGCCCCCGTCGGCGGCGAGGTGCGGGTGTTGGGCGCCGCCCCGGGCACCCAACCCGTCGAGGTCGCCTACCTGTCGCAACATCCCGCTTCGTCGCCGACCATGCCGCTCAGCGTCGCCGACGTGGTGGCGATGGGCCGGTTCGCTCGCCTCGGCCTGCTCGGCCGGTTCGGCGCCGCCGACAAGGCGGCGTGCGCCGCCTCGATGGAGCGCATGGGCATCACCGACCTCGCCGGCCGATCGATGATGGAGCTCTCCGGCGGCCAGCGTCAGCGGACCTTTCTCGCCCAGGCCCTCGCCCGCGAGGCTTCGCTGCTGCTCGTGGACGAGCCGACCGCCGGCCTCGATCCCGCCAGCCGAGCGTTGTTCGACACAGCGATCGCCGACGAGCGCGCTCGCGGCGCGGCCGTCGTGATGGCCACCCACGACCTGTCCGATGCCGAGTCGGCCGATCTGGCGGTACTGCTGGCGCACCGCGTGATCGCTGCTGGGCCTCCGGCCGAGGTGCTGACCGACGCCAACCTGCGCGACTGCTACGGGTTCACCGAGCAACACTGAGCAACACCGAGCAACACTGAGGTCATGACACGGCGATCGGCCGGGGCCGCTCCCGCTGGGTGGAACTGGAACCTGCACCACCACCGGGCAATCCTCGACGCGATACCGCCCGGTGCGCGCACCGCCGTCGACATCGGCACGGGAAACGGGTTCCTCGCGGTCGACCTCGCCGAGCGCGGACTGCAGGTCCTTGCCCTCGACGTCGACGCGCCGACGGCCGCCCTCGCCGCCCACACGATCGAGGCGTCCGGGCTGCGAGGCCGCGTCGAGGTGCGCCACGCGGACGTGCTGGACCCTGGGCTCACCGATCGTTTCGACGTGGTCGCGTCGGTCTCGACCCTGCACCACCTGCCCGACGAGGCCCTCGGCCTGCGGCGGATGGCGACGCTGGTTGCCCCCGCGGGCGTGTTGGTGGTGGTCGCCTTCGCCCGGCCGAGCGGCCCCGCCGACGTCGTCCGTTCGATCGCCGGAACCGTGATCGCTCAGGGCCAGCGGTTGCGCGGCCGGTATTGGGAGCACGACGCGCCGCTCGCCTGGCCGCCTCCTCACACGCGGCGACAGCTCGAACGCCTCGCTGCGACGGAACTCCCGGGATCGACCGTCCGACCGCTGATGGCTGGTCGCTACTGCATCACCTGGCGACCGTGAGCCGTCCGCCGCGCGTACGCTGCCGGGCTCGGGACGTGGGAGGTACGAGGTGACGACACCGAGCGAGGCGATCGCGGTCGCCGCGGCGCTCGACGGCGCGGTCAACCGCGTCGTCCGAGGGAAGTCCGGTGTGGTGCGACTGTCGCTCACGGCGCTGCTGAGCGGCGGGCACCTCCTCCTGCAAGATCTGCCCGGCACCGGCAAGACGCTGTTGGGCCACACGCTGGCGGTCGCGATGGGCGGCAGGTTCGGCCGGGTGCAATGCACGCCCGATCTGTTGCCGGCCGACATCACCGGCACCAGCGTGTACCAACCCAACTCGGGCGATTGGCACTTCCGGCCGGGCCCGATCATGGCGAACGTGGTGCTCGTCGATGAGGTCAACCGTGCCTCGCCGCGCACCCAGTCCGCGCTCCTGGAGCCGATGGAGGAGCATCAGGTCACGATCGACGGCACCACGCACGCGCTGCCCCGTCCGTTCCTGTGCATCGCCACCCAGAATCCGCACGGCCAGGCCGGCACCTTCCCGCTGCCCGAAAGCCAGCTCGACCGATTCGCACTCACCGTGTCGATGGGGTACCCCGACCGGACCGCGGAGCGCGAGGTTCTCGCCGGCATCGGCGCCCGCCACGCCCTCGAGACACTCGTTCCCGTGACCACGCCGGAACTCCTGCACGCGGTGATCGAGGCGATCGGCGAGCTGCACGTGGAGACCACGTTGCTGGACTACCTGCTCGACCTCATCGACGCGACCCGTGCTCCCTCGGCTCCCGGCACCGGAGCATCGACGCGGGTCGCGGTCAGCACCCTCGCGCTCGCCCGGGCACACGCGGTGCTCTGCGGTCGCACCTACGTCACGCCCGACGACGTCCAGTCCGTGTTCGTCTACGCCACCGCCCATCGCGTGGGCGCCCCCGACGGTTCGGCACAGACATGGCACGACCTCAGCGCGCGCATGGCGGCGGTGCCGGTACCGCGATGACGCCGGGCGCGGTCATCGTCCTCCAACGTCGTGCTCGCCCGACCGTCGCGGCGTTCGTGCTGCTCGGCGCGCTCGGATTGCTGCTGACCGTCGGCCGGTCCGCCGCGTCGTCCACAACGATCTACGGCATGTTCGTCGCGGCCCTCGGCACGGCGCTGATCATTGGCGCCGCATGGGCGGTGGCGAGCCCTCGCCGGTTGACATGCGAAGTCGACCTGCCGTCGCGGCTGCAGGTAGACGTGGTCTCGCCGCTGACGATTCGCTTCACCGGAGCGTCGCGCGGAGCCTGGACCGGATGGCCGCTGACGGGGTCATGGCAGCGGGTCGGCGAGTCGGGCGTGCGGCCCACCGCCCGGGGCGTCATCCGGGCCTTGCCGTTCCAGGCGTCCGCCCTGGGGCCGCTCGGGCTCGCGCGCGTGACGATCGTTGCCGCCGTCGTTCTCGATCGTCCGGTCGTGATCGCACCCCGGGCCGACGGAGAACCGGCCGTCCAGAGCTCGGCACGTACGCAGGGCGACGAGAGCCTGCGGGCGCTCGTCCCTACCTGCCGGGCGACTCGCCTCGAATGGTCCACTGGCCGACGACGGCTCGCGCGGGTGAACTGATGATCGCGACGTGGAGACCGACGCTCCGAGCACGGTGGTCATCGTCGACCTTCGACTCAACACCCCGTCGGGAGCGGCGCTCGACACACAGGATCACGAGCAGGTGGAGGACGCGGCAGCGCGGGCTGCCGCGCTCGTGCGCCGCCTCTGGGCCGACGGCCACAGGGTGGTGCTCGGGACCGCCACGGTGCACGGACCGGTGCTCCGCGAGGTCACCGGCAGCGACGAGCTGGACCGTCGCATTGCGGAGGCCGGGCCCGTCGCCCCGCCTGCGGTCCGGCCCGGAACCAACGTGTTCATCGTCGGTGCAGCAAGCACGTTTGCGGTGCGCGGATGAGCTCGAACCGCATCGGCCCTGCCGTCGCGGCCGCGGCTGCGTTCGGGCTCGCGATCTCGTTCGTGCCGAACCGCATCGCCAACGGCGCGGCGGTCCTCGGGGTGCTCGGAACGCTCGTCGGGCTCCTCGCCGTGCTCGTGGTTCGCTCCGTACGAACGACGGTGGTGGTCGGCGGTCTCGCCGCGAGCGGCGCCGTGGTCATCTTCGCGTTGGGCCGCGTGGATGCCCCGACGGCTCCGCTCCGCCTTGTCGCCTGGATCGTCGTCGCGACCGCATCGATCACGCTGGCCTACAACGCTGGACGACTCACGCTCCGAGCACTCGCGCCGGCGCTGCTGATCGGAGCGGCGGCGCTGCTCGCCGGACCGGGAGCCGCCGGGCTTGCGCGACCGTCGGGTGACCTCGGGAACGCCCTGGGCCTTTCGAGCGGCCAAGCGTCGCTCCTGTCTCCGACCGCCAGGCTCGACATGACTCGGCGTCCCGAGCTCAGCGATCGAGTCGTCATGACGGTGGAGGCGGATGCGCCGGCGTTCTGGCGCTCGCAGGTGTTCGAGATGTGGGACGGCTCGAGCTGGATGATCGGCCCGGATGGGGTCAGCGATGTCGGCCCGGGCGGCGCCGTCGCCCCGGAGCCCGGCGCCGAGATCGCGGGACGGCGACGCCTCACCCAGCACATCACCGTGACCGGCGTTCAGGCGAACGTGCTTCCGGCGGCCGCGACGGCGATCGACATCGACGCGCCTGGCGGCGTGTCGCAGACCCCCGACGGCACGCTGCTGTCGCACGGGGTGCTGGGCGACGGCGGCAGCTACACCGTGGTGAGCGCCGTGCCCGACGTGACCCTTTCGCAGCTCCAGGCGATCCGACCCGCCGACGCGGCCGATCCCACCGAGGCGGCGATCCTTGCCCGCTATGCCGCAACGCCGACGGCGACGGCGCGGGTGCAGGCCCTCGCCGCCGAGTTGGGCGAGCACGCGGCGACCCCTGGCGAGTTCATCGTCGGTGCGGAGCAGTTGCTCGCCCGTACCACCGACTACTCGCTCGACGCACCGCTGTCGCCGGCCGGCGTCGACGTGGTGGATCACTTCCTGTTCGAGTCACGCGAGGGATGGTGCGAGCAGATCGCCAGCTCGCTCGTGGTGCTCGCCCGCCTGCGCGGCATCCCGGCACGCCTCGCCACGGGCTATGCGATCGGCAGCTACGACTCGGTCGGCCGCAGGTACGTCGTGCGGGAACGCGACGCCCATGCCTGGGCCGAGGTGTGGTTCCCCGATGCGGGGTGGGTGCCGTTCGACCCGACGGCGGTTGTCCCGCTCGCCGACTCGAACCGATCGAGCTTCACGAGCGACATCGCCACCGCTGCCGGCATCGCGCTGCTGGTCGCTGCGGTGATCGTGCTGGGCGCCGGCCCGGCGGTTCGCATGGTCCGCCGGCTGATCGCGCGCCTGCGGTCGCGGCGTGGGCGCCCGAGCGAAGGGACGTGGATCGACGACGCATGGGTCCGCGACGCCGAGCGCCGGCTTGATGCAGCGGGGCGAGAGCGCGGGGTCGCCCGGGAGTCGTCCGAGACGGCAACGGCCTTCGCTCGACGGCTGGCCGACGACGAGCTGGCGCGCGTCGGGGTCGCTATCGATCGGATCCGCTACGGCGGACCCGACGCCGAGCGTCGCGATCCGCCTGACGCCGGTCCAGCCAGGGAGTGAGCCTCGCGAGCATCTTGCCGAGCAGGATGGACGCGACGAGCGCCAGAGCCGCGCCGCCGATCGTGCCGGCCCACTCGCGCGACAGCCACGACACGCGGCCCGCCCACGCGAGGGCCAGCGTGGCCGCCGCCGCCGTGACCGCCGCTGCCACAGCGATGCCCATCGTGGTGGCCATATGGCGCGCGCCCGGTCGAAGGAACAGCGGAGCCTCATCCTCGGGGACGAAGTCGTGCGGGGCTGAACGTGAGAACTCAAACCAGCCCCCGGGGTGGTAGCCGCACCGCAGCAACGCATCGCGAAGCAGGGCTGTGTCGGCGACGCCGAGTCCGAGGCCGTCACCGTCGCCACACGACGGACCCGCCACAAGATCGGTGGCGCCCCCTCCGGACACGCGGAGCCTCGGAATCATCACGGGAGAACGAGGCACGATGACGACGTTCGGGCGCTCAGCCGGAGCGCGTGGCGATGGTGGACACCTCGGGCTCAGGCGACAGGTCGACACAACCCGGAGGCGGCGGTAACGGCTCGGGAGGCGTCCCCTCCAGGATGAAGATCTGGGTCCCTGCCGCGGGCACCCAGATCGGTCCGTCACGAAGGATCGCCGGGAGGGCGATTTCGATGCCCGCCACAGAGATCCCCAGCCGCGGACGGCGGTGCGTCGCACCCCAGGAGCGAAGCGGCACGATGACGGTCTCGGCGTTCCCTGCCATCGATGCCTGCGCGCCGCATCCGACTCCCGCGGCGCACTCGGCTTCTGCGGCCTGACGACGCAGCGCTGCCCGCCACGCAAGCTCGCGGACGACTGCTACGACCACCGAGACCGGCACACCGAGCAGGCCGAGCAACGCGAACGCGACCGTGTCGCCGATGATCCACTGCGATGACTCGACGCTCACCGGGACGATCGAGAGTTCGTCGTGGCGCACCGGGACTCGCTCGCCGGCCCGCCACGGTCCCGTCGACCAGATGAAGGGCGTCGACATCCACTCGTCACCGGGATCGAAGCGAACGCGGCGCCCGCTCTCGTCGAACACTCGGACGTCCCCGTCGTCGTTGAGCACGACCGCCGTGCCGCGTTCCCCGGTGCGAGCCACGTTCGCCTCGTCGAGGCCGATGAGCAGACCGAGTCCGCCCGACAGGAGCACCCAAACGACGGTGTGCGCCGCGGCGCGGCAGCAGCCATCGTGGCCAGGAGCGAGTCTCGGAGCCCATCGCCCGCTGAGTCTTGCTTCCTGCGATCGAGTTGTCCGTAGGTAGGTCTGCCTCACCGGCGCGCGGTGAGGTAGCTTCGCCGCGCCGTCACCCAGGGGAGGTTGCCGTGTCGGACGAAACAGGCGCGCCGGACGCGATCGATGTGCTCGATCAGCTTCGCGATTGGCTGCGAGACAACTGGGACCCCGACCTCACCGTCGCGCAGTGGTGGGAGCGGCTCGGCGTCGACGGCTGGGCGGCTCCCGGCCTTCCGGCGAACGCCTACGGACGTGGTCTCAGCCGCAACGACGTCGTTCGTGTGCAGCAGACGATCGCCGAACACGGCGCCGTGGGGGCTCCCGCCGGGCTGGGGTTGCTCCTCGCTGCGCCGACGATCGCCACGCACGGCACCCAGGCGCAGATCGACACGTTCGTGCGCGACATCGTCACCGGTCAACGGGCATGGTGCCAGCTGTTCTCCGAACCCGGCGCCGGTTCGGACCTCGCGGGGCTGACGTGTCGGGCCGAGCGCGACGGCGACCAGTGGATCATCAACGGGCAGAAGGTGTGGACCTCCATGGGGCACCAGGCCGATCTCGGGATGCTGATCGCCCGCACCGACCCCGACGCCCCGAAACACCAGGGCATCACCTGGTTCGTGATCGACATGCACCAGCCGGGCGTCGAGGTTCGTCCGCTGCGAGAGATGACCGGCCACGCCATGTTCAACGAGGTGTTCCTGACTGACGCCGTCGTTGCGGGCGACGCGATGATCGGCGATCTCGGTGCCGGCTGGGCGGTCGCGAACACCACGCTCATGCACGAACGCGCAGGGCTTGGCGCGGGTGGTGGATCGGCCGGCGCTCCGACCGTCATGCCCGGCACGATCGCGGCGCAGCTCGACCGACGTGTCGGCGACGTCGCTCCCGCGCCGCTCGCCACGACACCCAAGGCGCCGCGATCCGGTGGTCGTCCCCCGAGCGGAGCGAAGCAGCTCGCCGATCTGGCCCGCTCGAACGGTCGCATCGCCGACCCGACGATCCGTCAGGATCTGGTCCGACTCCATACGTTGGGCGAACTGGGCCGGTTCAACACGCTGCGGGTGAAGGCGGCCAAGGCGGCGGGCCACGAGGTGCCAGGCATGGCCAACATCGCCAAGCTCACGATGAGCGACATGATGCGCCTCACCCGCGACCTCTCGCTGCGCATCGTCGGCGCCGCCGGCATGCTGCACGCGTACAAGCCCGAGGATGCCGGCGCGATCGTGGCGGCGACGGGCAACCCCGCGCTGCCCATGGTCACCGGCATGGCGCTGTGGGCACAGGCGCCTCCCATCTACGGCGGCACCGACCAGATCCAGCGCAACATCGTGGGGGAGCGTGTGCTCGGGCTGCCACGCGAGCCCGGCAACGACCGAACGGTGCCGTTCTCGGAGCTCCCGCGCAACGCATGACCACGGTCGTCGTCGCCATCGCCTTGGCGCTGGTGTTCGACGTGTCGAACGGGTTTCACGACTCGTCCAACTCGGTTGCCGCGCTCGTCGCGACGCGGGCGGCTCGACCGGCGAGCGCCGTCGTGCTGGCCGGCGCGTTCCACCTGCTCGGGCCGTTGCTCGCGGGCGAGGCGGTCGCCGACACGGTCGGCTCGATCGTCCACGTCGCCGACGGCGCGACGACGGTCCAGGTCGCGGGCGCCGCGCTCACCGGCGCGCTCGCGTGGAACCTGGTGACCTGGTGGCGCGGCATACCATCCAGTTCGAGCCACGCCTTGGTCGGGGGACTCGCAGGCGCCGGGCTGGCCGCCGTGGGGCCCGCAGCGATCGACTGGGGCCACCTCGACGGCTGGCGCCCGAAGGGGGTGCTCGGCGTCGTGGCCGCACTCGCGGTGTCGCCGATGCTCGGCTTCGCCGCCGGGTTCATCGGCAACCGCGTCGCTCGCCGCGCGCTGCGGCGAGCGACCCGTCGGATCGACCGGCCGATTCGTCGCGCCGAGTGGGTCACCGCAGCCGGGTTGGCGTTCAGCCACGGGGCGAACGACGCGCAGAAGACGATGGGCGTGATGACGCTGGTGCTCGTCGCGTCGGGCCACCTCGATCACTTCGCCGTGCCGTTGTGGGTGAAGCTCGCCGCCGCCACGTCGCTCACGATCGGCACGTCGCTCGGCGGATGGCGGATCGTGCGCACCATCGGCCGCGGGATCTTCCGGATGCGCCCGCTCGACGGCCTCGTTTCGCAGGCGGGGAGCGCGGCCGTCATCTGGTCGGGGGCGTTGGTCGGCGCGCCGGTGAGCACGAGCCACGTGGTCGCGATGTCGGTGGTGGGCTCGGGCGCGAGCCATCGCTTCCGTCACGTTCGGTGGACGGTCGTACGCGAGATGGGCGTGGCCTGGCTGGTTACGCTCCCGATGTCGGGGCTGGCCGCCGTGGCCGCCTTGCCCCTGTGGAGGTGGTTGGGGTGACCCGCTGGTTCTTGCCCGCCGAGCCGGACCTGCTCGGGCTCCTGGATCGCCAATGCGACATCACGGTCGGCGGGCTCGACGCGTTCGCCGACTGGGCGAGCGGATCGGTGGCCGATGAGGCAGTGGTGCGCGCCGCGGAGCACGACGCCGACGACGCTCGTCGTGGGCTCCTTCGGGCGCTGCGCGAGGCCTTCACGACACCGATCGACGCCGAGGACCTCTTCGCGTTGAGTGAGTCGCTCGACGCGGTGATGAACGGTGCCAAGAACCTGGTGCGCGAGTCCGAGGTGATCGGCGTGCCGCCCGATGGGTTCATCGCCGCGATGGCCTCGGAGTTGGCCTCCGGCGCCCGACACGCGAGGCTCGCGTTCGCCGCGCTCGTCGACGACCACGACGGCGCCACGGCCGCCGCCGACGCCGCCACCAAGTCGGTGCGGCGCGTGGAACACATCTACCGCGACGCGATGTCGAAGCTGCTCGATCTGGACGAGTTGCGCGAGGTGATGGGGAGCCGGGAGCTCTACCGTCGGTGCAGCCGCATGGGCGACGACCTCGAGCGGGTCGCCGACCGCGTCTGGTATGCGGTGGTCAAGAGCGGGTGAGGGCGACGCCGCGCATCTCCAGGTCGGTCAGGCGTCGTTCCAGATGCCTCGCGGCGGCGTCGTAGGCCAGGGGATAGACCTCCCGGGCAAGCGCCGTGTCCATCAGCCCACGGGGGTGACGGCCGACCGCAGCGGCGAATCGGGCATCGGGGCGGACCACGACGGTTGCGCCGCCGTGGCGGCTTCGCCACCGCGCCATTGCGTTGCGCGTGACCCGCTCGAAGGTTCGCCCGACGGGCCCGAACAGCGGTCCGCCGATGGGGAGTGACGCCACCATCAGTGCCGCCGGTGGCGCCTGATCGGCCGAAGCCATCGACCGCACCCCACCGTCGATGTAGTCGCGGCTGCCCACCCGATGCGGCGCGAACACGCCCGGCACCGCCGACGATGCCGCCACCAAGTCGGCCAGGTCGTGGCGTCGACCATCCAACAGGTGGCGCCTCAGCGATCGCACTGCGACCGCCGAGATCCAGATCCGCGTCGGCCGGGCGTCGCCGAAGACCTCACGGGCCATCGCCTCGAGTGCGCCGCGTCGCCGGTTCGGCACGTCGAAGTCGCCGAGCGCGGCGAACTCGTCGAAGCCCAGGCCGAGCCGCGCCGCGCCGCACGCCCACGAGCCGGCGCTGGTGCCGATCGACGGCGCGGTGCGCACCGGCAGGCCGAGCTGTTCCATTGCGTCGATGACCGCGACGTGCCACGCGATGCCCACCGCACCGCCTCCGCCGTACACGACGGTGAGCGGCTCGGGCTGGCGCAGGTCGATGATCTGGGTCACGTCGTGCATGGTGACGGCATCCTCGTTCGATCGGTACCGGGGCAACCTACCCATCGCGGTCGCGCCGGGCGCTCCCGTCGCGCTCGCGTCGTTCGTGGCCTTCGCGCGGTTCGTGGCCTTCGCGCGGTTCGTGGCCTTCGCACCGGTCGAGCTCATCGAGGAACCGGCGCGGTCCGATCCGGCGCACACGCACCGCAAGACGCTGCTGCAGCCCGCGATCCGCGCTGACAACCGTCACTGCGGGCGAGTCGTCGGCGTTGGTCGGAGCAGCGGCGACCACGGCGTTCGCTCGCTCGACGATGTGGTCGTCGGCCCCGTCGCGGCCGCGACGGGGCGCGAATTCGATCCGGAGCGTGCCGCCGGCGACCTGGGCGACCTGGGCGATCGGTGCCCCGTCGAAAACCAGCACCACGTCGTCCTCGACGGTGCGGCACCAGCGGGCGACTCGTTGGGCCAGCCGCTCCATCGCCGCGGGCCGGTCGTTCCACCAGCCGTCGGGGATCGAGCCCATCACGTTGTTGCCGTCGATCAACCAGATCATGCGTGGCTCAGGTTGTCGGCGACGTCGATCGCTGCAGCGATGAACGCCCGAGTGGCCGGGGCGAGGGTGGTGCCCGCAAGGTAGGCGAGCGCGATGCGGCGCGGCTGTAGCGGTGGGTCGAGGTCGGCGACGATGACGTCCGGGTCGTCGGGATTGATCGCCAGGAACGGCATGACGGCACGGCCCATGCCGGCGCGCACCATCGCCTGCACCGCACCGTTGTCGGCGGAGCGGAACACGTACTGCGTGTCGGTGCCCAGGCTGCGGAGCTGGCGGTCGACCGCCTGGCCGCAGAACTGATCCGGCTGCCCGATGAGTGCGCCCCCGTTCAGCGCTGCGACGGGCAGCACGTCGCGCCGACCGTCGCGCCGCGACCCCGGATGGGGCTGTACGGCCCGGTCGTCGATCGGGCAGAGCGCCACGAACGGGTCGTCGCACAGGCGGATCGTCGCGATGGCATCGTCGCGGATCGGCTCGACCACGAACGACACGTCGAGCGAGCCGCTGCGGAGCGCCTCGACCAGGTCGTTCTGCTCGTCGTTCTCGACCAGGCGGATCTCCACGCCGGGCCGCTGCCGCCGGATTCGACCGATCGCCTCCGGTAGGACCTTGACCGACACGCTCTGGAACGTGCCGACGACGATCGTGCCCTCGGTGCCGGCAGCGAGCCGCTCCAATTCGTCGTCGGCCTCCGCGAGCTGGCGGAGGACCAGCTCGGCATGGTCGACGAGGATGCGCCCGGCGGGCGTGAGCGTGACGCGACGGGCGCCACCCAGCCGGTCGAACACGGGGGCGCCGATCGCTCGCTCGATCGCGCCGATCTGCTGGCTGATCGCCGACTGCGAGAACCCGAGTGCAGCGCCGGCCTTGGCGAAGGTGCCTTCGTCGACGACAGCGCAGAGGGCAGCGAAATGGCGGATGCCGAGGTCGCGTACTGACATAAGCGGAGCTTATCGTAAGGTCCCGCGATAATCGCTTTGCGTGATGAGGTTTCGCCCGTACGGTGAACGCATGACCTCCCTCGCTCGCCTCCATCTCGACCGCCTCGCCGACCTCCTCGTTCGTGACGGCTGCGCGCCCCACGAGGCCGCGCTGCGCTACGTCGCGGGCGAGGCCCGCGACCTCGGTCTCTCCGCCGTCCTCTGCGACATCGTCGAGTCAAGCGACGAACCGCCGATCGCTCGGCTCCGGGCGTTTGGCATGCTCGCCGGGCTCCTCGGCGCCGACGACGAGCCCTCAGCAGCACCCGCCGGCGATTCCGCCGTTCCCGAGGTTCTTCCCTCCCGCCGAGATACGCTCCTCGTCGACGTCGCCTGACCCGACGTCGTTCGCAGACGGGGGACGGTCATGCGAATCGGGGTACCCAAGGAGATCAAGAACGCCGAGCGACGGGTCGGCCTGACACCGGCGAGTGTGCGTGAGCTGGTAGCGCACGGTCACGACGTGCTGATCGAGTCGTCGGCGGGCATCGGCATCGGCGCAACCGACGCGGCGTATGCCGCGACCGGCGCACGGATCGTCGATTCGCCCGAGCAGGTCTTCGACGGCGCGGACCTCATCGTGAAGGTGAAGGAGCCGCAGCCGTCCGAGCGAGCGATGCTGCGCGCCGACCACGTGTTGTTCACCTACCTGCACCTGGCACCCGACCCCGACCAGGCCTACGACCTGATCTCGAGCGGCGCCACGTGCGTGGCGTACGAAACCGTGACCGACGCCGCCGGGAGGCTCCCGCTGCTCGCTCCGATGTCGCAGGTGGCCGGGCGAATGTCGGTGCAGGCCGGCGCCCATTGCCTGGAGAGCCCGCAGGGCGGCGCCGGACTCCTGCTGGGCGGCGTCCCCGGTGTGCCTCCCGCGAACGTGGTGGTCATCGGTGGCGGTGTCGTGGGGGAGAACGCGATCGAGATGGCTGTCGGCCTCGATGCATCCGTCACGGTGCTCGATCGCGACGTCGGCGTGCTCGATCGGCTCGCGCAGCGGTTCGGCCCGGCGCTGCGAACCGTGTACTCCACGGCGACGGCGCTGGACGACCTGGTGATCGGCGCTGATCTCGTGATCGGCGCCGTGCTGGTGAAGGGCAGCCGCGCCCCGCGCCTGGTGACGAAGGACATGGTGGCCGAGATGCACGCCGGCGCCGTGTTGGTGGACGTCGCAATCGATCAGGGTGGCTGCTTCGCGACCTCGCGGGCGACGACCCACGACGAACCGACCTATGTGGTCGACGGCGTCGTGCACTACTGCGTCGCGAACATGCCGGGAGCGGTGCCGCGTACGTCGACGTATGCGCTGAACAACGTGACGTTGCCGCACGTGCTCGCGCTCGCCGACCTCGGCGCGAGCGAGGCGCTCCGGCGCGATCGGTTCCTCCGTGACGGTCTCAACGTGTGCCGCGGCAACGTCACGGACGCAGCGGTCGCCGAGGCGTTGGGACTCGACGCGGCCGACCCGCTCGCCGCCATGTCGGCCTGACACCGCGAGCGCCGCGTATCTCCACGGATCAACTGTGGAGAAGATCGGTTCCGGGAGCGCCGCGTGTCTCCACGGATCAACTGTGGAGAAGATCTGTTCCGGGAGCGCCGCGTGTCTCCACGGATCAACTGTGGAGAAGATCGGTTCCGGGAGCGCCTCGTATCTCCACGGATCAACTGTGGAGAAGGTCTGTTCCGGGAGCGCCGCGTATCTCCACGGATCAACTGTGGAGATGTGACGTGCACTCCGGCGAGGCGCACTGCGGCCCGGTGTGCCTGCGGGCGCAGCGATCGGGGCGACACCAACGATGCAGCGACGCGGCGATCTGTCAAGGGCCGGTCGTCCCTGTTGGTCGTTCGCATGTTCCGATAGGGTCCGCCGATCGGATCCGGGAGGTGCGTGGTGAGCGAGGTCGTCGAAATGGACGGTCGGCAGGTTGGCGTCGACGAGGTGGTGGGCGAGCTGCTCGCCGCCCGCGAGACCATCAAGGAGCTTCGCTCCGAGGCACGCTCCGCGGTGCGTCGGCAGCGCCTCGAGCAGGAACTCGAGCCGTACCAGGTGGAGCTCTTGAAGCTCCAGCGTCATCTCGAAGAGACGAACCGGCGGATGATCGTGGTGTTCGAGGGTCGCGACGCCGCGGGCAAGGGCGGCACCATCCGTCGCGTCACCCGCTACATGAACGAAAAGCACTACCGCGTCGTCGCGCTCGGCAAGCCGACCGAGGAGCAGCGCTCCCAGTGGTACTTCCAGCGTCACGTCGCCCAGTTCCCGACGGGTGGCGAGATCGTGCTCTTCGACCGCTCGTGGTACAACCGGGCGATGGTCGAGCCGGTCTTCGGCTTCTGCACCGACGATGAGTACCGCAACTTCATCCGCGGGGTCGTCGGCTTCGAGAAGGACCTGGTGCGCCAAGGCACAATCCTGTTGAAGCTGTACTTCTCGGTGACCAAGGAAGAGCAGCGACGTCGCTTCGATCGGCGCCGCACCGACCCACTCCGGCAGTGGAAGCTGAGCGAGATCGACGTGCAGGCCCAGGAGCACTGGGACGACTTCACCGACATGAAGTACCGGATGCTCAAGAAGACCTCCACGAGCGAGGCGCCGTGGTGGATCGTGCGCTCGGAGAACAAGCACTTCGCCCGGCTCAACGCGATGCGCCTCATCCTCAACGCAGTGCCGTACCAGGGCCGCAGCGAGTCGCTCGACTTCGTGCCGGACCCGGCGATCGTCGTGTCGGGGCCCCAAGAGTTGGCGCTGATGGAGGCCGACCGAATCCGCAGCGGACGGTTCGAGGCATGAGCGCCAAACGCTCGAAGCTCGACAAGGTCTTCTACGAAACCGAACTGGCGCGCCTGCAGCGCGAGCTCGTGAAGCTGCAGGAGTGGGTCCGCCAGGAGCAGCTCAAGGTGTGCGTGCTGTTCGAAGGCCGCGACGCGGCGGGCAAGGGCGGCACGATCAAGCGGGTCGTGGAACGGACCAATCCACGCGTGGTACGAGTGGCAGCCCTCGACAAGCCGACCGAGAAGGAGCGGACGCAGTGGTACTTCCAGCGCTACGTCCAGAACCTGCCCTCTGGTGGCGAGATCGTGCTCTTCGACCGGTCCTGGTACAACCGGGCGGGCGTCGAGAAGGTCATGGGCTTCTGCACGGACGAGGAGTACCAGGAGTTCCTGCGCTCGTGTCCGGAGTTCGAGCGGATGCTCATCCGATCGGGGATCATCCTGATCAAGTACTGGTTCTCGGTGAGCGACGAGGAGCAGGAGCGGCGCTTCAAGGAGCGCATCGAGAACCCGGAGAAGCGCTGGAAGCTGAGCCCGATGGACCTGCAATCGCGCGCCCGATGGGCCGACTACTCGCGCGCCAAGGACGCGATGTTCACCTACACCGATACCAAGTGGTCGCCGTGGTGGGTCGTGAACTCCGACGACAAGAAGCGGGCGCGGCTCAACTGCATCCGCCACCTGCTCGAGGCGGTGCCCTACCAGGACGTGACGTCGAAGAAGCTGGCGCTGCCCGATCGCCAGATCGACGACTACATGCGCCCGCCGCTGGAAGACCAGACGTTCGTCCCCGAGCACTACTGAGCAGCCTCGAAGGGCCGGCGACGGCGGCCGAGGTCTACGCCGGGTCGTCGCCGGCGCGGCGCGAGCGAGCCGCCAGATAGTCGAGCGCTGCCTGCCGCGACTCGGGGTCGGCGAGCGCCGCGACGAGCACGTCGCGATCGCCCGACGCCCGCGATGTCGACGCCATGTCTTCGGCCGCTGCGTTCACCTGTTCCTTCGTGACGCGCAGCCCGAATGCCGGCTTGCGCGCCAGTTCCGCTGCCAGATCGTCCACCACCTGGGCGCGCTGGGGATCGTCGACCACGCGATTGAGAAATCCGGCGCTCGCCGCGAGCTCCGGCCCGAACGTGCGGCATGTGAGCACCAGCTCCTTGGTGAGCGCGGGGCCGAACTCGCGCACCAGGCGCGGGATGCCACCCCAGGTGAGCGGGATGCCGAGGTCGAGCTCGGGAATCGCGAACGTCGCCGACGCCGCCGCCACCCGGAGGTCGCAGGCCGAGGCGAGCACGAGCCCTCCGCCGACGCAGTGCCCGTGGATCGACGCGATCGTGAGCTGGCGAACCGCCGTGAGGGCCTCCGCGGCCAGGCGTCCCAGGTCGGCCGTCTCGCCGGGATCGGCGCTCGAACCGGCGAAGTCCTCCAGATCGAATCCCGCGGAGAAGGCCCGCCCCGACCCGGCGACGATCACGACCTTCACGTCGCGCCTTCCGCCGAGCCAGCGACATGTCTCGATGATCTCGCCCAGCATCACCCTCGACAGGGCGTTCAACCGGTCGGGCCGATGCAGCGTGAGGCGGGCGATTGCGCCGTCGACGGTCAGGGTGAGCGCGCTGAGATGCGGTGGCGGAGTCATGCGATGGTGCCTACGCGCTGCCGCGGCGCCGCGCAAGACCCCTGGCGCGGACCTCGAAGGGCGGCCCGCTCGGCGGACCGGACGCCTCGATGAGGTCGCCGGAGCCTCTCGATGGGGTCGAATCGGGGCCGACCGGTAGATTCCCCTCCATGGCCGAACCGAGCGACACGCCCTTCGAGACGATGTCCGGCATTCCTATGGAGGGTGTCTACAGGCCCGACGACGCCGAGCGCCCGAGCACCTATCCCGACACACGCGGCCCGTACGCCTCGATGTCTCGCTCCAAGGTGTGGACGATGCGCATGTTCGCCGGGTTCGGCACGGCGATCGACACGAACGCCCGGTTCAAGGACCTCCTCGCCAACGGCGGTGACGGCCTGAGCACGGCGTTCGACCTTCCGACGCTGATGGGTCGCGACTCCGATGACGAGCTCAGCCTCGGCGAGGTCGGGCGTTGCGGCGTCGCCGTCGACACGCTCGCCGACATGACGGACCTTTTCAGCGGGATCGACCTGGGTGCCACGACCACGTCGATGACGATCAACTCGCCGGCGGCGTCCGTGTTCGCCATGTTCATCGCGGCGGCCGAACAGGCGGGAACCTCGCGGGCGTCGCTCGGCGGCACGCTGCAGAACGACATCCTGAAGGAGTACCAGGCGCAGAAGGAGTTCGTGTTTCCGCCGCGGCCCTCGATGCGGCTCGTGCGCGACACGATGCGCTTCTGCGCTGCCGAGATGCCGCGTTGGCACGCCATTTCGGTGTCCGGCTACCACATTCGCGAAGCGGGCTCGACCGCGGCGCAGGAGCTGGCCTTCACACTCGCCAACGGGTTCGCCTACGTCGAGCTCGGGCTGGCCGCCGGACTGGCGATCGACGAGTTCGCCCCGCGGCTGTCGTTCTTCTTCAACGCCCACGTCGACTTCTTCGAGGAGATCGCCAAGTATCGGGCGGCGCGCCGGATCTGGGCGCGGTGGATGAAGGACCGTTACGGCGCGCAGCTTGAACGCTCGATGACGCTGCGGTTCCACACGCAGACAGCGGGGGTGTCGTTGACCGCACAGCAGCCCGAGGTCAACATCGTGCGCACGGCGATCGAGGCCCTCGCTGGGGTGCTCGGCGGCACCCAGAGCCTGCATACCAACTCGATGGACGAGACGCTCGCACTGCCGACCGAGAAGAGCGCACGCATCGCACTGCGGACCCAACAGGTCATCGCCAACGAGAGCCGGGTCACCAACGTCGCCGATCCCCTCGGAGGGTCGTGGTACGTCGAGGCACTCACCGACGAGATGGAGGCGCAGGCCGAGGCGATCTTCGCCCGCATCGCCGAGTTCGGCGGCGGGTCCCTGCTCGACGGGGTGATCGAGGGGATCGAGGCAGGCTGGTTTCAGGGCGAGATCGCGGATTCGGCCTATGAGCTCGAACGCAAGCTGAACGATCGCCGTCACGTGATCGTCGGCGTGAACGCCTTCACCGAGGGCAACGACGAGCCGCAGCCCGAGACGCTGTACATCGACCACGAAATCGAGGTCATGCAACGCAAGCGTCTCGCTGCGGTGAAGGCCGACCGCGACGACGCAGCCGTCGTCGCGACGCTCGAGCGTCTGCGCCGCGACGCAGCGGACCCCGAGGTGAACCTGATGCCACCGCTGATCGAGGCGTCGCGTGCGCATGCGACCCTGGGCGAGATGATGGCGACGATGGGAGAGGAGTTCGGGCTGTGGAACGAGACGGCGAGAATCTGACCGGCGAACCACGCGGCAGAGTGCTGGTTGCGAAGCTCGGGCTCGACGGCCATGACCGTGGCGTTCGCGTGGTGGCCCGGCTGCTGCGCGATGCGGGTTTCGAAGTGATCTATACGGGTCTTCGCCAGACCCCCGAACGGGTCGTCGCTGCGGCGATCGACGAGGACGTGGATGTGATTGGGTTGTCGATGTTGTCCGGGGCGCACCTCGCGTTGGTTCCCCCGGTGTTGGAGCGCCTTCGATCGGAGGGATCCGACATTCCCGTCGTGGTCGGCGGGATCATCCCCGAACGTGACGTACCGGTGCTCGGCGAGGCCGGCGTGCGGGCCGTGTTGGCGCCCGGCGCTGCGGTCGACGAGATCGTCGCCGTGATGGACGATGCCGTCGCATCGCGCGCCCGACACAGCGCGGCCGGCCAGTGAACTTCGCGGAGCTCGGGCTCCACGAGGATCTCCTCGCCGTTCTCACCGCCCTCGGCTACGAAGAGCCGACGCCGATTCAGGCCGAGACCATCCCGGCGCTCATCGCCGGCCGCGACCTGTTGGGCCAAGCCGCCACCGGCACCGGCAAGACAGCCGCGTTCGCGCTGCCGATCCTGGAGCGCCTCGGGTCGCGTGGTGAATCCACCGCACCGCGAGCGCTCATTCTGGCCCCGACCCGCGAGCTGGCGATGCAGGTGTCCGAGGCGATCCATCGCTACGGACGATCGACCGGCCTGCGCGTCCTGCCGATCTGTGGCGGCCAGCCCATGGGTCGCCAGCTCGGTGCGTTGCGCTCAGGGACCGACATCGTGGTCGCCACGCCGGGCCGCGCCGTCGACCACGTGGCGCGCGGCAGCCTCGACCTGCAGGGCATCGAGATCGTGGTGCTCGACGAGGCCGACGAGATGCTCGACATGGGCTTCGCCGAGGATCTCCAGCGCCTGCTCGACGCGACGCCGTCGACGCGCCAGACCGTGCTGTTCTCGGCGACGCTCCCGCCTCGCATCGGCGGGTTGGCCCGCCAGCACCTGACCGACCCGGTCACCGTCAGCATTCGGGCCGAGCGCTCTGCCGAGGAGTCGGCGCGGGTGCGCCAGGTCGCCTACGTGGTGCCCCGAAGCCACAAGGCATCCGCACTCGGTCGCATCCTCGATGTGGAGGCACCCGAGTCGGCGATCGTGTTCTGCCGTACGCGACTGGAGGTCGACGAGCTCACCGAGACGCTCAACGGGCGCGGCTACCGCGCCGAGGCGCTCCACGGCGGCATGGACCAGCAGCAGCGAGAGCGCGTGCTCGGGCGGGTGCGCTCGGGGCTCGCCGACCTGATGATCGCGACCGATGTTGCGGCACGCGGGCTCGACATCGACCGGCTGACCCACGTGGTCAACTTCGACGTGCCCGCCTCACCCGAGACGTACGTGCACCGCATCGGCCGTGTCGGTCGCGCCGGCCGCACGGGCGTGGCCATCACCCTGGTGGAGCCGCGCCAGGACCGTCTGATCGCGAACATCGAGCGGGCCATCAAACGCCAACTCGACGTAGCGCCGATCCCGACGGTCGCCGAACTCCGGAGCCGTCGGCTCGCACTCACCGCCGCGGCACTTCGCACGTCGCTCAACGCCCACGACGAGCTGGAACGGTTCGCGGAGCTCGTCGACGAGCTCACCGAGCACCACGACGTGCGCGCCGTCGCCGCAGCGGCGCTTCGCCTCGCGCACCTGGCCGCTGCCGGCGAGGACGACGAACAGGTCGAGATCCCGCAACTGGAGCTCGGTCGACCCAAGCGCGACCGCGGGCCGGCGCGCAGCCACGATCGGCCGATGACCCGGGGGCCGGGCGACAAGCGCCGGGCGAACGGTCCCGAGCGGCTGCCCAAGACCGGGCAGCGCGTGCGCCTGTCGGACAAGCCCGTCGAGTCTGGCTATGCCCGGCTGTTCATCGGCGCCGGCCGCCGTCAGGGCATCCGCGCCGGCGACCTGGTCGGTTCGATCTGTGGCGAGACCGACTTGGTGGGTCGCCAGATCGGCGCGATCGACATCGCCGAGCATTTCGCCCTCGTGGAGGTGCCGTCGGCATCGGCCGACGCGGTGGTGAAGGCGCTGGGCCGCAGCGGCGTGAAGGGCCGCACGCCGGCCGTGCGCCGCGAGCGCCGACCCAGCTGAGCGGCCGCGGCAGGCGGCGCGCAGGCGGCGCGGCGGCGGCGTGGCGGCGGCGCGCAGGCGGCGCCGCCCGAACGGCCCGCTCAGGCGACGGTCGCCCGCCGGCGCCAGGTGTAGTTGACGTTCAGGTAGTAGTTGCTCACGAACGCGACCGCGAATCCGATCGCCTCGTGCGCGAGCCGCGCCGCCTCGGCGCCGACCACGGACTCGCCGAGGCGCTGTTGTTGCAGGAATTGGAACATCGCGACGTGGATGAACACGCCGAGGATCGACACCAACTCGAACACGACGAGCCCCTGCGCCAGTTGGCGCCGTCGGAACCGCCGCTCCCAGAACACGAAGTAGTTGTTCAGCACGAAGTTCGAGATGATCGACGCCTGGATGCCGGCGAGCAGCGACCAGCGCACCGGTTCGGCAAGGCCGACATCGATCGCACCGGTGCCGAGCAGTTCGAACAGCCCGAAGACCCCGAGGTTGACGAAGAACCCGCAGACGCCGACGACCGCGTACAGGAAGAGCTGGCCCTTGATCTGGCGCCCGAGCCGCAACTCGGCGACGGCGAGCAGATACGAGCGGATGACCGACGGGCTCATCTTGGTCTCACCGTGGACGCGATTGCGGAAGCGGTAGCCGACCTCGTCGACCCGAAGGTCGCCCCGGCGACCGATGAACTCCAGCAGGATCTTGAACCCTTGCGGGTTGATGGTGGGGCCGATGCGGCGGTAGGTGTCGCGAGAGATCGCGAAGAACCCCGACATCGGGTCCGACACCGGGACGCGCAGGAACAGCTTGGCGAGGAGAGCGGCGACGCCCGACACGATCCGGCGCCCCAGCGAGAACTCGCCGTACGAGCCGCCCTCCGCGCCTCGGGTGCCGACCACCACGTCGGCCTCGCCGTGCTCGATTCGCCGCACCATCTCGGGCAGCGCGGCCTCGTCGTGCTGCCCGTCGGCATCGATCACCGCGAGCACGCTCCCAGTCGCGACCTCCATGCCGGCCAGCACCGCCGAGCTGAGCCCGGACTCGCCGAAGCGCCGGATCACCCTCACCCGGTCGTCGGTCGCAGCGAGGGCCTCGACGATCTCCCACGTCCCATCGGGTGAATCGTCGTCGACGATGATCACCTCGTGCGCCACGTCGACCAGCGCTGCGTGGAGGCCGTCGATGAGCGGGCCGACGTTGAGGGCCTCGTTGTAGGTCGGCGAGATGATCGAGACGACAGGGCTGCGGCGCCGATCGGCCGTCGTTGTCTCGTTGGGTGCGTCCATCGAAGGGGGCATCCTACGCTCGTCGCGATGTGTGGACGGTTTGTGCTGGCCTCGCCGCCCGAGGTCGTGGCCGCGTACTTCGATGCGGTGCTGGGCGACGCCCCGACGGGACCGAGGTACAACGTCGCTCCCACCGACGACATCGCCGGGGTACTGGTGCGGGAAGGTCGCCGCGAACTCGACCGGTTCCGGTGGGGCCTGATCCCTCCCTGGGCGAACAACGCCTCGATCGGTGTCCGCATGATCAACGCCCGCGCCGAGGGGCTTGCGTCGTCCAACGCCTTTCGTCGATCGTTCGAGCGCCGCCGCTGCATCGTGGTCGCCGACGGGTTCTACGAGTGGGCAACCACGCCCGGACGTCGTGCCCGCGTGCCGCACTACATCACTCGCCCCGACGGCTCGCCCTATGCCTTCGCGGGGTTGTGGAGCCGGTGGAGCGGCCCGATGGGCGGCGAGCAGGTGTCGATCCGATCGGCGACGATCATCACGACCGAGCCGAACGAGGCGATGGCGACCATCCACGACCGCATGCCGGTCGTTCTCGCCCCCGAGTCATGGGAGCGCTGGCTTGACCCGACGCACACCGACACACGCGACGTCGGCGATCTGCTCGTGCCCGCGGCACCCGAACTCACCGTGATCCGGCCCGTCGCCGCGCTGGTGAACAACGTGCGCAACGATGGGCCCGCGTTGATCGCCGACCTTCCCGCGCCCGACGAGCTTCCCGATCCCGACGCCGAGCAGGGCACGCTGTTCTGAACTCAGCCGGCCGCGGTGTGCCCCGCCGCGCGCAGCGCACCGCGGATTCGATCGGCCGACTCATCGAGCGCCTCGGCGGACGCCGACGCGTCGGCCTTGGCGAAGTCGAGGTCGGCCATGGTGTCGATGGGAATCAGGTGCATGTGACAATGCGGCACCTCGAGCCCGGCGATGATCGTGCCGACCCGCTCGCACGCGAAGCTCGACTCGAGCGCACGCCCGATGTGGAGCGCAACCTCGTTCAGCCGGGCCCACGTGCTCGGGTCGAGATCGGTCCACTTGTCGACCTCCCGCACCGGCACCACCAGCACGTGGCCCGGACGGATCGGGGCGATCGTGAGAAACGCCACGACGTCGTCGTCGCGCCACACGAATCTGCCGGGGAACTCGCCCGTGATGATCTTGGTGAACACCGAACCGCTCATGGCCGGGACGCTACCCGACACCACCGCTACGCTGACCGGAGTGGCGGCCCCCAAACACCAGCTGATCCACAAGCCGACCGAAGAGGGGCTTGGCGAGATGTCGGTCGACCGGCTGGTGACGCTCCCCAACGCGATCACGACGGTTCGTGCCCTGTGCATCCCGCTGTTCCTGTGGCTGCTGTTCGGGCGCGACAGTTGGGGATGGGCGGGTTTCACGCTCGGCCTGCTCGGCTCGACCGACTGGGTCGACGGGTACGTCGCACGCCGGTTCAATCAGACCTCGAACTTCGGGAAGATGTACGACCCCACCGTCGACCGTCTCCTGCTCGTGGTCGGCATCGTCTCGGTGATCGCAGTTGGGGCGGCGCCCGGGTGGTTCTCGTGGACAGTGCTCGTGCGCGAGGTCATCCTGTCGGTCTTCGTGATCGCCATCACCGCACTGGGAGCGAAGCGGATGGATGTCACGTGGATCGGCAAATGTGGCGCGTTCGCCAACATGGGGGCCTTTCCTGCATTCCTGTTGGCCGGCGAGTCGACGTTCCGTCCGGCGGTGCAGACGGGCTGGCGCGTGTTCGCGTATCTGCTCGCCATTCCCGGGCTGGTGTTCTCGATGATCGCGTTCGGGCAGTACCTCGTTCGAGGACGCGAAGCCCTGGCTGAAGGCCGCTCCGAGGCGTCGGCCATCCGGTAGGGTGCCCGGCATGAATATCCCCGAGGATCTGCGGTACTCCCGCGACCACGAATGGGTGCGAGTCGAGGGATCCGCGGCACGGATCGGTATCACCGACTTCGCCCAGGACAATCTGGGCGACGTCGTTTTCGTCGACCTGCCCGATGTCGGCCGGGTCGTCGAGGCGAGCGAGGCGTTCAGCGAGGTCGAGTCGACCAAGTCGGTCTCGGAGATCTTCGCTCCGATCGGCGGCGCGATCACCCAGGTCAATGCGGCGCTGGGTGACAGCGCCGAACTCCTGAACAGCGATCCCTACGGCGAGGGATGGATCTGCGTGATCGAGGTGGCGGACCCCGCCCAACTCGACGAGCTCCTGGACGCGGCGGGCTACCGGGCACTCATCGGCGACTGACGCCATGGGGTCGACGACCTGCGCCCAGTGCGGAAGCACCAACGCCAACGACGCCAACTTCTGTTCGGTGTGCGGAGGCCCACTCGACCGCCACGACGCCGATCACACGGCGTCGCATCCGGTCGTGTCGGTGCCGACACCCGACGAGGTGCCGATGGTGGTGGTGACCCGGGGCGCGAACGCCGGGTCTCGTTTCGCTCTGAGCGACGTGACCACCCGCATCGGCCGTCATCCCGAGAGCGAGGTCTTCCTCGACGACGTCACGGTCTCGCGCCGCCACGCGGAGATCCGCCGCGACGGTGCGGTGCTGACCATCTCCGACGTCGGGTCCCTGAACGGCACGTACCTCAACGGATCGCGGGTCGACACGGCTGCGCTGGCGGAGGGCGATCAAGTCCAGGTCGGCAAGTTCAAGCTGGTGGTCGTGTTCGGCGGTGGTGCCGATGAGTGACGGAGCGCCGAGCGACGGCGTACCGGGTCATCTCGCCATCGGCGAAGTGCTCGCGCTGTTGCAGACCGAATTCCCCGACGTGACGATCTCGAAGATCCGCTTCTTGGAGGCGCAGGGGCTGATCGTGCCCGAGCGCACGGCGGCCGGATATCGGAAGTTTTACGACGCCGACATCGCTCGGCTCCGCTGGGTACTCGCCCAGCAGCGCGACAACTTCCTGCCGCTCAAGGTCATCAAGGCTCGCCTCGAGTCGGGCGATCTCGACTCGGTCGGCCCCGTGACCTCGCAGCCAAGTCTCTGGGGCGAGTCCGACGGCGTGGCGGCCGCGGCGCCGCCGGTTCGCGCAGTGGCCCCGACCGATCCCGCCGATGCGACGGATGGGACCGTTGCGACCGAACCGGTCGAGCGGCCCCCGTCGTGGTTGGAAGAGTTGGTGGCATCGTCGACGACCGCGACACCGCGAGCTCAGCTGACGGCCACGCCCGATCCCGGGGCGTCGATCATCGAGGCAACCGCGAGCGACGTCGCCGAGCCGGCACCGTCGGCGTCGGCGTCGTCCGAACCCGCGGCATCGTCCGAGTCCCCTGACATCGTCCCGACGTCTCCAAATCCCGACGTCTCGAATCCCGACGTCTCGAATCCCGACGCGCCAGGAATGGACGCGCATCCCGGGTCGGCGGGCGCCGCGTCGGACCGCACCCCGGTGGGCGTCGATCGTCCTGGCGACGCGTCGGTCGAGCGGATCGGCGAGCCGGCCCAGCGCGAGTCGCCGTCGTGGCTGGCTGCACTGCAGGAGCCCCCGACCGCGGCGGGGCAGGCGGAGGGAGTCGACAGCGGCGACCACAACCCGGCCGCTCGGCGATCAGGCCGCTGCTCGGGCCCCTCCCTGGGCGCCGCTGCCGACGAATCCGACCTGGAGCCGGAACGCAACGCTGGTCCCGCCGCCGACGACGGCGAGGATGGCACCCTGCGCTACGGCCGCGAAGAGATCGCCGAGCTCGTCGGCGTGTCGATCGCCGAGGTCGACGAGATGGTGACCTTCGGGCTGCTGCAACCGCTGATGGTCGGCGGCGAGCCGACGTTCGATCGGTCCTCGGTCGCCGTCGCCCGGGCCGTCGTCCGCTTCGGCGGTCGCGGCGTGGAGCCCCGCCATCTGCGTCTGTTCAAGAACGCTGCGGACCGCGAGGCCGGGTTCTTCGAGCAGCTCATTCTGCCGATGCTCAAGCAGCGCAACCCTGCGGCGCTCGACCGGGCGCGCACGAGCCTCATCGACCTGGCGGCTGCGGGGGAGGACCTGCACCGCGCCCTGATCGATCAGGCATTGCGGCCGCATCTCGGCCGATGAAGGGTCGTTGAGCGCAACCGCACAGCGCTATTCTCTCGGCGTGATCGAGGTCGATCTGGTCGGTGTCCGAGTCGAGGTCCCGGCGAACACGCCGGTCGTCGTGCTACGGGAGCGGGAGGGGCGCCAGCGGGTGCTCACGATCTTCATCGGCGCGCCGGAGGCGACCGCGATCGCATTCGCCTTGGAGGGCGTCGAGACCCCGCGACCGCTCACGCACGACCTGTTCGAGTCGGTGCTCGACGAACTCGGCGTGCGGCTCGAACAGGTCGTGGTCACGAGCCTTGTCGACACCACGTTCTTCGCCGAGCTCTACCTGCGCACCGGCAACGAGGTGACCGTCGTGTCGAGTCGGCCCTCCGATGCGCTGGCACTCGCGGCACGGGTCGGCTGCCCGATCTATGTGGAAGACGTCGTGATCGACGAGGCTGGCGTGATCGAGGTGTCAGAGGCCGATCTCGACGACCCGGAACTGTCCGACGAGGTGGTCGAGGAGTTTCGTCAGTTCATCGATTCGGTGAATCCTGACGATTTCGCGTCCTGATCGCGCGCTCCGCGCGAACCTCGCGGTATGGTGACGCGGTCGTAATTCCGGCGATGTCACTTGTGAGGTCACGATGCAGCAGGACGGGTACACGGGCAGGCGGACCGCCGAGATCGTCGGCATCTCGTACCGGCAGCTCGACTACTGGGCCCGGACCGACCTGATCCGCCCGTCACTCGTCGACGCGGCGGGCAGCGGTAGTCGCCGTCAGTACTCGTACCGCGATCTACTGGAGTTGAAGGTCGTGAAGAGCCTGCTCGATGCCGGAATCAAGTTGGAGCAGGTGCGCCACGTGTTCAATTACCTCCGCGAGCAGCTCGGCGAGGACGTGGCCACGGCGAACATCGTGATCTCCGGCACGAAGTCGGTGCTTGTGCGTTCGGGCGAGGAGCTCATCGACGTGCTGCGGGCCGGGCAGGGCGTGCTCAACGTGTTGCCCCTCGGGGGCGTGAAGGAAGAGCTCGACGCGAGCATCCATCAGCTGCACCACGGCGACGAATCGCCCGGGATCGCGGCCGCTTTCTGACCGGTAGTCTCGCGGCGTGACGCTGCGATACTCCCCTCTGGATGCCGTGCACCGCGAGCTCGGTGCCCGCATGGTTCCCTTCGGTGGCTGGGACATGCCGCTCAACTACGCAGCGGGAACGCTCGCCGAGCACCGGGCGTGCCGCACGTCCGCCGTCGTGTTCGATGTGAGCCACCTGGGGACGGTTCGGGTCGCAGGCCCGAACGCGTACGAGCGACTCCAGGCCGCCTTCACGAACGATCTGGGCAAGATCGAGCCCGGCCGCTGCCAATACACCCATCTGCTCGACGACGACGGCTCGGTGCTCGACGACATCATCGTGTGGTGGCGCCACGACGACGTGTTCGACGTCATGCCGAATGCCTCGAACACCGCTGGGGTGCGCAGCGCGCTCGGCGAGGAGACCGACGGGTTCACCATCGCGGACGTCACCACGCAGCGCGCGATCCTGGCCATTCAGGGGCCCACCGCTCGAGACCTGCTCTCCGCAGTGCTCCCGGCGGCCGCTGCGGTCGGACGGTTCCGGGTGGCCGACGTCGAGATCGACGGCACCCCGTGCGTCGTCGCTGGCACCGGGTACACGGGCGAAGACGGCGTGGAGATCGCCGTGCCGGTCGAGCGTGCCGCCGACGTGTGGCGCATGGTCACCTCGGTCGGCATCGAGCCGGCCGGTCTCGGCGCGCGCGACACACTCCGGCTCGAGGCCGGCCTGCCGTTGCACGGCCACGAGTTGGGGGCCGGCATCACCACCCTGAACGCCGGTCTCGGCTGGGTCGTCTCGTGGACGAAGGGGCCATTCCGGGGTCGTGAGGCGCTCGACGCGCAGCGTGAAACAGGCGTTGAGCCGGTCCTCGTAGGTATCCGCACCGAGGGGAAGCGCCCGCCGCGTGCCGAGATGCCGGTCCTGCGCGGCGGGGCCGAGGTGGGACGGGTGTCGTCGGGCAACTACTCGCCGATGCTCGACTGCGGCGTGGCGCTCGCATTCGTCGATGCGTCGGTCGCAACGGGCGATGCGGTCACGCTCGTCGGTCGCGGCAACGAACTCGTCGGCACGGTGGTCGACCTGCCGTTCGTCCGTTCGCCCAGGTGACGGTCGCCCCGCGCATGGACCGCTGACCCCGCAGGTCCGGCCGCCGCCGCTCGAGCCGAATCAGCGCGCTCCGCGGCGGGCCTCGGCCGTGAGAGCATCGAAGAACCGCTGTTGGACCGGATCGGTGGCCGCCGTGTCCTCCGGGTGCCACTGCACCGCAACGAGCCAGCCGTCGTAGCCCACGAGTTCGAGCCCCTCGACGGTGCCGTCATCGGTGGTTGCGATGACGCGCAGGCCGTCGCCCACGCGCTCGACGGCTTGGTGGTGGTGGCAGTCGCCGTGCGGCTCGTCGCCGTCGAGCAGAGCCGCGAGGGTCGTTCCCGGACTCACCCGGAAGCGGTTGTGCGTTGGAGCGCCGCCGTTCGGGGTGCCGTGTGGGCCGCGCCCCGGCTCGTCGACGATGTGCTGGGTCAGCGAGCCGCCGCAGCGCACGTTCATCAACTGCAGGCCGCGGCAGATCGCGAGCACCGGGAGCCGAGCGGCGAGCGCCGCGTCGAGCAGCGCAACCTCGAAATCATCCTGCACGTCGCTGATGCCGTACACCGACGGATGCGGTGCCTCGCCGTAACGCGCAGGGTTCACGTCGGGTCCACCGGTGAGCACCAGGGCGTCGAGGGTCGCGACCACGTCGTCGGCCGCGGCGGGGTCGAGGGGTCGAGCGCCGAGCACCGCAGCGAGCGCCCCGGAGCGCTCGACAGCATCGACGTAGGTGTCCTGGATGGCGACGGCGCCGAGCAGCGGGAACGGGTGATCGACGGGCATGCGGCGGGCGGTGATGCCGATGACGGGAAGGGGACGAGCCATCGGTGCAGCGTATTGCGGTCACCCGGTGTCGGCGCCGTTCCTCAAGAACCGTGCGGTGCGTGCCGATCGAAGCAGTATGGGGATCAACACGAAGCAGCATCGGCACGCGCTCGCACGATCCGTTGCGGCGACAGCGCTCGTCGCGGTGACGGCAACCTGGTCGATGTCGGGAACCGGGCCGCGCGCCGAGGCGTCCGACGGCGACAGCCCGATCTCGGGTCGGGTCTTTCGCGACTACAACGCGAACGGGACCTTCGACGCCGCCGACGAACCGACCCAGGGGGGCATCGTGGTCACGTTGTACGACGACGCGGGTCAGAGCTCGTCGACGACGTCGGCCGACGACGGATCGTGGTCGGTTCCGGTCGCTTCGCCGATGGGCGACGGCGCGGCGCACGACCGCTACCGCGTCGAGTTCACGATCCCGACCGCCCTGTCGTTCCTCCAACCCGGCCCCGAGGTCGACGATCCGTCGGGCCACGGCACCACCGACGCGCCGCTCACCAGCGACGGGCCCGTGGTCGTCGCCGCCGCCGGTGACACCGACGTGAACTTCGCTGTGAACGATCCTTCCGACTACTGCGGGACAGCCCCCGATGTGGTCGTGTCGTGCTTCCTGTTCGGCCACCACAACTTCGACAACGGCACGAGCACCGGCGCGGACAACCCCGCCCTCGCCTCGTTCGGCTGGAACGACGACGGCGACCGCATCGTCGACGGCACCGACCCCGTCGGCATCGCAGCGGCGGACGTGACGACCGTCGCCCCGATCGGCACGACCACGCAGAGCCCGGGCATCGGCAGCGTGTTCGGTCTCGGATACAGCCGTTCCGAGAACGCGCTCTACAGCGCCGCATTCCAGAAGCGTCACGTCGGCTTCGGTGCCGGCGGCACCGGCGGCATCTACCGCACCGATCGAGCGACGGGCGAGACCGAGCTGTACGTCGACGTCAACGCCGTCATGCCCGCGGTGCCCGCCGGGCGACCCTACGCGGGCTCACCCGCTGCCGGCCCCGACCCGCACCCGGATACGGCCGGCGGAAACTGGTTCAACGACGTCCGCGACCCGGCGGACACCTCTATCGATTCGTGGGCGGCGTCGCATCGCGGGGTCGCCAAGATCGGCCTCGGCGACGTGGAGATCTCCGCCGACGGCACGCAGCTGTATACGGTCAACCTCGCGACCGCCGAGCTCTACACGATCGACCTCGTGGCCGGTGACCCGATCACGACACCCGCCGAGGCGAGCCGGATCGCCGCCGACCCGATCCCGACCGAGCAGTGCGCCGCCGACAGCGATGCGATGGCCTTCGGCCTCAGCATCCACGACGGTGAACTCTTCGTCGGTGTGACCTGCACCGGGGAGTCCACCGGCAGCGCGTCGGACGTGTCGTTCCACATCTACACCTACGACCCGTCTCGTGCCGTTCCGTGGGAACACGAGGTCGAGGTCCCGTGGACCGCCACCAACCCCAGCTGGAGCTCGTTCGCCTGGAAGGACTGGGACTCGTCCTGGATCGGCGACGGTGGGAGCGGCCATCCGGCGCTTGCGTCGACCGACACGGGCGAAGGGATCACCTTCCTGTTGGAAGGCCAGCGGTACCTGTCCGACATCGAATGGGACGGTCAGGACATGATCGTCGGGTTCCGCACCCGTCACGGTGATCAGGGTTCGTCGGTGGCCGGCTGGCCGGACGCCCGCTTTCCGACGGTGATCACCGCCGGGGCCTCGGGCGGGGTTGAGATGTGGAACGGCGCATCGTCGTCGTCGGGCGACATCATGCGCGCCTGCTGGGACGGTTCCGCCTGGGTCGTGGAGTCCGGCGCAGTCTGTGGCGGGACGGCCGGATCCGCCGACAGCGAGTCGGCCTTCGGTGGCCCGACGCAGAGCTGGTTCGACGACCGGTCGAATACGGTGCACCCCGAGGGTTCGCTCGGTGGGCTCGCGACGTTCCAGGGTTCGCACAAGATCGCGACCTCCGCGAACGCGATCACCGGCGGCTACATCAGCGATGTCGCGTGGCTCAACCTCGACAACGGCAGCAGCGATGTGGGCTTCGGTGCCATCCGCGGCGGTGCACCCTCCTCCGGGCGCAACGGTCAGAGCGTGGTGGTCTACGAGGGTCCGGGCTTTGGGGCGAACCCCGGACCGAACGTCGCGGGCGTCGGCTTCGGGAAGGCAGCGGGCCTCGGCGACGTCGAGTTGCTGTGCGACAACGCACCCGTCGAAATCGGCGACTACGTGTGGCTCGATACCGATGGCGACGGCCGCCAAGATCCGGGTGAGGATCCGATCGCGGGCGTCGAGGTCACACTCGACGACGGTCTCGGACACTCCTCGACGATCACCACCGACGCGAACGGTCGGTACCGCTTCGCCGGGCTCACGCCCAACCTCACCTACACCGTCAGCATCACCGTCGGACAGCCGTCGCTCGCCGGGCTCGCACCGACGAGTGCCGATGCCCTCGCCGAAGGCGGGGCGGACGGACGAGACAGCGACGGCGTCCGGGCCGGAACCTCGGTGACGGCGACCGCCGCAGTCGGGGCGGCCGGCCACAACGACCACTCGTTCGACTTCGGCTTCCGTCCCGGCCTGGCGCTCGGCAACCTCGTGTGGCTCGACGTCGACGACGACGGCACGGTCGATGCGGGGGAGGCCGGGATCGAAGGCGTCGCCGTGCGGCTGTACCAAGGTGCGACCCTGGTCGCGTCCACGGTCACCGACGCCGACGGGCACTACCTCTTCGATGGCCTCGACCCCGGCGACTACGAGGTGGAGATCACTGCGCCGGCTGGCCTGCTCAGCTCCACGGGAGGCGGCACCTACGAGCCCGCACCCGACCCCGATGACAACACCGACAACGTCGACGACGGGACCGCCACAGCGGACCCCACCGTGGTGCGCTCCGGGGTCGTGACCCTCAGCACCGGCGGCGAGCGGACCTCCGAGGACGGCGACAACGCGTCGAATCTCACGGTCGACTTCGGCCTGCACGCGCCGAGCACCAACCCCGAGCTGTCGCTCGGCAAGCGGCTGTCGAGCATGGAGGGGACGACGGCCACGTGGCAGATCGACGTGCTCAACAGCGGCGACGGCCCGGCCACCGACGTGGTGCTGGTCGACGAGCTGCCCGACGGGCTCGACGCGCTCGATGCCACCGGGGACGGCTGGCAGTGCGACGTCGAAGCGAACGTCTTCACGTGCGAGCTCGACCATCCGCTTGCCGTGGGTGAGACGGCGACCGTCACGGTCCGCACCGACGTCACACGAACCGGCACGATCCGCAACGTTGCATCGGTCGAGGCGGCCGAGGACGAGGCGAATCTCGACAACAACGTCGGCGGCGACGAGCTGACGGTCGATGAGCCGACAACCACGACGAGCACCACCACCTCGACGACCACGACGACCCCGCGGGCAACGACCACGACGACGGCGCCGAGCGCCGGCGCGGCGAGCGAACTCGCGATGACGGGATCGAGCGTGTTCGCCCTGGTGATCGCGGCGGCGGTCGCTCTCGTCGCGGGCGCCGCGGCGCTCAGAGCCGCTCGAAATTCCGGCGCAACTCCCAGTCGGTGACAGTCCGGTAGAACTCGGCCCTATTCTGCTACGCCATGTGGAGCAGGTGGAAGCGGACGTCATCGCCGAACGCACCCTCCCTGCGTGGAACGCGGTGAAGGCAACCGGGTGAAGGCGGCATCGGTTCGGCCGTCCATCGCGACACCGAGGGTCGTCGTCGCGAGCCTGAGAGCCCTGGTGTCGCTCGGTGTGGTGCTGGTGGCCGTACTCGTCGGCTGCGGTGAGGCGCCGACGGACAAGGTTTCGTCGGCTCGGATGGTAGAGCTGCCGGCCCGCTCGGTGGTGTACGCATCCGGCGATTCGTTGGGTGTCGCCGTCCCATCGGGACGTGACATCGAGTTCCTGTCGGAGTCCGGCCAGACCGTCGGCACCACGCCGGTGGAGGGTGACATCGTCGCCGTTGATGTATCGACCGTCGGACCGAGGGCATGGCTGGAGGTGCTGACCTGCGCGACTCCGGCGGTAATCGATGACACCGCTGGCCGCGTCTGTGAACGCGGTGAACAGTCGGTCCACCTGTTCACTTCCGAACAGGGCGCGGGCTTCTCGCCGGTGTGGTCGACTGCGCTGGGTTCGGTCGAAAAGGTGGGCGCGGTGAGTTCGATGGGAGGACCGCTGGTTGTCGACGACGCAGCGATCGTGGCGGTGTGGTTCTTGCGTGATGACACTGAACTGGCCGTGCGGGTCGAGCAGGATGGTTCCGCGTCGGAGATTCCCGCGGCCCCGGGGGGCGATATCGTCTGCGCCGCATCCGGCACCGTATTCGCCGCAAGCAGGTCGATGGGGGCCGGTCGCACCTTTATGGGCTATCGAAACGGCCGCTGGCGAGGCATCGAAAACCTCAACACCGATCCCGACGCCTACGATGCTCAGCTTGGGTGCTCCGCGAGCGAAGCGGTCGTGTTCACCACGAGCAAGGATCGTTGGACCATCAGTCGTGTGGACCCTGAGTCTCTCGTTGGCGACAAGGCTGAGTCATACGACGGCAGCGCCCAACTGGTGACAGCAGGTCAGCACGCAGCAATCGTGGTCGGAGCGTTCAAGCCATCTTCGGACGCCCCGACCGCATCACTCGCAGTCATCGGCGCGAGTGGAATCACACGCCATGCCATCCCCGATGACCGTGTACGCCGCCTGATGGTCGAAGGAGCGATTCCCAAGGAAGGAGACGTCGACCTCTATCCCAGGTGGGTAATCGATATCGGGGGGCGGGCAGTCGCGGTATTCGTTGAGTCCGACGTGAACCCGGACCGACAGGCGTATGCGTGGGAGACGGTCGACGTGTGACGCGGCTCCGCGTGTTCACCGCGTGCCTCGCTGTCGCGGCGTTTGCAGCCTCAGGGTTCCCGCTCGGTATGGCGGAAGCCGCCGCCGCGACGTGTTCGCGCTGGTGATCGCGCCGGCGGTCGCTCGTCGCGGGCGCCGCGGCGCTCAGAGCCGCTCGAAATTCCGGCGCAACTCCCAGTCGGTGACGGTCCGGTTGAACTCGGCCCATTCCTGCTTCGCCATGTGGAGCAGGTGGAAGTGGACATCGTCGCCGAACGCCGCCCGCGCGATCTCACTCGCCTCGAACCGGTCGATCGCCTCGACCAGGGTGGAGGGGATCCGCGGGAGGTCGGCCTCGTAGCCGTTGCCGAGGAACGCCTCGGGCGGCTCGATGCGGTTCTCGATTCCGTGGATGCCACCGGCCACCGTCGCGGCGAGCGCGATGTACGGGTTGCAGTCGGCGCCGGGGATGCGGCTCTCGACTCGCATGCCCTGCCCGTGTCCGACAACCCGGAAGCCGAGCGTGCGGTTGTCGGTGCCCCAGCCGATGGCGGTGGGAGCCCACGAGCCGGGCTGGTAGCGCTTGTAGGAGTTGACGAACGGTGCCCAGCAGAGCGCGAAGTCGCCGGCGGTGGCGAGGAGCCCGCCGAGGTACCAGCGGAAGGTGTCCGAGAGCCCGCGGCCGGACTCGTCGGCCATGACGGATCGGTCGGTCGAGGCGTCCCACAGCGACGAGTGGATGTGGCACGAGCTGCCGACCTCGTCGATGTGATGCTTCGCCATGAACGTGAGGGCCCGGCCAGCGAGCGCCGCGATCTCCTTGGCACCGTTCTTGTAGACGGTGTGGTTGTCGGCCATCCGCAGCGCCTCGGCGTACCGCAGGTTCAGCTCGTGTTGACCGAGGCCGGCCTCGCCCTTGGAGTTCTCCACCGGGATGCCGGCCGCCGCCATGTCGTTTCGGATCTTGCGGATGAGCCACTCGTCCTTGGATGTTTGCAGGATGTGGTAGTCGATCACGTACGGACTCGACGGGGTGAGGCCCTTGAACCCCTGCTTCCACGCCTGCTCCATGGATTCCTGGAAGAGGAAGAACTCGAGTTCGGTGCCGGCCTTCACCGTGTAGCCGCGCTCGGCAGCGAGGCCGAGTTGGCGTTGCAGGATCGCCCGCGGGGACACCTCGATCGGGGCGTTGTCGTGGTCGACGAGGTCGCCGATGACCAGGGCCGTCTTCTCCAGCCAGGGGACAACGCGCAGCGTCGACATGTCGGGGAGGCACACGAAGTCGCCGTAGCCGGTCTCCCAACTCGTGAAGCGGAAGCCGTCGAGGACCTTCATGTCGACGTCGACCGCGAGGAGGTAGTCGCACGCCTCGATCACGCCCCCGTTGCGACCGAGTTCGTCGACGAAGAAGCGGGCCAGCACGCGCTTGCCCATGAAGCGACCCTGCATGTCGGGAAAGACGACGAGCACGGTGTCGATCTCGCCATCCTCGACGAGCGCAGTCAGATCCTGAACGGTCAGCATGGGTCCTCCGGAGGGCGTGATCGGCGACGGGTGCTCGAGCGTCGATTAGATGGGCGTGGTGTACGCGGACGTGATGCCGCCGTCGATCAGCAGCGATTGACCGGTCATGAACGAGCTCTCGTCGCTCGCGAGGAACAGCGCGCCGTTCACCATCTCCTCCGCCTCGCCGAAGCGGCCCATCGGGATGTGCACGAGGCGGCGCTCGCGCTTCTCATCGTCGGACAGGAACTTCGCGAGGAGCGGCGTGAGGACCGGACCCGGGCACAGAGCATTGGCCCGAATGCCCTGCCGGGCATAGATCGCGGCGATCTCTCGGGTCATCGACAGCACGGCGCCCTTCGACGAGGTGTAGGCGATCTGGGGCGTCGCAGCGCCCATGTGGGCCACGAAGCTGGCGACGTTCACGATGGAGCCGCCACCCGAATCGAGCATGGCGGACAGCCCGTACTTGCAGCACAGGAAGAGGCCCTTGACGTTCACGTCGAACGTGAAGTCCCACGTTTCCTCGCTGGTGTTGAGCGGTGTGTCGTCGTCGCCGGGGGAGACCCCGGCGTTGTTGTACAACACGTCGAGCCCACCCCACGTGTCGACCGCGACGCGAATCATCGCCTCGACCTGGGAGGCGTCACGCACGTCGACGGTCACGGCCCGAGCCGCGTCGCCGATCGCCGCAGCCACCTCGGCGGCGGCATCGCCGTTGGCATCGGCGACCACGACCCGGGCACCTTCGGCGGCGAAGCGCTCGCACGCGGCGCGTCCCATGCCAGCGCCACCACCGGTGATGACTGCGATCTTGTCGTCGAGACGCCCCATGGCTGCTCCTGCTCGCTCGGAGGGTGATGTCGAGGCGCCACACTACGGCCCGCCGCGAGCGCGGCGGTAGTGTGCGCGCCATGTCGACCACCGGCCCCGATGCTTCGCCGCGAACCCCGCTGCGCTCCTCGTATGACCTCGTCGTCGCAGGCGTGAAAACGCCCGCAGCCGACGGGGCGACCTTCGACGTCGCAGAACCGGCGACCGGCGCCCGCCTGACCACCGTTGCGCAGGCCGGCAAGGCCGACCTGGACGCCGCGCTCAGCGCGGCGTCCGACGAGTTCGAAACGGGCGCCTGGCGCCGGACCAACGCCACCGCCCGCGGCAAGGTCCTCTATCGGGTGGCCGAACTGCTGCGCGAGCGCGCCGAGGACTTCGCAGTGGCAGAGGCCCGCAACGGCGGCCACCCGATCGGCAACGCCCGCTGGGAGGCGAACGCTGCGGCCGACGTGTTCGAGTTCTTCGCCGGAGCGACGAACAAGCACTACGGCCAGGTCATCCCGGTGCAAGACGACGGGCTCGACGTTGCGCTGCGCGAACCGGTCGGGGTGTGCGGCCTGATCGTGCCGTGGAACTTCCCGCTGCTCATCACCACATGGAAGGTCGCCCACGCTCTGGCGTGTGGCAACCCCGTGGTGGTCAAGCCCGCCTCGCTGACCCCCATCACGGCGCTCATGCTGGCGGACGTGCTGCTCGACGCGGGGGTGCCGCCCGCATGCGTGTCGGTGCTCCCGGGGCCCGGTTCGACGCTGGGCAACCGCTTGGTCGCGGATGCACGGGTCAACAAGATCAGCTTCACCGGCGACAGTTCGACCGGCGCGCAGATCATGCGCACCTGCGCCGACAACATCACTCGCGTCTCGCTCGAGCTCGGCGGCAAGTCGGCATGCATCGTCTTCGACGACGCCGATCTCGAGGCCGCGATCGCGGCCACCCCCATGTCGGTGTTCGACAACACCGGCCAGGACTGCTGCGCTCGGAGCCGATTCATCGTTCACCGGTCCGTCTACGACGACTTCGTCGCCGGGTTCGTCGCCGGCACCCAACGGCTCGTGGTCGGCGATCCCCTCGACGAGGCCACACAGCTCGGGCCCATGATCTCGGAGGGCCAGCGACGAACCTCGCTCGAGTACCTCGAGGTCGCGTCGGCCGAGGGAGCCCGCCGGCTCTGCGGCGGCGACGCGACCGGCACCGGCTGGTAAGCAATCCGCATCGCGAACGACAGCCCGTACGGCCTGTCCGGCTCGCTGTGGACCAAGGACCTCGGGCGCGCGATGCGCGTGACCCGCGGCGTGCGCACCGGCGTGATGAGCGTGAACACGTCGCGCAGCGTCCGCACCGAGGCGCCCTTCGGTGGGTTCAAACGGTCGGGGGTGGGGCGCGAGTTGGGCATGGCAGCCATGGACCACTACACCGAACTCCGCAACGTGTTCTTCAGCGCGACCTGAGGGCACGGCGCGCCGTGCTCGATCTGGTACCCGACCTGCGGGGCTGGCTCGGCGGCGGCGCGCGCGTGGCCCTCGCCCGCGTCGTCGACCTGGACGGATCCGGCCCCCGGCTGCCCGGCGCCGCCATGGCGATCAGCGACGACGGCCGCGTCGCCGGCTCGGTGTCGGGGGGCTGCATCGAGTCGGCGGTGGTGACCGAGGCGCTCGACGTTCTCGACGGCGGCGCGGCGCGGCTCGTGCGCTTCGGGTACAGCGACGACGACGCGGTCGCTGTCGGCCTCACCTGCGGGGGAACGGTGCACCTGTTCATCGAGGTCATCACCGCGTCGCGGTGGGCGGCGATCGAGCGGATCGCGGCCGCGGTCGCCGAGGATCGGCCGGCCGCGGTGGCGACGGTGGTCGCGGGACCGGGCGCCGGAGCCTGGGTCGACCTCGCGGGTGATCGCGCGGGTGATCGCGCGGTACCGGCCGAGGCCACTGCGGACCGGGCGCAGGCGGGTGCGGCGTGGGCCGGCTCCCTCGGCGATCCCGGCCTCGACCGGGTGGTGCGGCGCGACGTGATCGGCGAGATGGCATCGGGCCGCAGCGGCGTGCGCCGCTACGGATCGAGCGGCGAAGCCGGCGCGGACGACGTCGCCGTGTTCATCGAGACATTCGCACCGCCGCCCCGCATGATCATCTTTGGGGCGATCGACTTCACCGCGGCCCTCGCCCGCGTCGGCAAGATCCTCGGGTTCCACGTGACCGTGTGCGATGCACGCGCGGTCTTCGCGACGTCGCTGCGGTTCCCGATGGCCGATCAGGTCCTTGTCGACTGGCCGCATCGGTACCTCGATCGCTGCGGCGCCGCTCTGGGCGCGAACGACGCCGTGTGCGTGCTGACCCACGACCACAAGTTCGACGTGCCGGCGATCGCGGCCGCGCTGGCGACGCGGTGCGGCTACATCGGCGCGCTCGGTTCGCGGCGCACGACCGAGGAACGCGCACGTCGACTCCGTGCCGCCGGCGTGACCGATGCGGCCCTGCGCCGCGTGCGCGCCCCGATTGGTCTCGATCTCGGGGCGCGCACACCGGAGGAAACCGCCATCGCGATCTGCGCCGAGATCATCACCGTCCGCACCGGTCATGCCGCCGGGCCACTCCGGGACGGAACGGGACCGCTCCACGACGCGTCGACGGGCTCGCTCATCCGTTCGCCGACCGGCGGGTTGGCGCGGCTCGGTGACGTTGAAGCAGAGTTTCCACCGACCATGCCGACAAAACCGGCACGTCCCGAAAGAGAGTGACAGGATGCGCAGCGCCCGATCGCTAGTTGGAGGCACCCTTCTCGCCGCGTCGTTGGCGGCTGCGCTCGGTGGGTGCGCACAACCCGAGAAGGACCAGAAGGTTCGGATCACGGGCGAGCGCGAGCAGGCGGTCCCGACGACCGACGAGACCACCACCTCGACGACCTCGACGACCACGACATCCCTGTACTACGGCCCCGACGGCGCCGCGTCGAAGCCGGCGGAAACAACGGCGCCGGCCGCCGACGGCGACACGGACGCGCCGGCCGCCGAGACGACCACCACCGCAAAGGGTCGCTGACCGGGGTGGTGTCGCTCGACGGACGGCCCCTGCTGGTGCCGCCGTCGGCCCCGCCGTATCAGGGGTACCAACTCCACGCCGGCGTTTTCACGCCCAGGCAATGCCGGCGAATCGTCGATCTGGCTCACGGCATGCGGCTCGACGACGCGTTGCTCGAAGGCGTCGCCGGCGCCGAGATCGCCGACGAGGGAATCCGGCGATCCCGGACCGCCTGGATCCCTCCGACCGACGAGAGTTGGTGGATCTACGACAAGCTCGCCAAGGTCGTCGCGAAGGCGAACCGGACCTACCGGTTCGACCTGACCGGCTTCGCCGAGGACCTGCAGTTCACGGCCTACGACGAGCCGGGCGCCTTCTACGGTTGGCACCAGGATGGGCTCGACGGCGCGGTCGCCGTGCGCAAGCTGTCGATCGTGGTGCAGCTCACCTCGCCGGACGAATACGAGGGCGGCGAACTGCAGTTCTTCGAGGTGCTCGACGATGACGACGACGAGCGGTTCGAGGAGTTCACCGTGCTGTCGCGCGAGCTGGGCACGGCCATCGTCTTCCCGTCGTTCGAATACCACCGTGTGATGCCGATTCGCTCGGGAGCGCGGCATTCGCTGGTGAGCTGGGTCAGCGGCCCGCCGTTCCGATGACCCGCTGACGGCCGTCGAGGAACGCCTCGATCACGCCGTTCGCCGCCTCGGGCCATGCATGGCCCCCTCCGACGCGAACGTCCCAGACCTCACCCCCCTCGGCGCAGCCCGTGGCAACAGCGACGAGCGATGCGCCGATCGGGTCCGCGTCGTGGGGTGCCTCGCAGCTCAGGAGTCGCCGCCAGGCGGCGAGCGCATCATCGACCGGTGCGACGTCATAGACCGCTCCGGCCCACCTGCGGGCGGCGGCACCGCCAAGCGCCGCGTTCATCCCTGGGCCCTCACCGCCCTTCGGCGGATACACGTCGTCGCCCGGAGCGGAGATCGACAGGACCGAGAGGCCGTCGGCCGTGGTGCACGAGGACGGAACCAGCGGCCCCTGAACCTGGACGAGCGCAGCGAACCGCGAGGGCTGCGCGCACGCGACGGCCGCGGCGAGGTGGCCGCCCGCTCCGTGACCGAGCGCGACGACCCGCGACTGGTCGATGCACAACGACTCGCCGAGGCGGTCGATCACCTCGAACGCCGCGCCGACGTCATCGGGATCCTCACGGGTCGCGCCGACGTTCCACTGTGGCGGGTCGCCCAGCGGCGCGAGCGTGGCGACCACCAGGCCACCCGGCTGTGCGATTGCGTCGAGCCGCGTGGCTCCGACGTGCTCGTCGACCGAGGTGCCGGCATCGCCGAAATCGAGCAGGAGCGGCCTCGGGGCGCCCGCTTCGGCCGTCCCGCCGACGAGGCGAACCGATCGATCCAGCCCGCTGATGCGCAACGACATTGTGGTGGCCGCGATCTGGGCCGGGTCGTCGGTGTTCTCACAGCCCGGGGACCGTGCCGAACGCAGCGCGACCTCCGGCGGTTCGAGCCGTGGGATCGACGACGGCGAGCGCTGGGGCACGTGGCGATCACGCGAGGCGACCGCGCCGAAGGTCACCAGCGCGGCGGCGACCAGCGCGGCGCCGAGCCAGAACACGAGCCCGGATCGGCGCCCGATCCAGGCCGATCCAGGCCGACGCGATCCAGGCCGACGCGATCGGCCCGGCTCGGCGGGCTCCGGGGCGGGGCGCACCGGGTGGGCCGGTGGGGGAGCGCCGAGTGCGGCAAGGGCCGAGCGGGGCGGCGGGGCGATGCGCCCGATCAGCGTGGCCGTCGAGTCGTGGTCGCGGCGGGTCAACCGTGCGGTCTCGGCGACGCCGAACCCACCGACGTGATGCAGCGCCACCGCAACCCGGACTCCGACCGAGGCGTCCATGAGCTCGCCGACCCACGCGTCGCCGGCCGGAGGATGCTCGTCGGAATGCTCGTGGCCGGTGGCGACGGCCCGCGCTGCGAGCCACGCGAGGTCGAAGTCGCCGACCTCGTCGGGGTGATCGGCCACCCACGCCAGGCAGGAGTCCGCGAGCGCGGCGCGGCGCCGGGGGTCGCGAACGAACCACGCCAGCACGCCGTTGGCGAGCGCGCGTGCGTCGTCGCGGTAGGTCTCAGCGGGCACGCTGGCGGAGCCTATCGGCGAGGAACGCGGCTACCGCCGCACATTCTTCAGCTGTGCGATCGTCGGCAACTCGTCGACGGTGACCGCTCGGAAAGCGCGGCGGAGCGGGGTCGTCGAGATGGTCGAGCGTCGCGACCTCGGGGGCGGTCTCGCGCTCGGCGAGCCCCTCGCTGATCCAGTTGTCGATGCCGGCGAGCATCGCGCCCGAGTCGGTGGCTGCATCCTCGGGCGTCCAACGGGCGGTGATCCGACGCACCGATCCCTCGTCGAGATCGAGCAGCGAGGCGACCCGGGCCGGCGACAGGCCGCTGAGATGGCGCATGACGAGCACGAGTCGCTCGTCCGCCTCATGGCGCGCCAGGTCTCGGCACAGGCGGGAACGCTGCGAGGCGTAGGTGACCGACGGCGCGGTCAGCGGCACGCTCGACGCGATCTGGCTCCGGTGCCGGACGATCTGTTCGGCCACGGCACGGGTCACCTCGGTGGCGATCGCCGCCGGATCGGCACCGGCGGCCGAACGAAGCGCATCGCCCGCGACGGCCATCGCCGCCCCGGATGGCCGAGGAGGCGATAGGCCAGCCGATACGCGAGAGGCAGCATGGCCCCAAGCCGTCCGTGGAGGTTCGCCGGAGCAGGAAGCGGCGCGAGCGCCGGCATGACCGTCGGCGCCGCAGGCTCGAACGACATCGGCTCGAAGCCGATGAGCGCCGGCGAGATCCCGCCGTGCGTCGCTCCGTCTGCCGCATCGTGATTCCACCCCATGGGCCCGACCTCGACTCCTTCGCTCTGCGTGGGATCGTACACACCCATAGTGCAGGTCCGCGGTCCACCCTCCAATGGGAACAAGTCGGATGCAACCGGGTCGGGCGACCCACGCGCCAGACTGTTCGGGTGAGCGGCGCACCCGACGACCCATCCGACCCAGCGGCGTCGGCGCAACGAAACGCCCCGCGACCCGGGGCCCCAAGCCCGGATGAGGTCTGGCGCCAACTCCAGTCGTTGCCGGGCGCGGACGGCGCGGGTGCACCACCGACATCGGCTCGACCGGCGCCTGGCGATGCGCCCGACGATGCGCCGGCGACCATCGCACTCCCACCGACGGACCTGCCGTCGGCCGCCCCTCCGCGGCAATACCACGTGCCTGCCGGCGGTCGCGTCGCGCCGCGCAGCGCCCCTCGGACATCGGCCGCGCCGCGCCAGGGCCAGGCGGCATCGGCCGACCCGGTCCACCGCCCACCGGCATCGGTTGCGCCGGTGCGCCCCCGCGCCGTCGCCGCTCCCGTCGCGGCGGTTCCCGTTGCCGCTGTTCCCCTTGCCGCTGCGGCCTCGGCCGCAGCGCCCGGCGCAACGCCGCCCGCTGCCCGCGCCCCTCACCGGCGGCGACGCCGGCCGTGGTACCGGCCCAAGCTCCGGTGGTTCGTGCTCTACCTCCCGATGCTGGTGATCGCACTGATTGCCGCTGCCGGGCTGTGGGCATGGCACACCGTGAACGGGCTCTACCGCGTCGATGTCGGCGATGCGTTGTCGGCCCAGGGCGGCGAAGCGGTGAACTATCTGGTCGTCGGATCCGACTCGCGCGAGGGCGGCGACCCCGACACCGAGGACGGCTCGACCACGGTGTCGGGACGGCGCAGCGACACGATCATCGTGCTGCGTACCGACGGCGACCGGTCGACCATGATGTCGATCCCTCGAGACCTCTGGGCGACCAACCCGGCAACGGGCAAGTCGGGGCGGATCAACGCGACCTACAACGCCGGTCCCGCGAATCTCGTCAAGGCCGTCACCTCGAACCTCGGCATTCCGATCCACCGCTATGTCGAGGTCGACTTCGTGAGTTTCGCCGGGATGGTCGACGCGATGGGCGGGGTGACGATCGACTTCCCGCACGCGGTGTCGGACCGCAACTCGGGTCTGCTCATACCGACGGAAGGCCCGCACGTGCTGGACGGCAAGACGGCCCTCGCCTACGTGCGCTCGCGCCATTACACCGAGATCATCGACGGCGTCGCTCGGCAGGAACCGACCGCCGATCTCGGTCGCCAGCAACGCCAGCAGGGGTTCATCCGCACCGTCCTCGACGGCGTGGGGTCCACGCGCAACCCGGTGACCCTCCTGCGGGTGGCAGGCGCTGCGAGCAAGGGCGTCCGCGTCGACCGCGACCTCGGCCTGGGCGATCTCGTCAGCCTTGCGCGTCACCTGGCCGGGGCAACCCCCGAGACGGTCGTGCTTCCCACGACACCGGCGCGCAAGGGCGGAGCCGCCGTGCTGCTGCTCAAGGAGCCCGACGCCGGGCCCGTCCTCGCGGGCTTCGGCGCGAACCGCTGACGCCGGGCCCGTCCTCGCGGGCTTCGGCGCGAACCGCTGACGCCGCGCGGACGTGGCGATGCCGGCACCGAAGGTGCGCCATCGATCGCCTAGCCTTCGCCGGTCCATCGATTCGAAAGGCAGTCCATGACCACGACTCCTGCGCCCGCGGCTGACGGCTCCTCGCCTCGCACCACCAAGTTCTCGTCCCCGATGCCGATGACCGTCGCGCCGGAGACGAGCTATCAGGCGACGATCTCCACGAGCCTGGGCGACATGGTTGCCTTCCTGCACCCGAACAAGGCGCCGCAGACGGTCAACAACTTCGTGAACCTCGCCCGGTACCACTACTACGACGGGCTCGTGTTCCACCGGGTCATCTCCGGGTTCATGATCCAGGGAGGGTGCCCCGAGGGATCCGGCCGCGGCGGCCCGGGCTACCGATTCGCCGACGAGCTGCCGACCCCCGGCGCCTACGAGATCGGCTCGCTCGCCATGGCGAACGCCGGCCCCAACACCAACGGCAGCCAGTTCTTCATCGTGTCAGGCGCGTCGGGCGTGGGACTCCCACCCGCGTACTCGCTGTTCGGCAAGCTCATCAGTGGTCTCGACGTGCTCGAGGCCATCCAGTCGACCCCGACCAACCGCTCGGATCGTCCGCTGACCGACGTGGTCATCAACTCGGTGACCATCGCCGAAGGGTGACAACGCCACCTCGACGTCCCCGGTGGCTCGCCGTCGTGGCCGCCACCGGGTTCGCCGGTGCCGTTGCGGTCGCCCTCCGGGCGCGGGTCGATGCGCAGCGGGCCCGCCGCACGGCGACACTCGTCCGACTCGGCGGCTCTCGCGGCATGCGGTACGCGACCATGAACGCACGCTCCCGCTTCGCCGACGAGGACACGGCCGCTCGCCTGCGCACCAGGTTCGAGCTGGAAACCGCCGAACAGGTCGCCGAGGTTCTCGGCAACATGAAGGGCGCCATGATGAAGCTCGGCCAGATGGCGAGCTATCTCGATCAGGGGCTCCCTGAACCGGTGCGCGAGGTGCTGAGCCAGCTCCAGGCCGACGCTCCACCGATGGCGCCGAACCTTGTGGCGGAGGCGATTCGCGCCGAGTTCGGGCGGTCCGCATCGGAGCTGTTCGCATCGTTCGATCCCGAGCCGATCGCGGCGGCCAGCATCGGTCAGGTGCACCGGGCGATCACCCATGATGGGCGCGACGTGGCCGTGAAGGTGCAATACCCCGGCGTCGATGCCGCGATCCGTGCCGACCTGGCCAATACCGACCTGCTGTTCACCATGATGTCGTTCCTCTTTCCGGGGATGGATCCGGGTCCGATCGTCACCGAGCTCCGGACGCGGCTGAGCGAGGAACTCGACTATCGCAGCGAGGCGGCCTTCCAGCGGCGCTTCGCCGCCTACTACCGGGGCCATCCGACGATCCACGTGCCGGCGGTGGTCGACGAGTTGTCGGGGGAGCGGGTGCTGACGACCGAGTTCGCCGCGGGTGCGAGCTGGAGCGAACTCCTCACCTGGCCGCAAGACCAGCGCGACCTCACCGCCGAGACGATGTATCGGTATGCGTTCGGGGGGATCTACCGGCTCGGCCTCTTCAACGGCGACCCCCACCCCGGCAACTACGTATTCGGCGCCGACGGCCGGGTGACCTTCCTCGACTACGGGCTGTGCAAGGAGTTCACCGGACCCGAGATCGAGAACTTCGAACGCATGATCCGGGCCATGGTGATCGATCACGACATGGGCGAGGTGCGGCGGGTCTGGGCCGATCTCGGCATCCTGACCGATCCCGATCGCTTCACCGACGACGCGCTGCGGGACTACTTCATCCACTTCTTCGAGAGCGTCATGATCGATGAGACGATCACCCAGACGCCCGAGTACGCATCCGAGAGCGTGCGCCGCTACTTCGATCTCAGCGGGCCACACCAGGACCTGATCAAGTCGGTGACGCTCCCGTCGTTCATGGTCATCGTGCAGCGCATCAACCTGGGCCTGTTCGCGCTGTTCGGCGAACTGCACGCCACCGCGAACTGGCGTCGGATGGCCGAGGAGATCTGGCCGATCACCGACGGCCCGCCGTCGACTCCGATGGGCGAGCGGATCCGCGAATGGGAACTCGCTACCGCCAAGCGCTCCGCCGGCGTCGACTGACCCGGACGTCGCGGATCTACGCGGTGACCGAGGCGGCCGCCGCCGCCATCGCGTCGGCGACGAGCACCGTCACCGGCCCGATCGGCGGGGCCGCCGCGCCGGTCGCCGACTCGATCGTCACGAACACCTCGGTGGACCCCGACGCGGCGCGGCCCTGAAGGTCGAGGTGGAGCTGGCACGGCGGGTAGCCCTCGAACTCGACGATCACCTGCAACAGGCCGGCATCGAGGTCGACATAGGACACATCGCCGATGGACTGCGAGGCCTCGTGCGCGACCAGGAATGCCTCGTGCGCCGGGACCGCCATGCTGATCGTGTCGTCGGCGGCCAAGCGCACAAGGCGTGCCGGCGCCGGTGCGTGCGATGCCGGGCGGGATTGACGGACGGCCGCAGGGCGGCTCGACTGCTGATTCGCGATCACGGCGCAGATGAGTTGGTACGCGACATTCAGCGCCATTGCCTGCTCGGCAGCACCGGGCTCGTGGTTGACATCCGGATGCACCCGACGCATCGCGTCAAGGTACGCGCGCCGTACGCGCGCCGGATCCTCCCAGGCTTCGCCCAGCCCGAGCACCCTTCTCGCCTCCTCGAAGTGCACTGCGGCCGAGCGTAGATGACGCGCCACCCACTTGTCGGCACCACGCGGACACGCGGCGTGCTGACCGGGTACTTTTACCCGGGACCGGTCGTCGCCGGTCGCGCCGAAGGAGCACAGATGACCGACACGACCGACGCGACCGTCCAGCCCCACTTCGGTGAACTCCTCGACGGGCTTCGCGCCACCTTCGCTACCGGCGTTACCCGCCCGCTCGCGTGGCGGGCCCGCCAGCTCGACGCCTTGCAGCGGTTTCTCGCCGAACGCGAGTCCGAGCTGGTCGAGGCGATCCAACACGACCTCGGACGGCCCGTCGCCGAGGCGTTCGGTGCCGACATCGGGCATTCACGTGTACACATCAAGCACACGCGGAAGCACTTCGAGCGCTGGGCGCGACCGCACCGCGGGTCGGTCGGTGCATTGAGCTTCCCCGCCACGGCGCAGGTCATCAGCGAGCCACTCGGCGTCGCACTGGTGATCTCGCCGTGGAACTACCCCGTACAACTCCTCGTCGAGCCGCTCGCTGCGGCGCTCGCTGCGGGAAACTGCGTGGTCGTCAAGCCGTCGGAACTCGCACCCTCCACCTCCGCCGTCATCGCCCGGCACCTCCCGAACTACCTCGACCCCGAAGCCGTCGTCGTGGTCGAGGGCGCCGTGGAGGAGACCACCGCGCTTTTGGATCAGCGCTTCGACCACATCTTCTTCACGGGCTCCACCAATGTGGGCAAGGTCGTGATGGCCGCTGCGGCCCGCCATCTCACACCGGTGACGCTCGAACTCGGCGGCAAGAGCCCGACGATCGTGGCGGCCGACGCCGACATCGGCGTCGCGGCGCGGCGCATCGTGTGGGGAAAGCTCATCAACGCGGGACAGACCTGCATCGCGCCCGACTACCTCCTGGTCGAGGATGCGGTCGTCGACGAGTTGATCGATCGGATTCGCTCGACCATCCACAGCTTCTACGGCGACGATCCCGGAACGAGCGCCGATCTGGGGCGGATCGTCAACGAGCGGCACTTCGACCGGGTCTGCGGGCTCGTCGACGGCGGCGGCGGCACGGTCGTGATCGGGGGTGGGCGCGATCGAACGACCCGCAGGATCGAGCCGACCGTCGTGCTGGATCCCGATCTCGACAGCCCCCTCATGGCGGAGGAGATCTTCGGGCCCGTGCTGCCGGTGGTGCGGGTGGCGTCGATCGACCAGGCGATCGACGCGGTGAACTCGCGCCCCAAGCCGCTCGCTCTGTACGTGTTCACCTCCTCGAACGCCACTGCCGACCGTGTGATCGCCACGACGAGTTCGGGCGGCGCGTGCGTGAACCACGTGGTCGTTCACGTGCTCCCGGAGTCGCTGCCCTTCGGCGGCGTCGGGCCGTCAGGTATGGGTGCGTACCACGGACGCGCGGGGTTCGACGCGTTCAGCCACCGGCGGACGGTGCTCCGCAAGCCGACTCGCCCGGATCCGGCGATGCTGTACCCGCCCTACACGAAGGCGAAGGAGTCGCTCATCCGCCGGGTCCTGCGCTAACGCGAGCCCGCGACGCCGTCCGCACGAACGCGATCTCACGATGCGTCGGATCGCCGCCACGCGCAGATAGGGTGATGGCGTACCCCAACTTGGAGGCTCTATGTCCCGCACCGCCAAGCTCTTGATGATCTGCGCCGCGCTGGCGTTCGCGTCGACCGCGTGCGGCGACAGCGGAAAGATCGAGTCGAAGGGCTCCACGTCGACCACGACCACCACGGAGAAGGACTCGGGCGACGACTCGGGCGACGACTCCGGTGAATCGACCGATCTCATCGACATTCTGATGGACGATCAGGACGGTCCCGGCCTCGACAAGAAGGACGCCACGTGCGTCGTCGACGCGCTCGACGGCGAGGTGACCGACGAGGGAATGGCGTCGCTGAAGGACTCCGAGATGGCGCTGTCAGACCTCAGCAAGTCCGACCGCGAGGCGGTCGGTGCGGCCTTCGACGATTGCGTCGACATCGAGACCTTCGGCGAGCTGATCGCCACGTCGATGCTGCCGGAGGACGCGATCTCGCTGACCGACGATGAGCGCACGTGCGTGACCAAGAAGATCCTGGAGAACTTCGATGGCGCCGGCGACCTCATGCTGAAGATGGAAGAGATGGCAGAGGACGAGATGGGCCCGATGATCTTCGGCGCACTCGGCGCGTGCGTCACGCCGGACTCGGCCAAGGCGATCCTGATCAGCGGCCTGACCTCGGACGGCAACTTCGATCAGACGCAGGCAACCTGCATCGCCGGTCAGATGGTCGACGGCGCAGGAGCCGGCCCGGCCGTCGAGGCGATGATGGAGGCCGGAGCCTCCGGCGACACGAGCCAGCTCGAGCAGTTGATGACCGCCGCTGCGACGGCATGCGGGATCCCCGCCGGCTGAACGCTCGCACGACAGTTGGGCCTCGGTGTGTGAGCAGGCGGCGCTGAGCGCGCGGCGCTCTGCGCACCAGCCACGTTGAACGCGATCCAGGCTCAGCGGTGCATATATGCACCGCTGAGCCTGAATTGCGTCTGTGGCGGGGTCGACCGGACGCCACAGGGGAATGCGGGCGCGACGGCGTGCGAGCGCGCGCGGGTGTCAGACGCGTGCGAGGAACTCGAGCACGGCGTCGCTGAAGCGATCGTTCTGGTCGCCCGCCACCATGTGCCCGGCGTCGGTCACGTCGACGAACTCGGCGTGCGGCACGATCTCGAGGAAGTGGCGGGCGGTCTCCTCGCTCACGAGGTCGCTGAGCTTGCCGCGCACCAGCAACGTCGGCACGGTCACCTTGGCCGCGGCCTCGTCGAGGCGGCCGGTCGCGGGACCGGGTACGGCGCCGAGGCCGGTCGGCGAGGTGAACAACGCTGGATCCCAATGCCAGCGCCACCGCCCGTCGTCGTCGAGACGGAGGTTCTTGCGGAGGCCGTCGTGGTTCTCCGGTCGACGGCGATGCGGCTGATACGCGGCCACGGCATCGGCGGCCTCGTCGAGGCTCTCGAAGCCCGCCTCGGCACGATCGAGCATGAATCCGACGATGCGATCGACCCCGGCACGCTCCATGCGCGGCGTGATGTCGACGAGCACGAGCGCCGCCAGCGATCCGGGTGCGAGCTCGCCCTCCGCAACCATCGCGGCGATCCCTCCGAGCGAGGCGCCCACGACCACCGGGGCGGCGTCGAGCTGGGCCGCGATCTCGGCGAGATCCTGAGCGAAGCGCACCGGTTCGTAGTCGGCCGAGGGGGAGCGGCCGCTCTGTCCGTGACCCCGCTGGTCGTACGCGATCGCCTGCCACCCTCGGGCGGCGAGCGCCCGGGCCGTGCCCGCCCACGAGTGACGGGTCTGGCCGCCGCCGTGAATCAACAGGACGGGGCGGCCATCGTTGGGACCCCAGACATCAGCGACGATGGACAGGGGCTCACCGCTGCGATCCGTGACCGCGAATGCACGCGGTCGAGGCGACTCCTGGTGGGGCTGATTCCTGGACACGAGGCGTCAGGCTACGCACGGGGCACGGGGCGCCGCGCCCACGCCGTGAACGCCGCGACCATCGCGTCGACATCGCTCACGGCGAGGCTCTCGCGGATCGAGTGCATCGCCAGCTGCGGAATGCCGACGTCGACAGTCGCAACGCCGAGGCGGGCCGACGCGATCGGCCCGATGGTCGATCCGCAGGCGAGATCGGCGCGGTGGGCGTAGACCTGCACGGGGACGGACGCCTCCTCGCACGCCAGCCGGAAGTCCGCTGCGGACCACGCGTCGGTCGCGTAGCGCTGGTTCACGTTGACCTTGATGACGGGGCCACCGCCGAGGAGCGCCGGATGCGACGGCTCGTGGCGCTCGACGTGGTTGGGGTGGAGTGCGTGCGCCATGTCGGCCGACAACAGCGCGGATACGTGCCAGTCCGCCCCGAGCAGATCGAGCGCGTCGGCCAACAGCGGCGAACCGGCACCAGTCGCCGACTCCGACCCAACCTCCTCGTGATCGAACAGCGCGATCGCCACACCGTGGCGCAGCTCGGCGCCATCGAGGGCAACCAGCGCTTCGACCGCGCCGAACGATGAGCACAGGTTGTCGAGCCGAGCCGAGGCGAGGAACTCGCTCGACCGACCCCACAGCGTCGGTCCGACAACGTCGTGGCACATCAGGTCCCAGCTCAGAACCTCCGTCGGGCCGACGCCCGCCAGTTCGGCGATCCACCGCTCGAACAACCCCTCGGCGGGTGCGCCGAGGCCCCAGATCGGGTGGAGGTGGCGCTGGCGGTCGACGACCAGCCCCCGCTCGTTCACCCCGCTGTCGAGATGGATGGCGAGGTTCGGGATGCGCAGGACCGGGTCGCTCACGGCGACCAGCCGCTCCTCCTGGGTTCCGAGCGGCGACCGGACCACGACACGCCCGCTCAGGCCGAGGTCGCGATCGAGCCAGGTCGTCAGCAGCACCCCGCCATACGGCTCGACCGCAACCTGGCGACAGCCGGCCGCAGCGAGGTCGGGCCGCGGCTTGACGCGCAGATTGGGCGAGTCGGTGTGCGCTGCGATGACGCGCCACGACTCCGTGGCGCCGCCGGCGGGTGCGATCCAGGCGACGAGCGCTCCGCCGATGCGGACGACGCCGCGGCGGGGGAGAGGCGCCGCGCGCCGCGCAGCGATGGGCACCTCGGCGAAGCCCCGCTCCACGAGCCGGTCGCGCACGGTCGCGGTCGCATGGAACGGCGACGGCGACGCGCCAATGAACTCGATCAGGCCGTCGATGGGCCGTGCATGGTGTGAGCGAGTCAACGATTCTCCCAGTCCGGCTGCGATGGTCACCCGACCGGGGCCGGTTCGGCGGACAGACCGGTACACGGCCGCAACGCCTCCCAGGCCTGCACGGCGGCGTCCTTCGCCGCTCCGCTCAGGAGTTGCGGCCGGAAGTTGCCATCGATGCGCGCCGGAAGCCATTCACCGGAGACCACATGACGACCGTCGACCGTGACGCGGGTGAGGCCGATCGTTCGGGCGGCATCCGACGAGGTCTTGAACTGCAGGTTGCCCAACCCGTACTCGATGAACGCCGGCCCGCTGAAGCCCCCGCCCTGGATGCGATGCGCATGCGTGCCGACGATCACGTCGGCACCCGCCTGGATCAGCGTCGGGGCCAGCGACTTCTGCGTGGCGTCGGGGCACTGCATCTTCTCGGTCCCCCAGTGCAGGAACACGACGACCGTGTCGCTCGCGGCGCGGGCCTCGGTCACGGCCTGCACGAGTCGGTCGACGCGCTTGGCCGACGCGACACCAGGATTGGTCGCCGTCGCGGTCCACGACGCCACGAGATTGGAATCCATGACCGCCGTGGCGTCCAGGATGGCGATCCGGTTGCCCTTCACCGTAGCGGTCCACGGCCGGTAGGCCGCGGCCTCGTTCTCGCCGACCCCGATGACGGGCGCCTTGCGCTCGCCGATCGCTGCCAGCGTCTGAGCGAAGCCTTCTTGCCCGAAATCGAGCGAGTGGTTGTTCGCCATGCCGATCACGTCGATGCCCGCGGCGGTGATGGCGTCGAGCGCCTCGGGCGGCGCCAGAAAGTTGAACGATTTGGTGGCCTTGGCGCCACCCGTCCCGACCGCAGTCTCGAGGTTCGCCACGGCAACATCGGCCGACTCGACAGCGGGGGCGATGCCCGCCAACAGCACCGACGGGTCGCGGCGCAGCTGGTCGCCGAGCGGGCCGTCGTAGTGGATGTCGCCGCCGAACACGATCGTGACCGGCTCGCCCGGCCCGTCCTCGCCCGGACCGAGTTGCTTCTCGGCGGCAGCGGTGGAGGGCGCCGACGAGCCGGAGGCACCGCGCGGCGCTGCAGTGCTTCGCTCGCCCGGCGACCGATCGGCGGTACGGACGTGCACCTCGGTCGCCCCGGCACATCCTGAGGCGAGCGCACCGAGCGCTGCGATCGTCAACGCGGCGCGGGCGTGAAATTGGCGACGCATGGCGCTCAGCCTAGGGTCCCAAATCGGTTGGGTGACCGACCGACGCCCAAACTACGATGCGCCGACCTCCCCAGGGCCGACGACGTCCCTGGCTCTCACGCTCCACATGGCGCGATCCGCAACGTCCGCAACTCCCCGGGAGAACCGATGACAGATCAGCGACGTGAACCACGCGTCCCCTCGCGGGGGACAGCCGAAGGTCTCTACGATCCCCGCTTCGAACACGATGCCTGCGGCGTGTCGTTCGTCGCACAGATCGACGGCACGCGTAGCCACAAGCTGGTCGATTCGGCGATCGGGTCGCTGTGCAACCTCGAACATCGCGGCGCGACCGGCTCCGAGCCCAACTCGGGCGACGGCGCCGGCATCTTGATCCAGATCCCCGATCGGCTGTTTCGCGAGGTCGTCGACGCAACCCTGCCGCCACTGGGCCACTACGCCGTCGGCCTGGCGTTCCTGCCCGTTGATCCCTCGACGCACGACGACGCGACGGCCGCGGTCGAGCGCATCGTCGGCGAGGAGGGCCTGGACGTGCTGGCGTGGCGCGACGTGCCCGTCGATGTGGAGCGCGCCGACATCGGAGCAACCGCCCGCGCCGTCATGCCGCGGTTCCGCCAACTCTTCATCGCGTCGGCGGATCGGGCGCTCGAAGGCATCGCGCTCGATCGTCGGGCCTTCATCGTGCGCAAGCGGATCGAGCGCGAGCTCCTCGATGACGGCGGCGACGCACTCGTCTACTTCCCGTCGTTGTCGGCGCGCACGCTCGTGTACAAGGGCATGCTCACCACGCCGCAGCTCGCTGCGTTCTTTCCCGACCTGGTCGATGAGCGCACCGAGTCGGCGATCGCGCTCGTGCACTCTCGGTTCTCGACCAACACGTTTCCGTCGTGGCCGCTCGCGCATCCGTATCGCTTCGTGGCACACAACGGCGAGATCAACACCGTCGCGGGCAACCAGAACTGGATGCGGGCCCGCGAGGCGATGATCGCGTCGCCGCTGCTCGGCGCCGAGCGACCCGAGGACCTGGAGCGGATCTTCCCGGTCTGCACCCCCGGCGCCTCCGATACCGCGCGCTTCGACGAGGCGCTCGAACTGCTGCACCTGGGCGGCTACCCGCTGCACCACGCGGTGCTCATGATGATCCCGGAGGCGTGGGAGAACCACGCCGAGATGGACACGGCGCGGCGTGCGTTCTACGAGTTCCACTCCTGCATGATGGAACCGTGGGACGGGCCGGCCTCGGTGGTGTTCACCGACGGCACCGTGGTCGGCGCCGTGCTCGACCGCAACGGCCTGCGACCGAGCCGCTACTGGGTGTGCGACGACGGCCTGGTGATCATGGCGTCCGAGGTCGGCACGCTGGCGATCGACCAGGCGACCGTCGTGCAGAAGGGGCGGCTCCAGCCGGGCCGCATGTTCCTGATCGACACCGAGCAGGGACGAATTGTCTCCGACGACGAGATCAAGTCGACGCTCGCGGCCGAGCACCCCTACCAGCAGTGGATCGACGAGAACCTCACCCACCTCGACGACCTGCCCGAGGTGACCCACATCACCGAGAGTCACCTCGACACGGTGCGCGAGCAGCAGACGTTCGGCTACACGCACGAGGAACTCAAGATCCTCATCGACCCGATGGCGCGCAAGGGGCTCGAGGCGATCGGATCGATGGGCACCGACACGCCGCTGGCGGTCCTGTCGAAGCGGCCGCGCCTCCTCTTCGACTACTTCTCGCAGCTCTTCGCTCAGGTCACCAACCCACCGCTCGACGCGATGCGCGAGGAACTGGTCACCTCGGTCGGCCGGGTCATCGGCCCGGAGCGCAACCTGCTCGCGCCCGGCCCCGAGAGCGCCCGGCTGATCACGCTGCCGCGGCCGATCCTCGACAACGACGAGCTGGCGAAGCTCGAACACATCGGTGAAGCGAAGCTCGGGTTCCGCACCCGCCGGATCTCGTGCCTGTACCCGGTCGCCGAGGGCGGCGACGGCCTGCGACGAGCCCTCGACCGCATCCGCGCCGAGGCGTCCGAGGCGATCGCCGATGGCGACACCATCCTGATCCTCTCGGACTGGCGCTCCACCGACGAGCTCGCCCCCATTCCCTCGCTGCTGTTCACGGCCGCGGTCCACCATCACCTGATCCGCGAGAAGACCCGCACTCAGGTCGGCCTGATCGTCGAGAGCGGCGAGGCCCGCGAGGTCCATCACTTCTGCATGCTGATCGGGTTCGGCGCCGCAGCCGTCAACCCCTACCTCGCCTTCGATTCGATCGAGGATCGCCTCCGAACGGGCGCGCTCACCGGAGTCGGCTTCGACTACGCGGTCACGAACTACATCAAGGCGGCGTCCAAGGGCATCCTGAAGGTGATGTCCAAGATGGGCATCTCCACGGTCGCGTCCTACACCGGAGCCCAGATCTTCGAGGCGATCGGTCTCGGCGGCGACCTGATCGACGAGTACTTCACCGGGACGGTCAGCCGCCTCGGCGGTATCGGACTCGACGAGATCGCCGAGGAGGTGCGCCTGCGTCACCGCCGCGCGTACCCCGATCGCCCCGCCGAGCAGGCGCACCGCGACATCGAGTTCGGCGGCGAGTACCAGTGGCGTCGCGAAGGCGAGTACCACCTGTTCAACCCGAAGACGGTGTTCAAGCTCCAGCACGCGACGCGCACCGGCCAGTACCGGATCTTCAAGGAGTACACCGCGCTCGTGAACGACCGGTCGCGCCAGGTGGCCACCCTGCGCGGCCTGTTCGCCTTCCGCAGCGGCGTCCGCCCGGCCGTACCGCTCGACGAGGTCGAGTCGGCCGCCGAGATCGTGCGACGGTTCTCCACCGGGGCGATGTCGTACGGGTCGATCTCGGCCGAGGCGCACGAGACGCTCGCGATCGCGATGAACCGCCTCGGTGCGAAGTCGAACACCGGGGAAGGCGGGGAGGACCCGGAGCGCTTCACCCCGCTCGACAACGGCGACTCGAAGCGCTCGGCGATCAAACAGGTCGCCTCCGGACGCTTCGGCGTCACGTCGGAGTACCTCACCAACGCCGACGACCTCCAGATCAAGATGGCGCAAGGCGCCAAACCGGGCGAGGGCGGCCAGCTTCCCGGGCACAAGGTGTATCCGTGGGTGGCCAAGACCCGGCATTCGACGCCCGGCGTCGGGCTCATCAGCCCTCCGCCGCACCACGACATCTACTCGATCGAGGACCTGGCACAGCTGATCCACGACCTGAAGAACGCGAACCCGGCGGCTCGCGTCCACGTGAAGCTCGTCGCCGAGGTCGGGGTCGGGACCGTCGCAGCAGGCGTCGCCAAGGCGAAGGCCGACGTGGTGCTGATCTCGGGTCACGACGGCGGCACCGGCGCCTCGCCGCTCACGTCGCTCAAACACGCCGGCGCGCCGTGGGAACTCGGCCTGGCCGAGACCCAGCAGACGCTGCTGCTCAACGGTCTGCGCGACCGCATCGTCGTGCAGACCGACGGCCAGCTCAAGACGGGCCGCGACGTGATGATCGCCGCGCTCCTCGGCGCCGAGGAGTTCGGCTTCGCGACCGCGCCGCTGGTGGTGTCGGGCTGCGTGATGATGCGCGTCTGCCACCTCGACACCTGCCCCGTCGGCGTCGCGACCCAGAACCCCGAGCTCCGCAAACGCTTCAGCGGAAAGCCGGAGTTCGTCGAGAACTTCATGCTCTTCATCGCAGAAGAGGTGCGGGAACTGCTCGCGGAGCTCGGCTTCCACAGCCTCGACGAGGCGATCGGCCATGCGGAGCTGCTCGACGTCGATCGCGCCATCGAGCATTGGAAGACCTCGGGGCTCGACCTGTCGCCGATCCTGCACGTGCCGGCGCTCGCCGCCGACGCGCCACTGCACAACACCACCGTGCAGGATCACGGGCTCGACCGGGCCCTCGACCGTTGGCTCATCGAGGGCGCCACACCGGCGCTCGAACACGGTGAGAAGGTGCGTCTGCGTCACCTGATCCGCAACGTGAACCGAACGGTCGGCACGCTGCTCGGCCACGAGGTGACCAAGCGGTACGGAGGCGTCGGGCTGCCCGACGACACCATCGAGGTCGATCTGGTCGGTTCGGCGGGCAACAGCTTCGGTGCGTTCCTGCCTCGCGGCATCACGCTTCGCCTGGAGGGCGACGCCAACGACTACGTGGCCAAGGGCCTCTCCGGCGGCCGGGTCGTCGTGCGCCCCGCCGGCGACTCGACGTTCGCGGCCGAGGAGAACATCATCGCCGGCAACGTGGTCGGCTACGGCGCGACGGCCGGCGAGCTCTACATCCGTGGAGTCGTCGGGGAGCGTTTCTGCGTCCGCAACTCGGGCGCCACGGCCGTCGTCGAAGGCGTTGGCGACCACGGCTGCGAATACATGACGGGCGGCCGAGTGGTCGTGCTCGGCCAGACGGGGCGCAACTTCGGCGCCGGCATGTCGGGCGGCATCGCCTACGTGTTCGACCCCGAATCGACGTTCGCCCGACGGCTCAACACCGAGATGGTGCAGCTCGAGGCGCTCGATGCCGAGGACCGCGAGTTCCTGGGAGAAGCGCTCAACCGGCATTGGGCCGAGACCGATTCGGCCGTCGCCCGTGCCATTCTCGACGACCACGACGCGCACCTCGCGCACTTCCGGAAGGTGATGCCGGTCGACTACCGACGGGTCCTCATCGCCACCGAGAAGGCGCTGGCGGCGGGCGTCGACGTGAACGAAGCGATCATGGAGGCCGCACGTGGGTGACCCAACCGGATTCCTGACCCAGTCCCGCCAGGCGCCCGACCGCCGGCCGGTGCCGGTCCGCCTGCGCGACTGGAACGAGGTGTACGAGCCGTTCGACGAGCCCGCGCTGCGCGCGCAGGCGAGCCGCTGCATGGACTGCGGCATCCCGTTCTGCAACAACGGATGCCCGCTCGGCAACATCATCCCGGACTGGAACGACCTGGTGTACCGGGAGCGGTGGCGCGAGGCCATCGACCGGCTGCACGCGACGAACAACTTCCCCGAGTTCACCGGTCGGTTGTGCCCGGCACCCTGCGAAGGTGCGTGCGTCGTTGGCATCAACGCCGACCCGGTGTCGATCAAACAGGTCGAGGTCACCATCATCGACCACGCGTGGGAGCAGGGCTGGGTGGCGCCGGTGCGGCCGCTCCAAACCACGGATCGCAGCGTCGCCGTGATCGGCTCGGGGCCCGCCGGGCTCGCGGCAGCACAGCAGCTGACGCGCGCCGGGCACCGGGTGGTGGTGTACGAGCGAGCCGATCGCATCGGCGGCCTGATGCGATACGGCATCCCCGAGTTCAAGATGGAGAAGCGTCACCTCGATCGGCGCCTTGCCCAGATGCGCGCCGAAGGCACCGAGTTCCGCACCGGCGTCGAGGTCGGTGTCGACCTGACGGTCGAGGACCTCCGCGCCGGCTACGACGCGATCGTGCTCGCGATCGGCGCCACCGACCGGCGCGACCTGCCGATCCCGGGTCGCGAGCTCACGGGCGTCTACCAGGCGATGGAGTACCTACCGTGGGCCAACCGTGCCCAAGAGGGTGACCTCGCCGCGTCGGAGGTCCCGATCCACGCCGGCGGCAAACGCGTCGTGATCATCGGCGGCGGCGACACCGGCGCGGATTGCCTGGGCACCGCACACCGCCAGGGCGCGTTGTCGGTCCACCAGTTCGAGATCATGCCGCGTCCGCCCGAAACGCGGGCGAGCGCGAACCCGTGGCCCACGTTCCCCATGACGTTCAAGGTGACCTCTGCACACGAGGAGGGCGGCGAGCGTGTCTACGAGGTGAACACCGAGGCGTTCCTCGGCGCCGAGGGTCGCCTCACGGGCCTGCGGTTCCATCGCGTGACGCAAGAGATCGTCGACGGACGTCCCACATTCGTGAAGGTTGAGGGTTCCGACGAGGAGCTGCCGGTCGACCTCGTGTTCCTCGCGATGGGATTCGTGGGACCAGAGCGCGGCACGTTGCTCGACGAGCTCGGTGTTCGCTTCGACCCGCGGGGCAACATCGTGCGCGACGAGGGATTCCGAACCGGAGTCGACGGGGTGTACGTCGCCGGGGACGCCGGCCGTGGGCAGAGCCTGATCGTCTGGGCGATCGCCGAGGGTCGCTCGTGCGCAGCGGCGGTCGATGCCGATCTCACGGGTTCGAGCGACCTGCCGGCGCCGATTCATCCCGAGGATCGTCCGCTGCTCTAGTGGTTGGTTCCAAGGGGTCAGCGATGGTCGGTGGGGACGGCCGAGTGGTCGGGCGAGTCCGTCGCGGCCGCTCGTTTCGTTCTGCCGGACGAACGGCGGTGAGCGCCAGGAGTCGCTGGAGTAGCCGGGCGCGCACGCCGGGCTTGGTGCGGCCTCCGTGCCGTGCGAGGTCGAGGACATGGCCTTTCCACGGTTCATTGGCGGACTCGGACTCGATGACTTGCCGGAGTGCTGTGAGGTAGCGGCTCCTGGAGCGGAGCGCCGGAACCCCTTGGAATGTGCCATCCCGGGCCAAGGGCTGCACGACGGCTCCGATCCGGCCCTCCCATTCCTGCGTGTCCGCCGCTTGCACTCCGCGCTCCCGCGCTAGCGCGCGTCGCGCCTGTGCTTCTGTGCGCCCGCGCTATCGCCGCGCGCCTGCCGCTCGCTGCGCTGCCGCTCGCTGCGCTGCCGCTCGCTGCGCTGCCGCTCCGATGCTCCCGCCCGCCACCCAGCCGGGCGAGTGACCGAGGTCACACGCCCGACCCGTGGTTGGCCGGGCTTGGTTGTCGGTGGCACCTGATTCACTACACCCGTGCCCACGAACGCCAGTTCGCAACAAACCTCACACGGCGCCACCGCACGCACCCGCCTCGCGATCGAGGTCCGCGAACTCGCGTCGTCGGTGCGCGGTCTGCTGGCCGACCTCGACCCCACCGAAGTCCCCCTCACCGCCGCACCCGACCTCTGGCGCCTTCACCGAACTCCGCAAACTCGCCGCCGCCGGCGAAACCCTCCTCACCGCCCGCGCCGCCGCCGCAAACGAATGGAAACACGCCGGCCACGCCAACGCAGCCGAATGGCTCGCACACAACACCGGCACCAGCGTCGGCGCCGCCCGCACCGACCTCAACACCTCACAACGCCTCGAACAACTCCCCGCCACCACCGACGCACTCAAAACCGGCGCACTCTCCCCCCAACAAGCCGACGCCATCGCGGACGCCGCGACCACCAACCCCAACGCCGAACACGACCTCATCGACCTCGCACAACGCGAATCGCTGCGCCGCACCCGCGAAGAAGCCGCCCGCCGCAAAGCCGAAATCGATAACGAACGCACCAAACGCGACCGCGAAGCCCGCATCCGCCGCCAACGCTCATGCCGCTCCTGGACCACCCCCGACGGTACCGGACACCTCCGCGCCAACGGCCCCGCCGAACACATCGCCGACATCGCCCGCGAACTCGAACACCAACTCACCCGCCAACTCGCCGACAACCGCACCAGCCCAACCCCGCCGACACGAAACCCGGTAGCAGCGGCGGTGGCAGCGTGGCGCGGGCAGCGCCGCGTCGATGCAACGACAACCCCCCCCAACGACACACCCGACAACCTCCGCTTCGACATCCTCCACCACCTCATCACCGAAGGCCCCGACCCACACGACCACCCCGATCACAACCCTCCCGACCACACCCCCAATAACAACGACGACGACGACAACCGCCCCAACACCGGCGACGACCACCGCCGCGACAGCACCGGCGACCGCGACAGCACCGGCGACGCCGGCCGCTCCACCCGCAACCAGGAACCCCGCGTCACCGACCGAAACGGCACCAAACCGAAACATGCCCGACCGAGCCACGCAACACGACCCGGTCAACGACTCGGCATCCACAACCTCGCCCTACTCCGCATCGACCTCACCGCACTCACACGCGGCCACACCGAAACCGGCGAAGTCTGCGAACTCGTCGGACACACCAACATCTCCGTCGACAAAGCACGCCAACTCCTCGGCGACGCCCTCTGGACCATCGTGCTCACCCAAGCCGAACGCGTCGCCGGCGTCGTCAACCTCGCCCGCACACCAACCATCGCCCAACAACTCGCACTCCTCTGGGAACAACCCCACTGCTCAGTCGCCGGCTGCAACCGCACCATCCGCCTCGAAACCGACCACACCATCGACTGGGCCACCAGCCTCCGCACCATCACCGACCAACTCGACCGGCTCTGCGACCACCACCACTGGCTCAAAACCCACTCCGGCTGGGCCCTCGCCGCACCACCCAACCCACCCCCTCACCACAGCATCGGCACACCCCGCCGACCCATGGTCCCACCCGACCACCCCGACCACCCCACCAACAGGACGCGCACCGCGACCGCCAAACCCGCAGCCGGCGGGCCCGCGGCTCCCGAACCCGCGGCTCCCGAGCCCGCGGCTGCCGGGCCCGCGGCTCCGGCCACGTCCACGGCAGCGTCGGCCGGCGACCAGGGCGACCGCGAACCCACCCAAACGGACCAGGCAAGCCTCTTCGGCCCCTGACAGCCACGACACCCTCGACCGCCGGTGCAGCGCAGCGTCGATCAGGAGTTCCCGCTGCGCCTCGCCGACAGCGATGCCACTACACACCGACCTCGGCTCGCTCCGCCCAACATCTCGGAACCCGTCGACTGGGCCCTTCCTGGTTGTTGGCTATCGGTTGGGGTGTGGTCGGTCCCGAGTGTGGGCGGGTTGATCCAGACTCGGGCGGGCCCACGTGTGGGTGTGGGTGTGGGTGTGGGCCGAGGGCCGAGGGCCGAGGGCCGAGGGCTTCCGAACGGTTCGGACTTGAGTTTGGAAGGCGTGGTCGAGGAGGCCGTGGCCTACCCGGTGGATCGCGCTGCCATCGCCGGCGGAGCGTGTCGAACTGGCATGCGACGGCCGGCCGTCATCTGGCAAGCGGAGCGAGCGGTAGCGACGAACAGACGCCAGCAACCGCCCACGCCAACAACCGCCCACGACCACTGACTCCCTTGGAGCCAATCATCTAGGCGTCGACGAGGCGGGAGCGGGCGAAATCCCCCGCTTCCGAACGCTCAAGTCCCCACAGGGTGCACCCGATGAGGAACCGGTGAACGACGGCGTCCGCGCCGCCGCGACCGAACCTCCTCCGAAGGAAGCACATGTTGGCGAGACTCAACGTCCGAACACGCCTGTTCGTCATCCTGGTGCCCGCGCTCATCGGGCTCGGCGCCTTCGCCGGGCTCGGCATCCAGTCACGCATCGATGCGCGAGACGATGCGGCGCGGGGGCTCTCGGTGTCGCGCACCGCGCTCGCAGCGTCGCGCTTCGCCGGCGCGGTGCGGACCGAGCGGATGCTGACGGTTGCCGCGACCGTCGGCGGCGCGTCGAGCAAGACATCCGCCGGGGTCGACGAACAGGTGGCGCGAACCGACGTCGCGGCGCATCTGCTCGAGATCACGCTCGGCGAATTGAAGGCGCAGGATTGGCCCGCGGCAAACGCTCCCACGGCGTCCGCCACGGCCGATCAGCTGCGCAGCCAGATCAACGCCCTCGCCACGATCCGCGAACTCGACCTGTCGGTTCCGGCCAATGCGCGTTCGGTCGCCGACGCGTACAGCGGCGTTCTCGCTACCGTCGCCGACACCTCCCGAGCCATGCTGAGCGGGCTCCCCGGAGCGACCACCGCGCAGACCTCGACCCACTGGCTCCAGGACGGCATCGATCGCGAATCGCGGGGCGCCGCCATGGCGCTGGTTGCCGCCGGCGGCGATGCCAGCGCTGCGCAGGAGACAGCGGATGTGCTCGCCGAGGCGGGCGTGGCATTCGATGTGTTTCGCCGGGAGACCACCGACGCGGGTCGTGACGCGCTGACGCTGGCGTCGGCTCAGCCGCCGGTGCGCAACAGCGACGCGACGCTCGCACGACTCGGCACCGCCGATCAGGTGGCCGGCGCCGACCTCGTCGCCGACCGATGGGCGGTCGAAGCGAACGCACGCATGACCGCTCTTGCGGGGGTCGGCGAGAAGCTGCTCGGCGACGAGGTCGACGCCCGAGCCGCCTCGTTCGCCGACGCGAAGCGCACCATGATCTGGTTCGCCGTCGGTGCGTTCGCGACGTTCATCATCGCCGCGCTCACCGCCCTCGTGATCTCGCGAACCATCACCTCCTCGCTGCGGCGCCTCGGCCGGGCCGCCCGCGAGATCGCCGATGAGCAACTCCCCGCGCTCGTCGAGTCGCTGCGCGGAGCCGATGGGCCGCCACCCGCGCTCGGCTTCACCGAGATTGACGTGGACGATCATCATGAGCTGGGCGCCGTCGCCGAGGCGCTCAACGGTCTTGCCCGCACCGCCTCCGATGTCGCCGCGCAACAGCACGCAACACTGCGCAAGGGCATCTCCGACATCTTCGTCAACCTGGCCCGGCGCAACCAGACCCTCCTCGACCGTCAGATCGAGTTCATCGACCGGCTCGAGGCGAACGAGGAGGACCCGGACCAGCTCGAGAACCTGTTTCGCCTCGACCATCTCGCGACCCGCATGCGACGCAACGCCGAGTCGTTGCTGGTCCTCGCCGGTGCCGAGGCACCCCGGCGCCGCGCCCGCGACGTCGCCCTCACCGACGTGATCCGTGTTGCGGTCGGTGAGGTCGAGGACTTCGCCCGCATCGCCTTCGGCGAGGTGGAGCCGGTGCAGACCCTGGGTGCGGCCGCGGTCGACATCGCCCACCTGCTGTCGGAGTTGATGGAGAACGGCACGCAGTATTCACCGCCGGACCGTGAGGTCGAGGTACTCGGGCACCGCGAGGTCGACGGCGGCTATCGGATTCGGGTGGTCGATCAGGGCGTCGGCATGACCGACGGTCAGCTCGACAGCGCCAACGCACTGCTTGCCAAGCCGCCGGCGATCGGACTGTCGATCTCGCGCTCCCTCGGCTTCGTGGTGGTTGCGACCCTTGCCGCTCGCCACGGCATCTCGGTCACGATCGCACGCAACGCGTCGGGGGGCATCACCGCCGACGTCGGCATCCCGCATCCTGATCACCAGCGCCGACGAAGCGACAGACGCCGCCGCTGTCGGCGCGCCGGCGAAGCCGGCCGGTGCGAACGGCGCCCAACCGACGACCACCCCAACCGCACCTACCGGCGTGACGCATCAGCCCCTGGCGGCGCGCCCGCAGCCGAGCCACGAGCCGATGTCCGCGCCGGCCCTCTCGTCGGATCTGATCCCCGACGTCGCACCGGCCGAGCGGCTCGACGACGCGCTGCCGATCGGCGAGCGCTTCGACGAGGGCCTGTACTCGCTGCTCAGCGGGCTACCCGCGGTCAACCGCGACGAGGCGACCGGTCCGGTCGATTGGTACCGCCAGACGGCGGATGGGGAGAGCGACGAGCCCTCGGCGCCTGCCGCCATGGCCCCGCCGGTCGCGCCTCCGGCGACGTCCTCGCCGAGTGCTCAGGAGGCGTTCCCGTCGAGTGCTCAGGAGGCGTTCCCGTCGGGGCCGTCATTCGAGCCGTCATCCGAGAACTCGCAGGGATCGTCGCAGGGATCGTCGCCCGCCGGCGGACCATCGGGCCCGGCCGGGGACCCCGCTGCCCCGAGCCGCCCTCACGCGCTGCACCGCCGCACCGCACAACCCCCGCCGGTCCCGCCACTTCCGCCGACAGTGCCCGCCTCCTCCGCTCCACCCATGGCGGCCGGTCGGCCGCCGTTTGGCATGCCGAGTGCGCCACCGGCTCCTCCGACCGAGGCACCGGCCGACTGGATGACCCCGCCCATCGTCTCCGACGTCGTGGCGCCCGCCGCCGAGACGGCCCAGGACTCGATCATCCCGCTCGCCGCTCCGGACTCGGCCCGGGAGAGGGTTGCGGTTCACGGCATCGACATGCCGCCGTCGCCACCTCCTGTGACTATCGACGGCCTGCCCGTGCGCCGGCCGGGCGGCAACACCGCGACGTTCGCTCCGATGGACGACCACGCGATGGCGGCTCCGTCTCGCGAGCCCGGCGAGGTCCGCAGCGTGCTCGCCCGCTACCGCAGTGGGCTGACGACGGGCCGGGCCGTATCGAAGATGGATCCCGAGACGGTCGACCCAGCGTCAGCATCCCAACCCCACAACCACGAGGAGTCGTGATGGCAGCTCTCAGTAGCGAGGCGATCAATATCAGCTTTCTGGTGGCGAACTTCGCCGAGAAGGTGCCCGGGGTGCGCGATGCCATCGTCGTGTCGGCCGACGGTCTGCTCATGGCCATGTCGTCGGGCGTTACCCGCGAATCGGCCGATCGATTCGCCGCCGCCGCATCCGGACTGATCGGCCTGGCCCACGGTGCAGCAGCGCCGTTCGGCGGAGGTCGGGTCACCGAGGTCATCATCGAACTCGAAGACGGGTTCATCTTCGTCACGGGGATCAGCGACGGCTCGTCGATGGCGGTCATCGCCGACGGCGGCTGCGACGTCGGCCTCGTCGGCTATGAGATGGCCCGGCTGGTCGAGCGGTGCGGCTCCGTGCTCACGCCGATGCTGCGGGCCGAACTCCAGGGAGCGTTGGCCCGGTGAACGACTCGCCGTACAGCGAGCCCCAACCGCGGCTTCGCATTCGTCCCTACGCTCTCACGCGCGGCCGCACCCGGGCGGCGGTCGACATCCCCCTCGAGACGATCGTGCGGGTCGCACCGAATGCTCCGGCATCCGGACGCGATATCGGGCCCGACGAGCGCACGATCCTCGATCTCGCCGCGCAGCCGATCTCGCTCGCCGAGCTATCGGCACATCTGCGCATGGTCATCGGCGTCGTGCGCGTCCTCGTGGGAGATCTCGTCGCCGAGGGGCTATTGACCAGAAGCGCGATCCAGACCACGAACCAACCCGATGCCTCGATTCTCGAAAGGGTGCTCAATGGCCTCAAGGCACTGTGATCCAACGGTCGACGGTGCCTCCGCCACGGCCGACCAGAAGGTTCCGATCCCGGTCAAGATCGTTGTCGCGGGCGGCTTCGGAGTGGGCAAGACCACGTTCGTCGGGTCGATCTCGGAGATCGATCCGCTGCGCACCGAGGCAGCGATGACCCAGGCGAGCGAGGCGTTCGACGCCGTCAACGAGTCGACGGACAAGTCGGCCACGACGGTGGCGATGGACTTCGGGCGGATCACCCTCGGCAACGACGACCTCATCCTGTATCTGTTCGGAACGCCCGGTCAGCCGCGATTCCACTTCCTGTGGGACGAGCTCGTGCGTGGGGCCATCGGCGCCGTCGTCATCGTCGACACCGGCCGACTCGCCGACTCGTTCTCGGCGGTCGACTACTTCGAGGGGCGCGGCGTGCCGTTCGTGGTCGCGGTCAACTGCTTCCACGGAGCGATGACCCACGACCTCGATGCGATCCGTCAGGCGCTCGCCTTGAGCGAACGTGTCCCCATGTTCTTCACCGACGCCCGCGAACGCTCGTCGACGCGCGACGCGCTGCTCACGCTGGTGCAACACGCGCTGGCGCAAGCGACCGGCTGACCCGCCGACGGCGTGCCGCGGGCCTACGACAGCCCGAGGTGCGCCAGCGCTGCGTCGACGAACGCGAAGCTCCGCGGCGTGGAGAAATGATCGACCCCGCGCAGCGGCACGTGTACCGCGTCCGGGAGCGCGTCGAGCAGCGGCTGCGCCGGACCGGCGAAATCGGCGTCGCCCAACACGACGCACACCGGAACCTGCACGCCCGCGAGCAGCTCCGGCGTGACGTCGGGCGGGTCGGGCCGCCGCAAGAGGGCCGAGAGCGCACCCAGCGATACGCCATACGACGATGCGAGCGTGGCGAAGTGCCGAACCATCGAATTCGCCGCTACCTCATCGTCGGCCCGCCCCGCCACCAGCAACTCGAGCGCGGCCACAAGCACCGCGCTCGACCCATCGCGGCGAAACAGGTTGTCGCCCACGCCGGCGACGACCAGGCGGCGAAAACGAGTCGGCTCGGCCGCCGCCAAGACCAGCAGGGTACGAGCGCCGAGCGAGAAGCCGACGGCGTCGATCGGCCCCTCCGGCAGCAGGGCAGCGACCTGCGCCTCGAACCCCACGTACGCGTCGGGCTCCGTCGGAGCATCCGGACCGTCGTGGCCCGGGAGCGGGGGAGCGACGACGCGACGGCCGGTATCGCCCAGAATGTCGATCCAGCCCGTCTCGCGCCACGTGCGATCGGCGCTCGTGGCGAGCCCGTGCAGGAGCACGACCGGCGGCTCGGCCGCATCCGTGTTCACGGCCGCCCCTGACGGGCGACTGCGTCGTCAGCAAGCACGCGGAAGGTCTCGATGGCGGTGATCTCCCAGGTCAGCTCCGCCGCTCGGTCGAGCGCGCCGGACTCGAGTCTGGCGCGGAGTTCGGCATCGGTGAGCACGCGCACGAGCCCGGCAGCGAGGTCGGCGTCGGACTCGGCGAGAAGGCCCGACCGGCCGTCCGAGGCTGCATCGACGTGCCCCGCGATGCGCGTCGCCACGCACGGTGTGCCCGACGCGGCCGCCTCGGTGAGCGTCATGCCCCAGCCCTCGCGCACCGACGTCGAGGCGAGCACCCACGCCGATCGGTACAGATCGAGCAGGGTCGCGTCGTCGACGCGGCCGGCGAGATGGATGTAGTCCGTGGCGTCGAGTTGCTCGATCAGGGCCTCGATGCGCTCCCGTTCGTAGCCCTCGCCGACGATCACCAGACGGGCATCCGGCACGTGCTCGTGCACGCGGGCCATCAGACCGACCAGCCGGGGGAAGTCCTTCACGGGAACGAGGCGCCCGACGGCGAGCACGGTCGGCTCGCTACGTTTCGCACCGCCGGGACTGAACAGCGGGTCGACGCCGGGGGCGACGACGGTGACCCGTTCTGCAGCGAAGCCGAGCTCGTGCACGAGCTCGCGCTTCGACGACTCCGAAAGCGTGACGATCGGGGAGTGTCGATAGAACTTCGGGGCGACGCGCTCCTCGAGCACGACTCCGAGCTGGGCGAGCCGTTCGGGCAGCGACATCTTCCACATCGGACCGTGCACGTGATGCAACCAGACCATCCGCGGGCCCCTGCACCACAACGGAGACATGAACGGCATGCCGTTCCAGATCTCGACCAGGCCGTCCCGGGCACCGTTTCGTCCGGCGATCTCGGCGGCCACCGACCGGGGGAACACCATGTATCGGCCGGCCTTGCGGTTCACGTCGTATCCGGCGCGGCGCGAGTGGGCGGGATGGCCCGGAGCGAACGAGGTGCGGTGGCTGACGCCGATGCCGGCCTGCGCCCACAGCGCGGCCACGTTGTGGGCGTGGATCTCGGATCCGCCGGCCTCGGGGTCGTCGAGGTCGCGCCACGCCAGCATGTGGACGCGAGCGACCCCGGAGCGTTCGCTCAATTCCGAGAGCTCCTTGATGGTCGTCTCCGACGCCGTGGGCGTGATCACATGGGCCTCCCGGTCCGGTGGGAACGTCGGCCGGTATGCTACGGCGCGCCCGAGCCCCCAACGAGAACGGACCGACACGGTGAAGCTGACCGGCGAACGCCCCATCGAGGGCCAAACCCCCGACTCTCTCCTCGCGCTGCATGCCGCGGGCTATCGCGAGGTGATCGAACGACTCGGCTCCGGCCGTCTCCTCGACCTCGGGTGCGGCCTGGGCGACGGCAGCGCCGAGATGGCCTCGGCCGACCGTGTGGTCGTCGGCCTGGACTACGACCCGGCCACCGCCGCTCAGGCATGGCGGTCGCACCGCGACGCCGCGCTCGCCACGGTGTGCGGCGATGGCTCGAAGCTGCCGATCGCCGACGATTCGTTCGACTACGTGTGCTCGTCGCACCTCATCGAGCATTTCGTCGAGCCGTGGCATCACGTGCGCGAGGTATCCCGCGTGCTGCACGAGGACGGCACCGCCTTCTTCCTCACGCCCAACGCTCCCGCCGACTTCGAGAACCCGTACCACGTGTACCTGTTCGGACCCGATGACCTTGCCGAGATGCTGGGCGATCACTTCGAATCGGTCACGATTCTGGGACTCGACGCGACACCGACGGTGAAGGCCGACTTCGAGAAGCGGCGCGAGATGGCGGCGAAGCTGCTCAAGGTCGACCGCTGGGGGTTGCGCCACCGCCTGCCCCGCAGCTGGTTCGTGGCGCTCCATGCGGCCGGTCGCCGCGTGGCGTACCGCTTCCTGTCGGGCGAGCAGGGCGGTGGCAACTCGGGCATCACCGATGCCGAGTTTTTCATCACCGACCGGATCGACGACTCGACGCTCGTGCTCATCGCCGTGGCAGAGCGGCCGCGTCACGGGGGTCTGGCCGCGGCGTGAACGGCGCCCGCCCGAGCGCCGCCCCGCTGAACGGCGCGTCGTTCGGCCATCGACCCGCGCTCGACGGGCTCCGCGGCGTGGCGGTCGTCGGGGTGGTCGCGCATCATCTCGGATACCTGCCGGGCGGCTACCTCGGGGTCGACCTGTTCTTCGTGCTGTCGGGGTTTCTCATCACCTCGCTGCTGCTCGCCGAGATCGGCCGCTCGGGGTCGGTATCGCTGCGTGCGTTCTGGGCGCGGCGCGCCCGGCGGTTGCTCCCGGCGATGCTGGTGCTGGTCGCGGCGGTCGGCCTCTACGGGGCGACCGTCGCAGCGTCGTCGGAGTTGGCGAAGCTCCGCCGGGATGGCCTGGCGGCGCTGTTGTACGCGTCCAACTGGGTGCAGCTCGCCAGCGGCGAGAACTACTGGGACAAGTTCACTCGGGCCTCGCCGCTGCGCCACTTCTGGTCGCTGGCGATCGAGGAGCAGTTCTACGTGGTGTGGCCGTTGGTAGCGCTGGCGGTGGCATCGGTGTCGCGTCGCCCGGCCCGGCTGCTGGGCGTGCTGTGCACCCTCGGCGCCGCGCTTTCCATGGGCGTCGCGATCCACTGGTTCGACGCCTCTGAAGGCTCGCTGCGTCTGTACTACGGGACCGACACCCGCATCGGCGCGATTCTGCTCGGCGGTGCGGTGGCCTGCGTGATGCACCAGTCCGCCACATCGCGTGGCGACCGGTCGTCGGCCCCGTTCGGGCAGCCGGTTCAGATCGCCATCGGTGTGGTCGTCGCCGGGCTCGGCCTTGCATGGTGGCGCCTCGAAGGCACCGATCCGCTGTTGTGGCGCGGCGGAATCGCTGCCTGCGGCGTCGCGACCGTCTCGCTTGTGGCGGTCGCTGCGAGCCGACGCTCCTCGTGGCTCCAGACGGTGCTCGCCTGGAGACCGTTGCGCTGGTTCGGAACGATCAGCTACGGCCTGTACCTGTGGCACTGGCCCGTGATCGTGGTGCTCGATCAGCAACGGACCGGGTGGAGCCGGCCGGTGCTCGACGCGGTGCGAGTCGCGCTCTCGCTCGCACTCGCGCTCGTGTCGCTCGTCGTCGTCGAACAGCCGATTCGCCGCGGCGCCATCAGGGGCACCGCCGCGCTGTTCGCGCCACAGGTGGCTGTGGGCATGGTCACGGCGATCGTCGTGCTCGGCACGATCCCGCATGCGGATCGTCCGGCCGGCACGACGGTGCGCCTCGCCGATATCGAGCCGTCGTCCGCCGGCGCCACGACGACCTCGCTCCTTCCGGCCGGTACTCCGCTGCGGCTCATGGTCGTGGGCGACTCGGTGGGGCACAACCTCGGCGAGGCGGCGCTGCGGCTCGCGTCGACCGAGGGCTTCGCTGCGAAGAACGCAGCGCTCGTCGCGCCCACTCTCCACCCATCGTGAACGAACGCTCAACATGGACGGAACCACCGCAGACTCCCGCACGGACTGCACGAAGTACCCCACGGTGTGGGCCGAGGCCGCCGAGCGCTTCCACCCCAACGTCGTGTTGTTCGCGTTCGGCCGCTCGGTCGCGGTGAACGTGGAAGTGGCGCCCGGCACCTTCGCCAAGGCATGTGACCGGCGCTACGACCGCTACCTGCGTGCGCAGCTCGACGTCGGCCTGCACACGGCGGCGGCGCTGGGCGTCGAGGTGGTCGTCATGACCGCGCCCTACTACCGCGGCGTCATCGGGCCGGAGGGGTATCCAGACGACGGCACCGATTGCCTGAACGACGTGCTGCGCCAGGCCGTGAAGGCCGAGCCCAAGGCCCATCTCGTGGACCTCGCCGCGTGGCTGTGCCCGAAGAGGAAGTGCAGACGCCAGATCGGGGGCATCGAGGCTCGGCCCGACGGCCAGCACTTCGACGAGGCGGTCGCGCCGGCTGTGCTCGAGTGGATCCTCGATACCGGCGTCGGATCGTGGCATACGACCGAGGGAGCCACCGGTGCGGCCGCCGGCGGCGCGGCCGCAGCCCCGTCAACTTCGACGGCCGGGAGCGAGCGCGCCACCCCCTAGAGCGAACGCGTTGGTCGGCAGCGCTCCGACTACAGCGACGGTGCGGTGGCCGTCGGGTCGAGCCGCTCGTAGAGCGCAACGCGGGTGCGACCGCGACTGATCTTCAGCAGCTCGTCGAGCGCACCCAGCACCTCGTACTTCTTCGAAGGGTCGTCGTGTTCGGCGGCGATCTTGGTGTCGAGCTCGGTGAGTCGGCGAAGCTCCTCGGCCGTGAACGGCTGGTAGTAGGCGATGCGCCGCCACTTCGGATCACGCGCGAGCTTGTCGATCGACCCACTCTCGGCGACCATCAGCACCCGAACGTCGGACGCAGTCGGCGTGCGAACACGCCAGGTGCCGAGCATGTTGGCGTAGAACGGGTCGGCGTAGGTGGTCCAGCCGCGCCGTTCGAGCTGGTACATGACGCCGGTGACCGCGAAATCCTGCCCGGGCGGGCTGGCGGCGAACACGACGGTCCCGGGTGTCGGTCCGAGTGTCGCCAACGCGCCACGAGTGAGTTCGGCGAACACGGGCCCGCGGTCCTCGTAGGGATCGGGAGCGACGATCAACAGTGCGGTGAGCGTCATCGACGCGACGCCCACCACGCCCGCTGCGACCAGGTCTCGGTGCGCGAGCAGCCGGGACGGGGCGAGCCGTGGTGCGAGGTCGGCCGCCAGCACCCACGCCCCGGTGAGCACGAACGCGGCCGACGCAACGTCGAGCCAATTGAGCAGGTACGGGAACACCGCGTCGGTGATCGATGCCGTCGCCAGCGTGCCCGAGGCGACCAGGGTGGCGCCCAGAAGGAGCAGCCGCATGCGATCCCAGCGCCGGGAACGAATCGACACCACCAATGCGGCGAGGGGAACGAGGCCGAGGACCGGCCATGCTGCGAGGCCTGATCGGGGTTCGAGCCCGCCCTCGAGCCAGGCGGTCGCGGGGGTGACGCCGAGCCATGCGGCCTGCAGCCCGAGGGTCTGTGCACCGAGACGGATCGCGACCCGGAGCCCGGCGCCGTCGCCACGATCGCTGAAGAAGTCCATCACCCGATTGAGGTTGTCGGGGTCGGTCCGTTGGATCTGCAGGAGCGGCGGCGCCCACGCGACCACGCCGGCCCCGAAGGCGGCGGCCCACAATCGCCAGCCCACATCGAGGCGCCGCCTGCGCGCCACCGTCGTCGCCACCGCGACGGCAGCGACCGCGAACACCGGCACCGCGAGGCCGAGGTGGTTCTGCACCAGCGCCGTCCCACTCACCACCGCGGCGACCGGTCCCCATCGATCGCCCTCGACCATCGACCACGAGGCCAGCACGAACAGCGGCACGATCGTGAAGTTGAGAAACGGGTTCCACGGCTGGAGCAACGCGTCGCCGCCGGCGACGACGGCGGTCAACACGACCACGATCGCCGTGGTCGCCTGCAGCGGCAGGCCACCGCGCCGGCCGGCGAACCAGAGACAGGCGGCTGCCCCGAGTGCGTGCCAGCACAACGTTGCTACCAGCAGGCCGCGGGCGCCACCTCCGACCGCCTGGTACGGCGCCCACAGGGCGTAGTAGAGCAGCGGACCGGGGTGCGACCAGCCGTAGCGGCTGTACGCGCCGACCAGCGGCGGGTGCGACGCAAGGTCGTCGAGGCGGAAGCCGAACACCGCAAGGTCGCCGTGGGGGTACCAGGTGCGAAACGAGTCGACCGTCGCGCCGACGAGCACCGCCGCCGCGAATGCCACGGGTGCGGCACGGCGTGCGCGTGCAAGCACGGCGTTCACGCGGGCACCTCGCCCGCCGGCGAGTCGCGCCGCGAACTCTCGTCGCGCCCCGCACCCTCGTCGCGCCGCGACCAGAGCCACTCCAACGCCGCGGCGGCCGCGATCACGGCAGCGACATCCCAACCGATCCGGAACCGAGCGAGGCCGTAGATGAGTGCCCCGGTCAGGCTTGCTGCAACCGCCTGCGCGACGAGCGGCACCACGGGCCGCTTGCGCCGATACAGCCGCACGATGCCGAACGCGGCGGTGACGGTCGTTACCAGGTGTGCGCCCCACGCGAGCCACGACAGGATCGGACGGCGGCCTTCACCCTGGTTGTAGTCGACCATCTGGTCGGGCCGATACACGCCCCAAAGCCTTCCGAGCCGAATGGCGGCCACCGTCGGGTAGTCGTGCAGGTGCGTGCGGATATAGCGCAGCGCGACCCTGCGGTACTCGATCGACAGCGCCGATGCCTCGGGCGGAACCGAACCGAACGGCGGCGGGTCCTGGTAGTCGGCCCAGTCGTCGCGTCCGTTGCCGTCCGCGTCCGCGAGGCGCAGGCACGACAGCGACCACGTCCCGGCGCCGCCGCCCGTTGTGGTCTCAGGGCAGTTCGCACCGAGCAGTGTCAGCCCGTCGTTGGTCGAATACAGCACCGGCTCCGGGTACCTGACGAGGTTCGGCACGACCCAGAGTGCCCCCACGCCCGCCATCGCGACCGCGGCGATCGCGACCGCGGCGACCGCGGTGAGCAGCCGTCGCCGGTAGATGACCACCGCCATCGGCACGATCAGCAGCGGGCCTAGCAGCAACGCCTCGGAACGCACGAGCGTTGCCGCGCCGCACGCGATGCCGAGGGCGATCCAGCGGGGGATCACCGGAAGGTCCGCGCACCGGTACGCGGCCAGCACTACGACCGCCACGCTCAGCGCCGCCAGCGACTCGGCCATCAGGATGCCGTCGTTGATCCAGAGTTCCGGGGTAACCGCCGCGATGGCCGCCGCGATCAGCCCCATGCGATCGCCACCGACACGGCGCGCCGCGAGCCCGATCACCGCCACGGTGAGCGCGCCGACCAGGGCGAACGTGAGCCGCTGCCCGAACAGCGCCGTCTGGTGCCCGCGGAAAGTGGTGTCGCGGTCGATGGACATCGGCGCAATCGCCAACACGACCGCCGCCGCGGGCGGGTGCGACGCCACGGGCACGGTCTGCGCGCCCACGAACGGGTCGCTGAACCCGTGGCCCGCCGCGATCTGCTGACCGACCGCGGCGTACCAGAGGGCATCTCCGGCCGGCTCGTCGCCCGCGATCACGAAGCAGTAGCCGACCCGCAGCGCCAGCGCCGCGAGCACGATGACCGACAGCCAGCGGCGAAACGACCTCCGATCGCCCGAGGCGCGGTGGCGGTCGAACAGTTCGGCGTCGGCGTCGTCCCAGAAGCCCTCGGCGTGCTCGGGTGGTTCGAGTGGTCCCTCCACGTCACTCCTCGATCTCTGCGTCGCGCCGCCAGCCTGCCCGAACGGCCTCGACCAGGCACTCGATGCCGAGCAGCACGACCGTCAGCATTCCGAGATCATGGATGGGTTCGAACCGCCGAGGCCACCCGAAGTCGAGATCGAAGCCGCCCTTCCACTGCTTCGCGACCACATAGGCCGCCATGGCGGCGAACATCGCGACGCATCCCACACGCAGCGCCCGCCACCCGACGCGGGTCCGCATCGCCGCCCCGGCGAGCCCGGCCGCGAGCAGGATCGACCACCAGCGGCTCACCACCATGAACGAACCGAACGCGGCGACCAGCGACACCGCGGCCGTCGCCCACCAACCGGCGGGCCGACCGAAGGCATCCCACAGGCCCACCGCTGCGGGGCGGGTGCGTTGCAGGGTCCCGGCAGGGTTGGGCTTGGCCGGGCGGAAGGCGAGCGCGAGACAGATGAGCAAACCGAGCGCCGAGGACGCCAGGCCCCACCAGATCAGACGCTGCGGTTCCCACGAAACGGTGATGGTCGGCGACTTTCCCACCTTCTCCGGATCGATCCACCAACCGTTCGCATACCCCGAGACGAGGGTCGACGGACCGAGATCGCGGCCGCCCACGCGCAGGTGCCAGCCGGCGTTGTACGACTGGCCCACCACGAGCCAGAAGCCGCTGCGCAGCGAGCGGGTCGGCCGGATCTCGTAGGTCAGCCGGTTCGGGCTCGTCACGCGGAGCCGTGGCGATGCGGGGGCCGCGGAGGTGGTGCCGGTGGTCGGGCCGGCCGAGATCGCCGGGCTCACGAGCGACAGCGTCTCGATGCTGACGCCGACCACGGCACCAGGTTCGGTCTGCACGAGGGTCGTTCCCGAGGCCAGCGAGGTCGATGCGCCGTCACAGCCCGTCAAGCGAAGGGGCCGTCGCTGTTCGAGATCGTCGACCGTTCCGTGGACCTGGACGGCGATCGGCACGCCATCGGCGCTGAGCAGGTCGGTGCGGCAGGCCGCAGCGATCGGCGTCGCAGGCGGCGGGATCGTCGCGAGGCGCTCGAGGCCGCCCACCTCGGCGATGCCGATCGGCAGGCGGAAGCGGTCGTCACCGTAGAGCTGAGCGGTGGTGGCGTCGTCGACCCGATCGACCACCAGGCGAATACGCGAGCCCGTCAGGGTCTGCGGAGCGAACCGCACCACGGCTTGGTGGTCGCGCCCGCCTCGGGTGACCTTCGGCAGCCGGATCGATGGCCCGGCGACGCCGTGGACCTCGGAGTGCATCGCCGTAGGGACCGAGTGGCGAGCATCGGCGACAACGGTGAGGGACTGCGCCGTGACCGATGCCGGCGCACTCAGGTTCGCCTCGATCCACACCGGTGACTCGTCGCCGATGCGGCCCTGGAACAGGGTTGTCGCATCGCCGTCGAACGCCCGTGACGCGCGACTCGCAGGGGTCGACTGCAGGCGGGCACTCGATGAGAACGCGGCCCCGGCGACGCCGACGAGCGCGTCGGTGACCACATCGGGCGTGTCGGGGTGCAGCCGCGCCCAACCGCCGAGCTCGAAGGATCGTTCCGCCGGGAGTTCCACAAGCCGACGCAGCGCCGCCTCTTCGTCGGGAGCGCCCGTCGCGAGCGAGGCCGTCCGGCGCTGGAACACGTAGGCCAGCCGGTGCTCTGCGAGCTCGGAACCCGCGCGCGCACCAGATCGACCGGTGGGCGGATGACCTCGAGCGTCGGGTCGGCTCCGAGGTCGACCTCGGCGAAGCCCACACCGCTCACGCCGCGATAGCTCTGCAGCACCCCGAAGTTCGTGGCGAGCACCGTGATGCGCAGCCTGGTGAAGCGGCGCTCGCCGAGCGAGATGACCTGGCCGGCCTCGGTGCGCGACGACTCGCCGAGGGTGACGACCCGGCTCTCGCCTCCGTCGAAGGTGAGGCGCACCTTGGTGATCCATCGGTTGACGCGATCGAGGGGTTGCACCAGCCGAAGCGATGACGCGGCGCCCGCGCCGTCTTGGCGGCGCAGCTCGATCCACTCGCCATCCGCCGGTTCGGAGAAGCCGACGCGCCACGCGGTCGAGGGGTCGCCGTCGATCGCATAGGCGGCTCGGTCGCCGGGGGTGAACGTCGTGGAGTTGCCGTAGCCCGACGCCGTCGCCGCATACACGCCACGTTGGACCGAGACCGTTTGCACGCCGTCGGCGTCGCTGCGTTCGATCGGTCGACCGAACAGGTCGAGGCGCGAGTCGGTCGCATCCGCCGATCGCGCTTGATCGGCCAGCTCCGTGTACCCCTCGGTGTCGCGCATCGGACCCAACCGGCGAGCGGCGCGCCGATTGCTGTCGGTCACGACGAGGTCGGCGTCGGCATCGAGGAGCCGCTGCAGCTCGGCGGGTCGGTTCGTGACCGAACCCGAGTACACCACGAGGCGTGTCGGATCGAGCACGCCGGCGCCCGCTGCGCTCACGAGCCCCTCTCCGCTCCCCGCCACGATCTGCGGCCGGGCCGCGGACACGGAGCGCACCATCGCCAGCGGGTCTTTCACCTTGTGGACCGACACCGGCGCGGGGTCGCGGACCGAGGCCGGGGTCGCCAGCTCGATCTCGTCGATCAGCGGAACCTGGGGATCGGCCACGTTCGGGTACGCCGTACCGAAGCCTTCGGCCGGAGCGAGGCCCGGCGTGCGAGCGATCGCGTCGGCCAGCACCCGGGGGCGGGGGGTCAAATAGCGCTCGTACTCCAGGTCGGACCGCAACACGAGGTCGCCCACACCCATCAGGCGCAGCATCGGAGCGAGGGATGCCGGCTCGAACGACCCGTCCTGGAGCGGAGTGTCCACGGCCCCCAGCAGGTCGGCGGATGCCTCGGAACCGAGCGGCACGCGCTCGCGTGCGACGTAGTCGCGTTCGGTGATGCCCGGCGTGATCGGGTCAACCGTGGCGCCCCACCGGTAGTTGGCGAACTCCGAACCCGGCTCCTCCAGCGCTCGGGTCGACGGGTCGCCCGCGTCGAGCCGTGCGGCCGCCTCGGTCCACGACGCCGGGATGTCCTCGGGCCGTTCGAGGAACTCGTCGACCATCCGACCCGTCCACAGCGGGTGCAGGTTGAGGATGATCAATGTGACCGCCGCGAGCGCGATCACCTTGCGGCGCTCGGGAGCCCGGCGGGAAAGCGCAGCGACCCCCGCGCCGAGGAACACGGCGAGCGACAGCGCCAGCAGGGGCAGGGCACGAGGCGTCGAGCGCATGGCCATGCCCGACCGTGTCGTCACGAATTCGAGGAACAATGCGCCATATCGGGAGTGCCGCGCGATCGTGTGGCCGCCGACCGACACCACCAGCCCGGTCCCCGCCATCGCGACGAAGAAGATGCGGTACCGGAACCGCGTCCACAGCGCTGCGACGATGGCGAGCCCCGGCACGACGAAGCTGAGCGCCAGCACCGCCACGTTCGTGGTGTAGGTGTTGGCTGCCTTGAACCACGGACCGAACGCATCCAGGCCGTAGACGAACCAGTAGCCGAATCCGCGCCAGATCTCGGGCGAGGACGCCGCGTCGGAAATGGTGCGATACGACTCGGTATAGCGCAGGATGTCGATGCCGTACTTGCCCTGCAGCATCAGGCCGGTGATCCACCAGGTCGAGGTCGCCGCTGTGAGCAGACCGATGCGCGCCAGGGGACCGATCACCGAACGGACCGTGTGCTCCTTGTCGACGAGCGTCGCGTGCAGCACCCACACGCCCGGACCGAGCAGCACCAACAGCAGCGAGGTGGCGTTGACGCCGCCGGCGGCGAGTGCGACCAGCGCGAACGCCGCCGGGTAGCGCCAGCCCCGATGCCGCAGCGACTGCGCCGTGAGCCCGATCAGCCATGGCAGCGCCGTGAACGGCAACAGGATGACCGAGTGCTTGTAGACGTAGTGCAGTACGTAGGGGCTGAGTGCGTAGGCGAACGACGCCACCGTGACGCCCGGGCCCTGCCACCGCAACACCCGCAGCAGGGAGCGCACGCCGAGCCCGGCGAGGAACATGATCGAGCCGAACCAGATGCGCTGGGCGACCCAATCGGGCAGGCCGATCGCGTCCATCAGCCAGTAGTACGGGCCCATCGGGAACAGGTAACCGATGTTCTGGTGGGTGACGGTGCCGAAGCCGACGCCGTTGTCCCAGAGCCACGGCGCGCGGCTGAGCAACCGGCCGGGATCGAGGTAGAGATACTGCTTGGTATCGGCACCCACCATGCCGCGATGCGTCAGCAGCAGCGGGACATAACAGCACGCCGCGAGCGCCGCATTCCCGACGGCGACCCGCCGCCGGAGCCTCGCGATCAGTTGAGCCATGTCAGCGCGTCGGGAGCGATCCGCGCACGCGTTGCCCGAGCGGCGAGTAACGCAGAATGCAGATCAGGGCGCGCACCCCGTCGCGCCAGCCAATCTTCTTGCCCTCGGCGTAGGTTCGTCCCGAGTACGAGATGCCGACCTCGTAGATCGACCAATTGCCGGCGGCCAGCTTGCCCGTGATCTCGGGCTCGAAACCGAACCGGTCCTCCTCGATCGTGATCGACTGGATGACCTCGCGGCGGAACGCCTTGTAACACGTCTCCATGTCGGTGAGGTTCAGGTTGGTGAACATGTTCGACAACAAGGTGAGCAGCCGATTGCCAACCGAATGCCAGAAGTAGAGGACCCGGTGCGGCCGACCGGCCAGAAAACGCGAGCCATAGACCACGTCGGCGCGGCCGTCGAGCAGCGGCGCCAGCAGCTCGCCGAACTCCTCGGGCTCGTACTCGAGGTCGGCGTCCTGGACGATCACGTACTCGGCGGTCGCCTCGGCGAATCCGCGTGCGAGCGCGGCACCCTTGCCGCGGTTGACGGGCTGCACGAGCAGGCGAACCCGCGGATCGCTCTCGGACAACGCCGTTGCGATCTCGCGGGTCGAATCGACCGAGCCGTCGTCCACCACGATGATCTCGGCGGTCCACGGCGAGGCGAGCACACGCTCGACGCACGCGGCGATCGTCGCCTCCTCGTTGAACGCGGGCATGATGACGGACAGGCAACTCGTCGGGCTCATCGCCTCTCCTTTGCGAGCCGGCGGACAGAGGGGGGCTGGGCGGCAGGCCGGACGGGAGCCTACCGATCGAGCCCATGACGGGCGAGCCGCTTCCGGGCACTGGGCGGAGGCTGTGCAAGACTGCGCGGCCGTGACGCCAGACGTGGGTACGACGGCGGACGGCCGAGGGGAGATGCCGGCGCTGCACGGTGTGCGCGGCATCGCCGTCGCCATGGTGGTGGTCCACAACGCGGCGGCGCTGGCCACGCACGGCACCGTGGGACCGTTCGCCCGGCTTGCCGCGGTTGGCGACTTCGGCGTAGCGATCTTCTTCGTGCTTTCGGGGGTGGTGATCTACCGTCCGGTCGCGGCTGCTCACCTCGGCGGCGGCGAGCCGCGGGCGCGGCAGTTCTGGTGGCGACGCTTCGTTCGCCTGGTGCCCGTCTACCTGGCCGTTCTCGCCACGCTGATCGTGACGGGCGCGATCCGCGTCAACGGTGGCCGCGACCTGCTCGCCCACGCGACGTTGACGAACGTGCTCCGCCCCGCGTCGCTGTTCTCGGGCATCACCCAGGGTTGGAGTCTCACAGCGGAACTCTGCTTCTACCTGCTGATCCCGTGGTGGTCGGCGGCGATTGGGCGACTCGCTCGCCGAGCGCGCATCGCCGATCGGACGCGGACGCTGCGGATCGAGCTCGGTGCAATCGCATCGATGGTCGTGGCCGCCCACGCGTGGCGCATCGCCGTGTACGTGCTCGACCCGGTGTACCGCCACGACGCGGTGTACGGCGATGTGCCGCTCAGGGGAATCAGCTACCTGTGGTTTCCCTCGCACGCCGACGTGTTCGCCGCCGGCATGGCGCTCGCGGTGCTCTCGATCTATCGCGTCGGCCCGTTCCGACGCGACGCCGGTCCCCGCGCCGTCTGGTTGGGCGCGGCCGCCGCGCTCGCCGCATTCGTGGCCTACGCGTACGGCGTCGGCTCACCCTCGGTCACGAACGGCTACTCGCTCTGGCGCCTGGAGGTCCGTCAGGTCGTGTCGACCATGGTGGCCGTCGCGCTGATCGGGCCGCTCATTACGGCCGGTCGATCGAACGGGCTCGCACGCGCCCTGTCGGGACGGGTGGCTCGAGGGAGCGGACATCTGTCGTACGGGCTGTACCTGTGGCACTTCGACCTGATCAAGCAAGCCGCGCAGCGAGGCCACGCCCATTTCGCCGCCCTCGCGCTCGTCGGATTCGTCGGCGGGGGAGCGGCGGCGGCGATCACCTGGTTCGGGGTCGAGCGGCCGGCGCAGGCGCTCCGCCCGCTGGTCGATCGGGCCGGGCGCCTTCGCTGGTCGGCGGTATCGCCGCGGGCGCGCACGGGCACGGAACTGGCGGCGCTCGCCCTCGTGATCGCAGCGCCCGTTGCCGGTCTCATGCGCTACCAAGGCCCGCCGATGGAGGAAGGGTTCATGCTCGCCTTCCCGGAGCAGTTGCTGCACGGGCGCGTCCCCCACGTGGACTTCCTCCACCTGTACGGGCCGGGTTCGCTGTGGGTGCTCGCGGCGGTCTACCGCGTGGTGGGTGCCTCCCTGCAGGCCGAGCGACTGGTTGGGCTGGTGCAGCACGTCGTGGTGGTCGTTGCGCTCTGGAGCCTGCTGCGGGCCTGGGGTCGGCGAGTGGGCGTGCTCGCCGGCATCGTCGCGTGTCTGCTCATCATTTCGCCGCTCGGGCTCTCCGCGCTCGCCTGGAACGGCGCCCTCGCCCTCGCGCTGGCGTCGCTGGCGGTCGGGATGCAGGTCGCCCCGCGGCTCGAGCGATCCTCGGCCCCGGCCGAGGCCGCCGACGGCGGCTCGAACCCGCTGGTTCGCCGGGTCGGCTCCCGAGCCGACCGGCGAGCGCTGGCGATCTCCGGGGTCCTCGCTGGCGCGGCCCTGCTCTATCGCCCCGATCTGGTCCTCGCCATTGGCGCGGCGCTCGCTGTGTTCCTCACGACGATGGTGCCGAGGGGCGCCCGACGGCCCGTGATCGTCGCTGCCGTCGCAACGACATCGCTCATGGCCGTACACCTCGCGATCTCCGGCATCGGGCCGTCGGTGCAGGGGATGTTCATCGAGCCGGTGTTCCGCCTACGCGGCGGACGCTCGCTGCCGATTCCGCCGTCATGGGGCGAGGTCGACGGGTTCCTGCAACGCGCCGGCGCGCTTCGGGTGCTCGGGTGGCCGCTCCCGATGCCGGCACTCTCGCATCAGATCGCCATGTGGTTCTGGCTCGTGCCGATCAGCGCCCTCGGCAGCGCCGCCGTGGCGTGGTGGCCGAAACGCCCGATGACGCCGTCGTTGCGGCGGTTGCGCGTGCTCACCACCTTCGGGGTCGCGCTGCAGAGCCAGGCGTTTCAGCGTCCCGATACCGCACACCTCGCATGGGTGACGGTCGTGACGTTTCCGCTGGTGATCGCCGCGATCGCCGAGGTGGTGCAGCAGCGCCGACCGCGTTGGCCCCCTGCAGCGCGGGCATGGCTGGCGGCGACCCCCATCCTCGTCGTACTCGTCGCGGTGATCCCGTTCTACCCGCTTCGCACCTACGGGGATCTGGTCGGACAGAGCGCCGGCCTGCAGCGATTCGGGGCACCCATCCGCCGCGACCATCGCGTCTTCTACTACGGCGATGCCCAGGCCGCGCTCGACGCGCAGCGTGTCGCCAGCCGGTTGTCGGAGCTCTCCACTCCCGGCGAACACCTCATCGTCGGACCCGAGCCGCTGGTGCGCACGCCGTACAGCGACGCGTTCCTGTACTGGCTCTTCCCCGAACTGGTTCCCGGCACGCGCTACATCGAGATGGACCCGCAACTCGCCGATGCCCGCGACAGCGGTCTCGCCGAAGAGTTGGCGCGGTCCGACTGGCTGATCCTCTCCACGACGTGGTCGGGGTGGGACGAACCGAACGACTCGACCAAGGACGGGTCGAGCGCTCCGGACCGCGTTGTGCGGGACCGGTATTGCGAGGTGCTCGCCTCGGGCAAGTTCCGCCTGCTCCGTCGCTGTCGCTGACGATGCCCGCCGCCGAGGCGCTGGATCCCCAGATCACGGGGGCGCGGTCGAATCACTAGTGTGGCCAACGTGCCCAACGCCGCCGAGGAACCCCTCGAACACGTCACGGTGGTCGTGCCGACGTTTCCAGCGGCCGCCAACATCGAACCGTGCCTTCGAGCTGTGCGGGCGTCCATGCCCGAGGCCGATGTGCTGGTGTGCGACGACAACAGCCCCGATGGAACGGGGATCAGAGCCGATGAGATCGCAGCCGAGCTTGGGGCGATCACAGTGCTCCACCGCCCCAAGAAGGAGGGTCTCGGCGCTGCCTATCGCCACGGATTCCGCCACGCTGTCGAAGGCGGCGCCGACATCGTGGTGCAGATGGACGTCGACTTCTCACATCCACCTGAACAAGTCGCCGAGTTGGTGAGCACCGTCCGCGGCGGAGCGGATGTCGCCGTGGGGTCGCGGTACGTGCCGGGCGGCGGGACGCCGGACTGGCCGCTGTATCGGCGCGTGCTCTCAACCTACGGAAACGTGTACGCCGGCTGGCAGCTGGGTTTGGCCATTCGCGACGCGACGTCAGGCTTCCGCGCCTACCGGGCATCCGCTCTGGCTGATATCAGCGTCGCGAGCACCCGAGCGAACGGGTACGGGTTTCAAATCGAGACCGGGTTCCGGTTGTCCGCGGTCGGAGCGAAGGTCGTCGAGGTGCCGCTGGTGTTCCTCGACCGCACGCGCGGCTCGTCGAAGATGTCGGTCGCGATCATGGCGGAGAACCTCGCGTTGGTCACGTGGTGGGGGTTGTGTCGGCGCGCTCCAGGCGTAACCGGGCGATTTCGGCGTACTCGCCTCGCGAAACGATTGACCGGCTCGGCCGTAGCTGGGGGTTGAGCTCCACATCGATGCGATTCGCCTGCGGCGGATCGCATCGCCGGTGTATCACCGAACGTGGGCGAGCCCGCCCCGATACCGTTCGGACGAGCCCGCGGCCCGCCCCGCGGTCATCGTTGCGACGACGGGAGCACGGGAGCGTCGCGGCCGGTACCACCGGTACCGGTCCCGCTGCGCTGCTCGTGGTACTCCTCCTCGACGTTGACTTCCCAGATGTCGTGCGTCGCGCCGGCCACGATGTTGTCCACCGTGAGCATCGCCGTGAACATCGAGTGGTCCTGGTTGTTGTATTTGTGCATGCCGTTGCGGCCCACGGGCCACACGTTCGGCGCCGCCTCGGCGAGCCATGCACGCAGTGCCGCCACGTTCGCCGCGTAGCGCTCGTCGTAGGTGGGGTATGCCTTCGGCATCCGAACGACGTAGCCGTCTTCGACGGCGCCCGAGGGAGCGAGGCCGAGCGTCTCGAGTTCGGCCGTGGCCCGTGCGATCAGCTCGGCATCGGGCGAGTTCCACAGCTCGTCGCCCTCGAACACGAAGTACTCCATGCCCAGGCAGGTGCGGCCGGGCTTGACCATGTAGGGCGACCAGGAGCCGAAGTTCTGGATGCGGCCGACCTTCACCTCGGGCGAGTGGATGTAGATCCAGTTGTCGTCGAACACCCCGGCCTCGGGGACCACCAGCGCAACGGTCAGGAAGTCACGGAACTGCAGGTCGCGAGCGGCGGCGAGCACGCGGTCCGGCGGGGGTGGGTCCATCGCCAACAGCAACTCCGAGAACGGCATGGAGCTGATCACGTGGTCGGCCGGCCACGACGTCTCGGCACCGTCGTGCGTCGTCACCACAGCGACCGCGCGGCCGTCGCGGTGCTCGACGCGCGTCACCGGCGTCGACATCACGACGCGGCCGCCGGCGTCCTCCACCAGATCGCGGCAGCGTTCCCACATCATCCCCGGGCCCAGACGTGGGTACTGGAATTCCTCGATCAGCGAGGCGATGTCCTTCTGGTTGCGCCGCGGCAGCACCGCGTTGATGATCGCGGAGGACAGCGAGAGGTTCTTGACCCGTTGCGCCGCCCAGTCGGCTGGCATCGACGACACCGGCACGCCCCACACCTTCTCGGTGTAGGTCTTGAAGAACGTGCGATACAGCCGCCACCCGAAACGGGCGACGAGCCAGCCCTCGTAGTTGGTCTGATCCTGGGGCGGACGCAGCCGCGCCCATCCGTAGCTCGCAACCGAACGGACGGCCTCGATCGGCCCGAGGTTCCGGAGCGCGTTGAACGCACGCAGCGGGTAGTCGAAGTACTTGCCCTCGTAGAAGATGCGGCTCTTGCGCGGACGGAGCAGGAACTCGTTCTCGGGCAGGATCTCGTGCCAGAGGGACTCGACCTCGTCGACCTTCGTGAAGAAGCGGTGCCCGCCGATGTCGAAGCGCCAGCCGTCGCGCTCGACGGTGCGGCTGATGCCGCCGACGATGTCGTCGGCCTCGAGGACCGTCACGGCACGATCGGCCTTCACCAATTGATACGCCGCGGTGAGCCCGGCCGGGCCCGGCGCCGATGACCACGACCTGGCCATCCGTCGGTTTCGGGGGCGCGGCGGCGGACGGGTCGGCGGAGGGGGCGGTCACTCGGCCGATGCTACTGGTTCACGCCGAACGCAACGATTGCATGGGCACCGCCTCTTCGCGCCGACGGATCATGAGGATTTCGTCGGTGCGGATCGAGGCCATCGGCGTCGCCCAGCAATCGATCGTGGCACGGGCGTTGGCCGTTCGGTAGAAGGTCGTCATCGCCTTCTCGTGGGCGAAGGCATCGGCCTCCACCACGATCTCGGTCGACCGGTCCCGCAAGGTGATCTCGAACCCCATGGGTCGATCATCGGCGCTGCCGCCTGTGGGGTGCCAGAGGAATATCGGTTGCGGATGCTGTGGATCTCGTGTGCACGGCGGTCGCCTGCCTGTGCACACCGAGGCGCGTCGTAGACTGCCGCCGATGAACGGCCCGGGGAGCGCAGCCCGTGGTGCGCGGGACCCGCGGCGGGCGCGATCCGCGACCCCCGACCTCGCCGCAGCGGCCGTCGCGACCGTGCTTCTGCTCACCACGCAGGTGGGTCGCGTCGCCTCCGACACCAAGACCTACCTGTTCATCGACCCGGGCCGATTCCTGCGCCACGCTGCGTTCCTGTGGGACCCCGGGGTTGGCCTGGGCACGGTCACGCACCAACACATCGGGTATCTGTGGCCGGCCGGCCCGCTCATATGGCTCACGACCGCCGTCGGTCTCCCCACCTGGGCCGCGCAGCGGCTCTGGCTCGCCGGCCTGCTCACCGCGTCGTTCGTCGGCGTCCGCTGGCTGCTGCGACAGCTGCGATGGGAGCGGGCCGGCACGACCGTCGCCGCGGCGCTCTACGCCCTGAGCCCCTACGTGCTCGCCTACGCCGCGCGGCTCTCGATCCTGCTGCTTCCCTTCGCCGCGCTGCCGTGGCTCGTCGGCCTCGCGGTGCGCAGCACCACCGGAACGCGCGCCGGCCGGGCGCGAGACGTTGCGGTCTTCGCGCTGATCGCATCGTCGATCGGCAGCGTGAACGCCTCGTCGATGCTGTTCGTCCTCGCCGCCCCGGGCCTGTGGTGGCTGTGGGCGGCGGTCAGCGATGCCGATGTGCCGGTCACCCGTGCGTTCGGGGCCGCCGCATCGAGCGCGGCCCTCACGATCGGCGCGTCCGCATGGTGGCTGTCGGGGCTTGCGATCCAGGGGCGCCACGGCATCGACGTGTTGCGCTTCACCGAGACCTACGGGATGGTCGCGTCCACCACCGTCAGCACCGACCTGCTGCGCGGCATCGGCAATTGGTATGCCTACGGGTCCGACGGTGCGGGGCCCTGGGTCACGCCGATGCGCCAGCTCACCGAGCGCACGTGGGGCGTGGCCGCGTCGGTCGCGCTGCCCATCGTCGGCGTGGCGTCGGCGGCGTTCGTGCGCTGGCGCCATCGCAGCTATTTCGTGCTCCTCGTCGTCACCGGCGTCGTGGTCGGCGTCGGGGCCTATCCGTGGTCCGATCCCGAGCCGTTCGGCCGTCTCTTCCGTTCGGCGACCGAGACGCAGGCCGGGTTGGCGCTGCGCAACACGCCGCGAGTAGTACCGCTGATCGCCCTCGGTCTCGCGGTGCTCACCGGTGCCGGCATCGCTACGCTCGCCCGCCATCGTCGGCGGCTCGCGGCGATCGCTGGTGCTTCGCTGGTGCTGCTGGCCTTCCTGAACGAGCCGGGGCTGTGGCGGCGTCAGCTCGTCGAGCGATCGCTGTCGCGCCCGGAGCAGCTCCCGGCGACGTGGCGTGCGCTCGCCGCCGACCTCAACCGTGGCGACGCGGCGCTGCGTGTCGCCGAGTGGCCCGGCGCCGACTTCTCTGCCTACCGGTGGGGCGACACGGTCGAGCCGATCCTCGCGGGGCTGACCACCCGCGACCTCGTGTACCGCGAGCTCGTGCCCTACGGCACGCCGGCCGCCGCCTCGCTCGTCGCCGCGATCGACGACGCGCTGCAAGATGGTCGACTCACCCCCGAGGCCGTCGCGCCGCTCGCACGGCTCGTCGGCCTGGGCGAGATCGTGTGGCGCGGCGACCTCGACAGCGAACGGTTCGGGCTGGCACCCGCGGCGGCGACGCGGGCGCTGCTGGCCGGAGCGCCCGGTCTCGGCCCCTGGCAGACCTACGGCACCGGGTCGGACACGATCGCCCGGTCGGTCGTGGAGCAGCCCGAGCCGGCGCTGCGGATCCGTGACGCGGATGCACCACTCGTGGTCGACGGCGATGCCTCGGGGCTGATCGCGCTGGCCGACGCCGGTCTGCTCGACACGAGTCGAGCGATCGCGCTTGCCGCAGGCGTTGCCCCCAGCAGCCTGGGCGAGCAGCTCGCGGCGCCCGACGCCGCGGTCGTCGTGACCGACACCAACCGGAGGCAGGCTCGGCGCTGGAACTCGGTGGTGGCGGTCGCCGGTGCGACCGAGCTCTCCGAGGCGCAGCGCCGCACTGCGCACCTTCCCGCGCCCGCCGACACCACCGACAACCGGCTCGAGGTGTTTGCGGGGTCCACCGACGACGATCGCTCCGTCGCCGTGCACTCCGGCGGCGCCGTGGTGGCCTCGTCGTACGGAGGCGCCACGGGGTACGACCCGACCGCCCGCGCCGTGCTCGGGGCCGATGGTGACCGCCGCACCGCCTGGTCGATCGCGGCCGATCGGCGCGCCGAGGGCGAGTACCTGCAGGTGGCGCTCGACCGCCCACGCGACGGCGGCGGTGTCGCCCTCACGCCGTTGGAGATCGCACCCGGGCAGGGGCGGCTGCGCGCCGTGTCGCTCCAGCGGTACCTGCGGGGCCGCCCCGTGGGGATGCCGGTTGCGGTCACGTTGAACCGCACGTCCTCGCCACTCCCGCCGGGCGGCGCGCTCACCACCACGGTCGAGCTCGGCTCCGGGCGCTTCGACGCGCTCCGGGTGACGCTGGCGCTCGTCGATCCCGGCGACGCTCCGGTCGGGCTGGCCGAGGTTCGCGTCGGCGACGCGCCGCCGGTCACCGAGTGGATCCGTACGCCGGTCACCGTCGCGCGAGCGGTCGGCCGGTCGTCCACGCCGGTGCCGCTGACGTGGGTGCTCGACCGTCGGCGATCGGTGCGCGGCGATGCCGAGACCGCCATTCGACGCATTCTTCCCAGCCCCGGCGCGGCGACCTACAGCGTGCGGGGTACCGCCCGCATGATCGCTCCGGCGCCCCCCGGCGCAGCGGAAGCCGGGGGCTGTACGAGCGGACTCGTGAGTGTCGACGGCAATGCGGTACCCGTGCGCACCGAGCCACCCACGCCCGACGGGCGCGTGCGGTTCGAGTCGTGCGAGTCCGTCGCACTCGGTCGCGGCGAGGCACGGCTGGAAACCGCCGATGCCGCTGGGCTCCGCGCGGATCTGCTCGTGCTGCGCGATGACCGCCTCGCACCCGACCGAGCGGCTCCCGTCACCGGGCTTCGCCCGCCGTCGGTCGAGCGGACCGGTCGGCTCTCGTGGCGGGTCACGCCCGCGAGCACCGACCGGGACGTGTGGATCAGCAGCGGCCAGAGCCTCGATGACGGGTGGCACCTCCGCACGGCCTCGGGACGCGACCTCGGGACGCCGCAGCTGATCGACGGATACGCCGCCGGGTGGCTCGTCGACGCCACGACCCTTCGAAGCGCCGGCAGCCTCGACCTCTCGTGGGAGCCGCAGCGCCTCGTGTGGTGGGCGATGGCTGTCTCGGCCGCGGCCGTGCTGATCGCCGCAACGCTCATCGTGATCGGGATTCGCGCGCGGCGACCCGGCCGCGTGGGCGACGACGGCCCGGCGCATGCCTGGGCCGCGACCGCACGCGATGTCGTGCCGTTCGCCACCGCGGCCGGGTGGACCGCAGCCGCCGCGGGCATCGCCTGGTGGACGATGGGCGCCGAGGTCGCGGCCACAACGGCGCTCGGCGTTCTCGTCGGGCTGCGCGTCGATCGCGGACCGCTCGCGCTGCGGACCGCGGCAGTCGCCGCGATGGCCACCGCAGGCGCGGCGATGGTGGCGCTGCAACGACGCGATCAGCCGCGGCTCTCCAGCACCTGGATCGACAGCTTCGGACCGGCGCACAAGCCCGGTCTCTTGGCGATCGCGCTGCTCGCGGCCGTGGTACTCGTCGACTGGCGTCGGTCGCGCCCAACCGGCGACGCGGGGCCGCCCGACCCACGCGATACTCAGCCGGTCGGTCCGTCGGTCGCCACCGGCGACGAGTCGCCCGAGGCGACCGACCTCGCCCACGCGTAGTCGGCCTTACCCGACGGGCTTCGCAGCACGCGCCCCACCAGCACCAGCGCCTTCGGCGCCTTGAAGTCCGCGAGGCGGGCGCGGGTGTGGGTGACGAGCTCGTCGAGCGAAAGTGCTTCGCCTGGCCGAAGCGCAGCTATGGCGACGATCTCCTGCCCCCAGCGGGGCGACGGTCGGCCGCACACGACCGCATCGAAGACCGCCGGGTGCGATCGGACGACCGACTCGACCTCCTCGGCGAACACCTTCTCCCCGCCGGTGTTGATGCACACCGAGTCGCGCCCGAGCAACTCGACCGAACCGTCGTCACGCCATCGGGCCCGGTCGCCGGGGACGGCGTAGCGGCAGCCGCCCACGGTCGGGAAGGTCTGCGCCGTGCGCTCGGCGTCGTTGAGGTAGCCGAGCGGCACCCGGCCCGACTGCGCGAGCCAGCCGACGCGGCGATCGTCCCGCGGCAGCACCGAGGCGCGGTCGGCATCGAGCACGGTCGTCGCTGGCTCGGGAACGAAACTGCCGGCTGCGGGCGATGCGTCGTCACCGGCCCGCACCCGCGACACGGCCTGACGGCCGCTCTCCGACGACCCGAGCACGTCGACGATCACCAACTCGGGCACGCGGTGCAGCACCTCGGCGCGCACGTGCGCGCTCAACACGGCGCCACCACTCAGGAGCTGGCGCAACGACCCGAGCCGGTACGGCCGCCCGCGCGCCTCGGCGGCGACGAGTTCGTCGATCAGGGGCACCGCGAACGCGTCGCCCACGACGAGCAGCGACGTGACCGCCTCGCGTTCCACGGTCGACCACACGTCCGCGGGGTCGAGGTGTCCGGGCGAGCGCGGCAACACGACGGCTCCGCCCGAGACCCACGCGGCGAACGCGTTCCAATGCGCCGCGCCGTGCATGAACGGGGGAGCGGGCAGCGCCCGCAGCGACGAGCGCCGCGCAGCTGCGACGACATCCGCGAGCGGAGCCGGCGACACGCCCAACGCGGCGACGAGGAAGTCGGCCTGGCGCCACATGACCGCCTTTGGAAGGCCCGTCGTTCCGCCCGTGTAGCAGACGTAGCGGTCGTCGCCCGAGCGTCCGCCCACGGGCCGTTCCGGTGCGTCGACGGAATCGAGCACGTCCTCGTACCGAAGCGCCCCGGGCGCCAGCTCCGCGCCCGATCCGTCGTCCACCTGCACCAGCACCTCCAGGTGCGGCAGCTCGTCGCGGATCGCGGCGACCCGTTCGGCGAACTCGCCGTCGACCACGGCGACGCGACTCGCCGAGTCGGTCAGCACGTGCGACAGCTCGTCGTCGCGATAGCGGTAGTTGACGTTGACGGGCGCGCAGCGAGCCGCGAACGCGCCCACCATCGACTCCAGGTACGGCGACCCGTTTCGCATCATGAGGGCAACGTGATCGTGGGGCGAACGCCAGCCGATCGTCGTCGCCGGGTCGCTCCGCAGGCCGAGGTCGAGCGAGGTCAGCCATTCCCCGAACCGCGCGGTGCGGCTCCACAGCTCACCCCATGTGAAGCGCCTGTCGCCCACCACGAGCGCCTCGCGCTCCGGCGCGGCGAACGCAATCCCCTCGAGCACGTCAGCGAGATTCAGCTCCATCGGTGGCGACATTACGACCCGTCGAGTGGTCCGGTCCGATGGCTGCGGCGGTCCCCGTGGCGCTGGCCGTGGCAGGCTGGACGGCATGCGGCCGACCCATGGGACCCGCCGGTGACCCGCCGTCGCCAGGCGCTGATCGACGCCGAGACCGCGCTGTGGTCGAGGGATCCGGTGCTCGACGACCTGATGCGCCGCCATGGCCCCTGTCAGCTCCCGTCGCCGGCTCCGGCGGCCAAGCGATTCCACGACCTCGCCGAGTCGATCGCCTATCAGCAGCTCAACGGGCGGGCCGCGGCCACCATCTGGAGCCGAGTGTGCGAGGCCGCCGGGTCGGACCCGGTGACCGATGCGGGGCTCCTCGCTGCCGGGCCGGACCGCCTGCGCGCCTGCGGGCTGTCGGGCTCGAAGACGAGGGCGGTGCTCGACCTGGCGGAGCGTTCCGCATCCGGCCTGCTGCCGCTCGGTCGCGTCGGCCGCCTCGACGACGAGGCGGTCATCGAGCTCGTCACAGCGGTGTGGGGGATCGGCCGTTGGACCGCGCAGATGTTCCTGATGTTCACTCTCGGCCGGCTCGACGTCTGGCCGACGGGCGACTACGGCGTTCGAGCCGGGTTCGCTCGGGCGTGGGGCCTCGACGAGCTTCCCGACGAGCGCGGCCTCGACGAACTCGGTGAGCCATTCGCCGGGTCGCGGTCGCTCGTCGCCTGGTACTGCTGGCGCGCCATCGAGGCGAAGGACTCGGCGCGCACCTGACGCGCATCGCCTCGCGACGGTCAGCGAATCGCCACCGGCGTGGCGAGCGGGAAGTGGCACGCGACCCAATGGCCGTCGGCCGGGTCGCCGACCGCGCTCAACTGGGGTTCGGCCGTGGTGCACACGTCCTGCGCCTGCGGGCAGCGGGTCCGGAACCGGCACCCCGACGGGGGGCTCAGCGGCGACGGCAGATCGCCTTCGAGGCGCCACTCGTTCTCGGCGGGCACCTCGGGATCGGGGTGCGGAATCGCGCTGATGAGGGCCCGGGTGTAAGGATGGGCCGGCTCGGCGAACAGCGCGTCGGGCGGCGACACCTCGCACATCTTGCCGAGATACATCACCGCGATGCGATCCGAGACGTTCTTCACCACCGCGAGATCGTGCGCGATGAAGATCATCGTCAGGCCGTAGCGCGACTTCATCTCCTCCAGCAGGTTCAGCACCTGCGCCTGCACCGACACGTCGAGCGCGCTCACCGGCTCGTCGCAGATGATGATCTTCGGCTCGGTCACGACCGCCCGGGCGATCGAGATGCGCTGGCATTGACCGCCGGAGAACTCGTGCGGTCGCCGGTCGGCAGCGGCGTCGGGGTCGACGCCGACAGCGCGAAGCACCTCGTCGACCTTGGCGGCCTGCTCCTTCGCCGACCCGCGCTTCCAGATCTTGAGCGGCTCACCGACGATCTGGCCGACCGTCCGGCGCGGGTTCAGCGACGAGATCGGATCCTGGAAGATCATCTGGAGCCGCGGTCGCAGCGCCCGGAGGGCCTCGCCGCGCTGGTCGGTCATCTCAACCCCGTCGAAGCGGACCGAACCGCTCGTGGGCGCGGGCAGCTGCAGGATCGCCTTGCCGGTGGTGGACTTGCCGCAGCCCGACTCGCCGACCAGCCCCAACGTCTCGCCGTCGGCGACGTCGAAGCTGATGTTCGACACCGCCTGGACCCGCGCGGAGGAGCCGGGCACGGGGAACTCGACCGTGAGGTTCTCGACCCGCAGGAGCGCCTCGTCGCGCAGGTGCGCTGTTCCGCTGCCGGCCATGTCAGGACTCCTCGGTGGGGGTGAGGTTCACGCCGGTTCCTCCGCCGTTGCGGATGGACAGCGCCACCTCGGAATCGACCGGGAAGAAGCATGCGAACAGGTGCTCGGGATCGTCGTCGCGCGGTACCAACGGGGGACGTTCGTTGCGGCAGATGTCCTGGGCGTAGCGGCAACGCGGCGCGAACGCGCACCCCGGGGGCGGCGACACCAGGTCGGGCGGCGCGCCGCCGATCGCGTCGAGCCTCGTGTGGCTCGGGTCGCTGAGCCGCGGAATCGAGTTGAGCAGCGCCTCGGTGTACGGCATCGCCATTCGAGTGAACAGCGAACGGGTCGGCGCCTTCTCGACGATGCGCCCGGCGTACATCACCGCGATCTCGTCGGCGCGTCCGGCGACGACACCGAGGTCGTGGGTCACGAGCACCATCGCCATGAATCGGTCCCGCTGCTGATCGGCCAGCAGGTCGAGGATCTGTGCCTGCACGGTCACGTCGAGCGCGGTGGTCGGCTCGTCGGCGAACAGCAGCTTCGGGCCACACGCGAGGGCCACGGCGATGACGACGCGCTGGCGCATGCCGCCCGAGAGCTGGCCGGGGTATTCGTTGAACCGCTTCTCGGGGGCCGGAATCCGCACGGCCTCGAGCAGGCCGATGGCGGTCTCCTTCGCCGTCTGGCGGTCCATCCCGAGGTTGAGCCGCAGCGACTCGGTGATCTGTGGCCCGATCTTCATGACGGGGTTCAACGATGTCATCGGATCCTGGAACACCATCGACAGCTCGCTGCCCCACAGCGAGCGATAGCCGTTGGCGTCGAGGCCCACGAGTTCGCGGCCCTCGTACCGTATCGAGCCCGTGGTGGTTCGCCCGCTCGATGGCAACAGCCCCATGATCGCCTTGGAGGTCACCGACTTTCCCGAGCCGGACTCGCCCACGACGCCGAGCGTGCGACCGCGCTGCAGCGTGAAGCTCACGCCGTCGACCGCCCGCACCACGCCGCGCGACGTGCGGAAGTGAACCGCGAGGTCCGCGACGTCGAGCAGCACGCCGCCTCGTGCCGCCTCGGCCACATCGTCGTCGGGCTGTTGGATCGATCGGACGCTCACAGGACACTCTCCCGAACATCGAACTTGCGGCGGAGCGCGTCCCCCAGGAAGTTGAGTGTGCTCACGGTCACCAGGATCACGACCCCCGGAACGAAGACAAGGTGCGAGTAGTGCCGGAAGTCTGCCGCACCGGCGCCCGTGACCGACCCCCACGACACGGTGTCGGCGGGCACGCCGAGACCGATCACCGACAGGCTCGCCTCGGTCACGATCACGATGCCGATGCCGAGCATGGCGATCGACATCATCGCCGGGGCGACGTTCGGCAGCACTTCACGTATGAGGATCCGCCCGGACTTGGCGCCGACGGCGCGGGCAGCGGTCACGAACTCGCGGGTCGACCAGGAGATCGTCGCCGCGCGAGCGATACGGCCGAGGATCGGCGTGGCGACCACGACGAGCGCCAGGATGATGCCGGGCACACGCCGCGACGGGTCTTCGGCCGCGTAGAACGTCACGACGAGCAGCGCCAAGATCAGGGCCGGGAAGGCGATCATGACGTCGAACACCCCGGAGATGAGCGCGCCGACCTTGCCCCCGTAGTAGCCGCCGATCAGGCCGAGCGCTCCCCGATCAGGGTGGCGAGCGAGATCGACACCAGCGCGATGAACAGCGTCATCCGCGTGCCGATGAGCACCTGCGACAGCGTGTCGCAGCCACCACGGTCCACGCCGAGGAGGTGTGTGAACTGCGACGTGGTCGGGCCGTCAGGGCGGGCCTGTTCGGACTTGGCCTTGAGGTCGCTGCACGAGATCGGGTCGTAGATCGGCAGCCCGTCGCCGGAACCGCACGCATCGGTGACCGGGTTACCGGTCGAGAGTGGCGCCGCGGCGAGCGACGGGCCGACCAGCGCAACGATCACGAGCAACACGAGCCAACCGACGCAGACCCACGCGCCGACGCCGAGCGTGCGTCGAGAAGAGGCCGACTCGGTGGTCGGCACCGGCGTCTCAGCGAGCATGGCGAATCCTCGGATCGAGCACGCTGTAGAGCGAGTCGACGGCAAAGTTGACGAGCACGAACAGGATCCCGATGAGCGCGATCATCGATTGCGTGGCGGGGTACTCACGAGAGAGAACACCCTCGACCAGCAGATAGCCCATTCCCGGGACCTTGAAGATGCGCTCCACCAGCACCGCCGCGCTGATCAGCGTGCCCACATTCAGCCCGGCGACCGTCAGCAACGTCAGGCTGGACGGCCGGAGCGCATGGCGGAACAGGATGCGCCGCGGCCGCAGACCCTTGGCCTTCGCCATCGTGATGAAGTCCTCCTGCAGGGTGGCGATCATGTCGCTGCGCAAGAGCCGGAAATACACCGCGATCTGGCTCGACACGAGCGCGAGGACCGGCAGGATCGCATGGCGAATGTGCTCGGCCGGATCGTCGGTGAAGGCGACCCACCCGCTCTCGGGGAGCAGCCGGCTGTCGAGCGCCAGGTACTTTTTGAGGAGGTAGGCGACGACGAAGCCGGGCACCGACAGCGCCAGGAACACGGCGATGTTGGCGCTGCGGTCGAACAGCGAGTTGGCCCGATAGGCCGCGACAACGCCGAGCGGTATCGCGATGAGCAGCGCGACGATCTGGCAGTAGATCATCAACAGGATCGAGGTAGGAAGCGCCTCGGCCACCTTCTCGCCGGGCGTGCCGCCCCGGCTGCGGTAGTAGGTGCCCATGTCGCCGGTGACGAAGTCGCCGAGCCAGTCGACATACCGAGCGATGACCGGACGGTCGAGCCCGAGGTCGCGGCGCGTCTCTTCGATCTTTGCTTTGTCGTTGCTCAACACGATCAGCTGTGCCGGATCACCCGGCAACAGCGACTGCGCGAAGAACGACACCATCGTCAGAACCAACAGGACGACGACGAGACGAACGAGCTTCCCGGCGAAACTTCGCATGCAACCCCTCAGGTACGGCGGATCGATGTCGCAGTCGGGGAGGCCGAACCCGGCCTCCCCGACGCTGCGATCACTCCTCGATCCAGGTCTCCGTCAGGAAGTGCCAACCCCAGTTCATTCCGGCACCCTTGACGCCGCCCGGGAGGTCGGTGTTCGTGATGTTCTTCACGTCGCTCGTGGTGCCGATACCCCACTCGGTGTACCAGTTCCACAGGTTGTACGCGCCGTCGGAGAATGCCTTGTTGACCTTCTCGTACTCGGCGCGTCGCTTCTCCGGGTCGGTCTCGATGCGTCCGGCCTCGAGCGCCGCATCGATGGCGGGGTCGTTGATGCCGCCGAAGTTGACGACCGAGCCGCTGTGCCACCAGACGTACTGGCCATCGGGGTCGGAGCCCGGGTGGTTCCGCCACAGGATCGTGTCGAACTCGCCGGCGATCGCCTGGCTGATCAGCGTCGCCTGATCCTTTGCATCGATCGTCACCTCGACGCCCGCCGCCTCGAGTCCTCGCTTGACCTCGTTGGCGACCGCTTCGGTCGACGGGTCGATGGCGTAGCTGAGACGAATCTTGACGTTCTTGCCCTTGAAGAACTGGGCCGCAGCCTCGGGGTCGTACTGCGGGATGTTCAGCTCGGACTCGTCGAGGTACCCGGGCACCTCCGAGTCGAACGGGCCGTTGGCGATGCGGAACTGACCGTTCGCGTTGATGTCGTTGAGGCGGGTCCGGTCGATCGCCATCGCCATGTGCAGACGGTTCTCCTTGTCGGCCAGCGGGTTGGCGGAGCCGTCGGCGCGCTTCTCGCGCACGTTCATCAGGCCGTAGGCGACCTCGTGGTGGCCGCCGTTCTCGGCGAAGAACGAGAAGCGGTCGGGGTCGCTCTGGATCGACTCGAACACCTCCTGTGACGACGTCTGGAGCGAGTTGAGCGTGCCGCCGTCGAGAGCGTCGTAGCGGTTCGGTCCACCCTCGATCGGCACGAAGGTGACCTTGTCGAGGTACGGCAACTGGCGGCCCTCGGAGTCCTTGCGCCAGTAGTCGCCGTTCTTCTCGAGGTTCATCTCGTTGCCGCGGTCCCACTTCACGAGCTTGAAGGGGCCGGTGCCGATGAGCTTCTCGGCGCACTCCTTGCCCGGCGCGCTGTATTGGGCCTTGGCCATCATCCCGTAGCGACCGCTCGCGAGATAGTCCGGGAAGGCGGGCCACGGCGCCTTGGTGGTGACCACCACGGTGAGCGGATCGGAGACCGTCACGTCCGCCACCGGAGCGAACATGAACGGCGTCAACTGCGGCGCACGGCCGTACTTCTCGACAGCCGTCTTCTCGCCGCGGAGCAGGTCGAGGTTCTCCTTGACCACCTCCGCGGTGAGGTCGGTTCCGTCGTGGAACTTCACGCCCTTGCGCAGCGTGATCGTGAACTCGTTCGCCGTGGCGTTCGGCGTCACCGACTCGGCGAGGTACGGCTTCGCGGTGAGGTTCTCGTCAAACGCGGTGAGCGGGTCGTAGATGGCGTTCGCCACCTGAATGCCCGCCGCGGCGAGCTGGCTTTCCGCCAGGCACCAACCGCCGCTCGTCTCGGCCTCGAGGCCGTAGCGCAACTCGCCACCCTCGACGGGTTCACCGGATGCGCTCCCGTCGCCACCTCCGCTCTTCTTGTCGCCGCCGCAGGCACCCGCGGCGAGCGCGAGCGCCAGGAGCGCTGCGCTGAACTGGCCGAGCCTTCGATGACGAATGCGCATGTGGGTCTCCCGGGTTGTGAGCCGCTCGAGCGGGTGAACGCGATGGCGGACGAGCCGCCTCCGAATGAGGGGGAACGTCGCCGGGAAGCATCCCGCCGGCCGTGACCCCCGACACACGGTGCGCGCACTGTAGCGCCCGCGACGGATGGTCGCGCCGCTCCCGGTTCGGAGATTTCGCACCCGCCGCATCTACCATCCCGCGATGCGCGATCTCGTCCCGATGTTCGTCGCGATCGCCGTGATGTTCGCCGTGGTGCGGGTGGCACGGCGGCGTCGCGACAGCCGCCACGCCGGCGCCCGGACCGTGCGCCTCGCGGTCGACGATGCCGGGGTGACGCGGGAGTTGGCCGACGGGCGGGTCGAGCACCTCGCCTGGGAGCGGCTCGTCAGCGTGGAGGTGGTGTGCACCCCGGTGAAGACCGCCGACGGTGCGAGCGCGTTCGCGCTGCTCGCTCAGGACGACGGCACCGGCTGCCTGGTCCCGCTCGGCACCGGGCTCGACGTCGAGGCGCTCAGCGGGCTCGCTGCTCGACGCGGCATCCGCGTGGAATCGATTCTCGACGCGGCCCGCCACCGCCCGCCGCACCGCCGGATGGTGTGGGCCGGCGACCCGGCGTAGGCCCGGTCAGCCCCGCCGGTTCGCTGACGGCACGCCGAGCTGCTGATACGCACGCGAACGAGCCAGCACCGTCGACACGTAGGCGAGGCTGTGGTTGTAGCTGAAGTACGCCGCGTTCAGCCCCGCGTCGTTCACGAGATCCTTGCTCGTCGCGCACAGGTACCGCGCCGCCGACAGGGCGCCGTCGTACACGTTCTGAGGATCAGCGATGCCGTCGCCCGACAGATCGGCGCCGTAGCGCTTCCAGGTGCTCGGGATGAATTGCATCACTCCGACCGCCCGGTCGATGCCGGGGTCGCCGTCAAGCGCTCCCTTGTCGGAGTCGCGGATCACGGCGGTACCGCGGCTTCCATCGAGCGCGATGCCGTAGATCGGCTCGGTCACGCGGCCGTCGGGCGCAGCCTCGCCGCCGGCGTACCGACCGTGATTCGACTCCGTCCGGCCGATCCCGGCGAGCGCCCACCAATCGATCGAGCACGCGAGCTTGGGGTCCGACGACGCGGCCTGCGCTGCGCGCCAATAGGCGTCGAGTGCGACGAGGGGAAGGTCGCTGCCGCCGACGAGGGTGTTGGCGCGAGCCAACTGGCGCTCCGTGGTGAGCGCCGGCAGTTCCGCGGTCGCGGCGTTCACGTCGGAGCTCGCGGCGCCGTTGTCTCGATCGGCGCGGGTCGCGTCGGCGGTGTTGTCCGCGATTTGGGCCTGCAGCGAATCGAGCACCGCCGCCTGCGCCCGCCCCGCCTCCTGCATGTGGTCGAGCGCTGTCTGCGCCTGGCGGGACGTCTCGTCGACCAGCCAACCCTCGTGCGACCGCTCCAGCGCCTCCGCGATCGTCTCGTTGGGGTCGGGATACACGTCGTCGTCGATACGACCGACCAGGCGAGCGACGGCGAAGTCGCACGCGACGGCGGAACACCTCCTTCATCCGATCGAGCTTCGCCTTCCGCACCAGTGCACGGACTGCGCTCTGATCGAGCGCCGCTCGAGTCGCGGCCAGGGACTGCGCCCGAGTGGTGGCGTCGGCGACCTTGGCCTGGGCCGCCGCAAGCCTGCCCATCGCCTGCTTCAACGCCGCGTCGGCGAGGTCGAAGCGATCGCTGGTCACCTCGACCGATGCCAGCGCGTCGGAGAACCCGACGACCTCACCTCGTTCGTTGCGGCCGTCGGCCACGGGATCCCCGGTGGCCGCGGGCGGCGCCGGGGGAGGGCTCGGCGGCCCCGCCGAACGGGGCGGCGGGGTCGCCTCCGGCCCGGTCGGGCCCAACTCGGGCGTCTCGGCGATCGTCGTCGACGGTGCCGGGTCGACGTCCTGGGCGACGGCGTCGACCCCGACGGCCAGCGTCGACGCGCAGACGGCGGCAATGGTGCAGACCACCCGGATCGGGCCGTGCCGTCGCCGGCCGCGGCTCGGCATCTCACCGGGTACAGCGCTGCCCGAGAGGGGTGCTCGTTCGATCCGCCGATGCTGAGACGACATGGTGAGTCCTGGCGCGTAGCCGTGTGATCCACATCGGCCGCGGGCCGACGGTTGTGACCCGGTCCGTCGACCGCACAGCGACGCGACGCGCAGATCGGCCGTTGTTGTAGTCCACCGATTCGGGGGGCGCCACCCTCTCACGCGCGCTGGTCGGCGCGGCGGACCCTCGGGGCGATGCGAAACTCGACGGGTGGACCCGACCGATCACCGTTCGACGTCTCGCGACGAGGCGCTCGACCCCGGAGCCGTCGCGGCGCTGCGCTCAGCCGTGGGCTCGGGCGCGCTCATCACCGATCCCGAGCGGTCGCTGCAGTGGCGGGTCGACTGGTCGGGCACCGAGGCACCGGCCGGTGCCGTCGTTGCGCTCCCGGGCACGGTCCGCGAGGTTGCCGAGGTGATCGCCTGCTGCGCGGCCCACGCGGTGCCCGTCACCGTGCAAGGCGGCAACACCGGGCTGGTCGGCGGGTCGATCCCCGACCGCCCCGGGGTGATCCTGTCGACGCAACGGCTGCGTAGCCTGTTCGACTTCGACCGACGCGAGGGCGCGATCACCGCCGAGAGCGGCGTGACGCTCGCCGAGTTGGAGGCACGGCTCGGCGGCAGCGGCTGGCGCTTCGGCGTCGACCTCGCGTCACGGGACCGGGCGACGGTCGGCGGCACGATCGCCAGCAATGCCGGCGGCACGCGCGTGTTTCGCCACGGGACCGCCCGCGATCAGGTCGCGGGCGCGCAGTTCGTCGACGCCGGCGGGCGGGTGATCGATCGTCTCGGCGGTCTCCGCAAGGACAACTCGGGCTACGACCTGGTGAGCCTCCTGTCGGGCAGCGAGGGAACGCTCGGCATCATCACGGCTGCGCGGCTGCGCCTCGTCGCCGATCCCGTCGGCATCACGACCGCCCTCGTGGGCTTCGACACCGTGGGCGCCGCGGTCGACGGGGCCTGGACGCTGCGTCGCGACGTCGCGAGCGTCGAGGTGGCCGAGCTCGTCTCGGCCGACTGCCTGCAGCTCGTCGCCCGCGAATCCGGCCGGTCGGTGCCGGTGCCCGGTGAGGCGGCGCTGCTGGTCGAGGCCCGGCGCGATCCCGAGCCGTTCCGGGATGTCGCCGCCGCCATCGACTGCCTGCCCGGCGTCACCGGTGCGGCCGTTGCCTCCGATCCGCCCACCCGTGCGAGCTTGTGGTCGTTTCGTGACCGGATCAGCGACGCCGTGGGCCGGCTGGGCAACCTGTGCCGGTTCGACGTGTCCGTTCCTGGATCGGCGGTCATGCAGACGATCGCGGGTGTCCAGGCGCTGGTGGCGGGCCACGACGATGCGGCCCGTCTGTGGGTGTTCGGCCACGTCTGCGACCACAACCTGCACCTGAACGCGACCGGTGTCGGCAGGGATCGCGTCGCCGATCTGGAGGACGAGGTCACCGCCTTCGTCATCGCACTCGGCGGCACCTTCAGCGCCGAGCACGGCATCGGGCGCACGCGGCGTCGGCACCTGCCGTCGTACCGCTCACCGGCCGACATCGAGGTGATGCGCGCGGTGAAGCACGCCGTCGACCCCGGCGGCCTCCTCAACCCGGGCGTGATCTTCCCCGGCTGATCTCGCCGCCCGGCGCCGGCGCGCGCCGGCCCTCGGAGGTCAGCTCGTCGTCGCCGACTCCCACTCGTCTCGTTCGATCAGGACCTCACGCAGGAGACCGGGCCGATCGGTGATCAACCCATCGACCCCGAGTTCGAGGAGTTCGCGCATCTCGTTGGCGTCGTTGACGGTCCACACGTGCACGTCGAGTCCCGCTCGGTGCGCTGCGTCGACGAATCGTCGCGTCACGATCGGAATGCCCGACTGACTGCGCGGCACCTGCGCTGCGTGCTCCACGAACGATGCCCGTCCGATGCCGCGCGAGGCCGCTATCAAGCGAGCCACGGCCTTCGGGCCCATCGACGTACATAATCCCGGCCCGCATCGGGCCCGCAGCTCGCCGAGCCGCCGGTCGCTGAACGCGCCCACGCACACGCGATCGAGCGCGTCGTGGGCGAGCAGCGCTTCTGCGAGCGGCTCGACGGAGCGATCGTCCTTCGGGTCGATGTTGATCCGCAGGTCGGGCCACGCCGCAGCAGTCCTCGAAACGGGGGATCGGGTCCACGCCCGCGACGCGCACGTCGGACTCGGTCCCACGTGAGGTCTGCGATCGCGCCGGTCGCGTCGGTCACTCGATCGAGCCGATCGTCGTGAAACGCCACGAGCACGCCATCCGCGGTGAGGTGCACGTCGGTCTCGACGTAGCGATAGCCCAGTCCCACGGCGTGCTCGAAGGCGGTCATGGTGTTCTCGGTTCCGGTGTCCAGGCCACCACGATGCGCCATGGCGATCGGCAGGTCGTGGTCGAGGAACGGATGTCGACCGCGATGAGGTCGGCGTGGCGGCGACGGGTCCATCGGCGCAAACTACGCCGCGGGACCCAAGCGCGGCCGCTGTGGTACTTGACCAGTTGGTCAAGTACCGTTCGTGCGTTCGTGGTCTCGGCGGTCGCACGACCGGTCGCGGGCCCGCGATCGACACGTGAGCGAGCGACGAACCAACCGACACACCAGGGGGCCGGAACGATGTCCGAATCGACCAGAGCGGAGACCGACGGCGAAGCCGCGGTGAACGCAGCGATCGACCAGTTGCTCGCCGACTGCCCGCCCAGCGAGACGAGCGAGGAGGCCTTCCTCGGTCGCCAGTTCGACCTGGGCCTCGCCTGGGTTCACTTCCCCGAAGGCGTCGGCGGCCTCGGCCTGAGCCCCAAGCTCCAGCGCAGCGTCATCGCTCGGGTTTCACAGGCGCGGGGGCCTATGGGCGGTGCGAAGAACCCCATCGGATACGGCATGTGCGCGCCGGCGTTGGTCGCGCACGGCACACCCGAACACACCGCGATGCTCCGCTCGCTGTTCACCAACGAGCACATCTGGTGCCAGCTGTTCAGCGAGCCCGGCGCCGGCTCCGACGTCGCCTCCCTCGCCTGCAAGGCCGAGCGCGACGGCGACGAGTGGATCCTCAACGGGCAGAAGGTGTGGACCACGCTGGCGCACATCAGTTCCTACGGGCTGATCGTCGCCAGGACCGACGCCGAGGTGCCCAAACACCGAGGTATGACGGCGTTCGTGATCGACATGGCCGCACCCGGGGTCGAGGTGCGACCGCTGCGCCAGATGACCGGCGAGGCCGAGTTCAACGAGGTCTACTTCACCGACGTCCGCGTCCCGGACGCGATGCGGGTCGACGACGTGGGCCGCGGCTGGGCGGTCGCGATCACCACCCTGATGAACGAGCGCGTCTCGATCGGTGGCGGCACACCGCCGCGCAACAGCGGTGCGATCGGCCAACTGCTGTCGCTGTACCGCGAGCGAGCGGACGCCTCCGACGCCGTCACCCGCGACCGCTTCATGCGCCTGTGGTCACGCGCCGAGATCAACCGCATCACCAACCTCCGCGCCTCACAGAACCGTCGGCTCGGCACCCCGGGCCCCGAGGGCTCGATCGCGAAGCTGGCGATGGCCGATCTGAACAAGGCGATCTACGAGGTCGCGATCGACCTGATGGGCCCCGAGGGCATGACGTACGACTCGTACGAGATGCACCAGCCGAAGGTGGCGCTGTTCGGCACCGATGTCCGCAAGAACTTCCTTCGAGCCCGGGCGAACTCCATCGAGGGCGGAACGACCGAGGTGATGAAGAACATCCTCGGGGAGCGGGTCCTCGGCCTGCCCGGCGCGCGTCGACCGCGACGTTGCGTGGTCCCAGGTGCCCCGGAACTGACATCCCGTCCGATCGCTCCGCTACGACGTGCGTGCCGACCGGCCTGCTCGGCGAACCGGTCGTCTCCACAGTTGATCCGTGGAGAATTCCGGTGCTCTGCGAGCACGTCTTCTCCGCGGTTGATCCGTGGAGAATTTTGGTGCTCGGCGAACGAGTCTTCTCCGCGATTGATCCGTGGAGAATTTTGGTGCCCTGCGAGCAAGTCTTCTCCGCGGTTGATCCGTGGAGAAGACGGCAGTCGATCCGTGGAGAAGACGGCCGGGCGGCCTCCGGGGAGGAGCGGGACTGCGACCGGGCGGCACTCAGCGATGTGCGTCGACCGCTCCGGCGGGTGCCGACATCATGTCGGCGGGCACATCCTCGATCGACGGCGCAGCCGGTTCCGCGTCCATGCGGGTCGCCGACCGCCGGCATCACCACCCGGGCCAGAGCCGGCACGCGCTGGGGGAGCGGGCTCGCGTCATCGCGTGACCCGCTCTCGTCGCCCGGCTCGGCATCGTCGGTCTCGGTGAGCGGGCGCTGGGCCGGCCACAGCATCATGGCGATGGCGATCCCGAGCACGGCGCTCAGGATGAACGGGAGCACGACCAGCGCTCGGGTGGCACCCGTGCCGAGGTTGATCAGGGGGCGCCCGACGAGATCCTCGCGCTGTGGGCGCGAGTCGTCGGGGAACTCCCGGTTGTCGCCCTGGAACTGGTAGCGGCCGCCGTCGAGAATGCGGATGATCCGGTGCACGACGAGGTGTCCCTCGCCCGGTTCCCCCTCGGGGATTCGGTAGACGGCGATGTCGCCGACTCGGTACTCGCTTGCCGAGCGGACATAGAGGAGGTCGCCGAGCTCGTACGACGGCTCCATCGAGTGACCACGGACGACCACGAACGACGCGGCGCCGCCGAACCGCGCTGGCCACAGGCCGATGACGAGCGCGGCGAACATGAGCAGGGTTGCGAGCGAGCGGAGAAGCGGGGGGCGGCGTGTGCGCGTCACGGCTGGTCCACGTGGACGTTGTCGAAGGTCGACGAGGAGTCGTAATAGGTGTACACCCCGCTGCGGGTCTGACCGCCGATCTTGTACAGGCCCTGATTCGCCGCGGAGAGCGTGACCGTCGTGACCTGCGTTCCGTTGATGAAGAACCGCAGCGTCGACGTGGTCGCCGGGGACACCGGAGCCGGCGACTCGACGCGCAGGACGATCGACGCCGGCGCCGTGGCGACGCCGCCCGGGTAGAGGTTGGTGACGGAACCGAGCAGCGCCCAGCCGCTGTTGTAACTCCAGATCTCCAGCGAGCCGTTGCTCCCCGCGGTGTACTCCGCCGACAAGAAGCGTGTCGCAGCGGCGTTCGATTGGAAAATGATGCCGGCATCCCAGGCCGTGGATCCGTTCCGCGAGATCGTCGCCTCGACCGAGGAGTTCACGAGCGCGGGGTTCACGACGAGCGGGCAGTCCGAAGCGGTCGACCGCGCTTGGTTGCCGGTCAGCGTCCACGTGCATCGCGGAGCGCTCCAGGTGAGCCCGCCACCGTCGGTCGTGGTGCCGTTCACGTTGGTGCCGTTCGCGCCGTTGAAGTTCTCCCATGCGCTCACCACCGGCGCCCCGGTGGCCGCCCCATAGGTGAAGGCGCCGAGCTTGTTCGGCGCGAGTCCACCGAGCGACGACGCGGCAGCACCGCCCAGCACCGATGTCAGCATCAGCGAGGCGGTGGCAGCGACGAGGATTCGAGGAGTGGAGAGTCTCACGACACACCGATCGGGTCGGGGAACACGGCGGATGGCACCGTCGGACCCCACCAGGGTGGGGCCCGACGGCGGCTCATCAGCCGGTGATCACATGCGGCGCCGGTGACCGCATTGGCGTTGGCACCCGGGGCCGCGATCGTCGCGCTCTGCGACGCGGACGCCGTGAGGGTGGCGATCGAACCCGAGCCGACGCTGGCGCCGGTCGCATCCTTCAGCGTGATCGACAGCGCCTTGCCCGAGCAGGCCGCGGCGATGCCGCCGATGTTCACGGTCGTCGTCTGGTAGCGCCCCAGCGTCGCGTCGTAGCTGTTGGTGAACGACAGCGACACGCCGTCGGTGTCGCAGCTCGACACGACGCCGACATCGGCGCCGAGGGTGGTGCTGGTGACGCCGCCAAGGCTGGCGGCCGAAGCGCCGACGATGCCGAAGGTGGCGAGGCCGGCAACGATCGCGGCGCCGATCCGGCGGCGACGCTGCGGGGTGGTGGGGGCAGTCATGGGTCTGTTCGCTCCTTGAGGGAAGGTCCGGGAGGAGGTTCCCTCGGTCCCGGAACGACCGAAGACGGGTCGCAATGTCTCATCGACGTTCCCCGCCTCGACTTGAGGCACCCGGAAGAACTCCCCATCGGGGGGCGGGCCGATCGGGCCACCGAAACCCGTGAATGTCCCGCGCTCAAGCGGCGATAGCGTCAGGGTCATGGCCCGAAGAACGAAGATCATCGCCACCATCGGCCCGGCGTCGGACGACCCGGGCGTGCTCCGCGGCATGATCGACGCCGGCGCCGACATCATTCGGATCGGTTTGGCGCACGGCACCTTGGCCGAGGCGATCGCCCGGTACCGCCACGTCCGCCAGGTGGCTCGCGAGGCCGAACGCACCGTGGGCACCCTGATCGATCTGCCGGGGCCGAAGGTTCGCCTGGCGCAGTTCGCCGACGGCGGGGCCGACCTGGCGACCGGCACGACCGTGCTCCTGCGCCCGGGAGCGCCGGCCTCGACGCAGGCCGTGCTGGGAGTCGACTACGCCGAGCTTCTGGAAGACGTGAAGCTCGGCGACAAGCTGGCGCTCGGCGACGGCACCGTGCGCTGCGAGATCGTCGACCTTGGCCACGATCAGGCGACCGTGCGCATCACCCACGGCGGGCGGCTGCAGGGCCGCCCCGGGCTGCACGTGCCAGCAGATCGCCTCGGCCTCGCGACGCCCACAGCGGAGGACCTGTACAAGCTCGACGCGTTCGTGGAGGAGGGTGCCGACATGGTGGCCCTGTCCTTCGTTCGCTCCGCGCACGATGTGCGACGGGTCGGCACCGAGCCCGCGCCGCGAGGCCCACTCGTGATCGCGAAGATCGAGACTCGAGCGGCCGTCGAGAACCTTGACGGCATCATCGCCGCGTCGGGCGCGGTCATGGTGGCCCGCGGCGACCTGGGCATCGAGCTCGGCATCGAGGAGTTGCCGACGCTGCAAAAGCGCATCATCCGCGGCTGCGTCGCCCTCGGCCGGCCGGTCATCACGGCCACCCAAATGCTCGAGTCGATGATCACTGCGGCAACGCCGACCCGAGCCGAGGTGAGCGACGTGGCGAACGCAGTCTTCGACGGCACGTCCGCGCTCATGCTGAGCGCGGAGACGGCGGTCGGCATCGATCCCGTCGGAGCGGTGCAGACGATGGCGCGCGTATCGGAGCGCGCCGACCGTGAATTCGACTACGACAATTGGGCGCGCCGGCTCCGAGCGACGCGCCGCACCGACGATGTCGACGCCGACGATCGAGTCACCGACGCGATGACCGGCGCCGCGTGGCGGGCCGCGACCGAGATGGGGGCGACCGCGATCATCTGCATCTCCGATACCGGCTTCACCGTGCGTTCGATCGCCCGGTTCCGGCCGTCGATGCCGATCCTCGGATTCACCCCCGACGAGCGAACCCAACACCAGCTCACGCTGAGCTGGGGCACGCAACCGCTCCTCGGCGGCTCCATGGCGGACAGCCTCGAAATGATGTGGTCGCTCGTGCAGACGGCGCGCGAGCGGGGGCTGATCCGCAGCGGCGACGTCGTGGCGGTCCTGGCGGGAGCGGGCCAGGGGAGTCGCGCCAAGGCGACGGATCTCCTGCGCCTCGTCCGCGTTCCGTGACCCGCCGCCCACCGGCGATTCCCTCCACCGTCGACGGCCTCGCGGTCGACGACTATCCGCCGATCGAGCCGGGCCTGCCACCGGTCCTGGTGGTGCACGGGGCCATGGACC
>JADJBW010000009.1 GCA_016703525.1 Actinomycetota bacterium | reverse complement strand
GGTCGAGTCGATCAGCACCCGCGTCACCGCATCGGTGTTGGCCGACGCGTCGAGGATGCGGACCTTGAAGTCGATCAGGTGCAGCCCCGCAATCGCCGGGTACCGCTCGGTCAGCGCCGAGCGCAGCGCCGCGTCGAGCGCGTTGACCGGGCCGTTCCCCTCGCCGACCGCAGCGATTCGCTCATCGCCAACCCAGAGCTTCACCGTCGCCTCGGTCGACAGTTCCACCGTCGCCTCACCGTCGGCCGCCGACTCGCGGTGGTACGAACTCGCCCGATACGCCTCGATCCGGAAGTACGGCTGCACCCAACCCGCGGCGCGACGCATCAGCAGCTCGAGCGACGCGTCGGCGGCCTCGAACACGTAGCCCTGCGCCTCCAACACCTTGAGCTCGTCCGACAGCGTCGCCGCGGCCCGTGCATCGAGTTCGACGCCGAATTCCGCTGCCTTCATGGTGAGCCCGGCGCGCCCGCCCAAGTCGGACACCAGCACCCGCGTGCGGTTCCCGACGGTCGCCGGGTCGATGTGCTCGTATGCGACGCTGCCGACCTTTCCGAGCGCCGAGGTGTGCAAGCCCGCCTTGTGCGCGAACGCGGAGGACCCCACATATGGGTCGGCGGGGTGTGGCGGCAGGTTCACCAGTTCGGCCACGTGACGCGACACCGCCGTCAGCCGATCGAGCCGCCCGTCGGGCAGCGTCGTCACGCCCATCTTCAGCGACAGGTCCGGGATGACGGTCATGAGGTTGGCGTTGCCGGTGCGCTCGCCGTAGCCGTTGACGGTGCCCTGCACCTGCACGGCGCCGGCCACGACTGCAGCGATCGAGTTCGCAACCGCGCACCCCGAGTCGTTCTGCGTGTGGATCGCAATGTTGACGCCCTCGAAGTACGAGACGACCTCGCCGACGATGCGCTGCACCTCGTGGGGCAACGACCCGCCGTTGGTGTCGCACAGCACCAGGTAGTCGGCGCCGTTGGTGGCCGCCGCCTCGAGTACCCGCAGCGTGAACTCGGGGTTCGCCTTGTAGCCGTCGAAGAAGTGCTCGGCGTCGAAGAGCACCTGCAGCCCCGCCGAACGCAGGAAGGCCACCGACTCCGCGGCCATGGCGATGCCCTCGTCGAGGGTCGTGCCGAGCGCCTGGGTCACGTGGAACTCGCTCGACTTGCCGACGATGCAGGCCGCCGGCGTGCCGGCCTCCACGAGCGCTCGCAGCGTCGGGTCGTCGTCGGCACGGCCGAGCGGCTTGCGGGTGGAGCCGAACGCCACGAGCGTCGAGGTCGACAAACGCAGCTCCTTCGGAGCGCGCCGGAAGAACTCCTCGTCGCGCGGGTTCGACAGCGGATACCCGCCCTCGATCCAGCGCACGCCGAGCCAGTCGAGCTGTTCGGCGATGCGCAGCTTGTCCTCGACCGACAGCGAGATGCCCTCGAACTGGGCGCCGTCGCGCAGCGTCGTATCGAAGATCTCGACGGCCGACGGCACCTGGGCCGCGCCGCCCACATTCGGAAGGTCCATCACGCCAGTTCCACCCAGTGTCGGTACTTGTCGGTCTGGCCGCGCACGGCCTTGCCGTACTCCTCGGCGATCGCCGAGCTGATCGGGCCGGGGCAGGGGATACGCCGATCGTCCACCGAGTTCACCGTCGACACCTCCGCAGCGGTGCCGCACACGAACATCTCCTCGGCGATGTACAGGTCGCTGCGCGCCAGGTCGCCCACCACCACCTCGAAACCGAGGTCGTTCGCGATCTGGGTGACCGAACTCTGCGTGATGCCCTCGAGCGCGCCGGCCGAGAGCGGCGGCGTGACGATGCGGCCGTTGCGCACTACGAAGATGTTCTCGCCGGTGCACTCCGACACGAGGCCCGCCTTGTTCAACATGATCGCCTCGTCGTAGCCGGCCTTGAGGGCCTCGACCTTGGCGAGCGAGCTGTTCACGTAGTTGCCCGTCGTCTTCGACGCCGGCGGCATGGTGTTGTGGTCGTGACGGGTCCACGAGCTGATCTTCATGCGGACGCCCTTCGACACGGCGTCGTCGCCCAGGTATGCGCCCCACGGCCAGCAGGCGATTGCCACGTCGACCGAACACGGCAGCGTGTTGAGGCCCATCTCGCCGTAGCCGTAGTACGCGATCGGCCGGATGTAGCACCCGGGAAGACCCGTGGAACGCACGGTCTCCTTGGTCGCCTCGACGATCTCGCCGACGGTGAAGGGAATCTCCATCATCAGGATCTGCGCCGAGCGGAAGAGCCGCTCGATGTGTTCGGTGAGGCGGAAGATCCCGGGACCGCGGTCGGTCTCATACGCGCGGATGCCTTCGAACACGCCCATGCCGTAGTGCAGGGTGTGCGTCAGGACGTGAACCTGCGCCTGGTCCCAATCGACCAGCTCGCCGTTCATCCAGATCTTCGGGGTGGGCGTGATGGGCATGGCGACTCCTTCGACTCAGAGCTTGGCGGCGACGGCGTCGCCGATCTCGGTGGTGGACCCTTGGAACTGCTCGGGATGCTCGCAGGCCGCGTTCAGACGTGCGGCTGCGTCGGCCTCGCCGAGGAACTCGAGCATGAGCGACGCGCTGATGATCGCGGCGATGGGGTTGGCCCGGTTCTGGCCGGCGATGTCGGGCGCCGTGCCGTGCACCGGCTCGAACATCGACGGGCCGGTGCGATCCGGGTTGAGGTTCGCCGAGGCGGCATAGCCAACGCCCCCGGCGACCGCACCGCCCAGGTCGGTCAAGATGTCGCCGAACAGATTGTCGGTCACCACCACGTCGTAGCGTTCGGGCCGCTCGACGAAGTGGATGCACGCCGCGTCGACGTGGTCGTAGCCGGTGCTGACCTGCGGGTACTCGGCGGCGACCGCATCGAAGGTGCGCTGCCACAGGTCGCCGGCGAACGTGAGCACGTTCTTCTTGTGGACCAGGTGGAGCTGGCGCCGCTCGGTGCGCGACGCGCGCTCGAACGCGAACCGCACGCAGCGCTCCACGCCGAACCGGGTGTTGACCGAGCCCTGCGTTGCGATCTCGTGTGGCGTGTCCTTGCGCAGGAACCCGCCCTCGCCGGCGTACGTGCCCTCGGTGTTCTCGCGGATCACCTCGCAGTTGATCCGCGGCGGAAGCCGGAACGGGCGCAGGTTGATGTACATGTCGAGATCGAAGCGCATCCGCAGCAGGATCCCGCGCTCCACCAGGCCGGCCGGCGCGGCCACACCGGGCGCCGGGTCGCCGACGGCGCCGAGCAGGATCGCGTCGACGCCACGCCACTCGTCGAGCACCGAATCGGGCAGCACCGTGCCGTCGCGCAGGTAGCGGGCGGCCCCGAGGTCATAGTCGATCCGCTCGATCGAGACGCCGGCCGCGTCGATCACTTTGAGCGCCTCGGCGATGACTTCGGGGCCGATGCCGTCGCCACCGACGACAGCGATTTTGTGGGTGGTCATGGCGTGGATTCCGTGCTTCGGTTGCGGGCGAGGGGGACCGATCGTTCGACCGGCCCCAGGAACGAAGAAACCGCCCACCGGGGTGGACGGTCTCGGCGCACGTCGCTGCGACGTGCGCTCAGCGAATCACGATGGCGGCCGGCGAACCCGGCACCATCGCAACCATCGGAGCAGACACTGCGTACAGCATCGGGCCGGATCATAGCCGCGGACGGCCTTCGACCCCACGCCTAGAATCCGTGGCATGTCCGTGCACGAGCACCAACTCTCCCAGGCCGCCTACGACCGCCTGAAGTCCGAACTCGTTTACCTCACCACCGAGTGGCGCATCGACATCGCCCGCAAGATCGAAGCGGCACGCGAGATGGGCGACCTCAGCGAGAACGGCGACTACCACGCCGCCAAGGAGGAGCAGGGCAAGACCGAGGCCCGCATCGGACACCTGAGCGCGCTCATCGAGCGAGCCGTGATCATCGACCACGAGGGCGACATCGACTCGGTCGTGCAGGGCACCGTCGTCACGATTCTCTACGAGGACGACGATGACGAAGAGCAGTACCTGATCGGCTCCATCGAAGAGCGGCGCGACGGCATCGAGGTCATCTCCCCCACCTCGCCCCTCGGCGAGGCGCTGCTCGGCGCCAAGGCCGGCGACGAGGTCACCTTCGAGGCCCCATCGGGCCCGCTCAAGGTCGAAGTCATCCGAATCGAGCGCTGAGCCGTAGGCGTCGGCCACGCTCCGCGGCCAACGACGAGCGGTTCGGAGAAATCTCGACAGATTCCTGCGCTGAGCGCGATTCCCAGGCCGTCAGCGGCGTCCGTTCCCCGGCGGGTCACCGCCCGGGCCCTCCACAACAGGCCCACCTCGTCGCCACACGGTTCAGGGCACCACGTGGCAGCGGGGAACGGTGACGGCGGGACGGGGGTGGGAGTCGGGCGGCTTCCACCCCCGGCCGTCTTTCTCGGTCGGTCGAGGCGCACATCGCAACGGGCCGCCCCGACCGGCGTCAGGAGCCCCCGACCAGCGTCAGGAGCCCCCGCCCGGCGGCGGAAGGCCCCGACCGGAGTCAGGAGTCGATCACGACCGACGACTCCAGCAGCACGTCGTAGGAGACGAACAGTCGCCGGCCATCGGCGCGTTCGATCTCGAGCTTCGACGGATGCAGCCGGCGGATCACGCCCGCGTACTCCGGCGTTTCGATCACGGCGCCGACCTTGAGGATCGGCCGGAGCGTGCGGCCCGCAGCCAGCTGGCGCGCAACGCCCGCCCCGCCGGCGCCGGCGAGAATCGCAAGCGACAGCGCGACCGACAGGATCACCCCACCCGTCAGCATCAACAACACGTCCGTGTCGATCCCGAGCTGGCCGAGCGCGAGCAGGGCGGTCAGCGCCGTGATCGCTCCACGGATCAGCCCGCCGAGCGACTTCGGCTGCTCGCCCGTCGCCCGACCGATCGCCTGGGTCGTCGCCGTCGCGACCAGCACGCCGATGACCCGGCCACCGATCAGGAACAGCCCGGCCACCAATGCATTCGGCAGGTAGCGCAGCAAGTCGCCCGGGATCGGCTCGAGCGTCTTCGGGCTCGACACCGACACCGCACCCACGATCGCGGCCGCGACCACCGCCCAGAACACCAACGACGACGCCGCTCCCGCTACCTGCTTGAGCTCCGAACGCGACGAGTCGCGCATCATCCGGCGCCGCACGAGGCCGGCGGCGATCGACGCAATGGCCACCCCGACGACCACCACACCGAGCGCGATCAGGACTTTGGTCACTCCGACTCCTCCTTGTCCGACGGCGTGTCATCGGTCAACAACACCGCCGCGGTCGTGCGAATCCCCAGGCCCAGCAGATCGGCGAACACGCTCAGCGATTCGCGGTCCAACAGGCGCTCGCGAATGCGCTGCTCCAACCGGTCCTCCAGCCCGCGCTCCGGCGCGAGGGCTGCGGTGAGCTGCTCGCGCAGCCCGAGGAGACCGTCGTCGTCGCCCAACATGTCCATCACGTCGCTCATCGGCCCTCCCCCGACGAGTCGGGAGTCTGCCCGTTCAATCGCGACTTCTCGAACCCCTGGCGCAACCGAAACAGCCGCGCACGAATAGTGGGCACCGGCTGGCCGACGGCCTCGGCGATCTGCTCGTAGCTCAGACCCTCCATCTCGCGCAGCACGAGAATCGAGCGGGTGAGCGGGTCGAGGCGGTCGAGCACCTCGCGTATCTCGGCACAATCACCGATCAACTGAGCGAGATGCTCGGGATCCGCGGTGCGATCGTTCGACTCGGCCTCCGGCATCTGCGTCGGGTCCCAGGCCTCATCCCGCACCCGACGAAGCGCCGACACCGCCTGGTTGTGCGCGATTCGCAACACCCAGCCGCGCATCGAACCATCGCCGCGGAATGACCCGTACGCCTCCCAGGCGCGGATGATCGTCTCCTGCGTCACGTCCTCGGCGAGCGACGAATCGCGCACGATCGCCAGCGCGGTCCGATAGATCGACGGCGCGAACTCGTCGATCATCGCCCGAAGCTGTTGCTCGTCGGCGCGGCGCTGCGCAGTCGCAGTCGGCGAAGTCACATCCATCCCGTCGTCAGCGGCCCACTCGGATTCGGGTACGTCAGTTGTAGCCGACAACGTCACGCACCGACGAAAAAAGCCCGATCGCGCCGCGATTCCCGAGAGAATGGATGCGTCCATCCGGCGCACAGCCGATTATCAACGGAAAGAGGCTGCCATGTTGGCGGGATTCAAGAAGTTCATCATGCAGGGCAACGTCGTCGACCTCGCCGTCGGCGTCGTCGTCGGCGCCGCGTTCGGCGCATTGGTCAAGGCGTTCGGCGACTCCTTCATCACGCCGCTGATCCAGGTGATCACCGGCGGCGGTACCAAAGGCGGGACGTTCAAAATCAGCGGCGCCGTCTTCAACTACGGCGCGTTCATCACGGCGATCATCACATTCGTGCTGACCATGGCCGTCGTCTACTTCGTGGTCGTCGTGCCGATGAACGCGGCCAAGGCCCGTCGTGCCCGCAACGAGGGCGACGAGGAAGCCTCCAACGAGGAGAAGATGCTGGCGCTCCTCGAGCGCATCGCCCAGAAGTAGGCGGACCCGCCGAATGGCCTGTGGTGGCGTGGGCCTCGCTCACGCCACCACGAAGTCCACGGGCCGACCGAGTTGACGGCGCAGCAGCGCCGACCGCTCGCCCGCTTCGTACAGCTCCATCGACACGTCCGCATCGTCAGCGGCGAGCAACTCCACCGTGACGATGCCGCCCGCCGAACGAACGCTCACAGCGGCCACGGCATTGCACAACGACCGATCCAGGCCGATCGCCACACGCAGGATCGCCGCCATCCACGCGACGCGGCGCTGGTCGAGCTCGTCGAGCGCCGCGTAGGGCGCGTGCTTCGCCGACGGCTCCCCCCGCCGGTGATACCGGGCGACCTGCGCGATCACCTCGATCTCGTGGTCGGTGAACCCGCTCAGATGCTCGGAATTCCGGATCACGTAGTAGCTGTGCAGGTGGTGGCGGGAGTGCGAGATGAACAGCCCCACGTTCGCCAACAGCGCCGCCGCCTCCAGCCACTCACGCTCGGCGTCGCCCAGGTGATGCTCCTCGACCAGACCGTCGAAGAGCTGCACGGCGAGTCGGGCGACCTGCACCGAGTGCTCCGGATCTTCGTCGCACAACTCCATCAGGTGATCGACGCTGTGGCGGCGCAGGTCGCTCAGGCGCCGCGACGTCGCACCTCGCAGACGGCTGCGCAGGTCAAACAGCACCCCTTCTCGAAGTGCGTACTCGCTGAACGTGAGCCGATCGAGCTCGAGCGCGTCCATCACCTGCTCGATGATCACCGCACCGCCCACGATGATGTCGGCGCGGGACGTGTCGATCCCCGGCAAGGCCGCGCGGCCGGCGGAGGTGCGCGCCTCGGCCAGGGCATCCATCACCTCGCCCAGCTCGGCGCGAGTCAGCGTCGCGCCGTTGACCGACTGCGGGGCCAGGCCGGCGGCGCTTTGCGCCATCGCCACCAGGTTCTCGATCGTGCCGGAGCTGCCGACGAACGTGTCGATCGGGTGGCGCCGGGCGTCACGAACGAAGGGCACGATCGTCGCACGCACGGCTCGACGCGCCCGCTCGATGGACTTACGCGAGGTCACGCCGTCGGGGAAGTGCCGCTGCGTGAGACGGATCGCCCCCAGCTTGAAGCTCCGCGCAACCAGGTCCTCGCCGCGGTGACCGATGAGCAACTCCGTGCTCCCACCGCCGATGTCGCACAGCAGCAGGTGTTGGTCGTAGAGCGGCAACGCCTGGAGCACCCCGAGATGAATCAGGCGCGCCTCCTCGTGGCCGGCGATCACCTCGACCTCGATCCCCGCCTCCTTGCGCGCCCGGCGCAGGAAGGCCTTGCGGTTGTCCGCCTCGCGCACCGCCGATGTCGCCACCGCCGCGCACTGCGCCCCGTAGGTATCGATCATCGCCCGGCATCGAGCGAGCGCCGCGACACCCCGGTCGATCGCCGCGTCGGTGAGCACCTTCAGGTGATCGTCGCCCGTCTCGCCGAGGCGCACCATCTCCTTGTGCCGGGTCAGCACCTCGAAGCGACCGTCCACGTCGACCCTGGCGATCACCATGTGGACCGAGTTGGTGCCGATGTCGATCGCCGCCAACGTGTCGGGCCAGGCGGTGGCGATAGCTTCGAGGGACGGATGAACTCGATCGGACACCCTCGGAGCGTATGACGGACCAGCACGATCACCACGCACCCTCACTGCCGGGCTGGACCTCCGAGGTCGCCGCGTCGCTCCGGTCGGGGCTCATCGAGGGGCGCATCCCCGGCAGGGTCGTGCGGGTCGATCGCGGCGAGGCCGACGTGGCGACCGGCGGCGACGACGTGATGCGGTGTCGCACCTCCACCGCCGCGAAGGATGTCGTGGCGGGCGACTGGGTCGCGATCGACCCGGCCGCCGAGCGCGTCGACGCGATCGCGCCGCGGCGCACGGCCTTCGTCCGCCGGGCGGCGCGAGGGGCACACCGGCCGCAGACGCTCGCGGCGAACGCCGACATGGTCGCCGCCGTACACGCTCTCCAGCCCGGGTTCTCGCCCCGCCGACTCGAGCGAGAACTCGTCATCATCCACGAGAGCGGCGCCACCCCCATCGTCGTGCTGACCAAGGCCGATCTGGTCGATTCCGTCGAGCGCGACGCGGCGGTGGAGAGCGCCACGGCGGTATCGCTCGGCGCCGCGGTCGTGGCGGTGAACAACCGCGACGGCACGGGCATCGACACGCTCCGAGCGCTGTTGCGGCCCGGCGCCACGCTGGCATTGATCGGCGCGTCGGGCGTCGGCAAGTCGACGATCGTCAACCGGCTCGCCGGCCGCGAACTCATGCGCGAGGGCGAGATCCGGGCGGGCGACAGCAAGGGCCGCCACACCACGACCGCCGCTCGACTCCTCACCCTCGACGGCGATCTGCTGCTGCTCGACACGCCCGGCGTGCGAGCGCTGGCGCTGTGGGAATCGTGGGACGGCCTCGCCGCGACGTTCGCCGACATCGAATCGCTAGCGGAGCGGTGCCGGTTCCCCGACTGCCTGCACGACGACGAACCCGGCTGCGCCGTGGTCGCCGCGACCGCCGATGCCTCGCTACCTACCGAGCGGCTGGACAGCTGGCGAAAGCTCCGCGACGAGATGGGCGAACTCGACGCCGTACTGACCGAGCGCGACCGGCGCCCGAATCGCTCCCGCCCCCGCTGAGCTCGTAGCCGAGCCGGCTGGCCAGCCGGCGAATACTCCGCGACGAGATGGGCGAGCACGCCGTCTGGTTCGGCGGTTCTCGAGGGCCGTGATGTCCGCTGCGCCCTCAGAAGGCAGGGAAGGCGGCGGAGATGGCGCTGGCGGTGGCAACTACCGCCGCGCCGTGACGGCGGCCCGGTGACCGACTGATCCGGTCGAGGGGGCCCGACACCGAGACCGCGGCAACGAGGTCGCCCGTCGGCCCGACGACCGGGGCTGAGACCGAGGCGACGCCCGGCTCGCGCTCCTCGACCGATTCGATCCAGCCCGAGGCGCCCAGGTCGGCGCCCGCCAGCACGCGACCCGCCGAGCCGCGCCCGAGGGGCAACACGGCGCCCTGCGCGACGATCGTTCGCAGCTCATGGGGCGAGTCGAGCGCCACCAGGCACAGCCGCGACCCACCGTGCGGCACGTACAGCTGTGTGCTCTCGCCCGTGGCGTCGCGCAGCGCGCGCAGATGCGCCAGCGCGCTCTCGACCAGGCCGAAGGAGGCCTCGGCGTGGCGGCCGAGTTCGATCAGCCGGCCGCCGAGCGCGAATCGGCCCTCGCCGTCGCGCCGCACCAGCCCGTGCGCCACGAGCGCCTGGGCGAGCCGAAACGCCGTCGCCCGGCTCAGCCCCGTCGTCTCGACCAGGCCGGCGAGCGCGAGCGGCCCGTCGATCAGCGCATCGAGCACCACAACGCACTTGTCGAGAACCCCGACGCCACCTACACTTCGTTCCATCAGATGAACACTACGTCTCAATATGTGAGACGGCAACCCGAACCGGAGTCCACCCCATGTCCCGGACCTCCTCCCCTCAGACCCTCAGCCAGAAGGTGTGGGACCGCCACGTCGTGCGGCGGTCCGACGGAGAACCCGATCTGCTCTTCATCGACCTGCACCTCGTCCACGAGGTGACGTCGCCTCAGGCGTTCGACGGCCTCCGCCTCAGCGGCCGCCGCCCCCGCCACCCCGAGTTGACCGTCGCGATCGAGGATCACAACATCCCCACGGCCAACATCGATCAGCCGATCGCCGACCCGATCAGCCGCACCCAGATCGAGACGTTGCGCCGCAACGCCGCCGACTTCGGCATCACGATCTTCCCGATGGGCCACCCCGACAACGGCATCGTGCACGTCGTCGGGCCCGAGCAAGGGCTCACCCTGCCGGGCATGACGATCGTGTGCGGCGACAGCCACACCGCAACCCACGGCGCGTTCGGCGCGCTGGCCTTCGGCATCGGCACCTCCGAGGTCGAGCATGTGCTCGCCACGCAAACGCTGCCCCAGCCGGCGCTCGGCACCATGGCCATCACCGTCGACGGCGACCTGCCGGCCGGCAGCACCGCGAAGGACGTCATCCTCGCCATCCTCGCCCGCATCGGCACCAGCGGCGGCATCGGCTACATCGCCGAATACCGAGGCTCGGCCATCGAGGCGCTCTCGATGGAGGGGCGCATGACCGTCTGCAACATGTCGATCGAGGCGGGTGCCAAGGCCGGCCTGATCGCTCCCGACCAGATCACCTTCGACTACCTCGCCGGGCGAACCCATGCCCCCACCGGCGACCGGTGGGACGCCGCGATCGCCGACTGGTCGACGCTGCGCACCGACGACGATGCGACCTTCGACGCCGAGGTTCGCCTCGACGCCGCCGAGATCGCTCCGCACATCTCGTGGGGCACGAACCCCGGTCAGGTGATCCGCCTCGACGGGCGCATCCCAGCGGCCGACGACTTCGCCGATCCGGTCGAACGGGCCGCCGCCGAACGCGCCCTCGAATACACCGGCCTGACCGCCGGCACTCCGATCAAGGACGTCGGCGTCGACGTCGTGTTCATCGGCTCGTGCACCAACTCGCGCATCGAAGACCTGCGCGCCGTCGCCGAGGTCGCCCGCGCGGCGGTGGCGAAGGGCCAGCGCGTCACCTCGGGCGTGCGCACCTACGTCGTCCCCGGGAGCCACCACGTGAAGGCCCAGGCCGAGGCCGAGGGGCTCGATCAGGTGATCACGCAAGCCGGCTTCGACTGGCGCGAGCCCGGCTGTTCGATGTGCCTGGCGATGAACCCCGACGTGATGGCGCCCGGCGAGCGGTCGGCCTCCACGTCGAACCGCAACTTCGAGGGCCGCCAGGGGCGTGGCAGCCGCACGCACCTCGTGTCCCCCGCCGTGGCCGCGGCCACCGCCATCGCCGGCCACTTCGCCGACCCGAGCGACCTGTAACTGCGGCCAGGGCCGACCCACGGCCAACCCACCAACGATCACCGACGATCACCGACGATCTCCACCAAGGACACCGACATGGACGCAGTACGCATCATCTCCGGCACCGCGGTCCCGCTCGACCGATCCGATGTCGACACCGACCAGATCATCCCGAGCGACTGGCTCAAGCGCGTCGAGCGCACCGGCTTCGAGAAGGGCCTCTTCTCGGAGTGGCGCGACGAACCCGACTTCGTGCTCAACCGCGAGGAGCACGCGGGCGCGACGATTCTCGTCGCCGGCCCCAACTTCGGCACCGGATCGAGCCGCGAGCACGCCGTGTGGGCCATCCAGCAGTACGGGTTCCGGGCCGTGGTCTCGCCCCGCTTCGGCCCCATCTTCGTGAACAACGCCACCAACTGCGGTCTCGTCCCGGTGGTCGTCGACGCCGAACTCGGCGAGCGCCTGCTGCGCGAGATCGAAGCCGATCCGACGCTGGAGCTCACCGTCGACATCGACCGGCGCACCCTCGAGGTGCCCGCGCTCGGCATCACCGCCGAGTTCCCGCTCAGCGACTCGATCCGCCACCGGCTGCTCAACGGCCTCGACGACATCGGCGTGACCCTCACGCACGCCGACGACATCGCCGGCTACGAGACCTCCCGCCCCGCATGGCTGCCGACGACGGCTTGATCCGGCACATCCTGCGCCCCGCCGAGTGGGCGGAGGCGCAGGCCGCCGGAGCGATCCGGCCGCCGTCGCTCGCCGTCGAGGGCTTCGTCCACTGCTCCACCGCGGCACAGCTTCCCGGCGTGATCGGCCGGTTCTACGCCGACATCGATGCCGACGACCTGACGATCGCGGCTGTCGACCCAGCGGGCCTCGACGTGCGCTGGGAAGCCCCCGCACATCCCGACGGCAGCCCGAACACCACTGCGGATGCGGACGCCCGGTTCCCGCACGTGTACGAGTCGATCCCGCTGGGCGCGGTCGTCACCGTCCAACGGGGGTCGGCCAAGCCCTGAGGCCGGAACACCCCCGGCCGCTATGCGCGGGGGTTGGGGCTTTCGGTGAGCGCCGGGTCGCGCGAGACGAGGTCGCCGAGGGCCGCGTCGACCGCGGTGAGCGTGTCGGCGTCGAGCCGCTTGCCCACCGCACCGAGGTTCTCCTCGATCTGCTCGGGGCGTGACGCACCGATGATCGCCGACGCGACGTTGTCGTTCGACAACACCCAGGCGATGCCGAACTGCGCCATCGTCAGGCCCGCCTCAGCCGCGATCGGCTTGAGTCGCTGCACCGCTTCGAGCACCGGGTCGCGCAGCCACCGCTTCACGAAGTTGCCACCACCGCCGGCCTCGTCGGTCGCACGCGACCCCTCGGGCGGCGGCGAGCCGGGCAGGTACTTGCCGGTCAGCACACCCTGAGCGAGCGGCGACCACACGACCTGGCTCAGCCCCTCCTCGACGCACGCCGGCACGACCTCGGCCTCGATCACGCGCCACAGCATCGAATACTGCGGCTGCGAACTCACGAACGGCACCCCGAGCTGGGCCGCCAGCGCCGCGCCCTCACGAATCTGATCCGCCGTCCATTCCGACACGCCGATGTAGTGCGCCTTGCCCGCCCGCACCACATCGGCGAAGGCGACCATCGTCTCCTCGATCGGCGTCTCCACGTCCCATCGGTGCGCCTGATACAGGTCGACGTAGTCGGTGCGCAGACGCCGCAGCGACGCGTCGATCGACTCCATGATGTGCTTGCGCGACAGGCCGCGATCGTTGGGGCCGGGGCCGGTCGGCCAATACACCTTGGTGAAGATCTCCAAGCCCTCGCGACGCTGACCCGCGAGCGCACGGCCCATCACGTCCTCGGCCCTGCCGCCGGCGTACACGTCGGCCGTGTCGAACGTGGTCACCCCCGCGTCGAGCGCGGCGTGAACGCACGCTGTCGCCGTGTCGTCGTCGACCTGCCCGCCGTGGGTGATCCAGTTGCCGTAGCTGATCTCGCCGACCTTGAAACCGCTGCTACCGAGACGCCGATACTCCATCGCGGCACCCTACCCGGCATCACCGCCGTCGGCCCCTCGACGCTGCTAGCTTCCAGCATTCGTGGGGCGGCCGAAAACCATGGGCTACTCAGGTGCGCTCGACGGTATTCGAGCACTTGCCGTCGCGGTCGTCATCGCCTACCACGCCGGCCTCGCGGAAATCCCCGGCGGTTTCCTCGGCGTCGAGGTGTTCTTCGTCGTCAGCGGCTATCTGATCACGGCATTGCTCGACCAGGAGCTGCGGATCAGCGACTCGATCGACCTGCGCAGCTTCTGGCGCCGCCGGTTCCGCCGACTCCTGCCCGCGGCATGGGCGATGGTCCTCGCCACCTCCGTCGTCACGCTGCTGTTCTGGCACGACGAGGCGTATCGCCTGGCCCGCACCGTTCCCGCCGCGATCGGCTACGTGACCAACTGGTGGTTCATCATCGCCAAGGAGTCGTACTTCGAGGCGGCGGGGCGACCGCCGCTGCTGCGACACCTCTGGTCGCTCGCGATCGAGGAGCAGTTCTATCTGCTGTTACCCCTGGCGCTCGCGGCGCTGCACCGGGCCGGCGTGTCCGCTGCGCAACGGGCCAAACTCGCCGTCGGTCTGGCGCTCGGGTCGCTGCTGGTGATGGGCCTGGTCTTCACCCCCTTCGCCGATCCCACGCGGGTGTACTTCGGCACCGACACCCGCGCCTCGGGTCTGCTGTTCGGCGTTGCGCTTGCCTCGGTCTACCGGCCGTGGCTCATGCCGCTCGAACGCGAACGAGTCCCCCAGGTGGACGCGCTCGGGGCGATCGGCCTGCTCGGACTCGCCGCGCTGTTCCTGTGGGCCAACGACTACGACGCCTTCATCTACCGCGGCGGCATGCTCCTGGTGGACGTGGCCACCGTGCTCGTGATCATCGCCGCTGTGCATCCGGCGGCCTTGTGGCGCACATGGCTCGGGGTCGCGCCGCTCCGGGCGATCGGGGTCCGCTCGTACTCGCTGTACCTGTGGCACTGGCCGGTGTTCGCGCTGATTCGCCCGCAGATCGACGTGCCGTGGGGGCCCATCCCCACGCTGGCGCTGCGCCTCGCTATCGCGGTGCCGCTCGCCGAGCTTTCGTACCGCCTCGTGGAGCGCCCCATCCGAGCCGGCGTCCCCCAGGAGTGGCTCGGGCGGCGCCGCCGGGAGATCCGCGCCCCAGGCGACCTCCGGCCCCCGGAACGCATCGCCCTTGGTGCGTCCAGCGTGGCGCTCATCGCGGTGGTGATCGGGCTCGTCACCGCGACGGAGCCGAAGCAGGAGACCCCGCCGGCACCGGCGACCACGTCGACGGCGCCGACAACCACGTCGATCGCCGGCACCACCACCACGACCGCCGCCCCGTCCGACCACCTGTACTTCCTGGGCGATTCGGTGCTGCTCGGTATCTCGCCGACCCTCAAGGGAGCGCTTCCGACCGCCACGGTGAACGCCAAGGTGGGGCGCCAGTTCAACCAGGGTCGCGACATCGTTCGGTTCCTCGACTCGCGAGACCAGCTGCCCACCACGAAGATCGTGGTGATGCTCGGCGCCAACGGCCCGATCGACGAGTCGGCGGTGAGCGACATGGTCGGTCGGACCGGGCCCGACCGGATCTGGTTCGTCAACGTGCACACGGCGCGCAACTGGGGCCCGGCCAACAACGAGGCGCTCGCGGCGCTGTCGCAGGAACTCGGCTTCGAGGTCATCGACTGGGCGTCGCTCGCCGATGCCCATCCCGAGTGGTTCCGCAAGGACGGCACACACCCTGATCCCGACGGCCAACGAGCCCTCGTCGACCTGATCGCGGCGACGCTCGGGAGCGCATAACCACCGCAAACCGCCCTGGCAGCCGGCCGCAGCGGTGCGGCCGCGCCTGGACCGGGTCGGGCCGGACCGGCTCTGGATCATCCCGGGACGGGAGCCCCGGGTGTCGTGGTCGGCGCGGCGGTCGGCGTCGTGGTCGGCGCGGCGGTCGATGGCGGCGCGCTCGTCGTCGGGGCCGACGTCGCGGGAGCGGCGGACGATGACGGCACCGACGGAGCGGCCGTGGTCGGCGGAGCGGCGGTCGTCGACGGGATGACCGGCGTGGGCACCGCACCCGGTACCGCCGGGATCTTCCCCGTGAGCGTGAACTGCGGAGGCAACGCGCCCGGCGCGGGAGCGAGCCCCCGCTGGAACGCGAGCAGGGCGGTCCCCGAGCCCATGAGGCCGGCCAGGGCGGTGGCACCACGGGCACTCAGATGCAGATGGTCGCCGCCGGTGTAGTCGCGGTGAGCCGCCCAGAGCGGCGTCCAGTCCAGCAACGCCGCATTCGGATAGGCCGCGACCGCCGCCCGCAGCACGTCGTTGACCTCGCGCTGCTGCGGCCGGTCCTCGGCAACGGTCACCCACACCACCAGGCGCACGCCGTGCAACTCGGCCATCATCTGGTCGACCTGGCGTCGAAAGCCCCGCTCGTCGCCCCCATAGTTGTTGCCGAGATGCACCACCACGACGTCGTGGATCTCGCCGCGCCGGGCACGCACCACGTCGATGCCTTCGGGAAGGAACCGCGACACACGGGCGTCGGCGATCACCGACCAGCCGGCCATCGCAGCGGGCAGCTTCGGGGCGGCGGCGACCATCACGCTGTCGCCCACGAAGAACACGCGCTGATCGACCGTCACCGCAGGTGGGGCCACCGGCGTCGCGCCGTCGGCGGGCGGCGGCGCGCCAGCGGCGGAACCGTCGAGGTCGTCGCGGGTGCCCGGTCGAGCGCATCGGCCGAAAGCGCCCGCACCCCGTCCGGCGTCGACCGCCTCGGGGAGTCCTCCGTCCGTCGCGACGCCGCCGACACGCGTCCGGGCTCGGCGGCGCTCGCCGCCATCACCGTCGCGACCGCGGCGCCCACCACCGAGAACGCGACCAGCCACGCGGCGGCGCGGCGCCGACGTGCATGTGCACGCAGGCGCCGCGCCCGCTCACGGCTGATCGGACGAGACGGGTCCGCCTCTGGATCGCTCACCGGGTCGACGATAGCGCCGCGACGCCGCCGATCGGCCGCAACCGCACCCGGCGAGAGCGACGGGTCAGCCCATCCGCAGCGAGCCGGGGCGGCTCACGTCGCGGCCCGTCGCCGCCGCGCATGCGGACCTTCGCGACCTTGTTGATCGCGTTCAGGAACGCCCGCGCCGAGGCCTCGACCACGTCGGTCGACAGGCCCCGCCCGGCGACCGTGATGCCATCGGTCGACGTGAACTTCAGCACCACATCCGCGAGCGCGTCGACCCCGCCGGTCACCGAGGTGACCGCGTAGTCGTCGAGTTCGCCGTCCATACCCGTGACCTTGCGGATCGCCGAACAGCACGCGTCGATCATCCCGTCGCCGTCGCACGCCTGCTCGAACCGCTCGCCCGCCCGCGACAGGGTGACGGTCGCTCGGTCGCTCGCCCGGAGCCACCGTCGCGGCGATCGCCACGACCTCCCAGCGGTCGGTGTCATCCGCGCCGAGCTCCTCGGCGACGATCGCCTCGAGGTCGGCCTCGCTCAGCTGGATCTTGCGGTCCGCGAGCTCCTTGAACCGCAGGAACGCCTGGTTGAGCGCGTCACCGGAGATCTTGATGCCCATCTTGTCGAGCGTGTCGGCGAACGCGTGGCGGCCCGAGTGCTTGCCCAGCACGATCTTCGACTCGCCCTGGCCAACCGCCGCCGGGTCCATGATCTCGTACGTCGTGCGCTCGTTCAGCACGCCGTGTTGGTGGATGCCCGACTCGTGGGCGAACGCGTTCCGGCCGACGACCGCCTTGTTGTACGGCACGGCGTATCCGGTCAGGCGGCTCACGATCCGTGACGTCCGAGCGAGTTCCGCGGTGCGGATGCCGGTCGTCAGGTTCCCGAAGTAGTCGGCGCGCGTGGCCAGCGCCATCACGATCTCTTCGAGCGCCGCGTTGCCGGCACGCTCGCCCAGGCCGTTGATCGCACACTCGACCTGCCGAGCGCCGTGGCTGAGGGCCGCCAGCGAGTTGGCAACTGCGAGCCCCAGGTCGTCGTGGCAGTGGGCGCTGATCACGTAGTCGCCCGGTACCTGTTCGCGCACCATCGCGAGCCGACGGCCATACTCCTCGGGGATCCCGAAGCCGACGGTGTCGGGGATGTTCAGCGTGGTGGCACCGGCCTCGACCGCTGCCCGCAGCACCTCGCACATGAAGTCGAAGTCGCTGCGCGAGGCGTCCTCGGGGGAGAACTCGACGTCGTCGGTATACCCGCGTGCGTGCGCGACGGCCGCCGAGGCCTCCGCGAGCACCTGCTCCTTGGTCATTCGCAGCTTGTGCTGCATGTGCGTCTCGGACGTGGCGATGAACGTGTGGATGCGCCGCTTCGCCGCCGGTTCGATCGCCTCCCAGCAGCGGTCGATGTCCTTGCGGGCCGTGCGCGACAACCCGCAGATGACCGGCCCGTCGGCCGTGCCGACCGCCGAGGCCACCGCGTGAACGGCCTCGAAGTCGCCCTGCGACGCGATCGGGAAGCCCGCCTCGATGTAGTCGACGCCCAGGCGCGCGAGCTGCTCGGCGATCTCGACCTTCTCGCCCACGTCGAGCGAGATCCCGGGGGATTGCTCGCCGTCGCGGAGCGTGGTGTCGAAGATGATCACCCGCTGGTCGTCTGTCGCTGACATCGTGAACTCGCTTTCGCTGGTGGTGGTTGCCCGACGCCCCGCTGAGGGGCCGGGCACGGCCGGAGAACGAAGAAACCTCCTGGCCCGAAGGCGCAGGAGGTTTCGGCGAACACCGGATGCGGTGTTCGCCTACAAGAGGAGGAGGAGGGACGAAGCGGTCCGCATGATCAGCAGTGTATCCGACACCGCCCGCCGACTCCCGAACTGGGCCGATTCTCCTACCTTCGCGGTAGGAGGATCGGCCCAGTTCGGGAGTGGGGGTTCACGCGGAGGGTGGAGGTTCACACGGAGGGTGGAGGTTCACACGGAGGGCGAGGGCGCGGCCAGAAACTCCGCCGCGAAACGATCGGCGGGCACGGCCATCCCCCATCGGTAGCCCTGCGCGACGTCGCACCCAAGGCCGAGCAGCGCGCTCGCCTGTGCGTCGGTGCTCACGCCCTCCGCCGTCACCCCGAGGCCCAGTTCGTGCGCGAGCCGCATGATCAGGCGCACGACCGCGGCCTCGTGGGGGTCGTCGAGGCGATCGACGAACGACCGGTCGATCTTCACCACGTCGACCGGCAGTTCGGCAACCAATGACAGCCCGGCGTAGCCGGTGCCGAAGTCGTCGAGCGCGACCGACGCGCCGAGCGCCCGGATTCGCTCCAACCTGCGGGCGGCAGCGCCGACGTCGGCGAGCGCAGCGGTCTCGGTGACCTCGATGCGGAGTCGCCGGGGATCGACCCCGCGTTCGGCGGTCCACGACTCGATCCGATCGACGAGATCGTCGGCCACCAGGTCGGCCGCCGACACGTTCACGCCCAGATGGAAGTCCTCGGGCAGCAGGTCCGACCACGCGGCCAGATGATCGATCGCCAGCTTCAACACCGCAGCCGTGAGCTTCGTCACGAGCCCGGACTCCTCGGCGAGCGCAACGAAGTCGGCGGGGTCCAACACGCCGTCGTGGGGATGGGCCCACCGGACCAACGCCTCGGCGCCGCGCACGCGGCCCGTCGCCAAATCGATCAGCGGCTGGAACACCAGCGTGAGCTCGCCACGCTCGATCGCCTCGGCCAGTTCGCCCACTCGGCGCCGCTCCGCGGTCGGCTCGCCCGCGATCGCCCACGTGTCGCCGCCTGCCTGAGCGGCGCGACCCGAGGCCGCCGACGCCGCGTCGAGCGACTGCAGCCCGCCGATCTCGCCGATGCCGAGCGCGACGCCGATGCTCACCCGCACGGGCGCGATCGACGCACGGATGCGCTCGAGGAGCTGGCGCACATGCGATCCCGACGGCGCAGCCGCGAACAGCACGCCGATCCGCCCGCGATCGAGCGTGGCGGCGAGGTCGCGATCGCGCAGGCACGCGGCAACGGCCGAGCCGACCTGAGCGGTTCGCATCGCGGCCGCCACCGGTCCCGCCTCGCGCTCGATCCCGTCGATCGCGATCACCGCGATGCCTGCCGTCGAGCCGCACGCCGCGACGGCGCGACGAAACTCCTGGGGGCCGGCGAGGCGCCCTGACGCGCCGTCGACCACCGCGGCGCCAACCCGCACGGTCGCGGCGATCAGCGACTGCACGATGCCCTGGGAATCGACCACGTACGACAACGACGTGACCAGGTCATTGCGGTCGAGGCGCCACGTGAGCGAAGCGGTCGGTTCGCCGTCGAGCTGCGACGTCACCTGCTCCCAGCGCTCGGTCAGCGCCGCCGCGACCGCCGCGGCCAGCGGATCATCCGCGGGCGCGATCTCGACAACCCGGCCGACCGGCGTGAACCGTGCGAGGACCGCGGCGGACTGAGCGAGCAGGTCGTCTCCCACCGCGGCCAGGGTATCGGCGGGTCCGGGCGATCCGCCCCCTCTCGCTCAGCGTCGCATGAGGATCACGGTGAGGATCACGGTCGCGGCATCCGCTCGGCCGGCTCGGCTGCGAGCTCGGTTCAGCTTCGCAGGCGGGTGACGGTGACGATGCCTGGCTCGGCTGCGAGCTCGGCCACCGTCGCCTCCGACACCGGCTGATCGGTCGCCAGCACCATGAGCGACGACACGCCGTTGTGGTCCTGCCCCACCGCCATGTCGGCGATGTTCACGCCGGCGGCACCGACCGCAGCGCCGACGCGACCGATCATTCCCGGCACGTCCTCGTTGCGCACCACCATCATGTTGCGCGCCGGGGGCAGGTCGACCTGGAAGTCGTCGAGCATCACGATCTTGGGAACCGATCGCAACCCGGTGAGCGTTCCGGCGACGCTGTGGCCGCCCGACCGCACCGAGATGAGGTTCACGTAGTCGCGGGTCGTCGAGCACGACGCCGGGCGCACATCGATGCCCGCGTCCTTGGCCAGTTGCGGCGCGTTCACGTACGACACCGGCACGTCGCTCACCACGCCGAAGAAGCCCTTGAGCACCGACAGCGTGAGGATCTGCGTGTCGTGCTCGGCGAGCTGGCCGTCGTAGGAGATCTCGATCGCCGACTGCTCCTCGCTCGCGACGAGACCGGCAAGCACGGCGCCGAGCTGCTCGGCGAGCCCCTGGAACGGCCGCACCGTCTCGTCGACCACGCCGGCCGAAACGTTCACGGCGAAAGGAACGAAGTCGCCCGCGAGCGCGAGCGCCAACATGTCGGCGATCGTGTCGCCGGCCTTGTCCTGCGCCTCGACCGTCGACGCGCCGAGGTGCGGGGTGACCACCACCTCGTCGAGTTCGAACAGCGGCGAGTCGGTGCACGGCTCGGTGGCGAACACGTCGATCGCGGCGCCCGCGACCTGCTTGGCGCGGATCGCATCGGCCAGCGCCGCTTCGTCGATGATCCCGCCGCGGGCGACGTTGATGATCCGCAGGCTCGGCTTGGCCTTCGCCAGCAGATCCGCGCCGATCAGGCCGATCGTCTCGGGGGTCTTGGCGAGGTGCAGGGTGAGAAAGTCGGCCTCGGCGACCAGCTCATCGAGGCCCACCAGGCGCACCGACAGGCGCCGCGCCGCCTCGGCCGACACGAACGGGTCGTACGCGACGAGCTTCATCCCGAACGAGAGCGCCCGCTGCGCGACGAGCTTGCCGATCCGGCCGAGCCCGACGATGCCGAGGGTCTTGTCGGACAGCTCGACGCCGTTCCACTTGGAGCGCTCCCAACGACCCGCCTTGAGCGCCGAATGGGCCTGCGGCACGTTGCGGGCCTGCGACAACAGGAGCGCCATCGTGTGCTCGGCCGCCGACAGCACGTTCGACTGCGGCGCGTTCACGACCATCACCCCGCGCTCGGTCGCGGCCGCCACGTCGACGTTGTCGAGCCCGATCCCGGCGCGGCCCACGACGACCAGGTCGGTCGCGGCGTCGAGCACATCGGCGGTCACCTGCGTCGCCGACCGGATGATGAGCCCATGGGCACCGACCACCGCGCCGAGCAGCCCTTCCGCATCGAGGTCGAGTTGAACGTCGACGGTATGTCCGGCGGAACGGAGGCGGTCGAGCCCGCCCTCCGCGATCGCTTCTGTCACGAGTACGCGTGCCACGTGCGCCGATGCTACTCAGCTCGCCGGAGGGGTCCCGACCGCCTGCCGCCGACCGCCGCGCCAACTGCTGCCGCCGACCGCCACGAGGCGCTAGGACGGTTGGTCGCCCGGCCCGCGGACGACGCGCACCGGCTCGACGCCCTCCGGCGGCGCGAAACCCAGCACCTGCGCGTAGAACGACAGCTCGGCCTCGAGGCAGCGGACGATGTTCTCGCGCCGACGGAACCCGTGGCCCTCACCCGGGAACACCACATGCGCGTGCGGAACGCCTCGCGCGGCGAGCGCCGCGATCATCTCGCTCGCCTGAGCGGGCGGCACGACGGGATCGTCGGTGCCGTGAAACAGGATGACCGGCGCGTCGATCGACGCCACCCGCGACAGCGGCGACCGTTCGCGGTACACCGCCGCGCCTTCGGGGTACGGCGCGATGAGCCGGTCGGTGTATCGGGACTCGAACTTGTGCATGTCGCGGGCCAGGGCCTCGAGATCGGTCACCGCGTAGAGGCCGCAGCCCGCCGTGAACACCTCGGAGGACGCCAGGGCCGCCAGCATCGTGAACCCACCGGCGCTGCCACCGCGGATCAGCACTCGCTCGGGATCGGCTCGTCCCGACTCGATCAGGAACCGAGCGGCGGCGATGCAGTCCGCCACGTCGGACACTCCCCAGCCGCCGCGCAACTCGTTGCGGTAGCGCCGGCCGAACCCGCTGGACCCGCGGATGTTGACGTCGACCACGGCATAGCCCCGCGAGGTCCACAGCTGGGTCCGCAGGTTGAGCTCGGCGGCGGCCATGCCCGTCGGCCCGCCGTGCACCGTCACGATCAGCGGCGGTCGCTCGCCCGCTCGCCCCACGAACTCGGGGTTCGTCGGTGCGTAGTACAGGCCGTGCGCCGTCGCTGCGCCGTCGGTCGGAAACGTGATCGGTTGGCCGACCGAGATCATCGCCGAGCTGAGCCCGAGCTCGCGGGGTGCCCGCAGCGCCCGCGGCGCCGCGCTCGCGCCGCCGCGCCCCACGAGCACGCCGGCGATGGCCGGTTCCGCCGTGAACGACGACGCGATGACCACCGCGCTCGACGCGGCTGCCCTGACCTCGCCGATCGACGTGAAGGGCACCGAGACATGGTCGGTTCGACCCGAGATCGGGTCGTGCACGCGCAGGTGGTCGACGCCGTCGCTCGACGCGGCGAACACCACGCGGTCGTCGCCGAGGAAGGCGTACCGCGACACGCCGAGCTGCCACATCGGCACCGCGATGTCGTGGTTCGCAGGCGACACCGAAAGCGGCTCGCCCGACGGCGGTCCGGCATTGGGGAAGTGGTACAGGTTCGACCAGTCGCTGCGATCGGAGCAGAACCACAGGCGATGATCGGCATCCCATTCGGGCTGCATGATCGATTCATCCGCGCCGCCCGCAACCCGGACCGATCCGGCCAGCCGCGGCACCGCCGCATCCCATCGGCCCACCCACAGCTCGGTGCTGTCCCAGGGCATGTCGGGATGCGACCACTCGATCCACGCGAGCAGCTCGCCGCGGGCGTCGAGGCGCGGCGAGGCCACGAAGTCGGCCCGGTCGCGCAGCACGATCGGCTCGCCGCCGATCGCCGGCACCGCCACGAGCCGGTTGACCGGCTCGGTCGCCGCCGCGGGCACCGACGCCTCGCCGGGGTGCGCCTCCTCGACACAGATGATCCAACGGAGGTCCGCGGTGAGCACCCCGTCGGCGAACCGGCGGCCGCGCCGCGTGACCGGTTCAGGGGTGACGGGCGCTGGGGGGAAACCCGGGTCGAGCCGCCAGATCCGCTGATCCGTCGCATTCACGAAGAACACGGTTTCGCCCGCCAGCCACCACCCGGCGCCCCCGTATTCGTGCACGGCGGAGCGGGCGGAGAACCCCTCGGGGAGCAGTTCGGCGACCTCGCCGCTCGCGCTTCGCCGCAGGATCTGGCTTCTGCCGCCCTCGTCGGGGCGCGACTCGGACCACCACACCGCCGCGTCGGTTGTCTGCACACGTTCGAGGCGCACGGCCGCGCCCGCGACGCGTGCAGCGCTGATCGGCGACGACCACGATCCGAACGATGCGACCTGAGGCAACGATTCGCCTCAGGACTCGGCGACGAGGTCGGCGATGCGTCGCACGCCCTCGATCATGTCGTCGTCCGCGAGCGCAAAGCTGAATCGTGCATAGCCGGGGGCCCCGAACGCCTCGCCCGGAACGAACGCCACCTTCGCCTCCTCCAACACCAGGTCGGCGAGTTCGAGCGTGGTGCCGGCCCTGCGGCCTCGCAGATCCCGGCCGAGCAGGCCGGCCATGTTGGGGAAGGCGTAGAACGCGCCCTGGGGTTCCATGCACGTGACGCCCGGGATGTCGGACAGCATCGAGTGGATGATGCGGCGCCGACGATCGAACGCCGATCGCATCATCTCGACCGCGGTCAGGTCGCCGGCGACCGCCGCGAGTGCGGCGCGCTGCGCGACGTTCGACACGTTCGACGTGGCGTGGCTCTGCAGGTTGGACGCCGCCTTGATCACGTCGGGGGGGCCGATCATCCACCCGACCCGCCAACCCGTCATCGCATAGGTCTTCGCAACGCCGTTGACGACCACGCACGTGTCGGCGAGTTCGGGCACGAGGGTCGGCATGGAGAAGAACTCGTGACCGCCGAACGTCAGGTGCTCGTAGATCTCGTCGGTGACGACCCAGATCCCGCGCTCCACAGCCCAGCGGCCGATCGCCTCGACCTCGTCACGCGGATACACCGCGCCCGTCGGGTTCGACGGCGACACGAACAGCAGCGCCTTCGTGGCCGGGGTGACCGCGGCGTCGAGCTGCTCGATGGTCACCCGGAACCCGTTCGCCTCGTGTGTCGCCAGCTCCACGGTGCGGCCGCCCGCGAGTGCGATCGACTCGGGGTACGTCGTCCAATAGGGGGCGGGCACCAACACCTCGTCGCCCGGGTCGAGCAGCGTCGCGAACGTGTTGTAGATCGCGTGCTTGCCGCCGTTGGTCACGAGCACCTGGCTGGGGGCCACCTCGAAACCCGAGTCGCGGGCCGTCTTGGTGGCGATCGCCGCCTGCAGCTCGGGCAGGCCGGCCGCCGGGGTGTAACGGTGGTTCGCCGGATTCCGGCACGCCTCGACGGCGGCCTCGACGATCGCCTCGGGGGTCGGGAAGTCCGGCTCGCCCGCACCGAAACCGATAACCGGCTCGCCCTGGGCCTTCAACGCCTTCGCCTTGGCGTCCACGGCGAGGGTTGCGGAGGGAGCGATGGCGCCGATTCGGCGCGAAACACGGGGCTTGGGGGATGCAGCGGTCACCCCGCCATTCTGGTGCAGCGGGGGCGGTTCGCCGCATTTCAATTCGCCCCGACCGCCGCGAGGTTGGGACAATCCAGCCGATGAGCGACACGATCCGGATCCCCACCGACCTCCTCCCCTCCGACGGACGCTTCGGGTGCGGGCCCTCGAAGATCCGCCCCGAGGCGGTCGCAGCGCTCGCGGCGGCCGCTCCGCAGTACCTCGGCACGTCGCACCGCCAGCCGACCGTGCTGTTCGAGGTGGGGGCGCTGCGCAACAACATCGCCGAGCTGTTCAGCCTGCCCGACGGCTACGAGGTGCTCATCGGCAACGGCGGATCGACCTATTTCTGGGACGCCGCGACGTTCGGTCTGATCCGCGAGCGCAGCCAGCACTGCGTGTTCGGCGAGTTCTCGTCGAAGTTCTTCGCGGCGTCCGCCGCCGCGCCGCACCTCGGCGAACCGTCGAAGGTCGAGGCGCCCGCCGGAACCCACTCGCTCCCGTCGGCCGAGGACGACATCGACGTGTACGCGCTCACCCACAACGAGACGTCGACCGGCGTGATGATGCCGCTCGCGCGGCCGTCGGGGATCGCGGACGACGCGCTCGTGGTGGTCGACGCGACCAGCGCCGCGGGCGGTCTCCCCGTGGATCTCGCCGCGGTCGACGTGTACTACTTCGCGCCGCAGAAGTGCCTCGCGTCGGACGGCGGGCTGTGGATCGCGTGTTGCAGCCCCCGAGCGATCGAGCGCATCGAGGCGATCCGGGCGAGCGGCCGCTGGCAGCCCGCCGCGCTCGACCTAGGCATCGCATTGGACAACTCCCGCAAGGACCAGACCTACAACACCCCGGCGCTCGCGACCGTGTTCCTCGCCAACCAGCAGTTGCGGTGGATGCTCGACAACGGCGGCCTCGCGTTCTCCACCGGTCGCAGCGCGCAGTCGGCCGAGATCCTGTACGGATGGGCCGATGCGCACGCGTCGGCGACGCCGTTCGTGGCCGATCCGGCGGAGCGCTCGCACGTGGTTGCGACCATCGACTTCGACGACGCCGTCGACGCCAAGGCGCTCGCCGCGACGCTGCGCGCCAACGGCATCCTCGATGTCGAGCCCTACCGCAAGCTCGGACGCAACCAGCTTCGGGTCGCGATGTTCCCGGCGATCGACCCCGCTGACATCGAGGCGCTCACGCGCTGCATCGACTACCTGTTGTAGGCGCTCGCGGCGGCCGGTTGCCGGTTGCCGCTTACCGCCTGGCGTCGTGCATCTGGGCGAGCAACCCGCTGAGGCGCACGGTGACCGGGTGCTCGTCGCCGTGACGAGCCTTCGCCGCCGCGAGCGCGCTCGCCGTCAGGTCGATCGCAACCTCGTGCTCGTCGCTGTTCCACTCGCCGACGGCGAGGTTGGCTTTGGCGGTGAGGGTGTCGGGGTGGTCGTCGCCGAGGATGCGTCGGCTGGCGTCGAGCACGTCTTGTTGGAGTGTGCGGGCCGCCGCGGCGTCGCCGAGCGCCCGCAAACTGTTGGCGAGGTTGGCTTTGGCGGTGAGGGTGTCGGGGTGGTCGTCGCCGAGGATGCGCCGGCTGGCGTCGAGCACGTCTTGTTGGAGTGTGCGGGCCGCCGCGGCGTCGCCGAGCGCCCGCAAACTGTCGGCGAGGTTGGCTTTGGCGGTGAGGGTGTCGGGGTGGTCGTCGCCGAGGATGCGTCGGCGGGCGTCGAGCACGTCTTGTTGGAGTGTGCGGGCCGCGGCGGCGTCGCCGAGCGCCCGCAAACTGGCGGCGAGGTTGTTCTTGGCGGTGAGGGTGTCGGGGTGGTCGTCGCCGAGGATGCGCCGGCGGGCGTCGAGCACGTCTTGTTGGAGTGTGCGGGCCGCCGCGGCGTCGCCGAGCGCCCACAGACTGCTGGCGAGGTTGCTTTGGCGGTGAGGGTGGAGGGGTGGTCGTCGCCGAGGATCCGCCGGCGGGCGTCGAGCACGTCTTGTTGGAGTGTGCGGGCCGCCGCGGCGTCGCCGAGCGCCCGCAAACTGGCGGCGAGGTTTGCTTTGGCGGTGAGGGTGTCGGGGTGGTCGTCGCCCAGGATGCGCCGGCGGGCGTCGAGCACGTCTTGTTGGAGTGTGCGGGCCGCCGCGGCGTCGCCGAGCGCCCGCAGACTGTGGCGAGGTTTGCTTTGGCGGTGAGGGTGGAGGGTGGTCGTCGCCGAGGATCGCGGGGGGGGCGGGGCGGGGGCGGGGGCGCCGGGCGCCCCGCGGGGGGCGGGGGGCTGGGCGGGGGGGGGCGCGCCGAGGATGCGCGCCGTGCGCTCGCAGCGCTCGCGTTGGTCGATACCGCGCTGGCTTCGTCGCCCGTCCAAGCGCCGGCGTACCCGTCGATTTCGAGCACCGCATTCCACAACCGCAGCCCCGCCGGACAGCTCGGTTCGACAGGTTCGCCGGCCAGCGCGCGGGCGTGCGGCAGGACGGGCAGATCTCGCCGTGGCGCGATACGTCGGCCCACGGCACCCGGTCGACAACGGCGAAGGCTGCGGCGCAGAGCCGCTCGCGGAACACGTCGGCATCGCCGACTGGCACGAGTTGGCGGGCGGTCGCTGCCGCGAGGGTGTGCACGACCATCGAGCGTTGGTCACCGTCGGCCTCGACGCGCCACAACCCGTCGCCGTTGGCGACGAACAACGCATCCGCTGCGCCCTGGGTCGTCGCTGCGCCGGAGTGGTCGGCGCGGAATCGAAGCAGCGCCTCGACCAGTTGTTCCGGTATGGGAGCCTGCGCCAGGTCGGCGGCGGCCCGCACCAGGAACTGGCCATCGGCACGAAGGCGTTGGATCGACGTGGCGAGCGTCGCAACAATCTGGGGCTCGTGCCCGCCGGGCAGGCGAAGGTCGAGCGTCCTGGTGAGCTCGTCGAAGCGCTCCAACGACGACTCGATCCTGGCGCGGTACGCAGCGAATCCGAGCGGCGCCTTCGCCATGTAGGCGCCGGCCACGTCGATCGCGAGCGCGTGGGAGCCCAGCCACTCGGCCAAGTCGATCGCTGCATCGCGTTCGGCGCGCAGATCCAGCCCGTGCCGCCCGAAGAGCGCCAGCGCTTCGCCCTCGCTCAGCCCGCCGACGTCGATCACCGTCATCTCGCGCAACGCCTCGCTGCGCGTGGTCACGATCACCGCACACCGCCCGCTATCGCACACCCAATCGTCGGGTTCGTCGTCCGACGCCAGATCGTCGACGATCCACAACACCGGCCCGTCGGCGGCGTCGATGCGCCGTGTGACCTCGCGCCGCTTCTCATCGACCGTCAGATCGGTCACATCAACATCGAACTCGGTGGCGACGGCGGTCCACGCGTCGTCCAACGCCTGCCCGCGGTCGACCGCAACTCCGCCGGTCGGATTGCCGAGCGCCCGCATCCACACGATCCGGCTCCACGCGGGGCCGAACCGGTCCTGGTAGTGGGTCGCGAGCAGCGACTTGCCGAACCCGCCACCCCCTTCACCAGCGCCACGCGGTTCGATGACGCGCCGCCCAACGCCAGCGGATCATCGGAGGTGCGGGTGAGCGCCTCGTGCAGCCGCCACACCTCCACCAGGCGCCCCACGAAGCGCTGGTAGTGCAACGCCGACCTGCGCACACCAACCGGCGTGGCGGGTGCTCCCCGATCGACAGCGCCGATGGGCGCGGCGAACTCCCGGCACCCGAGCAGCGCTACGACGCGATCGGCCAGGCGCTCGACCGCGTCACCGTCATCGCTGGGAACCGGGCCTGCGATCAACCGGTCGCCGAGCGACCCGGCCAACGCATCGAGCCCCGCCGGAATCCCCGCTTCGTCGGGGTTCGCGACCACGATCGGTGCCACCCTGCCCCGCGTCCGGGCCGGCGTGCGGGTCGGGTCGGTCGGCGGCGCGATCGCCGATGCCAACAGCGTCCGGTACAGCTCCGAGCGGCACCACGACGACACCTGGTACTCGTCGGTCCACCACACCAGCAGCATCCGGGCGCCGTCGATCGCCCGGCGGATCGTGCCGGGCAGATGGTCGCCGTCGCCCACCCGCTCGAAATCGACGAACGCGCTGACACCACGGTCGGCGAGCGCGGCCACAAGCGCCTCGATGCGCGGCCGGTGCTCGTCCGTGTGCGCCCACGAGATGAACACCTGCGCCGGATGCTCGCTCACCGCAACTCCCTCACTCGCTCGGTCACTCGCTCGGTCACTCGGTCGGCGGACCGATCCGGCCCGCCACCCCGCCCTCACACTGCCCTCACACTGCACCCGCGCCGCACGGACCATAGTCTTCGACGGTACGGCCAGAACGGCCCGCACAGCCCGCACGCCGCTCGCCACGACCCGCCCCGCCGGAGGACACCGCCATGAAGCGCCCCAACGACCTGAAGATCGGGTTCGGCGTGCCGGGAATCCTCAGCGCCGAGAGCACCTGGAAGCTCGACGACACGGGCAAGGAACGCGAGGCGGCCTGGGAGTTGTACGTCGAGCTGATCACCCGTGCGCTGGTGGTCAAGATGGCGCCCGGCACGGGGTTCGTGCGGGAGTACCTCACCTCGGCCCACCAGATGTTCGGCATCACCCGCGACATCCTGCGCCGCCACGGTTCCGACATCGCCCGGCCGAAACCCGACGGCGCCTATTCGTTCGGGCTGCTCGCCGTGGCCACGCTCAACCACGTGATCCGGCCCCGCACCGAGAAGTGGCACCCCCTCCTCGCCGCGTGGGAGGCCGAGCGCCCCGAGGGACGCACGCCCCTCGATCACGAGCGGGCCTGGCCCCAGCTCGCCGAGTGCCAGGCCGACCTCGAGGCCATGCGCGTCACGCTCGAACGCTGGGCGGCGCTGCTGGCGCAAGCATGCGGGGTGCCCGAGCTCGACGTCGCCGCGGACCGCCCCGACCTCGCGTGACCTAGCCCGGATTCGCGGGGCGCCCGGCGACTTGGTCTCGGTCGCGGGGCGCTCGCGGAGCGCTCGACGGTTTGATCGCGGGGCGCTCGCGGCGCGCTCGGCGGTTTGATCAGGAATTTTCGGTGGATCTTCGGGACCGGCGGGCTTCGTTGTCGGTGCCCTCCGATACTGTCGCACACATGTTCGCCACCGACCTCCGAGACGCTGCGGCCAAGGCCGCTGTCGCCGCGGTCGGAGTGCTGAGCGACAGCGAGCTCATGGCCGCGATGCTCGACATCGAAACCGCGCAGCGCCACCTCGACGCCAGTCGCGCTCGCCTGCTCCACCGGCTCGAAGCCACCGAGGCAACCGTCACCGACCAAGGGCTCCGAACCGCCTCCTGGGTGACCCACCACCGCCACCAAGACGCCCGCGGCGTCCGCCGGCGGGTGCGCGCTTCCCGTCACCTCTGCCAGCACCTGCCCGACGCGGTCGAGGCGCTGGCGCAGGCCGAGCTCAGTTGGGATCACTGCCTCCTACTCGAACGAGCGGCCAATCCGCGGATCGCCGCCCAGGTCAACGAACTTCTCCCCGAGCTCATCACCCTCGCCCAGCACCTCCCGTTCGACATCTGGGCACGCGAGGTCGCCGCGATCGCCGAACATCTCGATGCCGACGGCGCCCATCAACCGGCCGTGCCGGCAAACCGCGTGCGCCTCACCGACGGGTTCGACGGCTCCGCCAACCTCGACGGCGAGTTCCACGACGACGCCGCGCTCGAACTCCGCGCCCTGCTCGACGCACAGACCGACCGCATCTGGCGTCGCTACAAGCAGCTCTCCGACGTCGACGGCGACGCCAACGTCATCCCACCGCGGAATCAGCTGCGCGCCGAGGCGCTGCTCGAACTCGTGCGTCTCGGCTCCGCCACCGACGCAGCGGCGACCACGCCGACCCGACCCGATGTCACCGTGGTGCTGCAGCCCAACGGCACCGCCACCACGTTGTCCGGCTCGCCGCTGCGCAGCTACCACGTCGAGGCGTTGCTGCGCCGCGCCCTCTTCCATGCCGTCCACGCGGACGGCGACGGATGCGTGCACGGCCCATCGCAGCCCATCGACAGCATCGACCCCAACACCGAGTTCGGGCGCGTCATCGCCGCTGCGCTCGGCGAGGCCGAACCCACCGACCCCGATCGAGGTCCACGGTTCGCCAACCGCGCCGTGCGGCGCCGTCGCCTCGCGAGACGGCGGTTGCGTGTTCCCCGGCTGCGACCTCCCGATCGACTGGTGCGACTTCCATCACGTGATCGCCTGGCGAGACGGTGGACCGACCACCGTCGGCAACACCGCGCCCCTGTGCCGATTCCACCACGGGGTCACGCACCGCCTCGGCTGGACCATGCACGCCACCACCGACCAGTGGTTCTGGTGGGAGACTCCCACTGGCAAGATCCTCTGGTCGCAACGCCACCACATCCCCCGACCCGACCCACCGCCGACACCATGTACGAGTTGAATCCACCAGCGCGAACCGAGCAGAGCCCCCAACGCCGCGGGCTCCGCTTCGGCGCGCCCGCGCTCGCGCTCACGGCCGCCTTCGCCGTTCTGGCTCTGGTCGGCCTCGGGTGTTCCTCGGATGACCCCCGCGATGTGACATCGTCCGGAGCGGCCGAACGGGCCGCTGTCGCATCTGTCGTCGGCGACGCCGGGTGCGCGTGGGCGGTGCGAGCCGACAAGGAGACGCTCAACATCGCCTATCCCGACACGTCGGCCACCTACTGGGCGACGAGCTACCAACTCGCCGAAGGCCAGCACCTCGAACTCCGCGGCACGCTCCCCCAGGCCGAGTATGCGTCGTTGATCACCTACGGACCATCCGGCGGCGCGCTCGATGCGTTGACCGACCACGAGATCGAACTCGACGAAGGAGCGGCCAACCCTCTCACGGTCATGACGCTCGCCACGCCACACGGCCCCCCGACCTACACGGCAACGATCACGGCCCGCCCGCCGCACTCCGACCCCGCACGACGCAACGACCTCGCGGCCGGAACGGCCGAGGGCTCACAACCCCTGAGCGGCACGGTGCTGTACCGGGTGTACCTCCCCGACGAGGCCGGCGACCCGACCGGCGGAGTGGGGCTGCCGGAGGTCTCGGTGGTCGGCCCCGGTACCGCGCACACCCATCGCGACCTGCGCGAAGCCCGGGCCGAGCGCGGCGGCGCGGGCGCTGGTGGAGCAGTACGGGCCGTCGACCGACCGGGCGATCCCCACCGAACCCATCTTCATCCGCCCCGGCGCCCTCGCAGCGACCCTCTACCCCAACCCCGACAACATCTATCTCGCCACGATCGCGGCGCACGAGCCCGGCCGCGTCGTGGTGGTGACCGGCACCGCACCCCGCATCGATCGCCCGGCGTTCCATCCCCCGGGCGTCAACGGCGTGCGGTTCTGGTCGGTGTGTACCAACGAGTTCGTGAAGCCGTACCCCGTCAGCAGTTGCGCGTCGCATCGAGACATCGCGCTGGACGAGAACGAGCGGTTCACAATCGCGATCTCGACGAAGGCCGACCGCCCGGCCAACGCGACCGCGGCGAACGACGTGACATGGCTCGACTGGGGCGCGACCGACACGCCGCTGCTCGTGCTGATCCGGCACCTCCTCCCGTCGCCCGACGAACCCACCTCGGCAGCGAACCTCGCTCCCGAGTCGCTCGCGATCACCTCGATGGGCCCGTACGCGCCGATCGGACGCCTCTGCACCACAGCGACGTTCGAGACCGCCGGGCCAACCGCCTGCTGAGCCATGGAGTGCGAATGAACCCCCTTCCCGACGGCACCTACGACGCCTTCGTGCTCGACGTGAGCGACAGGTCGAGCGTGGAGATCACGATCGTCGCCGGCGAATTCAAGGGACACGTGCTGAACGTGGCGTCTACCGTGCGACTCGATCCGATCGAGGCCGTCGGCCTGCCCGCCACGCTCGTGGTCGCGAACGGAGAGCCGCACCTGACCATCGAAGGCTGAGCGCCATGCCGCACCCCACCTGGCCGTTCTTCAACCTCGCCATCCGGACACCGATGGTCGAGCTGCGCCCCGTGGACGAGGCCCTTGGGGTGCAGCTCGCCCTCCTCGCCGATCGCGGCATTCACCCGCGCGGCGAAATGCCGTTCTGCGTGCCCTGGACCGACATCGACCCACCCGAGCGGTACTGGGCCTCCATGCAGTTCTACTGGCGCTGCTGGGGCAGCTTCACGGCGCAAGACTGGCACCTGCCGTTCGCGACCTTGGTCGACGGCGAGGTCGTCGGCATGCAAGAGGTCGCCGCCACCGGCTTCGTCGACCTCGGCGTGATCCGCACCGGATCGTGGATCGGCCAGGAGTTCCAGGGCCGCGGGATCGGCCGGGAGCAGCGCGCCGCGGTGCTGCACTTCGCGTTCGACTCGCTCGGCGCCCGCCGCGCCGAGTCGGCGGCGAACCACGACAACCCGGCCTCGCTGGGCGTGAGTCGATCGCTCGGCTACCGCGAGAACGGCGACCGCTGGTCGAAGACCGACGGCTACCCGCCGGTCCGCCAAGTCGACCTGGTGCTCGACCGCGAGGCGTGGGAGCCGCAGCGCCGCGACGACATCGTCGTCACCGGCGCTGCGGCCACGCTCCCGCTCTTCGGTCTCGCCTGACCCCGCCTACGTCGCCGACTTCGCTGCGGCGAAGCCGACCTCGAGGTCGGCGAGGATGTCGTCGATCGTCTCGAGACCGACCGACAGGCGCACGAGGCCCGGCGTGACATCGCTGAGCGCCTGCTCTTCGGGCGAGAGCTGGCTGTGCGTGGTGGAGGCCGGGTGAATCACGAGCGACCGCACATCGCCGATGTTGGCGACGTGGCTGTGCAGTTGCAGTGAGTCGGCGAAGCGCTGCCCGGCCTCGCGCCCGCCGTCGATCTCGAAGGCCAACACCGAACCGAACCCGCGCCCCTCGAAGTACTTCGCGGCGCGCTCGTGCCAGGGCGACGACTCCAAACCGGCGTAGTTGACCGAACGCACCTGCGGATGCGCCACGAGGAACTCGGCGACCCGCTGCGCATTGGCCCAGTGCCGCTCCATGCGCAGGCTGAGGGTCTCGAGGCCCTGCAGGGTGAGGAAGGCGTTGAACGGCGAGATCGCCGGGCCGAGGTCGCGTAGCAACTGCACCCGCGCCTTGATGATGTACGAGCCGTGCCCGAGCGCCGGAAAGTACGCGAGGCCGTGATAGCTCGGGTCGGGTTCGGTGAGCCCCGGGTGGCGGCCCGACGCGCCGTAGTCGAACGTGCCCCCGTCGATGATCACGCCGCCGATCGAGGTGCCGTGACCCCCGATGAACTTGGTGGTCGAGTGGACCACCACATCGGCCCCCCACTTCAGCGGATTGATGCCGTAGGGCGAGGGCACCGTGTTGTCGACGATCAGCGGAACGCCGACCTCGTGCGCCACGGCCGACACGCCCGATGTCGAGCACGTCGTTCTTCGGGTTCGGCAGCACCTCACCGAAGAAGGCCTTCGTGTTGGGCTTCACCGCCGAGCGCCACTGGTCGAGGTCGTGCGGATCGGCCACGAACGACACCTCGATCCCGATCTTCGGAAAGGTGTAGTGCAGCAGGTTGTAGGTGCCGCCGTAGAGCGAAGCCGAGGCAACGATGTGATCGCCGGCCTCGGCCACGTTGAGGAGTGCGAGGGTCTCGGCGGCCTGGCCCGACGACACCACGAGCGCACCGGGCAGCCCGACCGCGGTGGTCACGCCGCCTTCGAGCGCCGACAGGCGGCCTTCGAGCACACCCTGGGTCGGGTTCATGATCCGGGTGTAGATGTTGCCGATCTCGGCGAGCGCGAACAGGTTCGCCGCGTGTTCCGAGTCGCGGAACTGATACGAGGTGGTCTGGTAGATCGGCACGGCCCGCGACCCCGTGGTGGGATCGGGCTCCTGGCCGGCATGAATCTGACGGGTCTCGAAACCCCACTCGCTCATCGCTGCTCCCCGGTTGGTTCGGATACTCGGCCGAGACTATGAGATCGAATCCCGACTCAACAAGTCGGATTTATCGACCGTCGCGCCGATGCGGTCGATCTCGACCACCGACGGTGGCCCGCCGGCAGCGCCGACGCGACCCGCTCGGCACGGTCACGATCCACCAGGGCGGCGACCGTCGGGCCCGACCCGCCGAGCCACGCCGCTATCGGCCCGGCCGCGCATCGCGTCGAGGGCCTCCGCCGAGCTCGGCGACAACGCGAGCCGGGCGTCCTGATGCAGCCGGTCCTGCACCGCGACCGCCATCGCCTCGCGATCCCCCGCCGCGAACGCCGCGACCAGCAGCGCCACGCGGCCGACGTTGAACACCGCGTCGCCGAAGGGCACCGCTGCCGGCAGAACCGCCCGCGCCTTGCGGGTCGACGTCGACGAATCGGGCCACCACAGCACGATCACCGCGTCGAACGCGTCGTGCACGGGCACGACTCGGCCCCCGGCAGCGGCCACGACCCCGCCGTAGGCGGACGCCGCGGCGTTGTCGGGATGCCCCTCGAGCGTCGACGCAACCTCGAACGCACCGTCGCGCGCCGTGCGCTCATCCTCGCCCGCGCCGACCAGCGCCAGCATCGCCCCCGCGACGCGCGCCGCACCCGAGAACCCCATCCCGCGCCCCGGGGGGATCGGGCTCCGCCACCACAGGTCGCCATCGCCGCCAGCCTGCCGGTGCGCCTCCCAGGCCGGATGGCGGTCATCCATCGCCAGCAAGTCGGCCAGCGGCTCGTCCGCGATCCAGAACGGCACATCCAACGCGAGGCCGAGCACATCGAAGCCGGAGCCGAGGTTCGCGGAGGAGGCCGGGGCACGAACGAGCATCAATCCATGATGCACCACTCGATCGGGTCGAGCCCCGCCTCAGCGAGCGCCGCGTTCGCCCGGGAGAACGGCCGCGAACCGAAGAACCCGTTGCGAGCCGATAGCGGCGACGGGTGAGCCGACTCGATCACGACATGGCGGCTCAGATCGATCAACGCGGCCTTCTTGCGTGCGTACGCGCCCCACAGGACAAACACGACCCGCTCGGGCTTGTCGTTCACCACCCGTATCACCCGATCGGTGAAGCGCTCCCACCCCTTGGCGGCGTGACTCCCCGCGTGGTGTGCCCGGACCGTCAGCACCGAGTTCAACAGCAGCACCCCCTGCCGTGCCCACGCCTCGAGGTTGCCGTGGTCGGGCGGTGCGCAGCCGACGTCGTCGGCCAACTCCTTGAAGATGTTGTCAAGCGACGGCGGGCGTCGCACACCGCGGCGCACCGAGAAGCACAAGCCATGGGCCTGGCCCGGCCCGTGATAGGGGTCCTGGCCGAGGATCAGCACACGCGTGGCGGCATACGGCGTGAGGTGCAGCGCCGCGAACACCTCATCTCGGGGCGGGAAGACGGTGGCCTGCGAACGTTCCTCGGCCACGAAGTGCTGCAGGTCGCGCCAGTACTGCTCGTCGAACTCGCCGCGCAGCAGCGGGTTCCAGTCGGTGGCCGTCATCGCCGAACGACCCAAGCCGCGTGCGCATGCGGGTAGCCGCGGTCGAGGCGGTGGCAGACGGCGCCGGGCAGGGCACGTTCGATGAAGTCCTCCGGAAGCACCTCCAGGGCGTCACCCGCGGTGATGTGGGTGACCCGTGTGGCGATGAGCTCTTGCCACTCGTTGACGCGGTGCTTCCAGCGCGGCCGTTCGCCGATCTCCTTGACGATCACGACACCGCCTGGGCGCACCGCGGCGATCATCGCGTCGATCATCACCCGCGCCCGATCACGCCCCAACAGGTAGAGCACATCGTTGACCACGGCAGCGTCGAAGCCGTCGGCGGGGGGCAGCCATGCCGCGGTCACCTCGGTCAGCGTCACGCGGCCTGCAATGCCGAGCCGTTCGACCGCGCGTCGGCCGAGTTCGATCTTCGCCCCGTCGATGTCGACGCCCGTGACGACGCGGCTCGAACCCCGCAGCGCGGCGTACAGCGAGAACACGCCGTGGCCACACCCGACGTCGAGCACGCTCCCGCCGCGCGGCAGCAGCGACTCGATCCGCTCGAGCGGCGCGGACGCCCAGCGGATCGCGGCGTGCGCACGCGCCGCGGGCGTCGCGTATGCGGTCACGATCGCACGCGCATCACGGTCGAAACGACTCACGACGCCGCCAACTCGGAGAAGTCGCCCAGGCGGAACCCGGCATCCGCCACGGCCCGACGCACGTTGGGCGAACAGACCGCCGCGAACTCCGCCGACCACTCGTAGCCCCACACGTACCGCGAGCGATCGGGATCGTCGTCGGTCCCGGGGTGAACGGCGATCTCCGCCGACCGGGACTCGGCCGAGCCGAGCCGCGTGATCGCCTGCAACAACCGCTGTTCGGTCATGTGGCCGGCCTCGTCCAGTCCGGTGGACCCGCCGGGTACCGCAAGGCCGTGGCGACCGCCCCTGCGCTCGAGCAACGCCGACAGCGCACGCACACCGGCCGACGTCGGCGACCACCCCGCGGATCGCGTCACGCGCATGGCCGTGATGCCCCTCGACGCCGCGATCTCGAACGCCACCGTGGCGACCTGCGGCCACAAGTGGAGGTTCTGGTGGGAATCGACGTGCGTGAGGCGCAGACCTGCGGCCGCCATCACCTCGACCTGTGCGAACAGCTCACGGCGCAGATCGTCCATGTCGACGCGACCACGGATCGCGCGGGCGAGGAACTGCTTCCAGGTGAGCGGGAACCGCCCGTCGGGCCCGACGAGCGTGGGCACCTCCGCTGCGCTGAGCACCGGCCGATCCTCGCCGACCACGCACAGGTGCGCCCCGACGCCGAGCCCGCTGTCGCGCAGTGCCGCTGCGTGCGCGGCAAAGGCCGGACCGGTCACGAGGGCCGAGGTCGACGTGACCACCCCGTGGTGCGCCGAGTGCAGGATCGCCTCGCACACTCCCGGTGTGAGGCCGAAGTCGTCGGCGTTCACGATCAGCAGGCGTTCGGACATCAGTTGGGTCGGACGCGCGCACCGGCGGCGCGGATCTCGGGGAGGAGGGCCACCAGCTCACGGATGATCTTCGCGATGACCGTCGGCGACGACAGCGTCGACACGCCACGGGTGCGCGGGAAATAGTCGACGCCGAACTGGATGATCCGGAATCCCATGCGTTGGGCCTTGGCCAACAGCTCCACGTCGATGAACGAGCCTTCGCTCCGTAGCTCGATCGCATCGAGCACGTCGCGCCGAATCAGCTTCGCCGCGAAGTTGACGTCGCGGAGACGCAGCCCGATGAGCCAATGGATCAACGAGTTGTACGCGTAGGAGTAGACGACGCGTCGCGGCCCCTCACCGGTTCGGTCGTGGCGATACGCGGCGACGATGTCGGCGTCGTAGTGGCGAACAAGACGGAACGCCTTCGCGAGTTCCGCGAGGTCGAAGGGCAGGTCCGCGTCGGTGTACAACACGAAGGCTCCGCGCGCATTCGTGAACCCCGTCTTCATCGCTCCGCCGAGCCGGCGGTTCACCGCGTGGTGGACCACCCGAACCCGTGCGTCCGACGCGGCAAGGCCATCGAGCAGCTCGCCCGTGCCGTCGGTCGACGCATCGTCGACCACCAACACCTCGAACTCGCCGATCTCACCCGCCGCGACAAGCGCCTCGCCCGACTCGGTCGCGGCAGCGACCGCCCGAGCGATCCCCTCGACCTCGTTCCAAGCCGGCAGGAATATCGTCAGGCCCCGAGCATCCAGCACGTCACTCACTGTCGTTGGACCGTAGCCGTTCCGCTCACGCCAAATACATGCCATGGGCGAAGCCCGCCGCCAGAGCGGCCAGCACGACCGCGCTCACGCCACACCACCACGGCGTGAGATGGCGTTGCGAGAGTCGCTCGCCCACGACGATCAGCGCCGGGAAGGCGCCGAGCAGATACCGGCCCGAACCTTGGAAGTCGCGACTCCCCAGGGCGGGTAGCAACACCATGCACACAACGAGCGCACCCGCTCCCCAGCCGAATCGGCGCACGACCCACGGGACGGCCGCCACGACGCCGACGACAAGGATCGCCTGCAGCGTCAGGGTCGCCACGAGCGACCGATGCTGGAAATGGGTCAGCTCCCACCAGTACTGACGCTTGAGCACCGAGTCCCAACTCAGTCCCTGGCCCCATTCCTTTGCGCCTCCGAGAACAGCAGCGGCCTACCGAAGCGAACCTGCAGGTAGGCCATGAAGCCGCCGAGCCCTCCGAACGACAGCAGCACCCCCAGGTCGCGAGGTCGAGGTGTCCGCCGCCGACGCTCCAGCACCGTGATGATCAACGCCGCGATCACGGCCACGCCGGTCGGACGAGCGGCCGATGCCACCGCACCGGCCAGGCCCGCCCACACGGCCCGATCGCGACCGATCGCGACCATTGCCCACACGGCTGCCGCCAGGAACAGCGCGTCGCTGTACACGACGCCGTACAGATACCAGGCGTACGGCCACGTCATGACCACCGCGATTGCCGCCACCCGAGCGCGCTGGTCAAGACCCCGATCGCGGCACCAGACGTCGCAACCCACGAGGAACAGCGCGCCGCAGACGGCCGTCACGATCATCCCGGCGACCATGATGTCGCTCGTTGCCCACGAGACCACGCGGACAGCGAGCGGGTAGGCCGGGAAGAAGGCGACGTTCGACTGGATGCCGGGGCTCCAGGCGTATCCGCCCTTTGCGATGCCGTAGTACCAGCCGCTGTCGTACCGCACGAGCCCGTCGAGCAGACCGTCGCCGGCGAACGCGATCCCTGGATCGCCCTGAGCGCGAACTCCGGCGACCCGCACGACGAGTGCCGACAGCGCAACCATCGCGGCGATCGCGCCGCCGTACGCCGTCAGCAGTCGCCGATGCGACACCAACCGGTCCGATTAGGCCTGACCGCCGGAGGTTTCGGCGACGCTCGCCTTGCCGGCGCGGATCCAGGGCATCAGCGAACGAAGCTCGGCGCCGACCTGTTCGATCTGGTGCGCCTTGCCGTCGGCCTCGAGGCGGTGGAAGTTCGAGCGCCCACCGCGGCTCTCGGCGATCCACTCCTCGGCGAACTGCCCGGACTGGATCTCGCCCAGCACACGCTTCATCTCGGCCTTCACATCGCCGGTGATGATGCGCGGGCCTCGCGTGAGGTCGCCGTACTCCGCGGTGTCGGAGATGGAGTAGCGCATGCCGGTGATGCCCTCTTCGTAGATCAGGTCCACGATGAGCTTCACCTCGTGCAGGCACTCGAAGTACGCCGCCTCGGGCTGGTAGCCGGCCTCGACCAGCGTCTCGAACCCGGCCTTGATGAGCGAGGTGAGGCCGCCGCAGAGCACGACCTGCTCACCGAACAGATCGGTCTCGGTCTCCTCCGGGAACGTGGTCTCGAGCACACCGGCACGGGCACCGCCGATCGCATCGGCGTACGCCATCGCGATCCCCCGCGCCGACCCCGACGCATCCTGGTGCACCGCGATCAGGCACGGCACACCGCCGCCCTCGGTGTACGTGCGGCGGACCAGGTGGCCCGGCCCCTTCGGGGCGATCATGACGACATCGACGTCGGCCGGCGGCACGATCTGGCCGAAGCGGATGTTGAACCCGTGTGCGAAGGCCAGCACGTCGCCGGCCGACAGGTTCGGGGCGATGTCGGCCTCGTACACGTCACGCTGCTCGGTGTCGGGCAGCAGAATCATGATCAGATCCGCTTCGGCAACGGCGTCGGCCGTCGACTTCACGACGAGCCCCGCGGCCTCCGCCTTCGCCTTCGACGACGACCCCTCGCGGAGCCCGACTCGCACGTCGATGCCCGACTCCTTCAAGTTGAGCGCATGGGCATGCCCCTGCGACCCATACCCGAGGACCGCCACCTTGCGATTCGCGATGAGGGATCGGTCGGCGTCCTTCTCGTAGTACACGTTGGCCATGGGCGGCGAGGCTACGCGATGTAGCCGCCACGGGTGAAAGCCACCTACGAGCCCAGCCCCGACGCCCGGTCGAGCTTGGGCAGCGCGATCCGTCCGGTTCGCTGCATCATCGCGATGCCGAACGGCGACAGCAGGTCCTCGAGATCGTCGAGGCGCGACGGCACGTCGTCGACCGAGACCGTGAGCTCGTCGTGGCCGACATCGACGATGCGCCCGCCGAACACCGAAACCAGCTCGATGACCTGGCCTCGCTGTGTCGGATCGGCTCGCACCGTGCACAGCATCAGCTCGCGTTCGATCGAGTCGAGCGGATCGAGCTCGCTGATCTTGATGACGTTCACCAGCTTGTGCAGCTGCTTCACGATCTGCTCGAGCGGCGCCGATTCGGCGTCGGCGACGATGGTGATGCGGCTGAACCGCTCGTCGTCGGTCGGCGCGACCGCGAGCGAATAGATGTTGTACCCGCGGCGGGCGAACAGGCTCGCCACGCGGGCCAGCACGCCGGCCCGGTTCTCGACGAGCACCGACAACAAATGGTGACGTGCGCCGTTGGAGGTCACTGCACCGTCCCTTCGGGGAGTGGGCCGACCACGATGTCGCTGTTCGACAGGCCGGCGGGAACCATGGGGAAGACCTTCTCGGCGGCGTCGGTGCGGAACTCCACCACCACCGGGCGGTCGTTGATGGCGTTCGCCCTCTCGATCGCAGGACCGACCTCTTCGGGCGACTCCACCCGAATCGCGACGCAGCCCATCGCTTCGGCCCACTTCACGTAGTCGGGAAGGTCCGGCGACAGATACACCTCGCTGTACCGCTCGTCGTAGAACATCTCCTGCCACTGGCGGACCATGCCGAGGTAGGCGTTGTTGAGGATCGCAACCTTGATCGGGATCCGCTCGGTCGTCGCGGTCACCAGCTCCTGCGCGGTCATCTGGAAGCAGCCGTCGCCGTCGACCGCCCACACCGTTCGCTCGGGCATGCCGGCCTTGGCGCCGATCGCGGCCGGGATCGAGAACCCCATCGTGCCGAGCCCGCCCGAACACACCCAGGTGTAGGGCTCGGTGAAGCGCCAGTACTGCGACGTCCACATCTGGTGCTGGCCCACGCCCGTCGCGACGATCGTGCCCTCGGGCGCACGGTCGCGGAGCTGTTCGAGCACGAACTGCGGTTTGAGCAGCGCACCCGGCTCGGACGGCTCGTAGTGCAGCGGGAAGCGCTCCTGCCATCCCGACAGGGTTTGGCGCCAGGCCGAGCGGTCTGGCTGGCCATCGGCGACGCGACGCTCGAGCACGCGCACCAGTTCCTCGAGCACGAGACGCACGTCGCCCACGATCGGCACGTCGGGCCGACGCACCTTGCCGAGTTCGGCCGGATCGATGTCGACGTGAATCACCTTTGCGTCGGGAGCGAAGGCCGGCAGCTTGCCCGTGACACGGTCGTCGAATCGGCTGCCGAGCGCGATCAGCAGGTCGGACTCCTGCATCGCCGTGACCGCGGTGAAGTTGCCGTGCATGCCGGGCATGCCGAGGGCGAGCGGGTGGTCGTCGGGGAAGGCACCGCGGGCCGTGAGCGTGGTGACCACGGGGATCCCGGTCAGCTCGGCGAGCTCGCGCAACACCGTCGCCGCCCGCGCTTTCAGAATGCCGCCGCCCGCGTAGATGACCGGCTGGCGCGCCGCCATGATCAGCTCGGCGGCCTCTTTGATCTTTCGGGGATGCCCCTTCGTTGTCGGTCGGTAGCCCGGCAGGCTCGCCCACACCTCCTCGTCGGTGGGCCAATACCACTCCATCTGCGCGTCGGGATTGGCGGCGTCGACGATGTCCTTGGGGATGTCCAACAGCACCGGCCCCGGACGGCCGGTGCTGGCGAGCAGGAACGCCTGGCGGACCGCGAGCGGAATGTCGCGGGCCCGGGTCACCAGTTCGTTGTGCTTGGTGACCGAGCGGGTGATGCCGATCGTGTCGCACTCCTGGAACGCGTCGGTACCGATCGCTCCGACCGGGACCTGACCGGTGATGACGACCATCGGCACCGAGTCGACGAACGCATCGCACAGCGGCGTGACGATGTTGGTGGCGGCCGGCCCGGAGGTGACCATGGCGACGCCGGGCCTTCCCGTGGCGTGCGCGTACCCCTCGGCCATGTGGCCGGCGCCCTGCTCGTGGCGCACGAGGATGTGCCGGATCGGGCTGTCGAGAATCGGGTCGTACACCGGAAGGATCGCCCCGCCGGGCAGCCCGAAGATCACCTCGACGCCCTCGAGCTCCAGCGACTTCACCAGTGCCTGGGCTCCGCTCATGCGGACCGGCTGCTCACTCATCAGATTCCTCGTTCGGCTGTCGGGATCGCTGTCGAGATCAAAACGGAAACGACCCCCCGGAGGGAGGTCGGTGGGCACGCGCGCGGTGGTCCGCGGCGCTAGGGGAGTACGAGCAAAGGCGTGCAAAACACGACCGCTAGGTTAGCGCACTTGTCCGATCGACCCACCACCGCCACCACGATCGGCGTGTTCACCGCGGCGCGGCTGGCCGGCAACACGTTCCTGCGCTTCCCGTACGTGTTCGTGACCGCCATCGCCGCCGGGCTCGGCACCGACGTGCGCGTCGTCACGGCCATCCTCGGGTTGCGTGAACTGGGCGGTTTGGCGACCCCGGCCTTGAGCCGAGCGATCGATCGGGGCCACCTGCCGCGCACCCTCGCCATCGCCGGCGCGGTCACCGGGATGGCCTCGGTCGGCGCCGTGGTCGGCGGGCTGTGGGGATTCACGATCGCCTTGGCCGTGAGCGGCGTCGGCAAGATGGGCATCGACCTGGCGCAGAACGCATGGATCGGTCACCACGTGCCGTTCGCCCGCCGCGCCCGCGCCACCGCCACGGTCGAGCTCTCGTGGGCGTTGGCGTTCCCTCGCCGGGGTTCCCATGCTCGCCCTTGCGGTCGGGCGCTGGGGTTGGCGGGCGCCGTTCCTCATCGTCGCGCCGTTCCTGGTCGGGCTGACCGCCTGGGGCGCGCGGGTGGCTCGGCCGCCGAGCGACGCTGCGCCGGTCGATCAGCAGCGCGCCGACGCTCCGGCCGCCGAGGACCATGCACCTCGCCGGCCGCTCCCCCGGTGGTCGATCTGGATCTACTGCTTCCTGCAGCCGTTCGCGGTGATGATCGTGTTCGCGGTCAACGGCGACTGGCTGGCCACCTCGCTGCATCTGAGCGAGTCGGCGCTCGGCGTGGCCGCGATCGCCATGGGGATCGCCGAGGTGGCGGGGACCACGCTCACGATGGTCGCCGCCGATCGCACCGGCCCCGCTCGCATGTCGACCTGGGCGATGGCGTGCGTGCCGCCGCTGGCGATCCTCGTGTCCGGGCCGACCAACGCCGTCGTGGCGGTCGGCCTGTTCGTGATCCTCGACCTGGCGATCGAGTGCTCGTTCGTGGCGGTGCTCCCCCTCGTCAGCGAGCTCGACCCCGACAACCGGGCACGGGCGATCAGCCATGCCTTCGTCATCATCACCGGCTCACGAGCCATCGGCTCCGTGGCCGCCGGATGGATCTACGGCGCCGGCGGCTTCGCTGCGATCTCCGTGGTCGCCGCCGTGGTCGCCGCCGCCGCCACCGCAGCGCTCATCGCCGGCAGGGCGAGCCGAAGGCCGCAAGATCGGCGCAGAACGACGCCCGCGTGACCTTCCACGCGCCGTCGACCACACGCGCCGTGCCCTGGTGTGCCTCGTCGTCGCGGCCGACCAGCCGGTACTCGACCGACGCCCGGCTCGCGGACGTGAACTCGACGCGATCGACGCGCACGCGCAGCTCGCGGACCGTCGGATCGGTCGAGGTGGTCGCGAGTTGCCGCAGAGCGTCGTCCACGCCCGAGCCGTCGTCGATCATCTTGATGCGGTCGACATCGGGCACGGACGCGTCGTACACGACGCCGAACGCGAACTCGATCTGGCTCCGCGCCAGGACTTCGTCGGGAGGCCGAGCCGACGTGGATGGCCGGCCAGTCGTGCCGGGCGCCGAGTCGACCACGACCACCGACGACGGCGAGCGCCGCTCCAGGGCACGAAGCCGGTCCTCCGTCGCGCCGAGCCGCCGGTGCTCGGCGATGCCGAGCGCCAGGGCGCCGACCGCCAGCACCGTCGCCGCGGCGGCCCACGCACCCGCCAAAGCCCCGCGTCTGCCAGCCATGCGGCCAGCGTACGGCAGGATTGCGCAATGACCGCAGCGTGGGATCGTCGCATCGCTTCGATTGCGATTCCCGCGACGATTGCGCTGGCGACCGAGCCGCTCTACGACCTCGTGGACACCGCGATCCTCGGCCACCTCGGCACGAGTCAGCTCGCCGGCGCCGCGCTCGCCATGCGCGTCCTCGCCTTGGGCAACTCGGTGTTCATCTTCTTGATGTTCGGCACGACCGCTGCGGTGGCGAAGCGACTCGGGGCCGGCGACGAACGAGGTGCCACCCGTGCGGCGGTCGACGCCGCGTGGCTCGCCGTCGCCCTCGGATCGGCGGCTGCGGTGGTCTTGGCGCTGTGCGGGCGGTGGGCGATCGGGGCGCTCGGCGGGCACGGCGCCGTGGCGACGACGGCCTGGATCTACCTTCGAACGAGCCTGTTCGGCCTCCCCGCGTTCACGCTGCTGATGGCCGGGGTGGGCACGCTGCGCGGCCGAGGCGACGCCCGCACGCCGCTGCGAGTCGCCGCTGCGTCGGTCACCGCCAATCTCGCCATCGAAGTGCTCCTGATCTACGGGCTGGGGTACGGGGTCGGCGCATCGGCGCTCGGCACGGTCATCGCCAAGTGGGGCGCGGCGGCGATCACCATCGCGCTCGTTGCGGCCTGGGCGCGCCGACACGGCGCGTCGTGGCGGCCGACACGGCGCGTCCGCGAGCTCGCTGTGGTCGGGCGCGACCTCCTCGTCCGCACGACGCTGCTGATCGCCACGCTCACCGCCGCCTCGGCCCTCGCCGCGCATCGCGGCGCGGTCACCCTCGCGGCGCATTCGGTCGTCGCGTCGGTGTGGATGTTCAGCGCCTACGTCAACGACGGGCTCGAGGTCGCCGCGCAGTCGCTGGTCGCCCACGAGATCGGTGCCGGCCGCTCCGACGGGGCAGTGGCCGTCGCGCGACGAATCCTGTGGTGGTCGGCTCGGCTCGGCCTCTCCCTCGCCGTGGTCGTGGCCGTCACCCGATCGCCCCTGGCCGCGCTGTTCACCGATGATCCGGCCGTTCGCGCCGCCGCGGCCACGCCGCTTTGGATCGTGGCCGCAATCCAGCCGTTGAACAGCATCGCCTTCGCGCTCGACGGCATCCTGGTCGGCTGGGAGCGCGTCCGGGTGCTCGCAACGATCATGGCCGTCGCGACCACAGCGTTCGCACTCACCGTCGGCACGGCGCCCTCACTGCAGCGGATCTGGCTGGGCATCGGCGCAATGATGGTCGTGCGAGCCGGGGCAGCGTCGTGGTGGTTCCGACGTTCGGCGCGAGCGGCGTGAGGCCGCTAGGCCGAGCAGTTGGCGTACGTCCACGCGGCGACGGCGTCGCCGGCGCTCACGTAGGCCGGCGCCGACACGATCGCCCGGATCTGGTCGGACGCGACCTTCGAGCTCGGGTTCGCCGTGTTGCGCTCCACGATGTCGAGCACCCGGACGAACGAGTCGCGTTGCGCTTGCAGTGCAGGATCGACCGACGGGTCGACGATGATCTCCATGAGGTGGTCGTACACGTCGACCACGCCCTGCGACAGCACCTTGCGAGCGCTCGACGACGCCAGCGAGGTCGGGTCGATCCGCAGGTCGCTCAGGTCTTGACGGGTGAGGATCTTGCAGGCGTCGTCTTCGGCGAGCAGCTTGTCGATCACGGCCTGCAGCCGCTTCGCCGCCGCCGACGCGCTCGCCAGGGTGTCGCCGCCGCCGTCGTCGGCGAGCGTCGGTAGCGTCTTCCCGTTCGACTCGCCTTTCGGCAGGTCCCGACTCGACGAGCAGCCGCCGAGCACCATCGCTGCGACCACGAGGGCCGCGACTCCCAACGCCCTACGCACAGTTGCGCTCCGTCCACTCTTCGATCTCGCGTTCCGCCTCGGCGAAGGAACGCTCCTTGAACACCACCGCCGGATCGCCGCCGGAACGCTCGATCTCCATCATCTCGGCGATGCCGTCGCGCGCTGCCGGCCACTCGTCGCGCAGTTCGGTCGGCACGAGGGCGTCGCCGGAGCGGAACACCTCGTGGAGCAGCTCGAGCAACGAGTGGATGTCGCGGGCCTCGTCGGCCGCGGCGAGCGCGTCGCACAGATCGCCCCCGGCGATCCGGTTGTTGACCGCCTCGCGCAGCGCACGCGCCGGCTGAGGAGCCGGTGCCCGCAACGCGGATGGCGCCACCGTGGTCGACACCACGCCCGCCGACCCGGAGATGGCAACGCCACCCTGGCAGGCCGACATGGCCACGATCATCGCCGTGCTCAGCACCAGCCGCTTCACCATCGGCGCCAGTGTACGGCCGCCGGTCACGACTGGGCGGGCGGGCAATGCAGCGATTCCCATTGGTCGAGCCGAGCATCGAGCGAGGCCACTTCGGGCCGGGCCAGAACGGATCGGGCGTCGGGAAGGGCCGCCCGGGTCGCGAATCGTGCGGCCGAGATCGTCCCAGTCCGCGGAGAGGTCATCGGAAACCGACGGCGCGATGCGAGTGATCGCGGCGGCAAATGCGTCGTACACCGCGGGCAGCGAGTCGTCGGGGGTCCCGCCGTCGATCACCGCCAGCAGCCCGCAGGCGTCGGCCGCCGCATCGAGCGCCTCGATCACCTCGGCCGCCGCGGCGCTCGGCCGGTCCGATGTCGTGGTGGTGCGCACCGCGTCGACCACGGGCTCTCGCGAGCACCCCGACGAGCCCAGCGCGACAGCGACGAGAGCGACGAGAGCGCCGCCCCGATCGCAGCGCGCCTCACGGGCGCCGCCCCATCAGCAGCGCGGTCACGACCTTGCCGTCCGCCTGGCCGCGAGTTGCTTTCATGACCTGCCCGACGAAGAAGCCCATGACCTTCTGCTCGCCGGCGCAGAACTTCGCCCAATCATCGGGATGCGCCTCGATCAGCGAATCGAGCAGGGCGTCGAGCTCCGACGTGTCCATCGCCTGGAACCCATGCCGCGCCGCGATCTCGGCGGGATCGCCTCCCTCGGCGATCAGCTCGGCCAGCACCGTCTTCGCCTGGGTCGCGGTGAGAGCGCCATCGGCCTCCATCGTGGTCAGCGACGCGAAGCCCGCAGCGTCCAGTCGGTCCGCCTCGCCGTCTGCCACGTTGTTGCGGGCGTGATTGAGCGCCCGCGCCGCGTCGCCGCCGGCGGCCACCGCGTCGAAGACCAGCCGGTCCAGACCACGCTCGACGACGATCGCCGCACTCAACGGATCGGCGCCGAGCTCGTCCACCAGCCGGTGGCGCCGCTCTCGTGGCAGCGACGGCAGCGACGACCGGATCTCCTCGATCCATGCCGGGTCGGGATCGACCTCTACCAGATCGGGTTCGGGGAAGTACCGGTAGTCGGTTGCCTCCTCTTTCGACCGCAGCGTCTGAGTCCGGCCGGTGTCGTCGTTCCAGTGACGGGTCTCCTGCGACACGGCTTCGCCGGACTCGATCAGGTCGATCTGTCGCCGCGCCTCGTAGTCGATCGCCCTGCCGAGCGATCGCAACGAGTTCACGTTCTTGACCTCGCAGCGGGTGCCGAGCGGCGCCCCGGGCCGGCGCACCGACACGTTGCAGTCGACACGCAGCGACCCCTCCTCCATCTTCCCGTCGGACGCACCGACGGTCACGAGAACCGCCCGCAGCTCCGACACGTACGCCTTGGCATCCTCGGCGGAGCGCAGGTCGGGTCGGCTCACGATCTCGAGGAGCGGCACGCCCGCACGGTTGAAGTCGACCAGCGAATAGTCGGCGTCGTGAATACGGGTGCCGCCGGAACCCACGTGCGTCGACTTGCCCGTGTCCTCCTCCAGATGCGCCCGCTCGATGCCGATGACCGTGCCGCCCGGCAGCTCGATCGACCCGTCCACGTTGATCGGTCGGTCGTACTGGCTGATCTGAAACCCCTTCGGCATGTCCGGGTAGAAGTAGTTCTTCCGGGCGAACACCGACGGCTGCACCGTGCACCCCAGCGCGAGGCCGGCGCGGATGGCGAGCTCAACCGCGCTGCGGTTCAGCACCGGGAGCGCGCCGGGGAGTCCCAGCGTGACCGGGTCGATGTTGGTGTTCGGCTCGCCGCCGAAGTGGTTCGGCGATCCGGAGAACAGCTTGGTGGCCGTCGACAGCTCGACGTGCACCTCCAACCCGATGACGGTTTCCCACTCGCTCACTCCGCACCTCCTGCCTCGAGCACGGCGGCCGTTCGGAACATGTCGATCTCGGCCAGAGCCGGAGCGAGCACCTGCACCCCGACCGGCAGGCCCTCGGCGTGGCCGAACGGCACCGACATCGCCGGATGCCCCGCCAGGTTGGTCGGGATGGTGCACACGTCGTTCAGGTACATCGTGAGCGGGTCCTCGGTGTTCTCGCCGAGCCGGAAGGCCGTGGTCGGCGCCACCGGCGACAGCAGCACGTGGGCGTCGCGATACGCCGCCGCGAACCCGTCGAGCACCAGGGTCCGAACCTTTTGCGCCGTCGCGTAATACGCGTCGTAGTAGCCAGCCGACAGGGCGTAGGTGCCGAGCATGATCCGGCGCTTCACCTCGGCGCCGAAGCCCTCGGACCGGGTGCGTTCGTACATCTCGGGCGTCGTCGATGCCGGCACTCGCAGCCCGAACCGCACGCCGTCGAAGCGAGACAGGTTCGACGACGCCTCGGCCGGGGCGATGATGTAGTACGCCGAGAGCGCCGAGCGCAGCGCCGGGATGGCGACCTCGACCACATCGGCACCCGCGGCGGCCAGCACCTCGGCGGCGGCGAGCACCCTCGCGGCGACCGCCGGGTCGATGCCGTCGCCCATCAGCTCCGCCACGACGCCGACTCGCACACCGTCGACCCCGTCGCCCAGATGGGCGCCGATCGGCGGGCACGGCTCGGGGATCGAGGTCGAGTCGCCCGGGTCGTGCCCCGCGATCGCCTCGAGCACCGCGGCGGCATCCGCCACGTTGGTTGCCATCGGGCCGATCTGATCGAGCGACGACGCGTACGCGACCAGCCCGAGCCGCGAGACCCGGCCATAGGTCGGCTTGACCCCGACCACACCGCAGAACGAGGCCGGCTGGCGGATCGACCCGCCGGTGTCGGACCCGAGGGCGACCGGCACCATGCCGGTGGCGACCGCAACGGCGGAGCCACCCGACGAGCCGCCGGGCACACGATCGGGATCGATCGGATGTCGGGTGGGACCGAACGCCGAGTTCTCGGTCGACGACCCCATCGCGAACTCGTCCATGTTCGCCTTGCCGACGATGACGGCGCCGGCGTCGGCCAGGCGCCGCACGACCGTCGCGTCGTACGGCGGCCGCCAGCCGTTGAGAATCCTCGACCCGCAGGTGGTCGGAAGGCCACGCGTGCACGTGTTGTCCTTGACCACCAACGGCACCCCGGCGAGGGGACCGACGGGTTCACCCGCGGCGACCCGCCGGTCGATCGACGCCGCTGCCGCCCGCGCCGCGTCGGCGGTCACGAGCAGCACCGCGTTCAGGTCGGCGTTGCGCGACTCGATGGCAGCGAGGCTCTCCTCGACCACGTCGAGCGCACAGCGTTGACCTGCGCGCACCTGCGCGGCCGTGTCGAGGGCGCTCATGCGGGCTCCCCCAGCACCGGCGGCACGGCGAACATGTGCGACTCGATCTCCGGCGCCGCCGCGAGGACCTCGTCGCGATCCAGCGACGGCGTCGCCACGTCGTCACGCATGACGTTGCGCAGCGGAAAGGGGTGCGCCGTCGCGGCGACGCCGTCGAGGTCGAGCGCCGCGAGATCTCGTGCGTGATCCAAGATGTCGCCGAGTTGGGAGGTGAAGCGGTCGAGTTCGTCGTCGCCCAGTGTGAGCCGGGCAAGCTGCGCAATACGCGCGACGTCCTCCCGGGAGATTCGTTCCGGCATGGGCCCAACATACGCGGTCGCTACAGTGACGCCGTTCACAGGCACAAAAGGAGTGCGTTGGCATGGCGAAGTACCAGTTCCTGACCGAGGAGTGGGTCGCGGCGGCGAAAGCCATCCGCGAGGAATACGACGGGCAGGGACCCGCCCCGGCGCACATCGTGCGGATGAACCTCTCGATCACCGATTCCCCGATCACCGACGGCGAGATCGCGGCGTTCATGGACACGTCCGAGGGCACCACCAAGATGGATCTCGGCGCGCTCGACAGCCCCGACCTGACCGTGACCATCGACTACGAGACGGCCAAGGCGATCCTCGTCGAGGGCAACCCCCAGGCCGGCATGCAGGCGTTCATGGCCGGCAAGATCAAGGTGCAGGGCGACATGACCAAGCTCATGGCGATCCAGGCCTCCGGCCAGGATCCGCTCGCCGCCGAGGTGTCCACCAAGATCAAGGACATCACCGAGTAGCAGCCCGCGCCGGGCGTCGCGGGAGCATCCACGCTGCCGCGACGCCCACCGCTGTGATCGCTGCGCCGATGAGATAGGCGTTCGAATACGCGTGGGCCGCTCCGACGCGATCCGCCATCCCGGCCTCCAGCGAATCCAACAGGTTCATCCCGAGCGACGTCGCGATCTGAGCGACCATCTGGATCGTGGCGCCCGCCACCCCGAGGTCCACGTCGTCGACGGCGTTCGCGACCGTGGTCGACAGCGCCGGCTGCACCGCTCCCATCCCGAGGCCGGACACCGCGATCGCGGCGAGGACCAGCGGGATCGACAGGTCGGTCGACACCAACGACATGGCGACGAGCGACGCCGCCACCAGCGCCGTGCCGACCGCGGCGATCGCCCGCACGCCGATTCGCGCGACGAGATACCCCGCAGCCACGCCGGCGACGGCGAAGGTCAACGGCCGCGGGATCAGCAGCTGCGACGTTGCCGTCGCCGTGCGGTGGCCGAGTTCGACCAGCAGGCGCGGCGCCAATGAACCCGCCCATGTACCCGAATTGGGCGAACAGCAACACGACGATCGGCGCCACGAACCCGCGTCGCCCGAAGTAGCGCAACGGAATCAACGGGTGCGACACGCGTCGCTCGATCACCACGAAGGCCCCGACCGCCGCCGCGGCGACGCTGAGGCACGCGGCGATGCCCACCGGGCCCCAGGCCCGGCCGCGCTCGGCAGCGACGAGCACCGCAACGACCGCCGCCGCCAACACCAGGTTGCCGACGACATCGAAGCTCGCCGTGGCCGCTCGCGGCGTCTCGGGCAGCAGCCGCCACGCGATCGCGACGGCGATCGCCACCAGCGGCGCCTGGATCGCGAACACGCTGCGCCAGCCGAACGCGTCGACCAGCGGTCCACCGACGATCAGCCCGACGACGGGCGCGCCGGCCCCCACCAGCGACCAGTAGCCGAGCGCCCGAGACCGCTTCGCCGGTTCCACGCTGAGGTTGATGATCGCCATCGACGACGGACCCGCCGCCGCTCCGGCGATCGCGCCGAGCACCCGAAACGCCACGAGGGACGGCCCATCCCATGCGACGACCGAGAGCGCCGCGAACACGGCCGACGCGACCATGCCCCAGAGGTACAGGCGGCGGTGGCCGTGCAGATCGCCGAGGCGCCCCGCGGCTGTAGTGACCAGCGCGGCCTGCGAGGATCGGCCCCGAGATCAACCACACGAAGGTGGCGGCGTCGACGCCGAGATCCTTGGCGATCACGGGGCGGCTGACGGCGAGGATCGTGAAATTGATCCCGACCGCGAACGCGCCGGTGAGCACCACCGCGACCACCAGCCACGGGCTGCGCTGGGCCCGCATCACGTGGATGGGGTGGCGACCGCGTCGCGGCGGCTGGGGAACACCACGGCGGTCGACCACCCCGCCGGGAGCTTAGCTGGCGCGCTCACTGGCGAGCGAAGATTCGTATGCCAGTGCCAGGCTGATGTGGTTCGCCCACGGGTGGGTCCGTCTGGAGCACTTCGTTGAGCGGCGAGCCCTGCACCTCGGTCACCACGAACCCCGCCGCCTGCAGCGCGGCGGTCGCAGCGGGCACGCTCTGGCCCACCACATTCGGGATCGGAACGGGCTCGGGTCCCTTCGACACCGTGACCTCGACCACCGTGCCGCGGGCGACCGACGCATTGTCCTGCTGGTTCGTCGCCGTCACGATGCCGACGGGCACGTCGCTGTACGTCTCGGTCACGTTCATGCCCAGCTGCAAGCCCGTCAGCGCCTGGCGAACCGCATCGACGCTTTGGCCCACCAGGCCCGGCGGAATCGTGCGCGGCGCAGGGCCGGCCGACACCGCGAGGTCGACCTTGGATCCCCGCGGCAGCTCACCCGTCGAGTTCAGCTCGGCGCTCGCGGTCAACAAAAACCCCTCGGGAACCGCCTCGTCGAAGGGGGTCGACACAGCGCCCACCTTCAGCCCGGCCGCGGTCAGCACCTCGGTGGCGCGCTCCTGCGACATGGAGTTGTCGAACGACGGGAACGCGACCAGCGAGTTCCCGAGCGACACCTCGAGCGTCACGGTCCGGCCCTCCGCCATCGACGTGCCCGGCCTGGGGCGTTGGCCGACCACCTGCTTGGCCTTCGTGCCGTCCTGACGCACATACGTGCTCGCCACGCGCAGGCCCTGCTCCCGAAGGCGACGGGTCGCAGAGGACTCCGCTCAGCCCTCGCAGATCGGCCAGATCGAACGTCGGCGTCCGCACGAAGAACCACCATGCGGCCGCTCCGCCGAACACCACGGCGAGCATCGCCGCGGTTGCGAGCACCCACGGCCAGCGCCGGCTCGGCGACGAGGCTCGCTCGGCGACCGGTGGCAACTCGACGTACTCGCGCCCTGCGGGCACCGCGTCCACGCGACCGATCGCCGTCGGATCATCGGAGTCCGGTTGCGCCTCGGGAACGTCGTCGCCGTCGCGCAGCGCGACCAGTTCGTCGAGCACGTCGACGGGCACCGCGCCGGGAAGCGAGATCGGGCGCGGGCGCTCCATGTCCTCGGCTGCGGCGAGAAAGGCGATCTCGAGCTCGCCTGCGTCGGGACGATCATCGGGGTCGAGGCGCCCGGCCCGAGCGAGCAACGGCGCGAGGCGGCCCAGCTCACGCGGAACCTCCACGTCGGACTCGCAGCGGCCCATCAGCGTGGCGGCCGTCGACTCTCCGGCGAACGGCACGGTGCCGGTCACCGCCTCGATCAGCACCAGCGCCAGCGAATACACGTCGGCGCGACCGTCGACCTCGCGCCCCATCGCCTGCTCGGGCGCTGTGTACTTGGCCGTCCCCAACAGGACGCCCTGCGGCTCGGTCCATGCGGCCTCCGCTATCGCTCGAGCAAGGCCGAAGTCGGCGATGCGCAACCGCCCGTCCTCGCCGAACAGCAGGTTCGCCGGCTTGATGTCGCGGTGCACGATGCCCGCCCGATGCGCCTCGTCCAGCCCCCGAGCGGCGTCGAGCCCCACGACGAGCGCCTGCGAAGGCGACAGGCGCGGACCGGCGTCGAGCACGGCGCGCAGGCTGCCGCCGCCGACGAACTCCATCACCAGGAAGGCCGGGTCCACCCCGGAGTCGTACACGTGCACGATGTTCGGGTGATTCAGGACGGCCGCCGCCCGTGCCTCGGCCCGAAAGCGCTTCACGAATTGGCTGTCCTCTGCGAGCGCCGCATGCAGGACCTTCACCGCCACCCGTCGACCGAACTCGATGTCGTCGGCGACGTAGACCCGCGACGAGGCGCCCGTTCCGATCGGCAGGAGGAGTCGGTAGCGATCGGCGAGCACCTGCTGGGCCACGTCGGTCGATCCTACAGTTGGGTCCGTGCCCACTCGTGTGAAGCTCCTGTTGCTGGTGATTGCTGCCCTGATGGTTTCCGGCACCATCTACATCCTCGACAACGCCGTGACCGGTTCCGACCAGGCGAGCGACAACCCTCCCGAGTCGGTCGACCGGTTCATTCCCTCATCGGGAGCGACGGTACTCGCGCAGTCGACGGTCGGCGTCGATCTCAAGCGGGGGTACGACGCCTACCTCGTGGTCGAAGGCGAAGTCATCCGCAACCCGATCAGTGAGGACAACGCCGACGGCCTTCAACGCGATCCGGCCAACAACACCGTTGAATACCACCCGGGTGCCGGCCAACGGGTCCCCCGGCTGTCGACACCGAAGGCCTGCGTTGACGCCTTCGTATGGCGGGTCGAGGACGGCCCGGAGACCGCCAAGCAGACTCGCTGGTGCTTCACGACGACCTGACGATCGCGTCGAGTTCGTCGAACGCGGCGCGTGTGGAGTCGACGGTGTAGCCGCAGCACACCGCCAGGAGCCCGCGGCGCGGGCACCCACCACGTTGCCCTCGAAGTCGTCGATGAAGGCCGTCCGGCCGGCCTCGACCCCGAGCCGTTCGCACGCCAGCGCGAAGATCCGCGGATCGGGCTTGCGCATGCCCACCGCCGACGAGTCGACCACGTCGTCGAAAAGCCCGTCGACATCGATCAGCGACCGCCAGGTCGAGCCGAACTCGGCCAGGTTGTTCGTGATGATCCCGGTGCGAAGCCCGGCTCCGCGGTACCGCTGCACCGCGTCGACCGCGAAGTCGCGCACCTCGAGCGACCGCATCATCGAGGCGAGCTTTTCGATCGGATCGCCGATCTCGCGCTGTGCCTCGGCAAAGGTGATCTCGCCGCGTTCGAGGCGGTGCCACGGATGATCGGTGTCGCGGTCGTACGGACCGAACAGCGCGAACGCCACCTCCGGGTCGAGGTCAGCGAAGGGCGAGTCGATGAAGACCCCGCCGAAGTCGAACAGCACTGCGTCGACGGCCATCAGGGCAGATCTCCCGTGTCGAGGAGGTGGACGAACTGCGACTCGTCGAGCACGGGAACGCCCAGCTCGGTCGCCTTGGTCAGCTTGGACCCGCCGGGATCGGCGCCCACCACCACTGCGGTGGTTCGCTTCGAGACGCTCCCCGGCGCCTTGCCGCCACGCGACTTGATGGCCGCCTCGACCTGGTCGCGGGTGAACCCTTGCAGCGATCCCGTCACCACCACCGACATGCCCGTCAGTGTTTGCGGCAGGGTCGATCGTTCGGGCCCGGTGAAGTTGAGGCCGGCATCGCGCAGCCGTTCCACCAGCTCGCGGTTGGCCGGCTCGTCGAAGAACGCCCGCACCGAGCCGGCGATCACGGGGCCGATGCCGTCGATCGCCGCGATGTCGTCGACCGGCGCGTCGAGGATCGCGTCCATGCTGCCGAGCCCCTCGGCCAGGATCGCCGCACCCGTTTGGCCGAGATGCACGATGTTCAGCCCGAAGAGCAGGTTTCCCAGGGGACGCTGCTTCGACGCATCGATCGCGAGCGCGAGCTTGCGTACCGAGGTCTCCTGATAGCCGCGCTGGGCAAGGATCAGCTCGTAGTCGAGCCGGTAGATGTCGGATACGTCGCTCAGGAGGCCCAAATCGATGAAGGTCTGGATCTGCGATTCACCCAACCCGTCGATGTCCATCGCCCCACGCGATGCGAAGTGGCTGAGCCGCGCCCACCGCTGCTGCGGGCAGAGGGGGTCGACGCAGCGATGCTGTGCCTCGCCCTCGACCCGCACCAGGGGCGCGCCGCGCCCGCACGGGCACACCGCGGGGAACGACCACGGCGCAAGCCCTGCCGGCCGCAGGTCGATCACCGGACCGACGACCTCGGGGATGACGTCGCCCGCCTTGCGCACGATCACCGTGTCGCCGGGCCGCACGTCTTTCAATCGGACCTGATCCTCGTTGTGCAACGTGGCCATGCCGACCGTCGACCCCGCCACCACCACCGGTTCCAGCACTGCGAACGGCGTGGCCTTGCCGGTCCTGCCGATCGACACCTGGATGTCGCGCAACAGCGTGGTGCGCTCCTCGGGGGGCAGCTTGTAGGCGATGGCCCAGCGGGGGGCCTTCGCCGTGGCGCCCAGCGCACGCTGCACGTCGAGCGAGTCGATCTTCACGACCACGCCGTCGATCTCGTACGGCAGGTCGTGACGATGCTCGATCCACCGGGTGCAGAACTCGTACACCTCGTCGAGCGACGTGAAGGCAGCCGTGTCCGGGTTCACCGGCAGGCCGAGCGAACCGAGCCACCCCAGCGCCTCGGAGTGGCTGGCGATCGAGCGACCGTCGACCACCTCGCCCAGCTGGTAGCACCACAGCGAGAGCCCCCGCGACGCCGTGACCGCGGGATCCTTCTGGCGCAGCGAACCGGCAGCGGTGTTGCGCGGGTTCGCGAACCGCCGCTCCCCCGCCGCCTCCTGGGCCGCGTTGAGCGCATCGAACGCCGCGACGGGCAGGTACACCTCGCCGCGGACCTCGAGCACCGGCGGCGCGTCGTCGAGTTGGTGCGGGACAGCTCCCAGCGTTGCGATGTTCGCCGTGACGTCCTCGCCCACACGGCCGTTCCCGCGAGTCGCCGCCTGCACGAACCGGCCGTGTTCGTAGCGAATCGAGATCGCCAGCCCGTCGATCTTCAACTCGCACACGTAGCGGACGTCGGAGACGCCGATCTCGGCGAGCCGTCGGGCGGTACGCGAGCCCCAGTCGCGCAGCTCGGACTCGTTCATGGCGTTGTCGAGCGACATCATCGGGACGCGGTGCACGACCTCGCTGAACGTCGCAGCAGGCGCCGAACCGACGGTCGACGTGGGGCTGTCGGGGCGGGCCAGGTGCGGGTGTTCGGCCTCGAGGCGCTGCAACTCGCGAACGAGCTCGTCGTAGTCGGCATCGGGGACCGTCGGCGCGTCGTGCTGGTAGTAGGCGACGTTGTGCCGACGGATCTCGGACCGGAGCCATTCGATGCGCTGCGCAGGATCGGACACCAGGGCGAGAGTAGCGTCGCCCTGTGACAGTTCCGGACTACGTGAAGCAGCTGTCGTGGGTGCTCGACGACGCGATCCCGCTCGGTTCGAAACGACGCATCGGCATCGACGGGTTCCTCAGCTTCATCCCGGTCGTCGGCGATGCGACCGGTTTCGGCCTGTCGGCGATCGTGATCCTCGCCGGCGTCCAGGCCGGATGCTCGTGGCCGACGGTCGCCCGCATGGTGCTGCACTCCGCCGGCGAGTCGGTGGTCGGCACGGTGCCCGTCGTCGGCCCCGTGGCGTCGTTCGTGTGGAAGGCGAACGCACGAAACGTCGCGATCATCGAGGCCGAGCTCGCCGATGGGGAACGCACCCGACGCGAGTCGTGGAAGGTGCTGATCGCAGCGATCGCGATCGCGGTCGTGCTCGTCTGCGTCGTGATCGCCGCGCTGGCGATCACCGCCGTGACGGTGGCGCGATGGCTGAGCGGGTGAACTCGATCAGACGATCGGACAGCTCCGACGCGAGCTGCACGACGCGCTCGGCCTGAGGGAGCGCGAAGTCGCCGAGCCCTGCCGCAGGGGTGACGATCGACCGATCGCGCAGCAACGACGGGTCGAGGCCGAGCGCCACCAGCTCGGCGAAGAGGGCGGCGAGGCGCCGCCACAGCCGCTCGACCCCGGTACCGAGCGGCTCGTCGACCGGCACCGCGCCCCACGCCACGACGCCGCCGTGCTCCAGGAACGCCGCCAGCTCGGCAGCGACGGTGTCGAGCCGCGCCGTCACCGGCGCCCCTAACGCGCCGATGCCCGTTCGCAGCAGCATCGCCCAGTCCGCCCGGCCACTGACCTGCACCCCGACGGTTGCGTCGTCGGTCAGCGGCTCGACCGTGTCGGCCACGAGCCGTTCGATCTCGTCGGGTTCCAGCGGAAACGTCGGGTGCATCGAGTTGGCAAGCGAGGGCTCCTGGAGGAACAGCATCAGGGGCGCATCGGGCACATACGCCCGCGCCAGAGCGATGAGCTCGCGGGCGCGTTCCTCCACGAGGCGTTGCGCCGCCTCCAGGTCGTCGAGCTGCAACGCCCAGGTCACCGGCCCCGTGAGCGACACCACGACCGGTTCCACGCGGCCCTGGATCTCCTCCAGGAACTGGCGGACCGGCTCGAGGTTGCCGTCGGCCCCGAGGAGCGGCGCTGAGGGGAGGCGCGGCACCAGGTCCAACACGAAACGAGCCGCGTCGATCGGGTTGAGCGGAGGCAACGCCCCGATGATGGTGGCCAGCCCCGCCGGCCGGAATGGGAACCCCCCCATCGCCACTTGTTAGCCATCGGGGTGACATGTGAGCAAGTCTTGCCGGCATGCGAACCCACCCCTCGATGTGGTTGTTGCGGGCTCTCTGGCTCGCGCTGCCCTTCACCGCAGGCGACGCCATCGGCGCCGCGACCGACGGTCGGCTGGCCAGCGTGCGCGCCGCGGCCGCCGTGCTGGCCTGGCTCGCGTGGGCGATCGGGATGATCGCAGCGGCCGTACCCCACCCCCTCGCGCTCACCGCGTTGCGCCTTCTCGCACCGGCCGCCCCGATCGCGACGGCGGTCGCCACGATCGTCGCCGAGCGCGTGCCGACCACCGCCGTGCTCGGGCTGGTGGTATCCGTGCTCGCCGCGGTCGTCGCGCTCACCGGGTGGGTTGCCGACTGCCATGTGGACGCCTCGTCGTACGGACACGAGCGCCGGTTCGCGTTGCGCATCCCGGGAGCGTTCCTGTTCGGACCCATCCCGGTCTTCTGGACGCTGTGTGTCGCGATGCCGACGGTCGCGATCCTCGCTGCCGCCGCTCGGGTGTGGTGGTTGGCGGCGGGCGCGGCCCTGCTCGCCGCGGTGGCGATGCGTCCGGGACTCCGGGCGTTCCACGGCCTGTCGCAACGGTGGCTCGTGTTCGTTCCGGCAGGCGTGACGGTGGTCGATCACGTGGGCCTGGTCGACCCTGTTCTTCTTGTCGAAGCAGTCCATCGTGCGCCTCGGCCCGGCCTTCGCCGACGGCGACCACCTCGACCTCACGTCGTCCGCCATGGGGCTCGCAATCGAGGTGCGCGTCGGGTCCACCGTCGAGCTGACGAAGCGAAGCGGGCGCGACGAGGGCGACCTGATCGCCGTATCCGCCGTCGCGGTCGCACCGGCCCGACCCGCCGAGGTGTTGGCCGAGGCGAAGCGCCGCGGCGTCACATGACGATGCCTCCGCCGACAACGGTGTCGAAGCCGGCGTCGGCCGCGTCGCCGTCCGGCTGCCGCTCGTAGAACACCACGCTCTGGCCCGGGGCCACGCGCCGCTGGGGCGTGTGCCATCGCACCTCGACGCTCGCGCCGTCGTCGAGCGGTACCACGGTCGCCCGGCTCGGGCGGCCGTGCGCGCTGCATTGCACCGTCGCCTCGATCGGACCGGTCGGTAGCGCCGACCACACGATCCGGTCGACGCGCTCGACCTCGCGCAGGAGGCCGCCGCGTTCGCCCACCGTCACCGTCGTGTCGGTGACGTCGAGCACGTAGCGCGGCGCGGCACCGCCCGAGATGCCGAGCCCTCGCCGCTGTCCGATCGTGACCAGCTCCACGGCATCGACCATCCCGACCACCTTCCCGTCCTCGACGACGCGGGCCGGGCGCAGCGCGATTCGCTCGCCCAGGAACGTTGCGCGCCCTGCGTCCCTGCGAATGAAGCACACGTCCTGGCTGTCGGGCTTCGCCGCCGTCGCAAGCCCGACGGCAGCAGCGATCGCCCGCACCTCCGACTTCGTGAGCCCGCCGAGCGGGAACCACACGTGGGCGAGCGCGTCACCGGCCAGCGGATAGAGCACGTAGCTCTGGTCCTTCGCCGAGTCGGCGCCACGCGCGATCCGCCACGCGTCGCCCACACGCACCCGGCGCGCATGATGACCCGTGGCGACGGCATCGAAGCCGAGCTGCGCGGCACGATCGAGCAGCCGATCGAACTTGAGGTGGCGGTTGCACTCGATGCAGGGGTTCGGGGTGCGCCCGTGCCGGTGCGCCTCGGCGTAGGGAGCGACCACGTCGCGCTCGAACTCGTCGCCGAAGTTGAAGACGTGGTGGTCCACGCCGAGCCGATCCGCCACACGGCGGGCATCGTCGACGTCGGACACCGAACAACAGCCGCTATCGGCCGGCCCGCCCCAGAGCCGCATCGTGACGCCCACGACCTCGTGGCCGGCGTCGACGAGGAGCGACGCTGCGACCGAGCTGTCGACGCCCCCGGACATCGCAACGAGCACGCGGCTCATCGCAGGCGCCCGACGGCACCGTCGATCACCGCGATCGCGTGATCGATCTCGGCGTCGGTGGTGCTGTGGCCGAGGCTGAACCGCACCGAGCCGGTCGGGTCGACACCCAGCGCTTCCACCACCGAGCTGGCCTGCTGCGCGCCGGACGCGCACGCCGACGCGGCGGACGCGGCCACGCCGCCCTCATCGAGCAGAAACAGCAACGCCTCGGCGTCGAGCCCCGCGAACCGCAGGTGGACGTGGCCGGCGGTGCGGCGCTCGGCGGGCACCGTCTCGCTCGCGCCCCAGCGCGTGGCCGCGTCGACCAGGCGCCCCGCCAGTGCGGCGACCCTCGGCACCTGGACGTGCCGATCGGCGTCGGTGGCCGCCGCGGCCGCGGCCATCCCCACGGCCGACGCGACGGGCTGTGTTCCGGCGCGGCGATCCCGCTCCTGGTGGCCGCCGCGCACCAGTGCGACGAGCGGCTCGGGCACGACGGCCACGCCGATCCCCTGGGGGCCACCGAACTTGTGCGCCGAGATCGCGAGGAAGTCGACCTTGCCGCCGATCGGGCGAAGGTCGAGCCAGGGCATCGCCTGGACGGCGTCGCAATGCAGCCGGGCGCGCCCGGCCACGATCTCGGCGATCTCGACGATCGGCTGGATCGTGCCGATCTCGTTGTTGACCGCCATCACCGCGACCAGAGCGGCGGATCGGTCCGCGCCGCCAGCGTCGCCGGCATCGAGCAGGTGCGTCAGGTGGTCGAGGTCGACCACCCCGTGATGATCGACGCCGATCAGGGTCGCCCCGGCCTCGGTCGCCGGCACCATCACCGCCGGGTGCTCCACGGCGCTCACGAGTAGCGGACCACGGGCGTTGTGGATCGCCAGGTTGTCCGACTCGGTGCCACCGGAGGTGAACACGACCCGACCCCGGTCGACGCCGAGCAACTCGGCGAACACGTCGCGAGCGTCGTCGAGTGCGATGCGGGCGGCCCGCCCCTCGCGGTGCGACGCTGAGGCGTTGGTGGGCCGCCCCCACCATGGTTCCATCGCTGCTCGCGCCTCTGCGCGCAGCGGCGAGGTCGCCGCATGATCGAGGTAGGCGCGAGTCATCCGCCCAGGCTACGCGCCCTCGATCGCCAGGTTGACACAGTTACATCATCTGTTACTCTGTCACCCACGATGGACGTTCGAGATCAGCTCCTCACGGCCGCCTTCGAGGCGGCGACGCTGCACGGCATCGCCCGGCTCTCGATGGCCGAGGTCGCCCAGCGCGCCGGCCTGTCACGCCAGACGCTGTATCGCCACTTCCCCTCGAAGGACATCCTGATCGCCGAGGTGGTCGAGCGGGAGACCGCCACGCTCATCAGCCGCGTCACCGCCGCCGCCGCCGAGCACGGCGACCCGCGCGCGTCGTTCGAGGCCGGCGTCCTCGCGAGCCTGATCGCGGTTCGCGAGCACCCGCTGCTCGACCGGCTCTTGACCACCGAGCCCGACACTCTGCTCCCGCTGCTCACCACCGACGGCGGGCCCGTGCTGCGCATGGCGCGAGAGATCGTGCTCGTGATCGTCGACCAGCATCGGATCGTCCACGACCCGACCGAGCTGCGCCGATTCGCCGATGTGGTCAGCCGCCTCCTCGTCTCGTACGCGATCGCACCGCCCGATGACCCGCCCGAGGTCGTCGCCCAGTTCCTGACCCAGTTCCTCATCCCTCAAGGAGCGCTCACATGATCACCTCCGTTGTCGACGGCCAGCAGGTGAGTTGGACCGATCGCAAGCGATACCTCTGGCCGCTCGGCCTGGTGGTGCCACTTCTGCCCCTCGCCGCGCGCGACGGCCTGTGGTGGGCCGGGCCGGTCTGGGTGCTCGTGATCATTCCGCTGCTCGACGCGGCGATCGGACAGGATCGCTCGAACCCGCCGGAATGGGCCGTCGATCAGCTCCAGGACGACCGGTACTACCGGTGGTGCACCTACCTGTTCCTGCCGCTGCAGTACCTCGGCCTCTTCTACGCGTGCCACGTGATCACGACCCGCCACCTCTCCACCGTCGCCGAACTCGGATACGCCCTGACGGTCGGCACGGTCGCCGGCGTCGCGATCAACACCGCCCACGAACTCGGCCACAAGAGCCCGAAGGTCGAACGGCGACTCGCCAAGCTCGCGCTCGCCCAATCCGGCTACGGGCACTTCTCGGTGGAACACAACCGGGGGCACCACAACCGCGTCGCCACGCCCGAAGACCCCGCGTCGTCACGCCTCGGCGAGTCGTTCTGGACCTTCCTCCCGCGAACCGTGTTCGGCAGCGCCCGCTCGGGGTGGCGCTTGGAGGCGACACGCCTGCGAGCCCAGGGCAAGCCCGTCTGGAGCCGCCACAACGACGTGCTCACAGCGTGGGCGCTCACCCCGGCCCTGTTCGCCGGGCTCACCGTCGCCTTCGGCTGGAAGGTGCTCCCGTTCCTGGTCGTGCAGGCCGTCTTCGGCTTCTCGCTGCTCGAGGTCGTCAACTACCTGGAGCACTACGGCCTACTGCGTCAACAGGACGCGTCCGGCCGCTACGAACGGTGCCAGCCGTCGCACAGCTGGAACTCGAATCACGTGGCGTCCAACGTGCTCCTCTACCAACTCGAGCGGCATTCCGACCACCACGCCCACCCGACACGGCGCTATCAGGCGCTCCGCCACTTCGACGAGTCGCCGCAGCTCCCGTCCGGATATGGCCTGATGCTTGGCCTCGCGTGCATTCCGCCGCTGTGGCGCAAGGTGATGGACCCCGAGTCCGAGCGCACTACGACGGCGATCTGACCAAGGCGAACATCCACCCGCGCAAGCGTGGCAAGTATGTGCCGACCGCCGGCTCGAGCGACCTCGGCGCTCCTCCCGCACACCCCGAAGCGGTCCACCCCGCGTAGCGTCACCACGCGCGGCCGCAGTCGCTCTTCGCTCCTCCTCGCTCCCGAGAGTTCTCAACTCGAGCGCTCGACTCGTCGACACCCACAGGGTCGACGAGTCGAGGTCGCGATGAGCGGAACCGAATCCGAACCGACGGGCGCGAGCACCGACGCCGTCGCCGAGCGCGCCACGCCGTCCTCACGCGCGCTCTCCGCGCTCGCAGCGTTCTGGGTCGCGCTCAGCATCGCAACCGTGCTGGCGCTCCCCCACCGTGGACTCGACGGTTTCGGTTCGGCGGCGATGCTCGCGATCGTGTGCGGGCTGATGCTGCTCGCCGAGGTCGCTCCGCTCGACGTCGAGATGCGCCAGGAGTCCTACCTTGTCTCGTTCGGCATGGTGGCAACGGTGCTCGCAGCGTTCCTGCTGGCGCCCGCGGTCGCCGTCGCCGCACGGCTCGCGGTGTCGCTGTGGGCGTACGGGCTTCGAGCCAGGCAACCCACGACGAAGCTGCTCGTCAACCTGGCGTCACACACCCTCGAGATGACCATTGCGACCCTCGTGGTCGGCGCGCTCGCCCCGGCGCAGTTCGGGCCCGCCGCATGGCCCGCCGCCTACCTCGCCGCGGCGTGCGCACATCTCGCCGCGACCACCGCCATCGACACGGCGATCACCGTTGCGCAGGGCCGCTGGGACCCGGGAATGCTCAGCGGCAACGGCGTGAGCTTCGTCGTGGATCTCAGCGGGACGACGGTCGCCATCCTCGTGATCACCCTCGTCGAGGTGCACGCCGCCGCCGCCTGGCTGCAGCTCGCCGTCGGGGCGGGCCTTTTCCTTGCCGTACGGAGCTACTCACGGGTGGCCGCCCGCTACCGCGGCACGAAGCATCTCGATCACTTCACGAGACGTCTCAGCGCGGCGGTCATCGACGGCAACGCGGTGCGAGCCATCGTCGTCGAGGCCGCCGACATCCTCCACGCCGATCGCGCCTGGCTCCTGGTGCGAGACGGCGAGGCGCATCGCCTCACCCTCGACGAGGCCGGCGAGGTCGCCTGGTCGCCCGCGACAGCCGACGATGCGGAAATCCTCGACCGCTCGTCGGAACGGGCCGTGCTGGAGCTCGACGGCGAAAGCGAGACCATCCACTGCCGGGTCGCAACCGACGAGCAGGGGCGCAGCGTGGTGCTCGTCGTCGCCGATCGCAGCGGCTCGGTCCGCGGGTTCGACGACGGCGATGTTCGGCTCGTCCAGACCCTGGCCACCCACGCAGGGCTGGCGATCCAGAACCTGGAACTGCTCGATCGGCTCCGCGATCAGGTGGCGCAGGCCGAGCACCGCGCAACCCACGACGCGCTCACCGGTCTTCCCAACCGCGTGCACTTCCAGCGGTCGCTCGACCGGGTGCTCGCGGACGGGGAGCAACCGGCGGTGCTGCTCCTCGACCTCGACCGCTTCCGCGATGTCAACGACACCCTCGGTCACCACAACGGCGATCTCCTCCTGATCGAGATCGGGCGCCGGCTCGTCGACATCGTGGGTGACGCCGGCCTGGTCGCTCGGCTCGGGGGCGACGAGTTCGCGGCGCTCGTCGTCGGAGCGATCGATGCCCGGGCGTTGGCCCTGCGGGTCGCTGCCGCGGTCGAACGCCCCGTCCGGGTGAGCGACGTCGACGTCGAGGTCGGCGCGAGCATCGGCCTCGCCGTCACCCCACCGGATGTCGACATCACCTCCGGTGCGCTCATCCGCCAGGCAGACGTCGCGATGTACAACGCGAAGTCGGACCGCTCGCTCGTCGAGCAGTACTCGCCCGATCGCGACACCTACAGCCCGGAGCGCCTGTCGCTCGTCGGTCAGCTCCGTCAGGCGATCGATCGTGGCGAACTCGTGCTGCACTACCAGCCACAGATCGACATGTGCACCGGCGAGGTGTACGGAGCCGAGGCGCTGGCTCGCTGGCCCCGATCTGATGGCCGATGGATTCCCCCCGATGAATTCATCCATATCGCCGAGCACACGGGCCTAATCCGTCCGCTCACCGCGCTGGTGATCGACCTCGCCGTGGCGCAAGCGGCGCGGTGGCACGCGCAGCATCGCGGCGTGCGCGTCTCGTTGAATCTGTCCGCGCACAACCTCGTGGACCCTGAGATTCCGACGGTGATCGCGGATGCGCTCGCCGCTGCCGGTCTCCCAGCGACACAGCTCATGGTCGAGCTCACCGAGACCACCGTCATGTCGAATCCCACCCGCGCGCTCCAGGTCATCGAGGAGCTGCGCGCCATCGGGGTCGGCCTCGCCATCGACGACTTCGGCACGGGCCACTCGTCGCTCGCCTACCTGTCGCGCCTCCCGGTCACCGAGCTCAAGATCGACCGATCGTTCGTGATGGACATGGCCGACGAACCGACTGCAACCAGCATCGTGCGAACGATCGTCGACCTCGGTCGCAACCTCGAGCTCGACGTCATCGCCGAGGGCGTGGAAAATGACGACATCGCGTCGTCGCTCATCGATCTCGGATGCCATCACGCGCAAGGGTTTCACTACAGCCGCCCCCTCGAACCGCGAGCCTTCGAGACATGGCATGCCCACCACGACGCCGAGCTCGCCGCCGCACACCGCGGCGCGATCGCGTCGGAGCAGTCGATCGGGGCGAGTTGAGAACGACACGCGGTTCTCTCACGGAGGGTGCTGACCGCCGCGATCCCACCGCGTGATGCGCAGCCAGGAGTTCGGTCCGACGACGCCGCGACGCGGTCCCGATCGGTTGCGTGACGGTCCGCCTCGATGCTTGTGCCGCCGCAGGACGACCGCCTAGCGTTCGCATTTAGGAGGGCTTCCCCGCAAGCGGACAGCCCATCGCGGTTGCACGACCGCACGCCCGTGCGTGGCTGAGGCCCACATCAGCCACGCCGGAGGGGGAGCGAGACCGGTATCCGGCTCGCTCCCCCAACCCTGCTCGGGCTCGAGGCCATAGGGCCCCGCCCAACTTCCCCCGTACGGGATCATCGCCGCTGCGTGCGCAGCGCCGGATGTCGCCGCCGCAGGACCGGCAGGAGTACCCGGCGCGGGGTCGCCGATGCAGCCCAAGCGCTCAGTCGGTTTGCCACGCCCGGAATGACGACGGGTCGCCCGGCGTCGAGCGCAGCGACCGCCTGCTCGGCTACCCGCCCGGACGGTACCCACATGATCTTGGGCATCGCGGCCTCCGCGTCCGACGGGTGCAAACCGGCGGCCTCGGCGAAACGCTGCACAGGTGCACCACCGCCTCGACGTCGGTTCGAATCATCGCCAGCTCACGGTCGGGATCGCACGCGGCAACGGGGCCCATCGTCGAGAGGCCCGCGTTGTTCACGAGGATCTCGATGCGCCGGTCACGACCGCCGTGGATTCCGCTGTCGGAGTTGGGAGAGCCATGGCCCACACGCTAGATCCGCAACGCCCGGCACAGGTGGGCGGAGTAGCGTCGCTGCGATGTCGGAACCCTTCGGCGCCTCCATCGAGTTCCGGTCGGTGTCGAAGTCGTTTCCGGGGACCGCAGCGCCGGCGCTCACCGAGCTGAACCTTCGCATCGAGGCGGGCGAGCTCATGGTGCTCGTCGGGCCGTCCGGCTGCGGAAAGACGACGACGCTCCGGCTGATCAATCGCCTGATCGAGCCCACGTCGGGCGCGGTCCTCGTCGACGGCGCCGAGACCACCACCCACGCCGTCGAGGTGCTGCGGCGAGACATCGGGTACGTCATCCAGCACGTCGGGCTCTTCCCTCACCGCACGATCGCGCAGAACATCGCGACGGTGCCGAAGCTGCTGGGTTGGAGCGCATCCACGATCGCCGAGCGGGTCGACGAACTCGCCGCCGAGGTCGGGCTCGATCATGACCTGCTCCGCCGGTATCCGGCCGAACTCAGCGGCGGCCAGCAACAGCGCGTCGGCGTCGCTCGGGCGCTCGCGGCGCGGCCGCGCATCCTGCTGATGGACGAACCGTTCTCGGCGGTGGATCCGATCGTTCGTTCCCGGCTGCAGGACGAACTCGCGCGCCTCCATCAGCGCGTCGGCACCACGATCGTGCTCGTCACCCACGACATCGACGAGGCCGTTCGGCTCGGCGATCGCGTCGCCGTCTTCGCCACCGGTCGTCTCGCACAGGTGGCGACGCCCGACGCGCTCATGGCCGCGCCCGCCGACGCGTTCGTCGAGTCGTTCCTCGGCGCCGATCGATCGCTGCGTCGGCTCGCGCTGCGCACCCTCGGCCAGCTCGTCGATCGCACGCACACTCCCGACGCGGCATCCGAGGTCCGCCTCGATGCTGGCCTCCCGGGTCGAAGCGCCGTCGACGCGCTCCTTGCCAGCGGCGCCGATCGGGTCGCAGTCACCGAATCGGGCAGGGTCGTCGGCCATCTCACGCTGGCCGCACTGACCCGGCTGCTCGCCACTCCCGACGGGCACACGTGATGCTCGCGGCGCAGGAACCGCTCGTTCGATGGGACTGGCTCGGCTCGCACCTGGACCTGTTGGGGGAACGGGCCGTCGAGCACCTCGGCCTGACCGTCGTGTCGTTCGTGCTCGGCACGCTGATCGCGGCGGTCCTGACATCGGTGATCCGTCGATGGCGCTGGACGACCGGACCGATCACCACGCTCACCACCGTGCTGTACACGATCCCGTCGGTCGCCCTGTTCGCCGCGCTCATCCCGGTGTTCGGCGTGGGCACGACCGTGCCGGTCATCGCGCTCACGACCTACAGCCTCGTCGTGCTCACGCCGTTCCTGGTGTCCGCGTTCGATCAGATCGACCCACCCGTCCTCGACGCGGCAGACGCGATGGGCATGACCCGGGGGCAGCGGCTGCGGTCGGTCGAACTCCCGGTGGCCCTGCCGAGCGTCATCGCGGGGCTCCGCGTCACCGCGGTCACGATCATCGGCCTCGTGACGGTCGGCGGGCTGTTCGGTCTCGGTGGATTCGGCGACTTCATCGACGAGGGCCTGACCCGGGACTTCCCCACGTTGATCGTCGTGGGCGTCATCGGCTCGGTGCTGCTGGCACTGGCCGCGGACGCGACGCTCGTTGCGATCGGCCACCTGGCCTCGCCCTGGCGACGACCGCGCGGGTCGTCGCTCGACGCTGCCGAGGCGGCGACATGAGCGTCTGGACGTTTCTCACCGATCCGATGAACTGGACCGGGTCCGACGGCATCGGCACGCGGTTGGGCACCCACGCCTGGGTGTCGGCGACCGCCATCCTGACCGCCGCGTTCATCGCCCTGCCCACGGGCTTTGCGCTGGGCCACCTTCGACGCGGGCGTGTCGTCGCCGTCGCGATCGCCAACCTCACCCGAGCGGTTCCCTCGCTCGCCGTGCTCGCGTTCGTCGTGGCGGCCGGATGGGGCATCGGCTTCGTGCCCACATGGTTGGCCATGGTCGCGCTCGCGCTCCCGCCCATCTTCGTCGCGGCGCTCGTGGGCGTCGCCGAGGTCGACGACGCGGTCATCGACGCCGCCCGCGGCATGGGGTTGCGCGGCCATCAGATCCTCCGTCACGTGGAGTTGCCGATCGCACTACCCGTCGTGGTCTCCGGTTTGCGGGTCGCCGCCGGACAGGTGATCGCGACGGCCACGCTCGGCGCGTTCGTCGGCTACAACACCCTCGGGCGGTTCATCACGGTCGGGCGAGCGAACCGCGACGATGCGATGCTGTACAGCGGCGTCGTCATCATCGTCGTCGCCGCGCTGATCGTCGACGTTGCCCTCCGGGGTGCGGCGGGCCGGCTTTCGCGTTGGCGTCCTACCACCCCTCGACGCTGACCACGGAAGATTCAGCGCCCGACAGACGTTGACCCGACGACGTTGGTCACACCGGCCACCCCCACCCCTCAACGAAGGACCGAAGACCATGACCCAGCACTCCTCCCCCGTCCGCCAGGTCGGCCGGCTGCGCCGTGCGGCGCTGATCGGCATCGCCGCCGTACCGCTCCTCGGCCTCGCCGCATGCGGCGGCGACGACGCGAAGGACTCCGGGAGCGGCGGCGATGCCGAGCCGGCAAAGGAGATCACGATCGCTCACCAGGCCTTCGGCGAATCCGAGATCGCGGCCCGCATCTACGGCGCCGCGCTCGAAGGCGAGGGCTACACCGTCGAGTACCAGTCCTTCAAGGACCGCGCCGCGATCTACGCCGCGTTCGAATCCGGCGACGTCGACCTCGTGCCCGAGTACGCAGCGACGGCGCTGGAGTTCCTGAACGGCAACGCCGGCGAGGCCAGCCCCGAGATCGAGCCGACCATGGACAAGCTCGAGGCGCAACTGGCCGACAAGGATCTCGCGGCGGGAGCCCCGTCGGACGCGGTCGACTCGAACTCGCTGGTCGTGACCAAGGCGACCTCGACCGATCGCGGCGTCACGAAGATCTCCGACCTCACCGCCGACCTGCGCCTCGGCGGACCCCAGGACTGCCCGACCAATGCCGGATGCATCCCCGCGCTCAAGTCGGCCTACAGCCTCGACTTCAGCTCAACGTTCGTGCCGCTCGACCTCGGTGGGCCGCTCACCAAGAAGGCGCTGGAGCAGGGCGACATCGATGTTGCGGTGATCTTCTCGACCGACGCGTCGATCGCCGACAAGGACTGGGTCGTCCTCGCCGACGACAAGGGGATCTTCAACGCCGACAACATCGTGCCGGTCGGCACGAAGGCGCTGCTCGACGAGGTGCTCGCCTCGCTCGACAAGGTGTCCGCCAAGCTCAACACGGCGAACGTGACGAAGATGAACAAGCGCTACGACATCGACAAGGACGATGCCGAGACCGTCGCGAAGGACTTCGTCAGCGCCGAAGGGCTCTGACGCCGCCCGGGCACACCCGACCCAGAGCGAGACACCGCCGACTGCGAGGAGCGCCACGTGCGCTCCCCCCCCGCCCCCCCCCCGCCCGTCGCCGCTCAGCCCACAGCGAGGCGGGCGATCGAACCGACGTCCGCGAGGCACCGGAGGGTGTCGTTGAGGTGGGTGCACGTGGACGTTCCCCGCAGATCGGATCGAACCCGGTCGCGAACCTCGGCGAAGCGGCACCCGCGGAGGTTCTTCTCGCTACCGATCGAGCCGGGGCATTCGCGCCACGGCAGCACGAGCGCCTGCGCCGCAAGGGAACGAATCGTGCCCTCGCCGAGGTCGACGCTGCCCGCCACGTGGTACTCGTGCACGCACCGTTCGACCCCCTCCTCGTCGACATGGCTGTCGCGGAAGTGCACGTCGATCGGCGCGTCGCCGCCGGGTCCGACCGGACCGACGTCGACACGGCGCCACCGACGCACGGCGTGCGGCACCAGGTCGGGTAGCAGATGGATCGCGTCCGGATCGTCGGATCGAGCGAGCGGTGGAGCGACGGGCCCGCAGGCCACCGGCAGCTTGCCGGTGGACCCGAACTCGCGCAGCATCGTCGCGTCGGTCGCCCAGCCCGCACAGATGTCCGACATGGTGGCGCGCATCTGGTCGGCGAACTCCCGCGTCATCTCCTCGATCGGCCCGCCGCCAGCGCGCTCCTCGGCGTGCTGGGGCGCGACGCCGGACACCAGAAGTGCCCCCACCAGATCGTCCACGAGCAGGTGCCACAGCGTCCCCGCCACGAGTTCGTCCGGCAGGGCGGCCGCGACCTCGCGCCGGAACCCGGCCGCAGTCGACGCGCCGATGAGCCGTTCCAGCGCCGCAGGCGCCGGCGGCTCGCTCCCGCCGTCGGAGCGCAGGCCGGTCAGCGCGCGGTGCTCATCCGCAGATCCGACCAGCCGAGCCGACCGACGGGCCGCGACGGAACCATCAGGCCCCGTCGCGAGGTCTCGCCCGATCGCGACGATCGCCGTCGATCCGTACAGGTCGTCGCGGGTCACATCGATACTCGTGGTTCGCCGCACCGATCCCGGCAATCGGACGGGCGGGCTCTGGTGCGGGGTCCGAGGACCGGAGAACTGGATCGCGAACGTCACGCACCCAGTCTGCCCGCCGCTGCCGGTCGCGACGGAAGCGTCAGCTGGCCGATCGCCACCATGGCCAGGTAGGTGACCGCGAGGAAGGCGGAGAACACCACGCTGATCGCGATCGTGCGGCCATTCGACTGGGGATCGAGCGCAACCGATCGGACGTCGTACAGCAGCGTCCGCGGGCGCGACAGCAGATCCCAGCTGTTGTACCGACCGAACCGACCCAGGTAAATGCCGAAGCCCGACAACGCCAGGACGCCGACCGACGTTGCCCAGCCGGCGATCCGTCCGAACGATGCCGTCACGATGAGCTGCACCATGCGCAGCGACACGAAGCCGACGAGCAACCCGGCGAGTCCGGTGGAGAACAGGATGAGCGCGTCGAACCACAACGGCGACCCCTCGCGCTCCTGCAGATGGATCACATCGGTCACCACGTACGGCGCGTTCGGAAAGAACACGAGCCACCCGGCCAGCGGCACCGTCAGCCGCGCCCGCGACCAGTGGCCGCGCCATCCGAGTTCGGCGACGAGCGCGAATCCGAGCGGGACCCAGGCAAGGAACAGGTTCCAGAAGACGAAGCGGTAGCCGAACGACCCGGCGATTCGCGAACGCAACGCCAGCAGCACGATGGGGAACGCCGAAGTGCACACCAGCGTGAATGCGACCGCGGCGCGCGACCGCACCTCGGCGCTGCGCCACCAGTGATCCGCGTCGACCGGTGTCGCGTGCGTCTCGGGCTGCATCGGCCCACCGTATCCAGCGTCGCCCGGCGGATCGGCGCGGGGCTCGCTCAACCGGCGTCGACGAAGACCGCGGCGGCGTCGGCGAACGCTCGGGCGAGGCGAGACTGCGCGTCGGGCGACCGGAGCTGCGCCAGGTCGGCGGCGTTGCGCATGTTCCCGCATTCGACGATCACCGCCGGCACTCCCGCCCGGTTCAGCGTGCCCAGATCGCCGCGCTGATCGAGCCCGCCGGAGCCGATGTAGTTCGACGGCGAGAACCCGGCGCCGACGAGCGCGTCACGCACGTGGGTCGCGAGCCGACGGGAGGGCTCGACGGTCGCCTTGGTGTATCCCGACACCCGCGTCGGCGAGATCACGTGAAAGCCGTGATTGCCCGCCGATGACCCATCCGCGTGGATCGAGATCAACAGCGCCGCGTGGGCTCGTGCCGCGGTCAGACCGCGCTCGTCGACGCACGGACCCCAGCCATCATTGCTGTCGCGCGTGGTGATCACCGTCGCACCCCGGGCGCGAAGCTCCGCCACCAGGAGCTGGGCGGTCTCCCAGTTGAAACGCGCCTCGGAGTAGTCGCCGCCGGCGGTACCCGTGGTGTTGCACGCCTTGCGAAACCCTCCGGCGTCCACCTGACGGTTGATCTCGGAGCCGTGGGACCCGTTGGCGCCGTTGTGCCCCGGGTCGACGACGATCACCACTCCAGCGAGCGCTCCACCGGGAGCGGGCGCGGGCGCGGCCGTCGGAGCCGACGACGACGGCGGAGCCGACGACGACGGCGGAGCCGACGACGACGGCGATGAACTCGTGGATGTCGTCGGCACCCCGGTGGACGTGGGGTTCACGTCGGGCGCGCTCGTCGCTGCCGAGGTCGACGTGTCCGACCGGCGCAGCCCGCCGGTGGGACCCGACGCCGTGTCGGAACGGTCGAGCATCGCACCGCGAACAGCCACGGCGCCGAACACCACGATGCAGAGCCCGACCGTTGCGAGCGCGACCGCAACAACCACCCGGCGCGGTACCCGCGGGCGAGTCATCGGGTGCGTCCGTCGTCGACCATGGCGCCGTGCAGTCTCACACAATCACCATCGCCGCCACGGCGTCGACGCGACGGCCCGGAGCGCAGCGATCACCACGTCGGCGGTGAGCTCGGCATGCGCGACGTCGTCGAACGGACCATCCTCGCCGTCGAATCGCGCAGCGAGCGCCCGCATCGAATAGGCACCTCCAGCTCCGGTGATCAGAAAGAACACCGCTCGGGCCGGCAGGCGGCGGAACGCTCCGGACTCGGCGAGACGGTCGAGCGACGGCTCGATCAGGCGCAGCGCCGGTTCGATGAAGTGGTCGAAGATGTGGTCCAGGCGCGGCGATGCGTCCATTCCCTCGAGGCTGACGAGGCGGGCGAGCATCGGCGTACGCGACGACACCACGAGAAAGGCCCGCACAAGCTCCCAGACGGTGCGCACGTCGTCGTCGCCAGCGATGGACCGCCGCGCGAGCTCGGCCACGATGTCGGCGACGAAACGCCCGAGTCCCGAGTCGACGGCAGCGATGTACAGATCCGCCTTCGACCCGAACCGCTGCTGCACGGTGCCGTGGCTGAGGCCCAGGTCACGGTTGAGCCGACGCACCGACATCGCCTCGAATCCGTCGCTCGCGAACGCGGCGAGGGCTGCGTCGAGGATGGCTCGGTCGGACCGGATCCGCGGCCGACCCCTGGTGACTGCGGCGCGATCGTCCGACGACATCGGTTGCAGGCTACCGGCGGGCGCAATATCTTGACGCCCGTCAAGAAAGTCGCGATGTGGCGCTCACCGGGAGGCACCGCCTTGGCATCAACGGCGATCGGCGCACCGCTTCGACCCGGTTCGATTCTCTGGGCGACCGCGGGCGACCCGCGCAGCCTCATCCCGGGAACCGCCGCGGGGATCATGCAGCTCATGCTCCCGGGGCTCGGCGCGGGCGTGTCGGACCACTCGAACTTCTTCGAGGACCCGTTCGACCGCATCTTCCGCTCGGTGCCCTACATCTGGGGCAGCATCTTCGCCTCGGACGACGATGAGGGCACGGCCCGCGGGCACCGGATCCGCGACTTCCACCCCACCATCAAGGGGACGGATCATCACGGCAAGCCGTACCACGCGCTCGACCCCGACGTGTTCTGGTGGGCGCACGCCACGTTCACCTGGGAGATGCTGCGGGCCCGTGAGCTGTACTTCCCTGTGCCGCTGCGCCGAGCCCAACAGCGCCAGCTCTACGCCGAGACGGTCACGTGGTATCGCCGCTACGGCGTCTCCGACCGGGCGGTGCCCGCCACCCTCGACGAATTCCGGAGCCGCTTCGACGACATCTGCCGGCACGAACTCGAACTCACGCCCGCGGTGCAGTGGGTGCTCGATCCGTCGTCGAACCCGGCCGCCCGGGACGGCATGGTCGAGCTCCCCCAGGCGTTGGCACCACTAGCGCCGCTCGTGGGGCGGCTCAATGCCGACCTCACCCGGATACTCGTGTACGGATCGATGCCCGACGTGATCCGCCGACGATTCGAATTCCCGTGGAGCAACGCCGACCGAATTGCGTTCGTCAACGTGTGCGGCTGGCTCCGCGCCGCGGGTCCCCTCGTGTCGCGCGGCGCCATGGAGTGGATGTGGCCCGAGGGCACACCGCACTTGGAGCCCGGCCGCCACGACCGGATCCGGGTGGCGGGCCCGAACCCGCGCCGCTCGGCGAGCCCGCTCCGCATGGCCGAGGTGGCCGACTGAGTCGAACCCGGCCGGGCCGAGCCCGGCGCGTTGGACGCCCTCAACCAGGCGCGACGCAGCGATTGGCGAGTTCGCCGATCCCCACGGCGACCGATGACACGACGTTGCCGGGGCGCAGGAACCGCCCCCGTCCCATCCCCACGCCCCCGGGGGTACCGGTGAAGATCACGTCGCCCGGGCAGAGCGTCATGACGGCCGACAGCGACGCGACGAGCTCCGGCACCCCGAAGATCAGGTCGCTGGTCCGCGAGTGCTGCATGCGCTCGTCGTCGACCTCGCACCACAGCTCGATGTCGTCGGGATCATCGAGGGAATCCACCGACACCACAGCGGGGCCGATCGGTCCGAACGTGTCGAAGCTCTTGCCGAGCGAGAACTGCGGCGGCGAGCCGATCAGCTGGACCGCGCGGTCGCTGATGTCCTGGCCGAGCGTCACACCCGCCACATGCGACCATGCCCGGTCGGCCTCGATCCGGCGGCCACCGATGCCGATCACCACCACCAACTCAACCTCCCAGTCGACGCGGTCGCCGGACAGCTCGATGTCGTCGCGCGGGCCCGCGAGGCAGCTCGGGAACTTGGTGAACGCGATCGGTGACGGCGGGAGCTCCAGGTTGGACTCCTGCGCGTGCGACCGGTAATTCAGCCCGATCGCGATCACCTTGGACGGATTCGGAACCGCAGGCCCCAGCCGGCGAACGTCGGTGTGGTCCAGGCGCGCCGAGGCGACCAGTGCGCCGGCGCCCTCCTCATCGGCATCCGCGACGATGCGCGTCAGCTCATGGAGCTCCGCGAAGCGAGCGATCGCCTGCATCGGGTCCGAGAGGGCGGGGTCGTCGCCGAGCCGATCGACCGCGTACCACGCGCCGTCCACCTCGAGCGCAGCCTGGCCTTCGACGTTCAACAGGCGAAACATGGCTGCATTCTGACAGTTCGATGCGGACGGCCGACCCGGTTCCATCGTTGCATGCTCAAGATCACCCCAGGTTGGGTCGATCAAGACACCGCACCGGGAGCCGGCCGGAACGAACGCCGGCGCCCGGGCCCCGCCAGCGGCTCGGCCGCCAACAAGCGCGCGAAAGGTCACCCGATGCTCCGGACACGGCTGCTCCACACCACGGTCGCCGCCAGCGTTCTCCTCGCCGGCATCAGCGCCTCGATAGCGCCCGTGGGCGCCGACTCGACCGCACCGTCGAACGACGCGTTCGGCGGCGCGCTGGCGCTTCCGGGAGGCCCGATCGGCTCGGTCATCACCTCGAACCGCGGGGCGACCGTCGAACCGTCCGAACCGACGATCGCGGGTCGCACCACCGACCGGTCGATCTGGTACGAGTGGACCGCGCCGATCGACGGCACTGTGACCCTCGACACCGCCGGCAGCATCGACCCCGACACCTCGGAACCGCTCGACACCCAACTCGCGGTCTACACCGGCTGGACGATCACGTCGCTCGACTGCGTGCCGGGCTGCGACAACGATGACGCCGGCCCCGCCACAGCGACCAGCCACCTGGCCGTCCCTGTGACCGCCGGCACCGACTACCACATCGTCGTCGCCACATCGGCACCCTCGATCGGCGGCGACATCGAGTTGCACTGGTCGATCGCCGGCACGCCACCGGCCAACGACGAGCGATCGGCCGCCATGGCGATGACCGGAGAGGTGGGGCAGCTCACGACCGGCAGTTGGTTCGCGACCGCGGACCCGAGCGATCCCGCGGTCGGCGACGACGAACCGGAAGCGACCGTCTGGTTCGAGTGGATCGCCACCAAGGCGGGCACGCTCACGGTGGACACGATCGGCAGCACCGACGGAGACAATCCGCTCGACACGCTGCTGGGCGTCTACCGAGCGGACGAGGCCAACGCCGTGCAGTGCCTCGACACATGTGCCGACGACGACGCCGCCGGCGCCGGAGCGAGCCGGGTGAGCCAGCACGCCGAGATCGGCGACCGGTTCCTGATCCAGGTCGGCAACCGGGCCGTCGCGCCGGCCACCGGCGGCGGCACCGTCACGGTCAACTGGTCGCTCGCCTCCGGTCGCGACGCGCGCCCGACCGCGACGCTCGCCGTGTCGAGCCCGCGTTCGATCGAGGGCGCTCCGGCGCAGTTCGTTCTCACCCGATTCGGCGGCACCGACGAGGCTGCGGCGGTCACCTATCGCACCGCCTCCGGCACCGCGGTTTCCGGCCGCGACTTCGTTGCCGTCGGCGCCTCCATCGCGGTGTTTGCGCCGGGCCAGCGCGAGGTCACGATCCCCGTCGCGACCGTCGCCGATGATGTCGCCGAGCGAGCCGAGACATTCGCACTGCAGCTCTCCGGCCCGATCAACGCCGACCTCGCCGATTCGAGCGCCACGGCCACCATCTCGGATGTGGCGTCCGGGCCGGCAACGATCTCGATCGACGACGCGACCGTGTCCGAGGGCGGCACGACAACGGTGAACCTCCGGCGCGCCGGCGACGCCACCGAGCGGGTCACCGCCAAGATCGCCACCGCCGACCGCACCGCGACTGCGCCCGGCGACTACGCCGCGGTCCCGGCCACGACGGTCGTGTTCGAACCCGGTCAGGTGACCGCACACGTGCAGGTAGCGACCACGCAGAACCTGGCAGCGGTCGCCACCAACCTCACGTTCAAGCTCGTCATATCGGGCGTGACCGATGCGGTCCTCGCCGATGGCATCTCGGCCGTCACGATCGTCGATGACGACGGCTCCGCCCCGGCCCCGCCCACGTCGTGGGTCGCGCTCAGCGATGCCCAAGTCATCGAGGGGGGCACCGCAACCGTCTCGATCGTGCGCCACGGGCTGACCGGGGCCCCGCTCACGGTGACGGTGCGCAACTCGACCTCGACCGGCGTGCCGGGCTCCGACTTCACCGAACTCGCCTCGACCCCCGTGGCCTTTGACGCAGGGCAGACCACGGCGCAGGTGACCCTCGCCACCCTCGAGGACTCGGTGGGCGAACTCGACGAAACCGTCAACGTGGTGTTGTCGGCCCCGAAGGGCGTCGGCGTGGAGAACGCCACCGGCGTCGTCACCATCGTCGATGACGACCCCGGCCGGCCGGAGATCTCGGTGGATGACATCGCCACCGACGAGGCCCACCCCGCGACCGTCACGCTGCGTCGACGCGGCGACCTCACCGACGCCGTATCGGTGCGCATCATCAGCTCAGCCGGCACCGCGACACCGCGCGCCGACTTCGAGTCGCTTCCCCTGACGACGATCGAGTTCGCGTCGGGCGTCGCGGAGCGTCGGGTACAGATCCCGGTGGCCGCCGACGCAGTCGCCGAATCGATGGAGTACTTCACCGTCTCGCTCTCGGTCGCCTCCGGTGCCACGATCGCCGACTCGTCCGCCAGGGTGTCGGTCTTCGACGCCGCCACCGACCCGCCCGCCTACTCGGTGGAGGACACCAGCGTCGCCGAGGGCGGAACCGCCGTCGTGACCATCCGCCGTTCCGGCGACCTGAGCGAGTTCGGGACGGTCACCGTCCGGAGCGCTCCGAGCTCCGCCGTCTCGCCGGGCGACTTCGCCGCCCTCCCCGCGACCCAGGTCGTGTTCGGCGCCGGCGTCGAGACGCTCGACGTGCAGGTCGACACCACCGACAACGCCGTCGACGCGCCGAGGAACCTCGCCTTCACGGTGAAGCTCACCGCACCGTTCCATGGATCCGTCAGCGATGCCACGGCGACGGTGACCATCGCCGACGACGAGGGCCAGGCGATCGCGGCGCCGTCGGCGTGGTACACGGTGACCGACCGATGGACCGACGAGGGAGGCTCGTCGGCGATCACCGTGACGCGACGCGGCAACCTCGCCGGCGCCGGGGCCGTCAAGGTCCAACTCGGCGGCGGTACCGCGACCCTGGGCGCGGATGTCGCGCCGTTCGAGCCGCAGACGATCGCGTTCCCCGCAGGCGTCACGCAGCAGACGATCAGCGTCGCGACCGTGGACGACGCATTCGCCGAACGGCCCGAGACCGTCCTGGTGAAGCTGTCCGCGGCCACAGCCGGAACCATCGAGGACAGCGCGGGGACCCTGACCATTCGCGACGACGACTGAGCCCGGCGGCCTGGCCCGGCCGTGCGTTCAACCCCAGGCCGGCTGCACCCGCTGGGCGGCGTGGGTGCCGCTGCGATCCTGATACGCCGCGGCGACGCAGATCAGGAAGTACTCCGGCGACAGCGTGTCGGGGCACCCCGGGACGACGACCCCATCGAGCCCGGCGACGATGCGCGCCGCGATGTCGTGGCGCGCGCCGGGTTCGATCCGACGCACCCGCAGCAAGTAGTTGCGGATCATCAGGTTCTGCGCCGAGGTGACACGGCCGACGTCGAGCGACGCGGCGAGCGCCTCGAGGCCAACCGGCGGATAGAACAGCGTCGGCACCATGAGCAGCTCGAGGTTGCGCCGCTGGTTGATCACGAAGGTTCCCGCAGCAAGGTCGCCCAGCCGCTGGCTCAGGGGGTTGCTGAGGGCGACGAACATGGCGATGCCGGTCGGCAGCTCGAGGAGCTGGATCAGGTTCCGCACGAACGCGTGGCGAAACGAGATGGGTCCGCCCTCGGTGGTCACCACCCGGAGACCGAGTAGGGCCTTGCCGAACGTGCGACCGTTCCAGAACCACTCGATCACCGCCGGGAGCACGAAGATCGTCACCGTGACCGTGACGGTGACGAGTCCGACGACCGCCGCCTCGCTCTCCCCAGCGATCAGCAGCGACGCGAAGACGGCCACGTTGGTGAGGAACGCAATCATCGCGAGATCGATGAGCTTCGCGAACAGCCGGGTCGCCAGCCCGCCGACGCTGAACTCGAGGACGACCGCTTCGGGCGTCACGATCGTGCCGGGCGCGAACGATGCGGAACTCACGTGCCCACGCTACCTGCCGCACGCGACTCGTAGACTCTGCGAGGTGGACATCGATCGGTTCATCGCCGAGCACCAGGCGATGTGGGCCCGCCTCGAAGAGCTGACCGGCCGATCGCGCCGATCGGTCAAGAAGCTCGACGACTCCGAGCTCGACGAGCTCCTCGCCCTCTACGACCAGACCTCGGGTCACCTCAGCCTCGCTCGAACCCAGTTCGACGACATCGCCCTCGCAAACCGTCTGAGCGTCACGCTGGGCACCGCGCGCGGCATCATCTACCGGCGTCGCACCGCGCCCGCCGCTGCGGTCACGACCTTCCTCGCACGCACGCTGCCGGCGACGGTCTGGCATTGTCGCCGGGCGATCGCCGTCGCCGCCTTCCTGCTGCTCGCCCCCGCAGTGGCGGTCGGCGCGTGGATGACGACGAGCGGAGAGGCACGCAACGCGGCGATTCCCCCCGAATACCAGAAGGTCGTCGCGGCCAGCGAGTTCGAGGACTACTACAGCTCGCAGGACGCTCGCGGCTGGGCCTTCCACCTCTGGACCAACAACGCCCGCGTCGGAGCGCTCTCCTACGCCGGCGGCGCGTTTCTCGGCGTCGGCGGCGCGTATCTGTTGGTCCAGAACGGCGCGGGCATCGGCACGACCGCAGCGGTGATGCACTCGGCCGACCGGGCGGGGACCTTCTGGGGGCTGATCCTGCCGCACGGCCTGCTCGAGCTCACCTCGATCGCGCTCGCCGCTGGTGGAGGTCTTCAGATCGCGTGGGCGACCTTCGCGCCCGGCGATCGGACGCGAGGGCAGGCGATCGCCGAGGAGGGCCTCCGCTCGATCGCCATCATCATCGGGACGATCCTGCTGTTCCTGTGCGCCGGGCTGATCGAGGCGTTCGTTACGCCGTCCTCGCTGCCGACGTGGATGCGTATCACCATCGGCGTCGTCGCCGAGGCGGCGGTGATCACGTGGCTCTTCGGGTTGGGCCGCAACGCCGCAGCGCTCGGCTACACGGGGCTGCTCGGCGAGTCGCCCGATCCGGTCACAGCCGGCCCGACGACTTCACCCTGAGGTACTCGTCCGCGAGCCGCGGCGCGAGCCGCCCCGGGGGCGCGTCGATCACCGTTGCGCCCAGCGCCACGAGTTGGGCTGCGCGGCGGTCCCGTTCATCGACCGCGGCGACGGCCGCGGCGCGGCGATGCGCGTCGGTCGCGTCGGTCGCGGCGCCCCTCGCCCACGCGTCCACGTCGGGATCGCGAACCGCGCCGACCAACACGATGTGGTGCCGAAGGATCAGCGGCAATGACGGCAGAAGGGACTCCGAGATCGAGTTCGACGAGAGGTCGGTCAGCAGCACGAGCAGCGATCGGCGGCGGAACCGGGCGAGCGTGTGACCGAACGCATCGCGGTAGTTGCTCTCCGCGAGCACCGGCTCCAGGTCGAACATCGCCGCGGTCATCGCTCCCACTTGCGAGCGATGACCCGCCGGGGCGAGCACCGAACGCACCTCCTGATCGAACGTCACGAGCCCGATCCGATCGCCGAGCCGGGTCGACACCACCGCCAACATGATCGCGGCGTCCATCGCGTGTTCCAGGCGCGGAACGCCACCTGTGCGCAGCCATCAACCGACCGTTGTCGAGCAGCACCATCACGGACTGATGGCGCTCCGGACGGTAGGTGCGAACGATCGGCCGCCCGGCCCGAGCCGACGCCGACCAGTCGACGCGGCGGAACTCATCATCGGGCGTGTACTCGCGCAGCTGTTCGAACTCGGTGCCACCGCCGACCCCTCGGGCCGACCTCAGGCCGACGTCGAGGATGCGGGCCTTGCGGATGCGCAGCTCCGCCTCCTCGCGGCTGTGGAACTTCGGATGCACGTGGAGCACGGTCGGGACGCTGCGTCGTTGCTGGCGCGCTGCCAGGCCGAGCGGCCCCTCGACGCGCAGCACGACCTCGGAGATCTCGAATCGGCCGCGCCGGGTCGGACAGATCGTCGTGGTCGCATGCCCGACCGCCCCGCCGGACAGCCGCAGCCTGAATCGCCGGTTCCGAGCGGTGAGCGACGGGCGGAACCCGTCGGCCACCGCCACGACGGCGCGCCGCTGTGCGCCGTTGCGGACCGACCAGCTCACGGTCGCGGTCTGCCCAAGCCCGACGACGGGCGGGTGCTCGCGGCGCACGTCGATCGCGCTCGGCTTCGGTGCCGCCGCCACATCGGCGAACGCGACTGCGAGCACGATCGCGTTGAGCACCAGCACCTTCTCGAGAAGGCCGCCGTTCACCGGCGCGGGGAAGAACGCGACCGCGACGCCGACGAGCAGGGCGACGAGCGCCAGGCGTCGGGTCGGGACGATCATCGCGGTGCCGGCACCGTCGCGAGGAGCGCGTCGAGCACGCCGTCTGCCGTCGTGCCCTCCAGCTCGAGTTCGGGGCGGATGATGAGGCGGTGCCGAAGCACCGGCTTCGCGACCGCCTTCACCTCGTCGGCGGTCAGGAAGGGACGTTCCGAGATCCACGCCCACGCCTTGGCGGCGTGCAGCAGCGCCGCGGCGCCGCGAGGAGATACCCCGATCTCGACCGATGGGGTCTCCCGCGTGGCGCGACACAGCGCCACGATGTAGTCGAGCACGATCGGCTCGACCTGCACCGCGGCCACCTCAGCTCGGGCTGCGATCAGGTCGGCGGCGGTCGCGACCGGGCGCACGCCGGCGGCCACCACGTCGTGGGGGTCGAGGCCGCGGTGATGGCGGGCCAGCACCTCGCGTTCCTGCTCGAAGGTCGGGTAGCCGACGAGGAGCTTGAACAGGAATCGGTCGAGTTGGGCCTCGGGGAGGGGGTACGTGCCCTCGTACTCGACGGGGTTCTGCGTGGCGATCACGATGAACGGGTCCGGGAGCGCTCGGCGCGACCCCTCGACCGACACCTGTCGCTCCTCCATCGCCTCCAGCAGCGACGCCTGCGTCTTGGGAGGCGTTCGGTTGATTTCGTCCGCCAGGAACAGGTTGGTGAAGATCGGCCCCTCGCGAAAGCTCAGCGATCCGGATCCCATCTCGAGCACGGTCTGACCGGTCACATCCGATGGCATGAGATCGGGCGTGAACTGCACGCGTTTGAAGTCCACATCGAGCGCCGTGGCGAGGGCCTTCACGAGCAGGGTCTTCGCCACACCCGGAACCCCCTCCAACAGCACGTGCCCGCGCACCAACAGGGCAGCGATCAGCCCCGAGAGCGTCCCTTCCTGGCCGACGACGACCTTCGCGACCTCGCCACGCAGCGCCACGATCGCGTCTCGAGGCGACGCCGACGCCGACGGCATCGCCGCCCACTGCCCGGGCTGGGAATCGGATGGGATGTCAGACATCGAGAACCTCCTGAGAAATCGAGTCCACGGCGCGGACCACGTCGATGAGCGTTGCGTCGTCGGGGCACGTCTGATGCGGGTTGAGCGCGGCGACGACCCGTTCGGCCGGGATGGCGGTCCGGGCCTCGATCACCTCGGCGAGGTGCGCGAGGTCGACCGACCGGGGAAGACCCAGCCGCTCGGCCAACCGCCGATGGGCCGAACGACGGATGACCGACGCGGCGCGGTCGGTCCCGCCCTGGCGTTGCCGGAGCCCGCCGACGGCGCTGACGAGCTCGGATGCCGCGATCGTGACGGGCTGCGGCTCAGGGATCACGCTGCCGTGGCGCCGACCGCGCGACCAGGCGTACCAGCCGAACGCAGCGACGACCTGCCAGATCGCGAGTTGCACGCCGCCGGGCAACAGATCGCTCCACGTCGACCCGCCCGAGCTCAACGCCGTCGACAACCCGGAGGTGACCACGGCGATCCTGGCGCTGCCCGACGGATTGAGCAGGCGAGTCGCCACGACCGCGTTGTCGGGGACCGGGGCGACATCGTCGTCGCCCGCCGCCGGCGCCCCCATCCCCTCGTTGGCGAAGAGTGCCGGCGAGCCGATCGTCGTGACGGTCCCGAGGCCGAACTCCTCGGTGACGATCGCCGCGCTCCTGCCATCGCCGAAACACGAGCCGGCATCGGGAGCGACGTCGTACGACGCGAGCCCGAGGGGCGCCTCGATCGGGCCGAGGTGATCGCCGGCCAGTGCGTCCAGATCGCACTGCCCCGGTTCGAGGCTGGAAACGACGTCGAAGATCTGTCCGGGAGACTCGTCCTCGACGAGGGTTTGCGGACCGAACCCGGGGATCTCGGTCGCCGCGACGAGCGACCCGCCCGCCTCGACGAAGGCCCGCCAGCGTGCCACCTGCGTGGCCGATGCATGCTCGGCGATCGGCACGTACACCACGTCGAAGCGATCGGTGCCGGCGGCACCCACGGCGTCCGCATCGATCGTGTCGATCGTCGCTCCCTGCCCGGTGAGGATGAGCGACAGACCGCGGTAGCCATCCGACTCGACCGACGTCAGCGACCATGCCGACGGCGGGCGCTGTGTGGCGACCACCGCAACGGTGACGGCGACGGCGAGCAGCGCCATGGCGATCACGGCGCCACGCCGCGGCGACGCGCTCACGACATCACCTCGACGCGATCGGCCTCGTCCCGGGTCATCGCTCGCGTGGTGCTCGCAGCGATCACGCTCGCCGCCAACGCCCGGAACTCACGGTTCTGATCCGGCCCGGTTGCACGATCGGCGTACCACGCGAGGTCGAACAGCAGGGTTGCGCGATCGAACTCGTCGGCGGCGCTCGGAACCGTCGTTCGCAGATCGCTGCGGAGTTCACCGGTGGTTCGGCCCGGGAGCGGCTGCACGTGCCCCGACTCGACCAGCGTTCCGACCAGCTCGCGGAGGCGACAGCGCAGCGCGTCCTTCCAGTTCCCCTCCGCCTCGTGTCGCTCGGCCTCGGCCTGCCACTGCGACACCGAGCGATGCTCCTCGATCTCGATGGTCGCCTCATCGACCGCGGTGCGCTTGCGTCGCACTCGGCCGCGCACGACGCTTGCGATGATCCAGGCCAGCCCCACCACCAGCAGAATCAGCACGATCCACAGGATGATGGCGCCCAGCGGCCCACCCCACGTGCCGCCCCCCGGCGTGGCATCGGTTTGGAAGTCGAGATGCTCGGCAAGCCAGTTCAGCACTCGGCTCACGAGTCCGGGTTCACGATGGAACTCCGCACGACGAAAGACGTCGCGGGCGCCCGATCGGATGCTGTCGTCATCGGCGGGTGGCGCATTGACTGCCCGGATCATCGTCGGGATGAGCGCCGCGACCAGCGATCGATCAGCCATGTGAGGACGCCTTCGCCGCCGTATCGGCTCCGAACGTGTTCGGCAGGTCGAGCACGAGGTCGAGCCCCTCGGTGCGGACCCGAACATCGAGGTAGGTGAGCGCCATGACCGACGCCTGCACCGTCGAAGCGAAGAGCGAGATGACGACACCGATGACCTGCACCGACACACTCGCCCATGCAGGTCGCGACGAGAGCAGCTCCCCCAGCAACTGGGAGACCGACCACGTGACGAACGAGATCGCACCACCGACCACCAGCCACAGGAACGACAACCCGATCAGGGCATCGAGCCGGCGGCGGCCGAGGCGAATCGCGCGCCGGAACGAGTCGACACCCCCGGTTTCGCAGCCGATGACGGGAGCCAGAAGCGACAGCATCGGCACGACCACGAGCACCCCGAGCCCGCAGGTGACCACCGACAGCGCCACCTTGACCAGGAGCGCCAGCCCCCACGCGCCGACGGCGACGAGGCCTCGGCGACGCAACGTGGCGAACCCCTCCCCGATGTCGGGGTCGGAGCCGACGAGCCACCGCGTGACGATGCCGGCGACGGCCACGCCGATGAGCATCTGGGCGAGCCACCCGAGGCCGCTCACCACGAACGCCACCACGACGTCGCGTCCCGTGTTCGACGTCACGTCGCCGACCAGCACGTCCGACAGGCCGCTCTGTGCGCCGGTCGCAGACGTCGTGGCGACGAGGATCCGCGATGCGACCAACAACGGAAGGCCGACGCCCGCCGCGACCCAGCCGATCACGCGCGGCCGGAACTTGATCACCTCGAAACCGGCGTCGAGCAGCTGACCCACGGTCCGCGGCTGGAGGCGCGTCACCGGGCTTCCGGGCAGCGGACGACCCGAAGCTGCGGGCAGCGCAGGTGCTCCGAGGGGTGCACCCGGAGAAGCGATCGTCGGTTCCACTGACTCCCTCGCGTGTCGAACCGACATTCTGCCGCGGGCACCGCCCGATTCGCGCGATCACCCAAACACGCCATGATGGGGATGTGGAATCGACTGCCGATCGCTACGGCCGAAGCTTCGCAGACGTCTATGACTCGTGGTACAGCGACGACGCCTCGGCCCCGGGATTCGATGCGGCGGCGGTATGCGCCGCGATCGACGGGCTCACCCGAGGCGCGGCGGACATCCTGGAGGTCGGGGTCGGAACCGGACGCCTGGCGATCCCACTCGCGCTGGCGGGGCATCGCGTCGTCGGGCTCGACAGCTCCCGCGACATGCTCGTGCGCCTGGAGGAGAACATCGACCGGGTCGGCACGGGCTCCGGCTCGGTCCGCGCGGTCCTCGGCGACGCATCGGCGACGCTCCCGCCGGACCGGGTCGACGCGGTGCTCGGTGCGTTCAACCTGATCGTCAATCTGCCGGGCCGATCCGCACAGGCGGCGTTCGTCGCCGCGGCGGCGCAACGTCTGGCGCCGGGCGGGGTCGTGATCCTCGACGCCTACCTGCCCGACGACACCACCGAGCACCGGCGCGACCTCGTCACGCGCTCGGTCGATGCCGAGTCGGTCGTGCTGATCGCCACGGAGGTCGACCCGGTGACCGCGACGGTTGCCGGCGCGCACATCGAGCTCCGCGATGGATCGGTGCGCCTCCGACCGTGGCGGGTCTGCCCGATCCCGCTGGCGACGCTCGACCAGATGGCGGCCGACGCGGGGCTCGCGCTGGCACACCGGTGGGCGGACTACCGGCGCACACCCTTCGACCCTCAGGGCTCGTGGGCCGTCTCGGTCTATGTCCGCGCACCCGATCGCCGGGGTTGAACCGGTCGATGTCACGTATTCGTGTTGCCATCCGGATCGCGGCTCAGCCCTCTGAGGTGTGGGCCGACCTCGCCGAGATCTCCCGCCATGCGGAGTGGATGCGCGACGCGGTCGCGCTCACCTTCACGAGCGCGTCCTCGCGCGGGGTCGGCACCACCTTCGACTGCCTCACGCAGATCGGTCCGATTCGATTGACCGACCGCATGGAGATCACCGCATGGGACGAGGGCCGATCCATCGGGGTGCGCCACGTCGGCATCGTGACCGGCGAGGGAACGATTCGACTGCGGCGCAGCGGACGCCGCCACACCCGCGTGACCTGGAGCGAACGGCTCGCGTTCCCCTGGTACCTCGGTGGCCCGGTGGGAGCATGGGTCGCTGCACCCGCGCTCACCTGGGTGTGGCGCGGCTCGATGCGAAACCTGCGCCGGCGGTTCGAGCCGACGTAGATCGAGCAGGAGTCAGTTCCAGTTCAGGAACGCACCGTCGACCACGACGCGGTTGGCCACCCACACGGCCGCCGCCATCATCGCCAGCGACAGCGCCGCGACCGCCACGGTGCGGGCGGTCGCCTGCCCCGCTCGGGAGCGGGCCTCCAGGCGGTTCGATCCGATCAGGATCCAGCCGCACAGCGCCCCGACCAGCAGCCCGCCGACATGCGCCCCACGCGAGATGCCCGGGATCAAGAACGTGAAGGCCAGGTTGATCGCGATCGTCGATCCGATCCCGCCCTGCATCGGGTTCTGACCGCGGCTGAGCTGCACGAACACGAAGGCGCCGAACAGCCCGAACACCGCACCCGACGCACCCACGCCGCTCGACATCGGGCTCGACGTCGCCATGGCGAGCAGCGAACCGCCGATCAGCGATGCGACGTAGATCGCCACGAAGCGCAGCGTGCCGATCATCCGCTCCATCACGCCGCCGAGGTTGTAGAGGGCGAACATGTTGAATCCGAGATGCAGCAGCCCGGCGTGGAGGAACCCGGAGGTGATGATCCGCCACCACTCCCCGTTCGCGACGCCGACCACTTGCCCGCCTTCGGTCAGCCCCGCCCAGAGCGCGAACCGCGACTCGAAATCGGCATAGTGATCTCCGCCGAGCCGGTTCCCGGCGACCGCTCCGAGCACGAACACCGCGACATTGAGCCCGATCAGCACGTAGGTCGCGACGGAGGGCTGCTGGCGGAAGACGTCGACGAGGCGCTGCTGCTTCGCCCCCTCGCGGGCGCATTCCGGGCATTGGAATCCGACCGACGCGCTCACCATGCACGACGGGCAGATCGGACGACCGCACCGCTGGCACCCCACGCCGGCGCGTCGGTCGGGATGGCGATAGCACCCAGTGAAGGGGCCGGCCGGAGGCAGCGGTGGCGGGGCGGCGCTCACCAGCGCCGCCGCGGTTGGGCGCTGAGCAGTTCGTCGACCTCGGCGGTGGGGAGCCGGATCAGCCCCGGATCGCGCCGAGCATCCCGGCTGAGCCGTGCGACCGTGCGGTCGAGTTCGAACACCGAAAACAGCGCGTCGCGGCTCGTCCGCTCGACCGGCAGCAGGCGGTGTACCTGATCATTGGAGGTGTATCCGGCGACGAAGGCATCCACCGCTCGATCTTCCCACGCGTCGCCCAGCACCCGGGCCTCGCGGTCCTCGGCCTCCCGACCGCCCGCCGACGCCTCGGCAGCGGCGACCGCGGCGATCCGCACGTCGCTCAAGCTGGACAGGACCGCCGCGACATCGGCGAGCGGCGAGATCGGGACGCGCCGGTCGTCGAAGGTGCCCACGTCGTCGACGTCGAAATCGACGAGCCACCACTTCGACCGCGCCGACACCACCCGCGCCAGACCGAGGTCGCCGTGCACGCGAATCGAGGTGCCGAGGTCCTCCGCTGCGGCGAGCCGTGCGAACGAGGACTGCACCCGGTCGAGGTCGATTCCCGACTCGGCGCGACGCCGCTCGAGGCGATCGATCAGAAACCCGGCGAGCGCGGCGCCGTCCGCCGGCGCCGAGCCGAACGCCGCGGCGAGCGCGACGTGGATCGAGGCCACCAACTGACCCAGCGCCTCTGCCGATCGAGCGAAGTCGAGTCGCGACTCGCGGGGCTTGCAGCGCCGTTCGAGCACGTCGGCGATGGACGCGGCCGCCATCGCCGCACCGGAGGTAGCGCCACGCACCCAGCGGGCCACACCGACCAGATCGGAATCGCCGCGCCGCCACGACGACACGGGGGGTGTGACGGTGCCCACGCCGCGCTCCGCGAGCACACGGGCGAGTTCGAGGCCCGGATGCTCGCCCGACTCGATCCGTCGGAATGCCTTCACGAACCAGCGGTCGTCGGCCACGAACGCAGCGCCCGAACGCACGCCGGGGACGGGCCGGACCCGCTGCACCGGCACGTCGGGTGTGGCGTAGTTGATGAAGGCCGCGGCGAGCTCGGGTGCCGCGAACGCATCGAAGGCCATGCCCGTGCCGTCGGGGGTGGCGACCTCACCGATCACCGCCGAGGGCGGAACCTCGTCGGGCACGCGTGGGCCGATGCCGACGGCGAGCTGGTGCGTTACCGAGGCGCCGTCGGCGAGGATCGTCTCGATCGGTAACCACACGCCGAGCGGCCACGTGCGCCGGAACAGCTCGACCCGCACCGGACGCACGAGCGCCATGTCGTTCGGCGCGAGCGGGTACCACTCCTGCGACGGCAGCCAATGGTGTATCCGGTCGATGAGTTCGTCGATGAACAGCGCGGGGTCGATGGGGCCTGGTTCTACCAGTTTCCGCCGACAACGGGGTTGCGTCTATACCGGGTATGCATATACTCAGTATTCGTATACCCGGTATCTACCATGGGGAGGCCGCATGTCGGTCCGCAACGGTCTGCTGGCGCTGCTCGCCGAGTCACCGAAGTACGGATTCCAGCTGAAGAAGGAGTTCGAGGACGCCACCGGAGCGCTCTGGCCGCTCAACGTCGGGCAGGTGTACACAACCCTCAACCGGCTGGTTCGCGACGGGCAGGTCGTCACCGACAGCGGCCACGGCGCCGACCCGGCGACCAACGTCGGTGACGAGGGGCAGAAGCGGTACCGCATCACCGAGGCCGGTCGCGACGAGCTTCGCGACTGGTTCGGAACCGCACGGCCACGGCTTGCGCCCGAGCGCGACGAGGTGGTCATCAAGATCGCGATGAGCCTGCGCGACCGAACGATCGACACGCTCGGGATCATCGCCGACCAGCGCCGGTCCACCACCGAGACCCTGCAGCGGTTCACGCGGGCGAGATCGCGGGGAGAACCCGACGACCTGGGCCGCCGCATCGCCCTCGACGCCGTCGTCGCGTCGATCTCTGCAGAACTCCACTGGCTCGACCAGGCCGAGGAGTTGCTCACCGCATCCACCGAATCCCACCACGCCGCGGGCGCACGCCCGGCGCAGCCACCAACCCGCCGGAGGAACCGATGAATCACACCACTCGCAACGCAGTCCCCCCATCCGCCGCACCGCCCGCGCTCGAACTCCACGGCGTGCGGCGCACGTTCCACGACGGCCGCGGCGAACGCGTCGCGCTCGACGACATCACGCTGACGGTCCGGGCGGGCGAGCTCGTCGCCCTGACGGGACCGAGCGGTTCGGGCAAGTCGACGCTGCTGCACGTCAGCGCCGGGCTCGACCAGGCCGACACGGGAACGATCGCCGTGCACGGCACGCACCTCCACGCCCTCGACAACGCCGGGCTCGCACAACTGCGCCGGCGCAGCGTCGGCTTCGTGGAGCAGCACCTCAACCTGCTGGCAGCCCTGAGCGCCGCGGAGAACGTCGCGCTCCCCCTCGAGCTCGACGGGCGGTCGGCGCGGGAGGCCAAGGTCGAGGCGGTCGCGGCGCTCGAGCTCGTCGGCCTCGCCGCCTTCGCCGACGCCTTCCCCGACGCGCTCTCCGGTGGCGAACAGCAACGCGTCGCCATAGCCCGGGCGCTCGTCGGCGGGCGGTCGCTCCTGCTCGCGGACGAGCCGACCGGCGCCCTCGACTCGCGCACGGGCGAGGCGGTGATGGCGTTGCTCCGGGCGAGATGCGACGCCGGGGCCGCCGCCGTCGTCGCCACCCACAACCCGGCGCACGCCGGGTGGGCCGACCGAGTGGTGTTCCTCGCGGACGGGGTGATCGTCGATGCCACTTCTCCTCCCCCCGCCGACGACGACCTGTCGGACCTGTTCGTCGAGGTCGAGCGATGAGCGCCGCCGTCGCCGTCGCCCGCCTCGGCTGGCGCGAGGCCCGCCAACACCGCGGGCGCAGCCTGCTCGTCGCCGCGGCGGTCGCGCTCCCCGTGTGCGGCCTGACCGTCGGCCTCTACGGCATCGACAGCACGATCCCGACGCGGGAGGAGGCCGAGCGCATCGCCCCCGGGTTCGCCGGCTGGGCCATCCAGGCGCCGCAGGTCGATCGCCCGCTCGAGGAACGCGTCTCGGTCGCCCTCGCGGTGCTGCAGGCGGCCGCACCGGCCCCGGAAGGCGAGTACGTGCCGATGGCCGAGGGTCAGCTGCTGGTCGCCCGGCCCGGCGGGCGGATCGAAACGATGTCGGTCAGCGCCGCGAAGGGTGACCCGCGCCAGGCCCCCACCGCGCTGTTGGACCGCGGGCGGTTCCCCGAGCGCGCCGGAGAGATCGCCGTGGCGCCGCGAACGATCACCGGGCGCACGCTCCGCCTCGGCGATCGGCTGACCACGGTCGCACCAGAACGCACCCTGAGCGTCGTCGGGCTCACCTCCGCGCACGCAGGTGAGACGAACGTGGTCGCCTGGGACGAGGCCGTCGCACAGGAGGCCGGCCGCGCCGCCCACCCCGACCGCGCCATCGCCGACGCGCAGGGCCGCGTCGTGAGCGACCTCGTGGTGTCCGGGCCCGCCGCGCGGCGCCTCGCCGAGCGCCAACAGCGCGGCGACGCCGTCGACCTGCCCGACGCCGGCGACGCCTCGACCGGCTTCGCGTTGACCGGTTCCCGGCTCGCCGTGTCGAGCGCGATGTCGTCGGCGGCGCCGCGGGCGCTCGCCTTCACGTTCGCCGCGTTCGGCATGTGCTGGACCGGCCTCGTCGCCGCCGCCGCGCTCGCGGTCGGGGTTCGCCGGCGACGCCACGACCTGGGCCTGTTGGCGGCGAGCGGGGCGGCTCCCGTGACGCTTCGGGCGGCGGTGCTCGCCGAGGCCGCGATCATCGGTGCCTCGGCGTCGGTCGCCGGTCTCGGCGCCGGCGTGGCGCTCGCTCATGTGCTGATCCCTCGATGGCAGGCCGTGGCCGGAGTGCTGCCGCTCCCCGTGCATGCGGCGACGGCGCCGCTGCTCGCCGCTCCACTCGTCGGCATCGCCGGTGCGCTCGCGGCGGGGGCGTTCGCCGCGCGGGGCACCACCACGGCGTCGCCGATCGCGCTGCTCCACGGCGCTCGCTCGCTCCCTCGGGCCGCGCCGCGGGTGCTGCTGGGTGGCGCGATCGCCCTGGCGACGGGGCTCGCGCTCCTCGGCCTCACGCGAACGAGCTACGAGGTCTCGGCCGACGGCACCTACACCTCCGATGCAGCGGTGATCACCCGGGGCGCCGACGCGGCCAGAGCGGCCGCCGTCGCGCTCGGCGTCGGCGGACTCGTCGCAGTGACGACCGGCGCCATCCGTGCCCTGCGCCGCTGGAAAGTCGGCGGACCGAGCGTGCGCCTCGCGGCCCGCGACCTCTCCCGCGACGGGGTGCGCGCCGCCGCCGCCGCCGGCGCGCTCGCCGCCACCATGGCGGGCTGGGCCGCGATCGCGTTCACGGCGACGCCCGCCATCTACCCGAACGAGGCCCCGGCTCGAACCGATGTCGGGCTCGTGGCGACAACCCTGGCGGTCCGCGCCGACCGGTTGGCGGCGGTGCAGACCCCGGACGCGGAACGGGCGGCACGGGAGCTCCGCGACGCCGGCTTCACCGTCGGGACGGCCCGGTCGGTCCCGGTCGATCTGCTGTGTGCCCCGCCATCGTGCGCACTCCCGGAGGACGCAGCGTACGTGAGCACGGTCGAGGTGCTCGACGACGAGGCGATCGCGAGCCTCCCGGCGCCCGTCGCCGATGCGCTGAACGCCGGTGCCGTCGTCGTGCCGACCTGGTTCGCCGACTTCGCTCCCGATTCGGTGACCGCGGCCGACGGCCGCCGCATCCCCGTCGTCGAGGCGGACGTCAGCCCCAACCTCGACCATCCAGTCCTCGGCGGCGCGGTCCTCGTGAGCGACCGCGTCGCGGCCAGCGATCGCTCCGTCGCCGAGTCGATCGTCGCCAGCAAGGCCGGCGTCGACGATGCCACGGCGAAGCGACTCAGCCGACGCCTCCCGTCGAGCCTGTCGTCGAACGACCCACGGCTCTCGGCACAGAACAGCCGAAGCCCGCTCGGCATCGCCCTCGCGACCGGCGCCGCCGCACTCCTGGTGCTCGCCATCGCGTTGGTGCTCACGGCGCTCGACCGGGCCGAGCGCGTCCGGGAGCGCGCGACGTTGCGGAACCTCGGCGCGTCGCCGGCGCATCACCGCAGGACCGCTGCGTTTCGTGCCGCGCTGCTCGTGGGTGTCGGCGCGATACCGGCGACGATCAGCGGCGTGACCGCGGCGTGGGTGGCAAGCAACAACGCGCACGCCATGCCGTGGCTCTGGCTGCTCGCAGGGGTCGTGTGCTTCCCGTTGCTCGCTGCGCTTCCACCGTGGTTCGCTGCCCGACGCGACGCGACGGCGAGCGTCGGGCTCAGCGCCGCACGGTGACGGTGACCTGGCCCGAGCGCAGCGGCGTGCCCGCTGCGCTCAGCCAGACGCCCCGGAACTTCGCGTAGCCGTAGCCACCGACCTGCACCCGGCCGATCACCGAGAAGCCGATGCGCTGATCGCCGTCGGCCACCCGCAGCGTGCCGCCCAGCCAGATCGAACCCGAGGTTCGGGCCAGCGCCAGTTGCACGGTGCGGTTGGGCTCGTTCTCGTCGGCGAGCGTGAGCTCGACCACCTCGGCGCCGCCTTCCTGCACCAGGTCGCTCACCGAGTCGGAGCCGACCTCGTAGCGACCCGAGTACTTGGTGCCGCCGTTGATCTCGACCTGCACCGTGACCGGCCGCAGGAGCGAGCGCTGCTCGCGCAGCACCGAGCCGGCCTCGGGGCCGCGCGTCACCGTGCCGTCGGCCACGGCGATGTCGACCACCTCGCCGCTGCAGCGCCCCGGAGCGTTGCCCGGACCACAGGCTGCGTGGGTGACGGTCGCGCCGTCCTCGGTCCAGGTGAACAGGCCGGTGGCGAACGACACGCCGTCGATGCCGCGGGTGAGGCGGCGTCGGTCGGCGCCGTTGATGCGGGAGACCCACACCTGCTCGCAGCGCGACCCCGCGGCGTACACGATCCACCGAGCATCGGGCGACACCGCGGGCCGGCACACCCGCGATCGTTCGTCGAGCGGCTTCGGCGACGGCCGGATCATGTCGATGCGCACGAGTTGCTCCATCCGGCCGGTGCCCCCGCTCACAGCGAAGGCGTACCGGCCGTCGGGGCTGAACGTCACGTCGTCGAGCCCGATCGGCAGGCCGGCGATCGACCCGTCGAAGGGAGAGACCACCGCAACCGTGAGTTCGCGACCCGTCTCCTTCGATCGGGTCCGCTGGTAGATCACCGGGTCGAGCGGCAGGAACGACTGCGCGAGCACGTCGCGCTCGTCGGGGTTGCCGATGGTGCGCGACACCGCGGCCAGGCCCTCCGATTCGCGGGTGAAGTCGACCACGCGGCTCTCGACCCGCCCGGGGGTGGGCTCGGCGAGGTACGTGAGCAGCGAGCCCGTGAGCTGCCAGCTGATGATCGACTCGTCCGAATCGGCCGGCACCACGGCGTCGGTCGCCACCACGAAGGCTGGGGTGCCGTCGACCGGGGCGACCACGAGCGAGCGGTCGTTGCGCACGAAGGTGATCGCATCGCCGCCGGGTTGGCGCCAGGCGAGCGGAGCCAACCCTGCGGCATTGGCGACCGCTCCCGAGCCGACCTGCGTAGCGCCCGAGCCGTCGTGCCGGGCGACCATGACGTCGCCCGATGGGGTCACCCAGGCGATCCGGCCCTTCTCGCTGCGCACCCGTGCGGGCGGGGCGGTCGACGTGGGCGTCGCGCCTCCGTCCGTCTGACCCGGCGCAGCGGCGGCTGGTGGCGCGAGCACCGCAATCGCGGCGATACCGACGGCGACGGACCGGCGAACGACGCGTCGAGAGATCCGGGAGTGCAGCACCGGTCAAGTATGGCGGACACGGTGGGGCGTGCTTCGACCACCGACCATCGCCGTTGCCCGGGCACGCGGCCGTTCAGGCGCCGGTGGGGTCGCCGCCGAGCCCGTTGCGCAGCGCCCACACGGCGAGCTTCGTGCGGTTGCTACAGCCGGTCTTCGCACGGGCCGACGTCTCGTGGGTCTTGATCGTGTTCGGGCTGAGGTGCAGGCGCCGGGCGATCTCGTCGACGGTCAACCCCTGGGCGATCAACTCGACGACGTCGACCTCCGCAGCGGTCAGCGGGCGGTCGAGGGTCTCGGCTTCCACGGGCGGCGCGCCGCCGACCAGGCGCACCATGGCGTCGATCGCCGCCTGCGCCAGGCGCCGGTCTCCCCGGGCGGTCGCCCGGACCGCGTCGGCCAGCTCGCCCGCCTGAGCGCCCTTGAGCACATAGCTGTCGGCCCCCGCCTGCATCGCCGCAGCGACGAGCCGGTCGCCGACGTACACCGTGTGCATGAGCGCCCGGGTACGCCCGGGCCCCAGCAGACCGCGGCGCGACATCTCGCGGATCGCCGAGACACCGTCCATCACCGGCATCTGCACATCGACGATGGCGACCGCCGGCTGGGTCCACTCCACCAACTCCACCAGTTCGGCTCCGTTCTGCGCGGTGCCGACGACGAATAGGTCGTCGAACCCGCCGAGCAGGTCGGCGAGTGCGCTCAGGAACCGCGCCTCGTCATCGGCGATTGCGACGCTGATTGGGGCCTCGGCCGAGGTGGTCATGGGGCCGAGCCCAGCCGATCGGGCGGCTCGCCGTCAACCGCGTCGGCGCCGCACGGGAAGCGGACGGTGCAGCGCCAGGGCCGATCGAGCGGGTCGCCGAGGTGGAGCGTTCCACCCGCCACCCGCACCCGCTCGGCGATGGCCGTGCCGAGTTCGGTCTCCGGTCCTTCGACCAGCCCCGCCGCGGCCCGAACCTCGAGCTGCACGGCGAGCGGGTCGATCGCGACGACGATCTGCACCGGAGTCCCCGCGACGAGTCGGGTCGACCCGAGGAGTGCCTCCACGAGGCGGTCAATCGCCGCGCCCACGAACGCCGGTACCTCGGCGGGATCCCCGACCACCTCGACTCGGACATCGGCGCCCGTCCGACGCACGTGCTGCACCCGAGCGAGCGCGCTCGCGAGGCTCGGCTGCGCGGTGAGCGTCGCTCCGGCGTTCGGGTCGAGGCGACCGACCAGGTGATCGAGTTCGGCACGAACCTCGCGGCACGTGTCGGTGATCGACGCGAGGTCGCGGTCGAGCGACGACGACTCGCCGCGCTCCAAACGCTGCCGGGCCGAATCCGACAACGTGGCGAGCAGGACCAGGCGCTGCGCCATCATCGCGTGCAGTTCGCCCACCAGACGGAGCCGTTCCGACGCCGTTCCGGCGATCACCGCGGCAAGCCCCTGGTCGCGCGCCGCCCCGTGGCTCCTGGCCACGTCGGCCACCCGCCGACGGCGAAGGACCAACCACTCGCCGGCGAGCCACACGGCGAGCGACGAGATGGCGATCAGCATCGTGCGAAACGCGAAGTTGGCGGCGGCGCGGCTCGTGGCGGAGCTCCCGTCGCCGGGCACGAGGCTCACCACCATCGCCGCGGCGACGAGCGCCGCCTGCAGGCCGACGAGCGCGAGTCGGGCCGCGGCGCGCTGCCCCGAGTCGACGGTGACCGCAACGGTGAGCAGGATGATCCACACCGCGATCAGCGTCGGCGGTACCGACTGGTCCAACGTCGCGACCAGCGTGACCGAGCCGAGCACCATGGCGCTCACCGGCACGCGACGACGTACCAGCAACGCGACGACGGCGATCGCCACCAGGACCGACCGCCCGATCGACGACGGATCGATCCACGGCGCAGCGGTCACGTGGCCTCGCACCGCTTCGGCGACGACCGACCCGGCGGCACCGACCAACGCGAGCGCGACGAGCCCCAGGTCGGAGCGGCCGATCCAGCGGGTCGCCACGCGCACTCGGCGGGCCATCGACGTACGGTCGAGCGGCTGGGGCCTCGATCGTTCCACGGGATCGCCGACGCTGACGGTGCGGACAACCTGCGACAGCACTGCCCCGGCGCGACGAACAACGCCCGGATGCACCGGCACCCACAGCCGAAGCTCGAAGTGGTTCCTGGCCCGGCCCGCCGCGAGGCTGCCGCCGAGACGCCGAGCCGATTCCGTCAGCGACGCGAGACCCAGCCCGAACCCGAGCGGCGCGTCCGGGCTCGCGAGCCCCCCGGTGTCACCGCCCACCGGATTCACGATGGTCAGCCGAACGTCGCGCGCCTCGACCGTGAGGGTGACCGACACCGGGGCCGCGCCGGCGTGTCGAGCGGCGTTGGCGATGCCCTCGTGTATCGCCCGCCAGCACAGGGCGGCCACCCGCCGGTCCATCTCGGTATCGAGGCCGGCGACCCGCACCTCGACGGGCGCGCCCATCCACGACATGGCGGCGATCGACCGACGCAGCGCGACCTCGTCGAGCGCGGTGTCGGCCGGCGTGCGAGTCGGACGGAACATCCCGCTCTCGGGCTCCGACCGCAGCGCGGCGACCAGGTCGCGGAGTCGGTCGATGGCCTCCCGACCGAGTTGTGCCATCTCGTGGAGGAACTCGGCCGACTCGGCCGACTCGGCGTCGCCTCGGCTCGCCTCCAACCGGTGCTGGCGCTCCAAGAGGGCCACCATCGGCGCGAGCTCATGGGACGCGACATCGTGCAGCGACGCGGCGAACTGGCGTTGCTCCACGCCGCTCCACCCGAGCACCGACTCGAACCCCGGCGGCGCTTCCGCTCCGTCGGACGAGGCGCCTCGCAGCAGCCGTCCGAGCGCAAAGCTCAACAGGGGGACGCCCAGATCGCCGACCGCAATCCCGATGAACCGAACCAGGAACAGCGACGGCGCGCCGAACACCACGAGGAGCACGGCGAATCGCACGCCCACCAGCACGATCAGGGACGCGACGACCGTGCGCCACGAGGTGCGCCGCGCCCGCGGATCGCCCAGGAAGCCCCACCACGCGGCCACCGCACACAACGCGGCGGCGCTCATGCCGAGGGTGGAATCCACCACCAGCACGTCGACCGACCCCAGCGAGCGAACGGTTCCCGGGCTCGCACGATGGAGGGCCGGCGTGATCGCCACCGTCGAGAGCACGCCGCCGACGCACAACACCCACGACATCCGCGGTCGCCGAGCCGCCAGCGGAAGCGACGCCAGCACGGCGACCGAGATGAGCACGACCACCACATCGCTGTCGATGCCCGTGCCGCTGCGCAGGCGGACAAATGACGGGCTGCCGACGATGTTGCCGATCTCGTACAGCGTGGCCCCGAGGCCCAGCCACAGCAGGATGCGCCGCGCCGGTGCGGGGCGACGACCGACAGCGGCTGCCCCGGCGGGCTCGGCGTGCTCGCGTTCAGCGTTCGCCTGCAGCGTTCGCGGCCGTCATCCACACGCTCCCGTCCCCGGATGCCGCATCGTAGCGGCCGCGTTCGGATCCGCTCCCGACACCTCCGGCGGTCGCCTCCGGGTGATCGTCGCTGCGACACGGTCGGCGATCGCCATGAAAGTCGAGGAAACGGCAGGTGACGCGCCAACGTCCTCCCGGCGAATCACCCTTTTGGATGATGGCAACACCGCCCCTACTCCGGCGAGGATCTTCCTATGGCACTTCCACTTCGCGACGACGTGCTGTCACCTTCCCCGGATGGCCGTTCGCCCCGGCTCTTTGGGATTCCCTCCGGTGACGGCAAGGATGCCGCGTACGGAATTGCCATCGCAGTGGCTGTCTCCCTTCCACTGTGGCTCGGCATCTACGCCGTCGGGTCCGGCCTCTCCGCACTGATCGGCGGATGAGACCAACGGTCGCGAGTGATCGCCGACCGCCCCGACTCTGCCTGAACCGGGTGACCTCCCTCCGGTGGCCCGGTTCAGGCGATGCCGAGTTCGCTGAATCCCGCTGACCCCAGTCAGCGGGATTCTCTTGTGTTCACGGTTTTCGAGCCGGTCCCGGAACCACCCCGCTGAGCGTCAGCCGCCGAAGACGGCCTTGCCGGGACCGTGTTCCAAGAACGACTGCACGCCGGTCGTTGCGTCGCGGGTAGCGAATACCTCGACGAAGGCATCCTGTTCGAGCGCCAGTCCGTCGTCGATGCTCCGGTCGAGCCCGGCATCGATCGCTCGCTTCGCCAGCGCGATCGCACGTCGTGGCCCGCGCGCAAGGTCGGCCGCCCACGCCTGCGCCGCAGCCAACACGTCGTCGGGTTCGACCACCCGATCGGCGAGCCCGACCCGGGTCGCCTCGGCCGCGTCGATCGTGCGGCCGGTGAACACCAGGTCCTTGGCGACCGCCGGGCCGACGAGGCGGGCCAGGCGCTGCGTTCCGCCGCCGCCGGGGATGATCCCGAGCAGGATCTCGGGCTGACCGAACCTGGCGTCGGCGGCCACGATCCGGAAGTCGCACGCGAGCGCCAACTCGCAACCGCCGCCGAGCGCGACCCCGTTGATCGCCGCGATCGTCGGCATGGGCAGCGCGGCCACGGCTCCCAGCGCCCGCAGGAACGCCCCGCCGACCTCGCGCACGCGGCCACCGTCGGCGAGCGCGAACGAGGCCGGATTCGTGTCGGCGGCGAATTGGGTGATGTCGGCACCTGCCGCGAAGATGCGCCGACCGCCGGTGATCACCACGGCGCCTACCGACGCGTCCGCCGCCAGCCGCCCGGCCACCTCCTCGATCTCGGCGAGCAGTTCCACGCAGAGGGCGTTGACCTTGCCGTGCTGCAGCGTGATGGTGGCGACGCCGTCGTCGGTGCGGAGATCGAGAAGTTCGGTCATGCGGCGCACCCTACCTGGCACCCCCCGGCGGGGCTCCCGGAAGCCGGTCAGATACGACCGTCCGCCGGCGGCCCGGCAGCGGGCGGGGCGGCGCTGTCGACCAGGCGATGCGCCGCCGACCACGGATCGACGCGACGGTCGAGGATCGCTCCGACCGCGTCGGAGAACGGCTCGGACGACGCGACCGCACCGACGCGCGCCGCGATGATCGCCGAGATGACCCGCCGGAGCTCCGACTCGGCGCGCCGTCGGCGCCGCAGCGCGCCCTCGCCCGAGCGCTCGAGATGACGCCGATGTGCCCCGATCGCCGCCCACAGGTCGGCGACGCCCTCGCCGGTGGACGCGACGGTCGACACGACCGGCGGCATCCACCCGTCGGCCGGGCGGAGCGCGAGCATCTGCTCCAGATCGCTGCGCGTCTCTGCGGCCCCGGCACGGTCGGACTTGTTGATGACAAACACGTCGGCGATCTCCATCAGGCCCGCCTTGTTCGCCTGGATCGCGTCGCCCCAGCCGGGGTTCACCACGACCACGCAGGTGTCGGCCGACCCGACGATCTCCACCTCGACCTGGCCCACGCCGACCGTCTCGACCACGATCCACGGGAACCCGACCGCGTCGAGCACCCGAATCGCACCGGGCGTCGCCAGCGACAGTCCGCCGAGGTGTCCGCGCGTGGCCATGGAACGAATGAAGACGCCGTCGTCGAGGGTGTGGTCGCCCATCCGGATCCGGTCCCCGAGAATCGCGCCCCCGCTGTACGGCGACGACGGATCGATCGCGAGCACGGCCACGCGGTCCCCCGTGGTCCGCACCTCGCTGCACACCATGTTGGTCAGCGTCGACTTGCCCGCACCCGGCGCACCCGTGATCCCCACGGTGTACCCCGAGCCAGCGGCCGCGTGGGTCACGCGAGCGACCGACATCGCGCCGTCACCTCCCCGCTCGACCAGCGAGAGCAGCCTGGCCAACGCAACCCGCCGACCACCGATCGCATCGCTCAGCAGCGTCGCGGTCGCCTCGTCGGCGGTCACAGGCTGACGGCGGTGCCGGTCTCGTCGACCGGGTCGAACGGCTGACGCACCTCGACGACGCCCGGCACCCGGTCGCGCATGATGCGCTCGATGCCGGCCTTCATCGTCACGGTCGACGCCGGGCAGCTCACGCACGCACCGGTCAGCTCGACGGTCACCACGCCGCTCGACTCGTCGACATCGATCAGATCGATATCGCCGCCGTCGGCTTGGATCGCCGGGCGAATCACCTCGATGACGGCTGCGACCTGGTCTCGCACACTGACTCCTCGATACGTCGAGGCCCAACGATACGGGTGGGCCCACCGAGCGGTGCAACGCCGACGACCGTCCGGAGCTTCCCGAACGCGCCCGTGCCCCGAGATCGCCGCCGTAGAGTGGCGGGCCGCCGCGGCTCCTGCGGCAGCCTGCACTGCCCCGCCGCCATGCCGACACTGCGCACCTCGAGCGTTGACACGCCACCTCCCGACGATCTCCGGCTTCGCCCGCGTTCCGCCGCGATGGTGCGCGAGGTCGAACTCGCTCCCGGGCGCTTCACGCTGGACGAGGGGCCGTTCCGGTATTGGGACCGCACGATCGCGACGCGCGCCGACGGCGGCACCGAGGAGACCATTCGATACCGCTCGGCTGCGCCCCATTGGGGATGGCTCGTCGACCTGGCCACCCGACGGCCCGTCCGGCGAGGGCTGGCGGATGGCTCGTCGCCTGTGTGGTGCCCGACCGATCGGCTGACCCCGCGAGATGCCCAGGTGCTCGGCCTCTGCGCGACCCTCTCGGTGGTCGCCGGGTTCCTCGGCAGCCTGATCACGCAGACGATGACGCGCATCGCCGACGACTTCGGCGAATCGCTCTGCGACCAGACCGGGTCGCTCGCGATCATCCGCATCGGCGCGGTGGTCACGCTGGTCGCCGCCGCGGCGGCGGATCGCATCGGGCGCCGCGGGATGCTGCTCGGCTCCCTCGTCGGCTCGGCGATCGCCTCCACCCTGACCGCGATCGCGCCGAGCTTCGCCGCGGTCACGGTCCTGCAGCTCGTGAGCCGCGGCCTCACCGCGGCGGCGGCTGTGCTCATCTCGATCGTGGTCGTCGAGGAGATCCCGGCACACTCACGCGCCTACGCGATCGGGCTGATGATCCTGCCCGGCGGGCTCGGTGTCGGCATGGTGCTGTGGGTGTTGCCACTCGCCGACCTGGCACCGTGGGCCTGGCGAATCATCTTCGGGCTCAGCGCCCTCGCCGGTCTCGCCGCCTGGGCAAGCGCCCGGCGCCTTCCCGAGTCCGAGCGCTTCGAGCACGACGAGCACGTGCCGCACGAACGCGAACGGCAACACATCGACCTGCGCCGGTTCGCGCTGCTCGGGCTCATCCTGTTTCTGCTCAACCTGTTCACCGCCCCGGTCCAGCAACTCCAGAACGACTACCTCAACCAGGTCCGAGGGTTCAGCGCGACGAAGACGTCGGTCTTCCTGCTGCTCACGAACACCTGGGGTTTCGTCGGCATCGCGGTCGGCAGCCAGCTTGCCGATCGGCGCGGACGGCGGTGGGCCGCGGCCATCGGCCTGCTCGGCATCGCCGCGGGCAACGCCGTGATGTTCAACACCTCGGGCTGGCCCATGTGGGCCGCGAGCGTTGTCGGCTCGGTCGTCGGCGCGGTACTCGCGCCGGCGCTCGGGGCGATGTTGCCCGAGCTGTTCCCCACCCTTCGGCGTGGAGCGGCGAACGGCTGGCTCACGTGTGTCGCGGTCGTCGGGAGCGCCACCGGCCTGCTCACCACCGGGGCCGCTGCCGGGTGCAGCGCAATGCCGAGCTACGGGAGCGCCATGAACCTGCTCGCGCTCGCGCCCGTCGTGGCGGTGGGGCTTGCGTTCTTCCTCCCCGAGTCCGCCGGCGTCGAACTGGAGGCCCTCAACCCCGACGATCCCGAACCGGACGACCGCCCGTACACTTCAACGACGTGAACACGCCGATTCCACGCCTTCGGCGCCGAGCGCGATCCGCAACCGGCCTCGTGGTCGTCGCCCTCGCCGTGGCGAGCACCGCCTGCCAGGACGACCGGACCGACAAGCGCACGTCGGCCACAACGGCTGACCCACGGTCCCAGAGCGAGACCCCCGTCGACGCGGAACAGCCGGCATACCGAAGCTTCATCGCCGTGGCCCACTCCGACGTTGCGACGATCGTGGCCTACGACGCACCCGGTGGCGCGCCGCTGCAGCTCAACCGCACGGGCGACGGCAGCCTCGTGCCGGCCGAGGTTTCGAACCCGCTCCCGCAACTCGATCCGAACGATCCGCTCCCCGCGTCGGCGGCGACGTTCCTGGTCAAAACGCCGAGTCGTCAGGTCGGCGATCGCACCTGGCACGAGGTCTACCTGCCCCTGCGCCCCAACGGTTCGACCGGGTGGATCGACGCAGCGAGCGTCGACCTGCAGTTCACCGACATGTCGATCTCGGTGAGCCTGAGTCGGCGCACGCTCGAGTTTCGCGACGGGGGCGAGGTCGCCGGGACCTACCCGGTGGCGATCGGCACCGCCGAGAACCCCACGCCGCTCGGCCGCTTCTACGTGCGCGAACTGGCCGACCTGTCGCGCACCGATCCCGGGGGGCCGTACGGTCCGCTCGCCTACGGTCTCTCGGGGTTCTCGCCCACGCTGATCGACACGGAGGCCTTCAAGGAGGGCGCGATCGGCATCCACGGCACGAACAAGCCCGACCTCATCGGCACGCCCGTGTCGAACGGGTGCATCCGGATGCGTAACGAGGACATCCTCGACCTGGAGTCCCGTGATCTCCCGCTCGGGATGCCCGTCGACATCGTCGCCTGACGGCGAGCGCGCCGCACCGACAACCGGCCGTGACCGCTACGGCGTCGCGAGACTGCCCAGCCACCCGGCGATCTCGTCGGCGACCACGGTGTCCGCGCCTTTCAGCTCGTGGCGCCCGCCGGGGATCGTGCGCATCGTCACGGCGCCCGCCATCAGCGCAGCGGCCGCCGCGAGCTCGTCGGGGGTGCCGAACGGGTCACGATCGCCCGAGATGAGCAAGGTCGGCACCCCGACCAGCGGAAGGTGCTCGGTGCGCAGCCGTTCGGGCCGCCCGGGAGGGTGCAGCGGATAGCCGATAGCGATCCACCCGGCCGCGGGGGTGCCCTCCGCGACCATCATCGAGGCGACGCGGCCACCCATCGACCGACCGCCGACGACCACCTCGTCGGGCTCACAACCGACGCTGTCGCACACGTCCCGCAGGTGGGATCGGAGCGAGGCGATCAGGACAGGCATCCGGTCGGGAGGACGCCGGCCAGGCATGTCCCGATACGGGAAGTTGACTCGCACCACCGGCAGCGGGGCGAGCCGTTCCTCGATGGCAAGCAGCGTGGCGTGGTCTCGATCCGACCCGGCGCCGTGCGACAACAGGAGCGCCCGGACCGTCACGACGCCACATCGGCAGGGGCAAGGTCCAACAAGATGGCGCGAGCGCGAGCGAGACGGTCGATTCGGTCGGCCGCCGTGTGCGAGGCGCCGCCGCGGTCGGGATGAACCTCGATCAGGCGAGATCGGAAGGCGCGCTGCACCTGCCCGCGAGTCGCAACGACGCCATCGAGGTGCAGCTCCCGGCGCGCCCACGCCACCGGGTCGTCCCGGTCACCGACCCGGTCGAGGTCGAACAGTCGGGCGAGCAGGCGGCCGTCGAGCGGTCCGCGCCACGCCGCGCCGAGTCGTATGGCGGCGAACCCGGCCGTGCGGGCCTCGTCCGGCATCCCGGCGGCGACGTACACCGCCGCAAGGGCGTGGTGGGCAGGTGACGCCTGGCCCGAGATCGACAGCGAGAGGCGGCCCGATCGACGCACGAGCCCGTGCCAACAGCGCTGCAGCCCGACCCGATCGTCCTGCAGACGATGGCGCACCCGCGGCTGAGGCACCCGGCGTCCGGCTTCGAGATCGTCCACGAGGCCGTCGAGCTGGTCGGCCAGTTCGTCACCGAGCGCCGGCACGAAGGTCGCCACGACCAGCCCGATCAGCGCGGGGCCGTAGGCGGCGGGAAGAACGGGAAGGTCGGCATCGCCGAGCGCAGGCGGCGGCGCGTCGGCGCGATCGGACGCGAGCAGAAGGCCTCGAACTGCGCCGCGATCATCGAGTCCCCTCCGACGCCTCAGAGGTAATCCCTGGCGCGCGCCGCAAGCGCCTCGGCGCTCGCGGCGATGTCGTCATCGCTCCACCACGCTCCACCCGCGGCCTCGCCGATCGCGGGATCCACGTCATCGCCGTCGCCGCTGGGTTCCGCTGTCGATGGCGGCGCCGCGGGATCGCCTTCGAGCGCGGCGCGCAGCTCGACCGCACGGCGTACCAGGTCGTTCCAGACCGCCGGTTCGAACCCGTACGGGACCGCCATCGTCTCCATCACGTCGGTGGCGTCGATCAGCGACAGGACGGCAGGCGAGTCCGTCGGCCGCCTCGCGAGCACCTCGGCCGCCTCCCAGAGCGCGCCGAGCACCCCGGCGACCTCGGGCGCATCCGCCGCATCGGGATCGTCCTCGTCCGGGAGCGCGTCGAAGATTTCCTCAACGGCCGGCTCGTCGTCGGCGTACACCACCAAGTCGCCGCGCTCGTCCCATTCGAACGGGATCTCCGCCGCGCCCAGTCGCTCCGCCAACGCCGACTGGAACTCCGGAGACCATTCCGCCACCTCATAGGCAACCCGCTCACGGTCGCGGTCGAGGCGGTCGCTCGCGGCCATCTCCACCTCCTCGATCAGGTCGACGACCCGATCGGCATCGCTCGCCGGAGCGACCAGCAGCGCGCCCTGCCACAGGTGGTCGATCCCCGCCGAGGTCAACAGGGCGTCGAGCATGGCACGCGCCGGTCCGGACAGCTCCGAGAGGTCGGCCTCGACACGGTCTTCGTCGGTGGCTGCCCGTGTGGCGTCGTCAGGCAGGTCGTCGGGAGTGAGGTCGTGCACGCCGACATCCTGTCAGACGGCGGTCGTCCAGGTGATTCGGAGTGCCGGGACCACCGTCGGTAGCCTTCCAGCATGACCGAGATCACCGCACCCGACCGCAACCTGGCGATGGAGCTCGTCCGGGTTACCGAAGCCGCCGCCCTCGCTGCGTCCCGCTGGATGGGGCGAGGCGACAAGAACGGAGCGGACGGCGCCGCGGTCGACGCGATGCGCCTGATGCTGACGTCGGTCGCCATGCGCGGCACCGTCATCATCGGCGAGGGCGAGAAGGACGAGGCGCCCATGCTCTACAACGGCGAGGAGGTCGGCGACGGGACCGGCGTCGACTGCGACATTGCCGTCGACCCGATCGACGGCACCACGCTCACCGCGCTCGGCCGGGGCAACGCCATCGCCGTGATCGCCGTGAGCCCCCGAGGCACGATGTACAACCCCGGCCCGTGCGTGTACATGGACAAGCTCGCCGTCGGACCCGACGGCGTCGGCGTGATCGACATCAACGTGTCGGCAACCGAGAACCTTCGGCGACTCGCCGAGGCGAAGGGCACGGAGGTGCGTGACCTGACTGCCGTCATCCTCGACCGGCCCCGCCACGCCGAGGTCATCGCCGAGGTGCGAGCGGCCGGGGCGCGCATCCGCCTGATTCCCGACGGCGATGTCGCAGGCGCGATCTCCACGGCGTGGCCCGACTCGGGCGCCGACATCATGTTCGGCATCGGTGGCACGCCCGAGGGCGTGATCGCCGCCGCGGCGCTCAAGGCCATGGGCGGCTCGATCCAGGGCAAGCTGTGGCCGCGCAACGACCAGGAGCGCTCGGAGGCGATCGCCGCGGGTTACGACCTCGACCAGGTGCTCGACGAGGACATCCTGATCGCGAGCGACAACTGCTACTTCTCGGCCACGGGCATCACCGACGGCGAGTTGGTCCAGGGCGTGCACTTCGCCGCGAGCGGAGCGACGACCCAGTCGTTGGTGATGCGTTCAAGCTCGGGAACGGTCCGCCTGGTCGAGGCTCGTCATCGCCTCGACAAGCTGCACTCGTGACGCGGCGAGCCTCCGCGCGCCCCCTCACCGCGCTCGCGACGGCGGCTCTGCTCACGGCCGCGCCCACGTCGTGCAGCGGCTCCACCACCATCGAAGATCGTGGGGCACGTGCGGAGCGCCCGACAACGACCATGAACGACGTGGGTAACGACCTCGCCGCCCGGGTACCGCCACCCGAGGCGGCGGTCGAGCCGCCAGCCGGTTCGACGCGGACCACGCTTCCGCGCGGCGGGCGTTCGAAGACCGGCATGGCGGTGTTGCCCCAGCCGCCCCGCCTCGCGACCACCACGGGCGTCGACCGCAGCGGAGCCGACCCCGCCGTGTTGGTCATCGGCGACAGCCTCGTGCGCAATCTCGGCGACGGATCTGGCGGGGCCGGATATCTGGCGACCCAGCTCCGGACGGCGACGGGCCGGTCCACGACAGTGGTCGCGACCGCGAACGTCGGGTTCGCACAGCTCGCCGATGCCACCTTGAGCCGCGACGCCCAGCCGCCCTCCCGACGGCTCCTCACCGCGGCGGAGTACGTCGCGCAGGTTCGACCGCAGCTCACCGTGCTCGCCCTCGGCACGACCGACGCACAGACCCTCCAGTCCAACAACGGCATGGCCGGCGGCTACACCATGGTCGACCTCGACCGCTCGGTGCGGGCGGTGCTCGACGCGACCTTCGCCTCGTCGCGTTGCGTCGTCGTCGTGAACGTCGCCCAGGATTCGGGGTGGGGCCGCATGGGCGGGTGGGCGAAGGCCACCAACGAGTTGCTCGCGCTCGTGGGCACCGCCGATCCTCGCATCACCGTCGCCGACTGGAACGGGGCCTCTGCGGGTCAGGACTGGTTCCTGCGCCGGGACATCCACCAGAACGACGCCGGCGAGGCGGCGTACGAACGGCTGATCGTCGACAATGCGATCGCTCGCCTGGCGAGCTGCTGATCGGCAAGCATCGACCCCGGCAAGGCAGCGTCGCGCTAGCCGAGCGGTGGCAGGTTCTCCGCGATGCAGTCCGCGTAGCGGTTGTACCCGTCGTCGGTCGGGTGCACCTGGTCCCATGGCGAGGTGTACTTCGCGTCGGCGATGGCCGGAGCGCAGTCGATGCTGCCCGGCCGCGAACGGATCCAATTGTTGAGCTGTGCGAGCCAGCCGGCGTGGCTCCACCCCGGCTCGGTGATCCAGACGACCTCGATGCCCTGGGCCGTCAGGTCGTCCTCGAACGCGGCCATCGCCGCGATCACGACCGGAGCCGACAGCTTGAAGTCGTTGGTCCCGCCGATGATCAGCGCCCGGCGCGGCGCGCCGTAGGACGCGATCCGAGTATCGGCCTCGGTGGCGATGTTGAGTCCGTCCTTGGTCCACACGAAGCCGCCACCACCGCGTGTTGCGTTGAACACCTCGAGCGACCGCTCCGGCAGGAACGACGCGGCGGTGGTCCCCGCCAAGCTGTCGCCGAACATCCACGTCGGCGCCGCAGCGCTGATGGTCGGCGGGGTGGTGCACCCGGCGATTGCTGCAACCCCGATCACGGCGAGCGTCCGTCGAAACCTTCTCATTGTGCCTCCCAGCGGTTGACGGTCACCCGTCAGGTTGTTGATCTCAGTGACCAAGCCTAGCACGCGAGCCCTTGCCCGCACCACGGCTCACGAGCTGCCTCCACCGATGAGTCCGGCGTCGATGCACGCGGCGAACGCTGCGTACCCGGCCTCGTTCGGGTGCAATCCGTCTGACTCGAACATCGACGAGGCGACGACCGGCGCGCAGTCGAGGCTGCCGGGTCGCGTCAGGATCCAGGCGTTCAGCGGCGCGACATCCGACGCGAACTGCTTCGCCGGCTCCGTCACCCACACGACATCGACGCCGACCGACTCAAGGTCGGCCTCCAGCGTCGTCATCGAGTCGGTCACCACCGCCGGCACCTCGTCGCGATCGTTCACTCCGCCGACGATGACCACCCGCTCGGGCATCGAACCCGATCCGAGGATCGCGGCGCCGATGTCCTGCGAGATCGTGGTCGCCGAACGGGCCGTCGACACGAAAGCCGCCCCGGCCATTCCGACGATATTCACGGAGGTGTCCATCGCCAGCGCTGCGCCGCGCGATATCGAATCGCCGGCGATCCATGTGGGGAATACCGACGCCGGGGTGGTCGTCGTCGTCCCGTCGGGTGGCCTACACCCGACGATGGTCGACACAGCTGCACCGAGCAGCGTGACGCCCGACGCCAGCCGTCGCAAGCGGCGACTCCGCGCCATGTTCCCTCCTCAGCTGCCACAGCCCCACATGGCCGCCACGCAAGTTACCACTGTGTACCAGGCAGGCCCGTGGGCAGAAGTCCCACTCAGTCCTCGCCGGGTCGGCCGGCCCACCTCAGGCCGCGGCGGTCTCCAGACGCACCTCGGCCCGGCGAAGCGCCGCCTTCGCATCGACATCGTCAGCGTCGGCGCGAAGGGCCGCCTCGGCCCGGTCCCGGGCCGCCTCGGCCCGGGCGACATCGATCTGCTCCGGCAGTTCACACACGTCCGACAGGATCGTCACGGCGTCGTTCGACACCTCGACGAAACCCTGGTGCACAGCAATACGGACCTCGCCGCCGTCCTCGAGCACGAGGCGGACCGGATGGGTCTGGAGCGTCCCGATGAACGGGATGTGGCCGGGTTGGAACGCGATATCGCCGTTCGCGACGCGGGCGATCACCGTCTTTGCGACACCGGAATACGCGACGCGCTCCGGCGAGACCAGTTCGACGCGGAGTGGCATCAGCCGTTCTTCTCCAGTTCCTTGGCCTTGCGGTACACATCCTCGGCGCCGCCGACGTTGTAGAAGGCCTGTTCCGGAAGCTCGTCCATGTCGCCGCGGAGCAGCATCTCGAACGACTCGATCGTGTCGGCCACCGGCGTGAAGATGCCGGGAAGGCCGGTGAACACCTCGGCGACGAACATCGGCTGCGCCAGGAACTTCTGCACCTTCCGGGCTCGATCGACCGTGATGCGATCTTCGTCGGACAGCTCGTCGAGGCCCAGAATCGCGATGATGTCCTGCAGCTCCTTGTAGCGCTGCAGCACTTCCTGGGTCTGGCGGGCGACGTTGTAGTGACGATCGCCAACGACCTCTGGTGCGAGGATGGTCGAGGTGGACGCCAGCGGGTCCACGGCGGGGTAGATGCCGAGGGCCGCGATGTCACGGCTCAGCTCGGTCGTGCCGTCGAAGTGCGTGAACGACGTGAACGGCGCCGGATCGGTGTAGTCGTCGGCGGGCACGTACACGGCCTGCAGCGAGGTGATCGATCGACCGCCGGTCGAGGTGATGCGTTCCTGCAGCGCGCCCATCTCGTCGGCGAGGGTCGGCTGGTAGCCCACGGCCGAGGGCATACGGCCGAGCAGGGTGGACACCTCGGAGCCGGCCTGGGTGAAGCGGAAGATGTTGTCGATGAACAACAGCACGTCCTGGCCCTGCACGTCGCGGAAGTACTCCGCCATGGTCAGCGCCGAGAGGGCGACGCGCAGGCGCACGCCGGGCGGCTCGTCCATCTGGCCGAAGGTCAGGGCCGCCTTGGTGAGCACCGACTGGTCGGAGCCGCCCATGAGGGTCTCGCCCATCTCGAGGAAGAGGTCGGTGCCCTCACGGGTCCGCTCCCCCACCCCGGCGAACACCGAAACGCCACCGTGGTTCGAGGCCACACGGTTGATCATCTCGGTGATGAGCACGGTCTTGCCCACGCCGGCACCACCGAACAGGCCGATCTTGCCGCCCTGCAGGTACGGGGTGAGCAGGTCCAGCACCTTCACGCCGGTTTCGAACATCTGCGCCTTCGGCTCGAGCGAGTCGAACGACGGCGCCTGACGGTGGATGTCCCACCGGTTGGACAGGTCGAGCGTGTCGGCCGCCACGTCGAGCGGCTCGCCGATCACGTTGAACACGTGCCCGAGTGTCACGTCGCCGACGGGCACGTTGATGCCGCGACCGGTGTTGTGCACCACGGTGCCGCGGGCGAGACCGTCGGTGGGCTTCATCGAGATGGCCCGCACCCGGTTGTCACCGATCTGCTGGGCGACCTCGGCGGTCACCTTGGTGGACACGCCGTCCACGGTGATCGTGAACTCGAGGGCGTGGTTGATCTGCGGGAGCCCGTCGGGCGGGAACTCCACGTCGACCACCGGTCCGGCGATGGCGACGATGCGACCTTCTTTGTGTGTGGTGTCAGTGGCCGTCATGGCGTGTCCTGTTCTTGTCCGGTGGTTTACAGGTGGGAGTGCTGATGGGGCACGTGGCCACCGCGCAACGCGAGCTTCGGGAATGGGTCGGCGCTGAGGTGGTCGAGGAGCAGGTCCTCGGGGTCACCCTTGTCGGCCGACAGGGCTTCGGCACCGCTGATGATCTCCATGATCTCGGTGGTGATGGCGTCCTGGCGGGCCTGGTTCATCTTGCGCTGGAGCTTGATGATGAGCTCCTCGGCGTTGTCCGTGGCGGACTTCATGGCCCGCTGGCGGTTGGCGTGCTCGGACGCCGCAGCATCGAGCAGGGCCGAGAACAGCCGGCTCTCCACGTAGCGGGGGAGCAGCGACGCGAGCACCGCGGCGGCGGAGGGCTCGAACTCGAAGGCGGCGCCGGGTCCCTCGGGGTGGACTCGGCGTCGTCGGTGTCGAGCGGGAGGAACCGCCGCACGACCACTTTCTGGGAGCCCATCGTGATGAACTGCGTGTACACCAGGTCGATCGTGTCGACGTCGCCGTCGAACAACTCGGTCACCTTGGCGGCCACCGTTCGGGCGTCCTCGTAGGTGGGCTTGTCGGTCATGGCGTTGAACGCCGCGTCGATGTGGTAGTTCCGGAACCGGAAGTACCCCTCGGCCTTCTTGCCGATCGTGATGAGCGCGTACTCACGCCCCTCGGCCTTGGCCTGGCGGATCTCGCGTTCGGCCGCTCGGATCACCGAGGAGTTGTACGCGCCGGCGAGCCCCCGGTCGGACGTGATCGCGATCACACCGACCTTGCGGACGTCGGTCGCCTGACGCAGCAGGGGGTGCGAAACCTCGACCCCCCCGGCCGCGAGGTTCGAGATCACCGCGGTGATCTGCTCGCTGTACGGCCGGGCGTCGTTCGCGGCCATCTGGGCCTTGACGACGCGGGTCGCGGCAATGAGCTCCATCGCCCGCGTGATCTTCTTGGTGTTCTGGATGCTGCCGATGCGTCGGCGGAGCACCCGTTCCTGTGCGCCGGGCATCGGTCAGTGCGCCTCGTCGTCGCGGTCGGTCTGTTCCTCCGGGAGATGCGTGGCCGCCTTGGCCAGCGACGTGGTGGCATCGCTCGCCGCGCCGGCGGGCTCGCTGCCGGCCTTGGCCGTCGACTGGAACTGCGCCGTGAAGGCCTTGACGCCGGCCTCGAGCGCATCGGTATCGACGTTGCCGGTCTCCTTCACCGAGGCGAGGAGGTCGCTGTGGCGGTTGCGGAACCACTCGAGGAGCTCGGCCTCGAAGCGCTGCACGTCGGAGATCTCGATGCCGTCGAGGAAGCCTCGGGTGCCGGCGAACAGCACCACGACCTGCTCCTGGACGGGCACGGGCTGGCCCACACCCTGCTTGAGGAGCTCGGTGAGGCGGTAGCCACGGTCGAGCTGGGCCTTCGACACGGCGTCGAGGTCGGAACCGAAGGCCGCGAACGCCTCGAGCTCACGGAACTGCTGCAGGTCGCTCTTGAGCGTGCCGACGGCCGTCTTCATCGCCTTGATCTGGGCGGCCGAGCCCACGCGGGACACCGAGATGCCGACGTCCACGGCCGGACGGATACCGGACTTGAACAGGTCGTCCTGAAGGAAGATCTGGCCGTCGGTGATCGAGATCACGTTCGTCGGGATGTAGGCCGAGACGTCGCCGGCCTTGGTCTCGATGATCGGCAGCGCCGTGAGCGAGCCGGCGCCGAGGGCGTCGGACAGCTTGGCGGCACGCTCGAGGAGACGGGAGTGCAGGTAGAACACGTCGCCCGGGTAGGCCTCGCGCCCCGGCGGGCGGCGGAGAAGGAGCGACACCTGGCGGTACGCCTCGGCCTGCTTGGACAGGTCGTCGTACACGGCGAGGGCGTGCTCGCCGTGTTCCATCCAGTGCTGACCCATGGCGCAACCGGTGTAGGGGGCGAGGTACTTGAACGGTGCCGGGTCGGAGGCCGGGGCGACCACGACGACGGTGTACTCCATGGCTCCGGCGGCCTCGAGGCGGGCCACGGTCTGCGCGACGGTCGAGGCCTTCTGCCCGATCGCCACGTAGATGCACTTCACGCCCAGACCCTTCTGGTTCATGATGGCGTCGATGGCGACGGTGGTCTTGCCCGTCTTGCGGTCGCCGATGATCAGCTCGCGCTGGCCACGGCCGACGGGGATGAGCGAGTCGATCGACTTGATGCCGGTCTGCATGGGCTCGCCCACGGGCTGGCGACCGATGATGCCCGGCGCCTGGACCTCGACGCGGCGCTCCTGGACGTTGCTCAGCGGGCCCTTGCCGTCGATGGGCTCGCCCATCGTGTTGACGACCCGACCGAGGAGGCCATCGCCGACCGGCACGGAGAGGATCTGGCCGGTGGCCTTCACCGTCTGGCCCTCTTCGATGTCGTCGACCTCACCGAGGACCACGGCGCCGATCGAGTCCTCGTCCAAGTTCAGCGCGAGGCCCAGGATGCCCGACTCGAACTCGAGGATCTCGTTGACGGTGGCGGCGGGCAGGCCCGACACGCGGGCGATGCCGTCGCCGACCTCGATCACCCGGCCGACCTGCCCGACGGTGAGGTCGGGGGCGAACCCCTCGAGGTTCTTCTGGATCGCCGCCGTGATGTCTGCGGTGTTGATGGTCAGTTCAGCCATGTCTGGGACTCTCTTCGAGGTTCGTTCGGCTCTGGCGAGTGATGACGGACGGGAAGCACACCGGCAGATGGTCTCTGCCGAGCGTGACGGATCAGAACGCCTCGCGAAGTTGCGTGAGGCGGGAGCGGACGGAACCGTCGAGCAGCGTGTCACCGATCTGGGTGACGATGCCGCCGATGACGGTCGGGTCGATGACGTTGCGGATCGTGACGTCGAGCTGGGTCTGTGCCTTGAGCGCAGCGGCCAGTCGGGCCTTCTGGTCATCGCTCAGCGGCACGGCCGAGCGCACCTCGGCCACTGCCTCGCCGCGGGCCCCGGCCGACTGCGAGACGAACTCGTCGACGATGGCCGCGAGTTGGCCCACGCGGCCGTTGGCGACGAGCAGCGTCACGACCGAAACGGTCGTCGTGGTCGCCTTCCCCCCCAGCAGATCCTCGATGATCGAGGTCCGCCGCTCCAGCGGGATCGACGCGTCGGCGAGCGTTGCACGCAGTTCGTCGTTGGCGCCCAGGGCGCGGGCGACCCGGAACAGTTCGTCTTCGACGACCCGGGCGATGCCCTCGGCGCGCGCCACCGACGCGATCGCCGAGGCGTAGGCGGTGATGGAAGATTCGCTCATGTGCCTCTCCGGCCTCAGTTGGTCGCGCCGACCTGGCGGATGTACGCCTCGATCAGGTCCTGGTGGGTTGCGTCATCGAGGTTCGAGTGCACGACCTGCTCGGCGGCGCCGAGCGCCAGCCGGGACAGCTCACCGGCAAGATCGCTCTCGGCCTGGCGACGGGCGGCCACGAGCTCGCCTGCGGCACGTTCGCGAAGCGCCACGGCCTCGGCCTCGGCACGGGTGACCGTGTCGGACTCGAGCCGGGCTGCGGCGTCGCGGGCCTCGGCGACGATCCGAGCGGCCTCGGCGTCGGAGTCGGCGAGCGCCGCCTTCACGCCGTCCCGCTTCGATTCGGCGTCGACCCGATCGGCCTCCGCCGCGCCGAGCTCTGCGGCGATGCGCTCCGGCCGAGCGGCCATCGCCGCCGAGATCGCCGGCCACGCCTTCTTGTAGAGCAGCCCGAAGACGATCAGGAAGGCAATCGTGCCCCAGATCACCTCGTTGATGTCGTGGGGAAGCCAGAAGTGGTTGCCCTCTTCGGCAAGGAGTAGTGCGTTCATGTGCGTTTCCTCCCTCAGCCCCGGCTCGCCGAGCGCACGTGCTCGTCGACCACCGACTGGTTGGCCGCGACGTCGAGGTCGCGCTGGACGACCTTGCCGGCAGCGGCGACAGCGATCGACCCGACCTGCGGGCGGAGTCCGTCGAGCGCCGTGGTGCGAGCCGCGTCGAGATCGGCAAGCGCCGCCTGCCGCTCGGCGGCGACATCGTCCTCCGCCGCGCGGATGATCTCGGCCCGGCGGGCCTCACCCGCCTGGCGGGCCGCATCGACGATGCGGGACGCCTCGGCGCGGGCCTCGGCCAAGGTCGCGTCGTAGTCGCGCCGAACCTGCTCGGCCTCGACGCGGGCCCGCTCGGCGGACTCGGCGTCGTTGCGCATCTGGTCCTCGCGGCGACGCATCGCCTGGCGAATCGGGGGCAAGCACACCGCATACATGAGGATCAGCAGCAGGAAGAAGGCGATCGCACCCCAGACCAGCTCCGGCGTGTCCGGAATGACGGGGTTGACCACTTCCTTGGCTTCACCTCCCTCGGAGGCGATGAGGCTCAGCAATGCGAGCATGGGGACTCCTGGTGACGTGTCGGGACGGAACGGGACCTCGCGCTGCTGCCGGCGCCGTGGCGCCGGCAGCTCGCGACGATCACACGAACTTGAGGAGGATGAAGACGACGAAGCCGATGAGGGCGAGGGCCTCGGTGAAGGCGATGCCGAGGAACATCGTGGTCTGGACCTGGCCGGCCGACTCGGGCTGGCGAGCCATGGCCTGCACGGCCTGGCCGACGAGGTAGCCGATGCCGATGCCCGGGGCCGATGGCGCCGAGGCCGTACGCCATGCCGGCGCCGCTCGCGCCGGCGATGCCCTTGGCCTGTTCCGCGCTGTATGCCTCGCCGGTCTGCTGGGCAACCGTGTGAACGATGTGCGTAAGCGTGCTGCTCATGGTGGTGTTGTTTCTCCTGTGAGGTCCGGCGGGTGCGCCACCGGATTGTGATGTCAGGTCGGCTCGTTCACCCCGGCGGGTGGACGATGTGCGGCGGGTGCCGCGTGGATCAGTGATGCGGGTGCAGGGCGCCGCCGATGTACACGGCGGTCAGCAGGGTGAAGATGTACGCCTGCAGGAACGCGACCAGCAACTCGAAGCCGGTGAAGGCGATGAGCATGAAGAACGAGAACGGCGCGGCGACCACCAGCGGCGACAGGCTCCACAGCGTGGCGGTCAGCACCGAGAACGTCACGAGCAAGATGTGCCCGGCGAGCGAGTTGGCGAACAACCGGACCGCCAGCGAGAAGGGGCGAACCAGGAAGGTCGAGATGAACTCGATCGGCGTCACGAGCAGGTAGAGCGCCTTCGGCACGCCCGGCGGGAACAGCGATGCCTTGAGGTAGCCGAGGCCGTTGTGCTTGAGACCGACGCCGATGAAGACGAACCACGTGAGCACCGCGAGCAGCACCGGGTTGGCCATGCGGGCGTTGGCACCGAAGTGCGACGTGGGGATGATGCCGAACAGGTTGCCCACGAAGATGAACAGGAACATCGAGATGAGCAGCGGGAGGTACGGCAGGCCGTCGGGCCCGATCGCCTGGCCGATCACCTGCTTCTCGATGAACTCGATGGAGGTCTCGGCGAGGTTCTGCGCGCCGCGGGGCACGAGCGACTTCTTGGCGCTCCCGCCGGCGACCAGGAACCAGATGACCGGCACGGCCATGGCGATCAGCGAGATGAGCGCAACCTTGTTGAACGCGAACGGGGTCCCCTCGCCGAAGGCGGCGGGCCACTGCACCATCTCCTCGATGCCGGGAAACTTCAATTCAGCGAACACATGCGCTCCTTGTGATTCCTGATGGGTCGGGTTACGCGGCCGAGCGGGCGGCGGAACCGTCGATCTGGTCGGTGGACGGGGGTGCGGGCTTGAGGCCCGGGAAGGCGAGGGAGCCCGACACGAAGCGGAGCTCCCAGAACAGCAGGCCCAGGTGGGTGACGATCAGCGCGAGGCCGAGCGGAACGAGCGGGACCCATGCTGCGTCCTTCACCACCATGACGGCAACGAAGATGAGGCCGAGACGCAGGAGATAGCCGAACATCGCGGCGCCTGCCATGAGGGCGAACGAGATGCGTCCGGTCACAGCGAGCAACCAGGCGGCGAGCAGGAAGTTCACCACGACGACCGCGCGCGTAGGCCGCCGAGGCGACGCCGTTGATACCCCAATACGCGCCGAGAGCCACGACGACCGGCAGGAACCAGATCGCTCTCTTGGCCATGTCGACCGCGATCTGCAGCGCGGGCGCAGGACCCTCCAACCGAGACATGAGGGCGTTCGTCTGAGCGGGTTCGACACTCACGCGGCGCGCTCCTCAGCGGTGGACCAGGCCGTAGCGGCGGCAGCGCGGCGCTCGCCGTCGAGCCGGTCCATCTGCGACCGGTACCCGTAGTACAGCTTGATCGCAGCACCCGAGATGCCCAGCACCGCGGCGACGATCACCAGCCACGGCCCCGTGCCGAGCCGACCGTCGAGCCACCACCCACCGAGCCCGAGGATCACCGGCGACAACACGAGCTCGAACGAGCCGTGCGAGTTGGCGAGGTGCGTGTTGAACTCGCGCTTGTGCTCAGCGTCCATCATGGCTTCCAGAGGGGCGGGCGCCGCGCTCTGGCGCGGCGCTTGTGAACCGATGCGCAATCTACGAGAGGGCCCGGAGAGGCCGCAAATCCCTGAGACCCGTCACAGACGGACCGGGCGATCACTCGTCGACGCGCAATCCCCTACTCGGGGCCGTGCGCTGCCCGATCGATCGCTTCGACGATTCGATCGGTGTTGGCACGCGACTCGTACACGAGCCGGACGAGCCAGAAACGGAGGTAGCGGGCCAGCGAGTAGCGGACGAACAACGCGGCGCCGGCGATGATCAAGGCGATTCCGAGGAAGCTGCCGGTCGCGAGGAACGACTGCTGGTCGAGCGCATCGGCGGCTCCGCCGACCTGCACCCCGCCGACGATCGCGAGGGCCAGGCCCGCCACAGCGAGCACGATGCCGAGGATCAGTAGCCTGGACTCGTTCTCGGCGCCCGACGCCTTCACCTTCATCGAGTTGATCTCGGCTTGGAACTGCTCGACCCGTTCGGGTTGTTCGTTCATCTCGTTGCTCCTGTCCTCACGGCTTCTGGCCGCCCAGGTACGCGGCCGACAGCTCGTCCTCGATGTCCGCAGGTCGGCCAACACTGCGGACGAGGCCGTTCAACATGATCGCGGCATAGTCGGCGACGCCCAGCACCGTCCGGGCGAACTGCTCGATCACCAGAATCGAGACGCCGCTGCGGGCGATCTGCGCCACGATGCCATAGAGCTCCTCGACCACCAGCGGTGCGAGACCCATCGACAACTCGTCGAGGAAGAGCAACGCCGGGTTCGAGGCGAGTCCGCGCGCCATCGCGAGCATCTGCTGCTCGCCGCCCGACATGGTGCCGGCCAGCTGCTTGCGCCGCTCTCCCAGCCGCGGGAAGCGCTCGTAGGCGGTGGCCTCGACGTCTGCCAGCCTCGCACCGCCGTAGGTCACCATCTGGAGGTTCTCGCGCACCGTCAGGTTGGGGAAGATTCCCCGACCCTCCGGGATCGTCACCACGCCGCGACGCACGAGCTCCTCGGGTGCGACGCCGGTGACGTCGCGGCCCGCCATCAACACCTTGCCGGCGGTCGGCTCGATCAGGCCACAGGCGACACCGAGCGTGGTCGTCTTGCCGGCGCCGTTCGGCCCGAGCAGCGCCACGACCGAGCCGGCGGGCACGGCGAGGTTCACGCCGTGCAATACCTCGATCGATCCGTAGCCCGCACGCACTCCCGACAGCTCGAGCAGGGGCGGCGCGGCGCTTGTGTCGATAGGCGTCATCGGCTCCCCGATCCCAGGTAGGCGTCGAGAACCGTCTGATTCTGCTGCACCTGGTCGGGGGTTCCCGACGCGATGATGCGGCCGAAGTCGAGCACGTAGATCATCGAGCACACCGACATCACCAGCGGAACGTCGTGCTCGACCAGCAGCACGGCCAACCCTGCTGCGGTGAGCTCGGCGATGAGCGACGCGAGCGACGCGGTTTCGGCGTCGTCGAGGCCCGAGGCCGGCTCGTCGAGCAGCAAGACCTTCGGTCGGATCGCCAGCGCTCGTCCGAGCTCGACGAGCCGAGCCTGTCCCGTGGGCAGTTCGCCGACTCGCGACTCCGCGACATCCATGAGACCCAGCCGTTCGAGGATCAGCGAGACCTCGTCGTCACGGTCCAGGTCGGCGCCCCCGGCGAGCAGTTGCGGACCGGCCGGCGTCGTGCGGGCCCACGACTCGCGAATCTCGGCGCCCACGACGATGTTGTCGCGCACCGACATCGACGAGAAGACCTCGAGCCGCTGGAACGTGCGCCCGATCCCGAGCCGGGCGCGGCGGTGGGTCGAGAGCGACGAGATGTCGCGCCCACCGAGGGTCACGGTTCCACCGGAGGGTGTGAGCACACCGCAGATCATGTTGAACGTCGTGGTCTTGCCGGCGCCGTTCGGGCCGATCAGCCCCGTGGCCGCGCCGCCCTCGACGGCCAGGTCGACGTCGGACACCGCGACGTTGCCGCCGAAGCGCATGGTCAACCCGCGTGTTTCAAGGAGCGCCACGCAGCACCCCCTCGGTCAGGCCGAGCACGCGCTCGGCCTCGATTGCGTCGGATCGGTCGAGCGGCCGGTCGATCCCGACCAGGTCGGGAGACGGCTGCGGCGCAGCACCCGTGTGGGGGAACTGCCCGTGGATCGCCATGACGCCGCGAGCGACCGCGCCGCACGCGATCAGCATCCACAGCACGCGCATGCCGTTGGACGCGGTCAGCGTCTCCCAATCGATCGCGCCCGTCACGACGATCGACGCAATGGCGAACGCTCCTGCCGCCGACGCGCGGCCGCCCGGGATGGGCCGCAGCAAGATCGGCACCGCCGGGATCACGCCGAACACCATCACGGCGAGCACCGCGACGAAGGTCCACTTGTTGATCGTGCCGGACCGAGCGAGCACCCATGCGAGCGCTGGCCCACCGACGGCGAGGCTCAGCGCCGGCCTCGACTCGGCCACCGGCCGGTAGGTATCGGCAATGTCGGTCGCCGCGCCGCTCGGGTTGGCGCCGAGGCCGATCCCGATGAAGCCCGGAGCGACCTTCTGCAGATCGACCACCGCGATCTTGACGAACTCGAAGATGCCGACCGCGTTGCTGGCGAACAGCACATCACCGAGTTTGTTGATCACGCCCAGGAGCAGCCCGCCGAACAGCACGCCCGACACGGCGCCGACACCGCCGACCACCGCGAGCATGGTCACGTTCATCGACGCGAGCAGCTCGAAGTCGCTGTTGGCGACCGACCGGTTGACGAGCGCCCCCGACAACCCGGCGATCGCGGCCGACAGCGCGAACACGGCGATCTTGGTTCGCGTGAGGTCGAGTCCCAGCGTCGCGCACGCCACCGGCGAGTCCTTCATGGCCGTGAGCCGCCGACCGAACGACGAGCCCCGCAGCCAGATCACGAACACGCCGACCGCAGCGAAGACGATGGCGAGCAGCGTGATCTGCGCCTGGTTGGTGCGGAACGTCGCGAACCCGAGATCGAGCCCGGGAACGGCCACCTGCTCGCCCGGCATCAGGCGGGTCTGCTTGAACACCATGCGGGTCATGAACAGCGAGAAGGCAGCGGTACCCAAGGCCAGGTAGAGACCGGTCAGGCGTAGCGCCGGGAGCGCGACCAGCCCGCCGACCACTGCGGACACCGCGATCGCGACGATGAGCCCGGCGACCGTGTGCCCGTCGTCGCCGATCCACGACATGATCAGCGCGCCCACGCCGAAGAACGACATCTGCGCGAGCGAGATCTGCCCGGCCATGCCCGTCAGCGGGACCAGCGAGAGGGCGACCAACGCGAACGACAGCGCGGTCACGAGGCCGGCCCTGTCGGGATCGGCACCGATCAGGTCGGTCGCCGCGACCACGGCCACCACGAACCCGAGCGCACCCCACGCCGCGGTGCGCAACGACGGAAGCCGCCAGGACTCACGTACCCGTTTCGCCGCCCCGGCGCGCAGCCGCTCCGACGGGAGGAAAAGCATGGCGAAGAACAGCAGCACCGGCGACACGGCGTATTGCAGGTCGGCCAGGCTGAACCAGCCGATGTTCACCCCGATGAGCTTGGTAGCGGCGAGCGATTGCCCGATGCCGAGCACGAGCGCCCCGACGAAGGTCATCGGAAGGCTGCGCAGGCGGCCCACCACGGCCGCGGCGTAGGCATTCACGACCAGCAACGTCAACTGCACCTGGTTGAGGCCGCGCTCGGGTGCGACGAGCACGCCGGACACCGCCGCGAGCGAGAACCCGAGCGCCCACGAGAACATCGCGAGCCGGTGCGGCTTCGCACCGTTCAACCGCACCAGGTTGCGGTCGTCCACGACCGCGCGCATCGCCACGCCCAGCCGCGTCCGGAACAGCAGCAGGCGCAGACCGATCGCCACAGCGAGGGCGACGCACACGGTCACGATCTGGTGGCCCGTCACTGTGGTGTCGCCGAAACGGAACTTCTCCCACGACGTGCCGACCAGGAACTTCTCGGGGTCGCTCGACACCGATGGCCACTGCCACACCGCAAGACCGACCAGCGCGAGCAGCAGGCTGACCGTGACCACCACCTTGACGACCTCGGATGCACCGTCGAGGCGTCGCATCACGCCTCGTTCCACGACCACGCCGAACGCCGGTGCGGCGAACAGCACCACGAAGATCAGCCCGAGCCAGACGGGCCAGCCCCATCCGCCGAAATCGGTCGAGGCGGTCGCCTGGCGGTACAGATAGGCCGCCAGCATGCCGATCGCGCCGTGCGCGAAGTTGAACGTGCCCGTGGTGGTGTAGGTGACCACGAGGCCGCTCGCGGCGATCGCATAGATCGCCGCGAGCGAGATCCCGGTGAGGATGATCGTCAGCACGCCGACGTCACCACGGGGACGAGACGAGGGAGGTCCCGCATGTGAGCGAACTCAGCCGACGGTGTCGTCGCGGCTGGGATCGACCTTGCCTTCGCCGAAGTCGCCGGACAACGTCTGCAACTCGCCGGTGCACGAGAACCCGTCACCATCGTCGGCGTCGGAGTCCAGCTCGGGGAACTTGCGCACCCACTTGCCGTTCTTGATGCCCACGAACATCGAACAGGTGGGGGGCTTGTTCTCGCCGGGGTTCGCCTCGGCGTGGAGACCGCCACCGTCCCACGAGGTGACCTTGCGCCCTTCGGCAAGGACGCATTCCCGAGTGATCTCGCCCGAATCCTCGGCGCACTGCTTCGCCGATTGGGCGAAGAGCAGCATCGCCGAGAACGACTGCGCCGTGAGGCTCGTGACTCGGCCCTCGGGGTTGTACTGCTTCATCACGTCGACCAGCTTCTGTGTCGCCGGGAACTCATCAGCCTCTTCGTAGGGATGCGAGGCGATCCGTACGAGCACGTCGCGATCGGTCGCGCCGATTCCCTCGAGCACCTGAGCGTCGTATTGGTTCGCGTCGGCGAACACGACGGCGTCGACATCCGCCGCGTCGAGCGCCTGGACGAACTTGGCGAAGTTCTTCTCCTCGCCCGCGTAGTACACGAGCCCGGCCTTCTGATCCTTCACCTGCGTCGCCATCAGGTTGAAGTCGGGGGTCAGGGCGTCGTAGCTGATCTTGGTGACCTTGCCGAACTTCTTGGTCGCCTCGGCCACGCCGACCACCTGGTCCGCCACCATCTCGATCGCGGGGAGCGTGCCGTACATCACCGCCAGGTGCTTGGCGCCCTCGGGATAGAGCTTCGCGAGTTCGAGCAGCCAGCCGTCGGGCTTCTCGTGCGCCGTATTGGGAACCGGCTGCACCTGGCCGTTCGCCTCGGCGAAGTCGGACGACACCGCGAAGCCGGCGAACGCGATCAGCTTGCACTTGTGGAAGTCGGCGCCGTCCTTGCCGCTGAAGGCGAGGTTGTCCTGGGTCCACCCGCCGCCGACCAAGGCGAAGGTCTCGGAACACGACTTCGCGACGGCCGCTTCGACTTCGAGCACCTTGCCGTCGACGTCGACGGCCTCGAGCGGCACGCCGGCCACCCCGCCCTGGTCGTTGCACCACTTCACGAACGCGTTGGCCGAATCCCAGAAGAACGAGTTGAGGCCGGGACGGAACGTCGAGTTCCGGTCGTTTGCGATGCCGATGCGCAACGTGTCGGGGCTTCCGCCCGCCTCCGCCGCGGCGACCTTGGCGGTGCCCTTGCCGCACGGCGAATCCAGCGAGCCGAACTTCTGATCCGCATCGCCGCCGGAGGTGCCCCCATCGGCCGGTTTCGACGACTCCGCCGCGGTCGTGCGGCCCGCCGAGTCCTTGTCGGCGCGTGATGCACAGCCGGTCATGAAGAGTGCTGCCGCCACGGCGAGCGCGAAGTGCGCGTCGCATCATCCAAGCCCCCTTGTCAGAGTGGACCGCCATACAAACACGCCCCGCCATCGCGTGCAAGCGTTTCGGTTATCGTTTCTGACGGGTCGTCAGAAACGCCGCACAGGAGGCACCGTGCTCGATCGTGTGATTCGCAACGCATCTCTCGTCGACGGAACCGGGGCGCCAGCGCGGCCCGCGTCGATCGGAGTGAAAGACGGCAGGATCGCCGCGGTCTACGACGCGGACGAGTCACCCGAGGCGGCCGAGGTCATCGACGCCGGCGGCCACGTGGTGTGCCCGGGGTTCATCGATCCGCACACCCACTACGACGCGCAGATCCTGTGGGACCCGGCGGCATCGCCGTCGAACCTGCACGGGGTCACCACCGTCATCGCCGGCAACTGCGGCTTCACCCTCGCTCCGCTGGCGCCGGGCGACGGCGACTACACGCGGCGCATGATGGCCCGGGTCGAGGGCATGCCGCTGCCTGCCCTCGAGGCCGGAGTCGACGGCAAGTGGGATTCCTTCGCCGAATACCTGGCCCGCCTCGACGGCAACCTCGGCGTGAACGCCGGCTTCCTTGTGGGCCACTGCGCGATCCGCCGCCGCGTGATGGGGACCGCTGCGGTGGGGAATGAGCCGACCCACGCACAGCTCGACGAGATGGTCGCGCTGCTGCGCACGTCGATCGAGGCCGGCGGCCTCGGCTTCTCGACCACCCTCGCCCGCACACACTCCGACGGCGACGGTCAGCCCGTCGCCTCGCGGTGGGCGACCCGCGCCGAGCTCCTCGCGCTGGCGGGCGAGGTGTCGCGCCACGAGGGCACGAGCCTCGAATACGCCTCCGACGGCTGCCTCGACGGCTTCAGCGACGACGACGTGGAGTTCATGATCGAGTTCGCCCGCGCCGGCCAGCGGCCCCTCAACTGGAACGTGCTCACGATCGATTCGCACGAGCCGGCCCGCTACCGCAATCAGCTCGAGGCAATGGACCGCTGCCGCGAGGCCGGAACTCGCGTGGTCGCGCTCACCATGCCGATCATCGTCGGCATGAACATGAGCTTCCTGACCTTCTGCGCGCTCAACCTCATGCCCGACTGGGGGCCGATCCTCGGGCTGCCCCTCGTGGCGCGCAAGGCATGCCTGCGCGACCCCGAAGTCCGAGCCTTCATGCGGGCCCGCGCCGCGTCTCCCGAGGTCGGCGTGTTCGGCCGGCTCACCGGTTGGGGCGGGTACGTGATCGGCGACACCTACAGCGAGGCGAACGCCGGGCTCACCGGCCGCCGGATCGACGACATCGCCGCCGAGCGAGGCATCGAACCCTTCGATGCGCTCCTCGACGTGGTGCTCGCGGACGATCTGCGAACCGTGCTGTGGCCGGGCGCCACCGACGACGACGACGCCTCGTGGGACCTCCGGGCCGAGGCGTGGGAGCACCCGTCGGTGATGATCGGCGGCTCCGATGCCGGCGCCCATCTCGACCGCATGGCCGGCGCCCCCTACCCCACCCAGTGGATCGGCGACTGCGTGCGCGGCCGCCGGCTCACCACGCTCGAACGAGCCGTGAACCACATGACCGATGTGCCGGCCCGCCTGTTCGGCCTGCGCGACCGCGGCCGAATCGCCGAGGGCTACCACGCCGATCTGGTGATCTTCGATCCCGCCACGGTCGACGCCGGCCCCGTCGAGATGGTCAACGATCTCCCCGGCGACACCGGCCGGCTGGTCTCGCGTGCGGTCGGCGTGGACCGGGTGCTCGTGGGCGGCGTCGACATCGTGATCGACGGCCGGGAGACCGGCGCTCGGCCCGGCCAGGTCATCCGCTCGGGAGCCGACACCTACACCGCGGACCTCGTCTGAGTCGGAGGGCCTGCCGACGGTCGGTCCTCCTCGGACCCACCGTCGGACCCACCCGTCGCTGACCCCGCCGGGTTCGACGCGCCCGGGATCGGGCCGCGACGTCGCCGCGACGAGCGACGCTCGCGGCGCCGGTCGAACCACGGCGTCACGATCGTGAACCCGAGCAGCGCGAGCGCAGCGAGCGCCACGGGCACCATCAGGGTCGATCGGCCCGTGATCGCCGGGTAGAGCGCGAAGACCGACAGCAGCGCCGTCCACGCCCACAGGATCACCACCGAGCGCCGGTGGCCGTGGCCGAGGCGCATGAGGCGATGATGCACGTGGTCCTTGTCGGCGGTCGCGACGCCCGAGCGGCGGGTCGTCCGCCGGAGGATGGCGAAGACCATGTCGATCAGCGGCACGCCGAGGATGAGCAGCGGAATCACCAGCGGGGCGAAGAAGAACCACGACTGCCCCGTGAAGCTGTCGTCGCTCTGCCCGCCGACGGCGATCGTGGACGACGCCATCATCAGGCCGAGCAGCAGCGCACCCGTGTCGCCCATGAAGGTCCGCGCCGGGTGCACGTTCCACGGCAGGAACCCCACGCACACGCCGAGGGTCACCACCGCGAGCAGCGGCCCGGCGTTGCCGGCGAAGAGAGCGCCTGCCGAGTCGAGCTTCACGGAGTAGAGCAGGAAGGCCCCCGATGCGATCGCCATCACGCCCGCCGCGAGCCCATCGAGCCCGTCGATGATGTTGACCGCGTTCGCCATCGTCACCACCCAGACGACCGTGACCAGGGCAGCGAGGTCGGGCGAGAGCACGGTGAAGCCGATGAAGGGCAGCGGCAGGTTGAAGATCGTGACGCCGCCGAGCGACAGCACCGACCCGGCGAGCACCATGCCCGCAAGCTTCGCCGGGGCCGAGACCTCGCGGACGTCGTCGATGATGCCGGTCCCGAAAATGATCGTCGCCGCCACCACGACCGCGGCGACGTTGCCCGAGGCCTCGAATGCGGCACGGAACTGACCCAGCATCGAGGCCGCTCCGACCCCCGCCAACATGCCGACGTACATCGCCGCGCCGCCGAGCGTGGGGGTTGGGGTTGCATGCACTCGACGATCGCCGGGCACCGCGATCGCGCCGACCCTGCGGGCGATGCGCATGGTGATCGGAACCGTCAGCGCAGTCACGCCGAGCGTCACCGCGAAGACGATCCCGAACGACATCGTCGCCGACAAACCAGTCGCAGCAGCGACCGCGCTGTTCACGAACGCGAGGCTACGGCGTCAGCGCGCGTAGGGGGCGAACGCGGCGCACAGCGAGGACACCTCGGCGCGCACGGCCGACCGGACCGCATCGTCGCTCGGCGCCCGCAGCACCCGCTCGATCCAGTCGGCGATCTGCACCATGTGGGTCTCGTCCAAACCCTGCGTGGTCACCGACGGGGTTCCGAGGCGAAGGCCGGACGTGACGAACGGCGAGCGGGGATCGTCGGGGATGGTGTTGCGGTTGAGCGTGATGCCCGAATCGTCCAACGCGATCTGCGCGTCCTTGCCCGTCAACTCCGCGTCGAACGGCCGAAGGTCGACGAGCATGAGGTGGTTGTCGGTGCCCCCCGAGACCAGCCGGAACCCTCGCTGGCCGAGCGCCGCGGCCAGCGCCTGCGCGTTGGCGACGATCCGCCGCGCATAGTCGGCGAACGACGGGTCGGCCGCCTCGCGGAACGCCACCGCCTTGCCGGCGATCACGTGCTCGAGCGGCCCGCCCTGCAGGCCCGGGAAGATCGCCTTGTCGATGGACGCGGCCAGGTCGGCGCGCGACAGGATGCACCCGCCGCGCGGGCCGCGGAGCGTCTTGTGGGTCGTGAACGTGACGACGTCCGCGAACGGCACGGGATTGGGATGCACCCCGCCAGCGATGAGCCCGGCGATGTGCGCCGCATCGAACATGAGGAGCGCACCGACCTCGTCGGCGATCTCGCGCAGCGGCGCCGGGTCGATGATGCGCGGGTAGGCCGTGGCGCCCGCCACGATCAGCTTGGGCCGCTCGGCGAGCGCCAGGTCGCGGATCTGATCCAGATCGAGGCGCTCGTCCGAGGGCGTGACGCGGTACCCGACGAACTTGTACGTACGACCCGAGATGTTGACCGGGCTGCCGTGGGTCAGGTGACCACCATGGTCGAGGCTCATGCCCAGGACGGTGTCGCCCGGCTGCAGCAACGCCAGGTAGACGGCAACGTTCGCGTTGGCGCCCGAGTGCGGCTGCACGTTGGCGGCCTCGGCGCCGAACAGCGAGGTGACCCGTTCGATCGCGAGCGCCTCGATCTCGTCGACGACCTGGTTGCCGCCGTAGTACCGCCGACCGGGGTAGCCCTCGGAGTACTTGTTCGTCAGCACCGAGCCGACCGCTTCCATCACGGCGGGCGAGGTGAAGTTCTCGCTGGCGATCAACTGCAGCCCGGAGTTCTGACGCTCGACCTCGCGGTCGATGAGGTTGAAGACCTCGTGGTCACGATCGTTCGGCCAGGTCATGGGCAGGTCCTCTCGGGCGGGCGGAACGGCGTTCCGGATCAATTGGTCGGGAGCAGCGCGTCGATCTTGGCGACCCGGTCGGCGTGACGGCCACCTTCGAACGACGCCGCGAGGAAGGCGTCGAGCGCGTCGAGCGCCACCTGCACGCCGATGAAGCGCTCGCCGAAGCACACGACGTTCGCGTCGTTGTGCTCGCGACACAGCCGGGCCGAGGTCACGTCGTGCACCGTCGCGGCGCGCACGCCCGGCACCTTGTTCGCGGCGATCGCAATGCCGATCCCGCTACCGCAGACCGCGACGCCGAGGTCGGCATCGCCCGACACGACCGCACGGCCCACGGCCGCACCGAAGTCGGGATAGTCGCATCGTTCGGGTGTTGCACAGCCCAGGTCGACCACCGAATGGCCGGCCGCACGCAGATGGTCGGCGAGTTGGGACCGGAGCACGAAACCCGCATGATCGGAACCGAGGGCAATGCGTGACATCGGGTCGACACTAGCGGAGGGCCGCGTCGGGGCTGTGCTGGCGGCGTTCGGCTCGGGCCGACCTGCGTGTGACACGGTGCGGGGAGGCGGGTGGGTGTTAGTGGGTTCGGATGGTGGTGCCGAGTTCTTGGACCCGGTAGGGGACGGTGGCGGTTGCGGTGACGGTGCCGAGGTCGCCGCCGGGGTCGATGTTGGAGGTCCAGGTGAGGTGCCACACGGTGGTGACGGTGACGGTGAGGTCGCGGGTCGGGGTGGTGAACCGGTGGGCGCATGTCGAGCGGTTCGCCGTGGTGTTCGGTTGGTACGCGCTGCCGTGGCCTGGGCAGGTGATGGTGGTGGCGTCGTCGCGGGACGCGGGTCCGTCGGCGGCCGGGTTGATGGTGAAGTGGGTGGAGCGAAGGGTTGCGGTTGCGGTGGCGGTGACGCCGGGGATCGTCGCGGTCGCGGACAGTGTTGAGGTGGGTTGGGGTGCGTCGAGCCAGGTGGTGAGGTTTGGCAGGGTTTGGCCGGGTGGGTTGAGTTGGGGGGTGGGTGTGGGGATGGTGAGTTGGTCGGCGGCTTGGTCGATGAGGTCGGGGAGGATCGCGGCGGGGTCGGGGAGCGCGACCGGTCCGGCGGCGGGGATGGTGATGTAGGCGGGTTGGGTGACGGGGATGCCGTTGCGGTAGCAGATCCGGTAGACGCGGAGTCCGGGTTCGAGGTCGGTGGTTTCGTTGCCGATCGACAGGGTTGTGGTGTCGGCGCGGGGGAGGAAGAACCGGCAGGTGATCGGATCGGCGGGTGCGGCGCGATGCCGGGTCGCTGCTGGCGCACCGCTGCCGGGATGACCGTTGCCGCCGGTGCGGCCCACCGAGATCACCGCACCGTCACCCGTCGCGCTACCGCTCGCCCCGCGGTCGGCGGCGCCCGCTTGGTTGGTGGGCCCCTGACTCGATGCGGCGGGAGAGTGGGCGAGGAGCGCCCCGACGAGGCACGAGGCTACGGCTGCGGCACGGCGCAGTCCGATGCCAGGTCCCCGCCGGAGTCGAGCTTCTGTCGGTGTATCCATTTCCAGGTCCCGTCGATGTTCGTGAACGTCACTTCGAATCGGCCGGCGACCTGCTGTCGCACGGCGATCGCACCGGTCGTCTGGTCGACTTCGATCTGGTCGCCGTACTCGCAGACCTCCGCGGCGACCTCGCCGTTGCCGAGCTGTTCGAGCCGCTCGATGCGATGCCACGAGTCGTCGGGGCTGTCCCACGTCAGCTGGTGGCCGTCGACGTCGTAGCCGCGCAGCAGGCCGCGGAACTTCTCCAACATCGGCTCGACGATGTGATCCGCCAACTGGGGTGTCTCGTAGTTGTCGAGCTGCGCCGCAACCTTGAAGTCCTCCCACGCCGCCACATACGCCGCCTCGATCTCGGCTCCCAACGGACTCGGCGGCACCGTCGTCAACGGCAACGTCGCCACCGGCGTCCCACCCGCCGCCGCCGGCGCCGCCGTGTTATGCGTCCCCCGCGAACTCGGCGTCGTCACCTCCCACACCACCGACCCCGACACACCAGAAGCGCCCGACGACCCGGTCTCTCCAGTCGCACCCGACGCGCCCGACGCACCCGAGGCACCAGCGGCGGTCGTGGTTGACTCCCGATCACCGACCAACACCGTGGAATCGGTCGAGCGGCCCGACGCCTCGCCCGCGTCGGAACACCCCGCCGCAACCACCAACACGAGCACCGCGCACGCCGCCCCCGTCGCTACGACGGACACCCCACGCCACCGACCACCAGACCCGCACAACCGCGACATGACCAGCGACGGTACGGACCACACCCCACCCCGAGAAGTGAGCACTCTCACCCGGGTACCGCGATGCCGGCGCGATCCGCCGCGCGTGCACCAGATCAGCCGACGCGGCGCGGATTTCCTGGGTCGATCGCGGGCGCGGCAGGCTGACACGCCATGAAGGTCGATCCCCGCTCCCCCGTCGTCATCGGTGTCGGCCAGGTGCTGTCGCGCGACACCGAGGCGTTGACCGAACCGATCGAGCTCGCGGTCGCAGCCGCTCGGGCCGCAGCGGCCGACGCCGGGGTTCGCAGCGACCCGCTTCGTCGCCTCGAGGCCGTTGCGGTGACCCCGATCGTGAGCTGGCGATACCGGGACCCTGCTCGCCTCGTGGCCGACGACCTGGGCCTCGGCTCCGTGGCGACGATGACCGCCGCAGTCGGCGGCAACACCCCGCAGATGCTGATGAACCGGCTGGCCGAGCGCATCACGGCCGGCCAACTCGACCTCGCCCTCCTGTGCGGCGCCGAGTCCTACCGCACGCGCATGGCGGTCAGGCGGTCGGGCACGCATCTCGACTGGCGCAAGCAGGACGACGAGACGGTCCCGACGTGGACCGACGGCGAGGAGTTCGACCTCGGCCACCCGGTGGAGCTGACCCACGGCGTGCTGCTCCCGACGCAGGCCTATCCGTTGTTCGAGAATGCGCTCCGCCACGGCGAAGGCCGGTCCCTCGACGATCACATGGACCGGCTCGGGCAGATCTGGGAGCGCTTCAGCGCCGTTGCCGCCCGGAACCCCCACGCCTGGGACCGCACGGCATACACGGCGCGCCAGATCACCGAGGTGACCGCCGAGAACCGCATCGTCGGGTTTCCCTACACCAAGCACATGGTGTCCAACCCAAACGTCGACATGGCGTCGGCCGCCATCGTGTGCTCCGCGGCGACCGCCGCCGAGCTCGGCGTGGCGACCGACCGCTGGGTGTTCCTGCACGGCGGCTCCGACGCGAAGGACCCGTTCATGTCGAACAGGACGTCGTTCGTGACCTCCGAGGCGATCCGCTGGGGCGGTCCCGCAGCGTTGGCCGCTGCCGGTGTCGGGATCGACGATCTCACGCGCGTCGACCTGTACTCCTGCTTTCCCGCGGCGGTCGAGATCGCCGCGCGAGAGCTGGGCATCGATCCGCTCGACCCAGGCCGCGAGCCGACCGTGTGGGGCGGCCTCTGCTTCGCCGGCGGGCCGTGGAACAACCCCGTCGGCCACGCCATCGCTGCCATGGTCGAGCACCTGCGCTCCGACGGCGAGGGGTTCGGCCTCGTCACCGCCAACGGCGGCAACATCCAGAAGCACAGCTTCGGCGTCTACTCGCCGACCCCTCCCCGCCGCCCCTTCACCGCGGCCACCCCCGCCCACGACCTGGCACCCGAGCCGGTGGAGGTCGTCGAGGAGTGGAATGGGACCGCCGACCTCGAGACCTGGACCGTGATGCACGGTCGCGACGGTTCGCCCGAGCATGCGATCGCGGTCGCACGCACGCCAGAGGGCTCACGGGCGTGGGCGACCAGCGGCTCCGCCGAGGTGATGGCCCGGCTCGAGGCCGGCGACCTCATCGGCACACCCATCGAGATCCGGGGCGACATCTTCGAACTCTGACCCGGCGCCGACGAGCCCGGCGTCAGTCGTTCGCGAGCAACCGATCGTGGAGCAACGTCATGACCCGCTCGGACGCCTTGGGCATCTGGTCGAGCAACTGGCGGAACTGCTGAGCGTCGAAGCGGAGGAGCTTCATGGGCGACTGCGCCACCACCGTGGCGTTGCGCGGCCGGTGATCGACGAGCGCCATCTCGCCCACCATCGTCCCCGCCGACACGGTTGCGACGAACTCGCCGCTGACCCGCACCGCGGCCGATCCCTCCACGATGACGAAGCAGTCGACGCCCGTATCGCCTTGATCCATCAGGATCGCTCCCGGCTCGGCGAGCACCTCGGTGCCGAGCGCAACGACCTGCTGCAAGTCGTCGTGGGTGAACCCGTCGAAGAACGCGACTCCGCTGAGCCACTCGACGCTCTCATGTGCTGGCTTCCAGAACGGCACGGCGCCCCCTCGGTCCGCGTACGGCGGCCGATCCTAGCGCCGGACCTCCGGCGTCGACGGGTCCGACACGCCGGCCGACCGCTCCGATGGCTCGCCGAGATCGGTGACCTGCACGGCGCCCCGACGCAGGACGGTGGGCGGATCCCGGCGGAGGTCGACGACAGTCGAGGCGAGCCCGTCGAGGCGCCCGCCGTCGACCACGCCGTCGATCCGCCCGCCGAACGATGCGGCGATGCTCGCCGCATCGACGAGCGCGGGCTCCCCGCTTGCGTTGGCCGAGGTCGTGGCGAGCGGACCGACTTCGGCGATCAGCGAGCGCAGACGATCGTGCGCCGGCACGCGCAACCCGATCGAGGTCGCGTCGCCCCCCAGGTCCGCGACAACCTCGGGAGACCGATCCACCACGACGGTGAGCGCTCCCGGCCAGAGCGCCGCAGCGAACGTCCACGCCGCGTCGCGAGCGACGCCCAACGAGCGTGCCATCGCCGCGTCGCTCACCAGCACCGCTATCGCTCGGGTCGCGGCGCGCCCCTTCACGTCGAAGAGGCGGCCTACCGCCGCCCGATCGGCCACTCGCACCGCGAGGCCGTACACCGTGTCGGTCGGCAATGCGACGCACCCGCCGTCGAGCAGCGCCCGCGCGGCGTCCATCCAATCCAACCGATCCATCACCCGGTCGTACCCGGCCGCCGTGCCGGCGAGCAAGTCGACTCGGCGCCCAGCGGTCGGCTGCGCGACAGAAGCTCAATGTCACCCGGCGCGGTGCCGATCTGAACGAAGCGACCGCGACGCAAGGACCAGGCATGTCCGTCATCACCAAGAAGACCAAGTGCCCGCTGTGCGGCGCTCGAAACGAGGCCGGCGCCCGCCGCTGCCAGATCTGCACGCGCCCGCTGACGTCGGACCCGCTGGTCACTACGGCGATCTACGAGGAGGCGCTGTGGTCGCGCCCGGTCGCAAACGCCCACCGTCGCGCCGAGATCCGCCCCGGCGTCGTCGCCGTGCTCGTCATCGTGGCGGCGCTCGCCACCAACTACGTCTGGCTGGGATACGGACCCGACTGGGCCCACCTCCCGCGGGTCGTCGAGAAGGGTTCCGACTGGAAGTCGTACCGCTCCAACCCCGCCTACCGCGCCGACTTCCCGGGCGACCCGATCATCGAGACGGCCAACGGTCCCACCGGCGCTGCAACTGGCGTCGGTGTGGGTCGATGCGGAGTGGCGCGAGGTGTTCGACGCCACGACGCGCTCCACCGGCGAGCGAGTGCGCGCCCGCGAGTCGCTGCATGCCGCGCTCGTGGTCGCAAACGGCACCGCCCCGGTCGACGTGCGCTCCTCCGCCGTTGAGCTGGTCCGCTCGATCCGGCCGAACGCCACCCTGACGAACCCATCCACCACCGAGCTGCAGGACCCGCCGTACGGCCGCCACTTCGAGGTGGTCGCCAACTACGACAACTGGCCCGACGGTGCCGGCCGCGGAACGGTCCGTGCCCGCGTCGTCGAGTTCAACGGCTCGGTGTTCATCTCGGCGGTGTACTTCGACGACGACGTGGACACCGCGCTGTTCGATCGCTTCGTCGCCGAGATCGTCCCCGTCGGCGCTCCCGACCCCACGCGACTCAGCGAGGATGCGGGCCCCGCTGCGCCGGGGGCAGCAGTCCCCACTGCGCCGTGACCACCCGCTCCCGCCCGGCCAGATCCGGCCGCACCTGTGGATCGACGAAGCCCGCCCGCACCAGCAGGTCGCCGATCGCCGACATCTGACGCGGGTCGGCTTCGAGCACGATCGCTCCCCCCGACGACATCCACCGTGGCGCCGCAGCGATGATCGAGCGGATGTCGTCGAGGCCATCCGCACCCGATCGGAGCGCGGCCGCGGGCTCCCACCGCTCGACCGCCGGTGGCAGCGGGTCGTCGAGGCGCACGTACGGCGGGTTCGACACCGCCACGTCGACCCGGCCGACCAGATCATCCGGCAGCGCCCCGAACCAGTCCCCCGCAGCCAGCCGCACCCGCGCACCCGCTCGGCCGAGCCCGGCGAGATTCGCACGGGCGACCTCCAGCGCTTCGGAGGATCGGTCGGTCGCCCACACGTGCGCGTGCCGGCATTCCCACGCGACCGAGAGCCCGATCGCCCCCGACCCGGTGCCGAGATCGACCACGATCGGCTCGGCAACCCGGCGCGCGGCATCGATCGCGACCTCGGCCGTTACCTCGGTCTCGGGACGCGGGATCAACACCCGCGAGTCGACCGCCAGGTCGAGGTGACGGAACGCCCAACGGCCCAGCACGTACTGGAGCGGCTCGCCCGCAACCCGTCGTGCCGTCATCGCGTCGATTCGCACCACCTCGCGTTCGGTCGCGGGCCGATCGAGCGACAGCGCGAACTCGGGGCCCTCGTGCCCACTCGCTTCCTCGACGATCCAACGGGCCTCGCGCTCCGCGCCGTCGATCGCCGCAGCGGCGAAGCGCGCCGTCACCTCCGACAGCAGATCGCGCAGGGCGAGCGTGGCGTCGAGCTCGTCACCCGCCGCCGACGCGCCGTCGGTCATCGATCGAGCGCCGCGAGCTGACGCGAGCGCTCGTCGGCGACCAGCGCGTCGCTCACCTCGTCGAGCTCGCCGGCCAACACCTTGTCGAGCTGATAGAGCGTCAGGCCGATCCGGTGGTCCGACACCCTGTTCTCCTTGAAGTTGTAGGTGCGGATCTTCTCGCTTCGCCCACCGCCGCCGATCTGGCTCCGGCGCACGTCGGACGCCTCCGCCTCCTGGCGTTCCTGGTGCAGCTTCAGAAGGCGCGACCGCAGGACCCGCAGCGCCTTCGCCTTGTTCTGCAACTGGCTCTTCTCGTCCTGCATCGCGACCACGAGCCCGGTCGGCTTGTGGGTCACCCGCACGGCGGAATCGGTGGTGTTCACCGACTGACCGCCGGGACCCGATGAGCGGTAGACGTCGATCTGCAGGTCGTTCGGGTCGATCTCCACGTCGATCTCCTCGGCCTCCGGCGACACCGTCACCGTGGCCGACGACGTGTGGATGCGCCCCTGCGACTCGGTGACCGGCACGCGCTGCACCCGGTGCGGCCCGGCCTCGTGTTTGAGCCGGCTCCACGCCGCGTCGCCCGACATGAGCACGACCACCTCGGCGAACCCGCCCAGGTCGGATTCCGACGACGTCAGCACCTCGAACTTCCATCCCTGCCGTCCGGCGAACCCCCGGTACATCTCGAACAGGTCGCGGGCGAACAGGTTCGCTTCCTCTCCGCCCTCGGCACCGCGGATCTCGACGATCACGTTGCGGTCATCGTTCGGGTCGCGTGGCAACAGCAGCACGCGCAGCTCGGCCTCGAGCTCAACCCGCCGGGCCTCGGCCTGATCGATCTCGGAACGGACCAGCTCTCGATCGTCGCCGGTCACCTCGGCCAGCAACTGCTTGGCCGCGTCGAGGTCGGCCAGCGTCGATGAGAGTTCGTGGAATCGCTCGACGATCGGATCGAGCTGCTTGCGACGGCGCGACAGCTCCACGACACGCCGCTGATCCGACAGCACCGCCGGATCGCCGAGCATCGCGTCGACATCGTCGAGTTCCTTGACCAGGCCGGCCACTCGATCCAACACGGATGCGAACCTACCGCGGCGCCCACGGAGCCGGGACCGTCGCCCACGACACCGGCACCGACGATCGCTCCGCAACGCGAACGAACAGCTCGCGGGCGGCGACCTCCACCGAGGCGATCACCACCTCGGCGTCGGGAGCGAGCCAACGCTGGGTGTCGAGCGCCGTCGGCACCACATCGGGGTCGGCGCCCGAGGTGCACACGGCCAAGATCGGCCGCCCATCCGCCCGTTCCCCCAGCGCCGCCGCCGGCTGGCGGTCGCGCAGGTTCCTCGGAGCGATCGTGGTGGGGACCGGCTGGAGCCAGGCGGCGCCGACCAGATCGGGGTGCTCAACGACCGAACGCCGAACCCAGCGCTCGGGAACGAGGTCCCGAAGCGGGTGCGGTGGCGCACCGGCGACGCGATGGCGGCGCACGAGCTGCAACGCCCGATCGATCGACGCGTCGGGCTCCGCGCCAGCGCGCATCATGGCCGCGATCTCGCGATCGAACCGGCCGATGCCGACCTCGACCTGCGCGTCGGAACCGACCACCCGCACGATCTCGAGCCCGTTCCACTCGCCCTTCGTCATTCCGTCCTCAACGACGACCTCGAGCCCAGCTGCGACGAGCTTGGCGGCGGGGCCGTCGTGGGAGTCGGGGGCCGCGACCGCATTCGGCATGGCCGCAGGAGCGGCGGGCGTCATCGACGGCGCGGCGACATGCCACACCGTCACGTCGCGGAAGGGCTCGGCGCGCCGAGCCACCAGCGCCGCGATCTCCGCAGTCGCCTCGACCCCAACGTGCAGCGGGCCCGCCGCATGGCGGGCCGCCCACAGCAGCGCCAGGCCGAGGGCCCGCTCGTCGGCGTTCTCGATGAGCACCAACGCGGCCCCGCCCGGACCCGGCGGCCGGCCGCACCCGAGGGAAACGGCACCGTCGCCCACTCGCCGTGGTGAATCCGAGCGCGAGCCAGCGCCCCCACCTTCGCCTCGCGAAGTCGGGAGCGCTGTTCGTCGGGCAGTGCCGTCATGCGACGAGAGCGCCGCCGCCGAGCGGCCGGCGACCCGCGATCACTCCGCGGCGGCCGCCGGGGCCTTGCGCTTGCGCTCGCCGTAACGCTTCTGGAAACGCTCCACGCGGCCGGCAGTGTCGACGATCTTCATCGTGCCCGTGAAGAACGGGTGCGTGAAGGCCGAGATCTCGACCTTGGCAAGCGGGTATTCCTTGCCGTCATCCCACACCGTCGTCTCGCCCGTGCGGATCGTCGAACGCGTGAGAACCTTGTCGCCCGACGACGTGTCCTGGAACACGACGTAGCGGTAGTCGGGGTGGATGTCAGACTTCATAGGGGCTCCAGACTAGGGGTCGATACGGGGTGGCCGCACACCGAGGTGGGCCGGTCGCTCGCGGCGACGGGTCAGGTCGGCTCCGACGCCAGGCCGGCGGCGAGCGCGTCGTCGTCGCCCGACCGGGCGAGCGCGTCGAGAAACCACATCAACGCGGCAACCTCGCCCTGCTGCTGCGCCAGGTCGTCGAGGCGACGAGCAACCGCTCCGGCACGCTCGCCGTCGCGTTCCTCACGCAGCAGTTCAGCGTGGCGCGTCGCGCCCGACCGAACGTCGATCGCCGGGTGGATCCCCAGGCGAGCGGCCGGCCCGGACAGGTGCAATTCGGAGTTGGCGATGGCCGACAGCTCATCGACGAGCGCCGAGTCGAGCGCGGCGCCGGTCTCGGACACGGTTGCGGCGACGATCGTCAGCGAACCGCCCTCCTCGACGGCCCGAGCCGCGCCGAAGTAGCGCTTCGCCAGCTGCACGGCGGCCACCTCGGACGCATACAGGGTGCTTCGACCGAGGCTCGCCACGACGTGCTGGTAGGCGCGGGCGAGCCGCGACAACCCGTCGACGATCAGCACCACGTCGTTGCCGTACTCCACGAGTCGCTTCGCGTGTTCGAGGGTCAGCTCGGCAACCCCGACGTGCTCCTCGGCGGGACGATCGACCGTGGACGCAACCACCTCACCGGTCGTGAGTCCCCGTCGGAAGTCGGTGACCTCCTCCGGGCGCTCGTCGACCAACAGCACCACGAGGTGGAGGTCGGGATGCAGCGCCTCGATCGACGCCGCGATCGAGCGCACCACCGTCGTGCGGCCGGCGCGGGGCGGCGCCGCGATCACGGCGCGTTGGCCGAGTCCGAGGGGTGCCAGCAGGTCGATGATGCGGCCGGTGGGCTCCTGTCGCGCCGGGTTCGCCAGCGTCACCCGCCTGGACGGGTGCACCGCGGTGAGCTCCTCGAAACGGGGCCGGCTCCGGGAGGACTCGGGATCGGTGCCGTTGACCGTGTCGATGCGAACCAGCGCGGGGTTCTTCTCCTTGTGCCCCGGAGCGCGGGCAGCGCCGGTCACATGGTCGCCGCGACGCAGGCCGAACTGCCGGCACTGCTTCACCGACACATACACGTCGTCGCGGGTCGGAGCGAAGCTCGACACGCGGAGGAACCCGTAGCCGTCGTCACGGAGGTCAAGCAGGCCGGCCACGGTCAGTGGCTCGTCGTCCCCCACCGACGCCGCCGGTGCGGAAACGACGTCGTCTCGGTCGCGCCCGCGGCGCCGCCGCCGGCGGTTGCGGCCGGTGCCGTCGGGGTCGGCCGCGTCGCCGCCCTCGGGGTTCGTGGGGCCGTCGTTGCCCTCGACCTGGGGCGGGGCCGACGGAGCGGGCGTGCCGCGACCCGGCGCCCGGGGTTCGCGCTCGACCCGTGTGCGCCCGGCCCGTGCGCCCTCCGGCGACGGGACCTCGGTCGGTTCCGCGTCGTCGCCGCCGGGGATCTCGGCGGTCTCGGCGGTCTCGGCGCCCGCGCCATCGGCGTCGTGAGCCGGGGAGGCGTCGAGGACCTCGGGCGACGACTCGGACGACGCTGCCTCGCTGCCGTTCGCATCGACCGCGACGGCATCGGCCGGCTGCCCTGCCGGAGCGGGCTCGCCCACGGCATCGAACAGCTCCGGAGAGTCCGTGGTCGGCGCCGACCGGCCGACCGTGCCGCCGACCGTGGAGTCGACCGACTCCGCCGGCGTGACGCCGGTCAGTTCGAGGATCAGATCGACGATCTCCGCCTTCTTGGCACGCGAGCCCGGCTTGCGACCCAAGGCCTCGGCGATCGCCGCCAACTCCGTACGGTCCTTGCGCGCCAAGGTCGAGCGCTCGAAATGTGCAGCGTCGTCAGCCACCGGGGACACCCCAATTCTCTGCCGTAGGCAGGGGAAAAATTCGTCCGGCACGCGTCGCCGCCATTGCATCGACACTCACCGGGGGAACGAGAACGACCGGCTGTCCCGTGACAGAGGACAGGTCCCCTCATGAGCGCCAACCGCAGCGGGAGATCACCGACCATCACCTGGCGGTGCCCACCGCCGCGCATCGTACCGGGGTGGCGGAACCGCCAGCAACAACCCCACCCGCGCTCAGCCGCGCGTCGGGCTCGAGACTCCGGCGACCAAGCGTCCCATCAGCTCGTGACCGGGCACCACCGGTGCGCCCGCCACGCCCGACTCGGAGTAGGTACCGCCCGCGCCGTCCACCTCCGAGTCGACCAGCAGGTACGGCACGGGGTCGGCCGTGTGCGTGCGGCTCCCGAGCGGCGTGGCGTGGTCGGGCAGGAGCAGCAGGCGCCAATCCCCCATCGCGTCGAGGCCAGCCACGAGATCGGTGAGGATGCGGCGGTCCCAGTTCTCCAGCGATCGCACCTTCTCCTCGACGTTGCCCGCGTGGCCCGCCTCATCGGTCGCCTCGACGTGGATCACGTACAGGTCGGCTCCCGACGCCAGGCCGTCGATGGCCGCATCCCGCTTGCCCTCGTAGTTGGTGTCGTACCAGGCGTTCGCGCCCGAGACCGATGGCGTGTCGAGCCCGGTCAACACGCCGAGCCCCCGCACCAGATCGACGGCCGTCACGATGCCGCCCGAGATCCCATAGCGATCGGCGAAACCCTGCATCCGCGGCTGCGGGCCCTGCCCCCAGAGCCAGATCATGTTGGCCCGCAGATCGAACCGCGAGAGCACCGAACGGCTGGCGTCCATCAGTTCCTGCAACTGCGGCGCCGCGGCACCCGCCGGCCAGCGGGCCGGCAGCCCCGTGATGTCGTGCGGCGGCGTGCACTCGGCGTCCATCCAGGACGACGGCGCCACCATGATGTGGCGGTACTGCACGCCGGGGTGGAAGCTCACCGGCGAGCCAGCTCCTCGACCCAACTCGGCGTCGAGCGCGGCGACCACCGCTGCGGCCTCGTCGTCGCCCGGGTGGCCGCCGGCGAAATCGACCATCGTCTGGTCGTCGCCGACCGTCACCAGATTCATGCGGTACGCGATCTGCTCGCCGGCGAGGCGCAGGCCGAGCGAGGCCGCCTCGATCGGGGCGCGCCCGGTGTGGAACTCGGAGGGGTCGTACCCGAGGATCGACATGTTGCCCACATCGCTTCCCGGCGGCATCCCGGGCGGGATCACCGCCGCGCGACCGACCGTCCCGCGGCGGGCCAGCGCCGTCAGCGTGGGCATCGACGCGACGTCGAGCGGCGTCCTGCCGCCCAACGCGTCGAGCGGTTCATCGGCACAACCATCGGGGACGCAGACGACGTACTTCACGCCGCCATTCTGGCGCGGTCGCTCGGTTCCGGGGGTCAGCCGGCGGTGTTGGCTGCCACGTACTGTCGGACTGCGTCGACGTCGGCCGGCAGCGTGTCGTACCGCTCCGGCCGCTCGTAGAGATCGCCAAGATGCGCCGGCAGGGGTGGGCGGGTGCCTGTCGCCGCCTCGACCGCATCGGGGAACTTGGCCGGATGTGCCGTTCCCAGGCAGATCGTCGGGTGATCACCGTCGCGCCGGTGACGCTCCGCCACGCCGACGCCGACCGCGGAATGCGGATCGAGCAACACGCCGCGTTCACGGTGATACCGACCCATCACTTCGATGCACTCGTCGTCGTCGATCCGGTCGGCGCTGAATCGTTCGCTCAGCCAGGCGAGCCGTTCGGGCTCGACGGACACCGTGCCCTCGGCCCGAAACCGCTGCATCGACTCGGCGAGTTCGCCGCCGCGTCGGCCCATCATCTCGAACAGCAGGCGTTCGAGGTTCGACGACACCTGGATGTCCATCGACGGGCTGAGCGTGGGGGTGACACCGCGAATCTCCATCGTGCCGGTCGTGAAGAACCGGGTGAGGATGTCGTTCACATTCGAGGCCACGAGCAACTCGGCAACCTCCAACCCCATCCGCATCGCTGCGTACCCGGCGAAGATGTTGCCGAAGTTGCCCGTCGGCACGCTGAAGCGCACCGGCGAATCGGCGGCGGCACCGACGGCGGCTCGCACCTCGGCCGCGGACGTCGCGTAGTAGACGATCTGCGCCATCACGCGTGCCCAGTTGATGCTGTTGACCGCCGACAACCGCTGGGTGCGGCGGAACGCCTCGTCGGCGAAGAGCGCCTTCACGATGTCCTGGCAATCATCGAACGTGCCCTCGATCGCGAGGTTGAACACGTTCGGCGCATCGACCGTGGTCATCTGGCGGCGCTGCACCTCGGAGGTCCGGCCCGCCGGATGGAGGATGAAGATGTCGACGTTGCGGCGATCGCGGCAGGCGTCGATCGCCGCCGACCCGGTATCGCCCGACGTGGCCCCGACGATCGTTACGTGGTCGCCCCGGCGACCCAGCTCGTAATCGAATAGGCGCCCCACGAGCTGCAGCGCCACGTCCTTGAACGCGAGCGTCGGCCCCCAGTAGAGCTCGGCCAACCACAGCCCCTCGCCGAGGTCGACCACCGGAACGACATCGCCGAGCGAGCCCTCCGGCGGATCGAACGTGGCATATGCCTCTGTCACGATGCGCGCGAACTCGCCGCGCTCGATCGATCCCTCCACGAAGGGCCACATGATCTCGGCCGCCGAGTCGGCGTAGCGAGCACCCGCAGCGACGGCGGGCAACGACGGCCACCGATCGGGCAGGTAGAGCCCGCCGTCGGTGGCGAGGCCTTCGAGCAACACGTCGCCGAACGGCAGTTCAGCGGCGGCGCCGCGTGTGCTGAGGTACCTCACGAGTCGGACCCTTCGATGACCCGGAGCACCGAGTTCACCCGGCGCACGGCGGGCAGGTCGTTCAGCTCCTGGAGCGTGGCGCGAACCGCGGACTCCCCGCCTCGTGGGTGATGAACACGATGCGGGCCTGATCGCCCAGGCCGTCCTGCTCCATGGAGCGGATCGACACCCCGTGGCGGCCGAACGCGCCGGCGACCGCGGCGAGCACGCCGGGCTCGTCGGCGACCTCGAGGTTGAGGTAGAACGCCGAGCTCACCTCGTCGATCGACCGGATGCGCCGCCGGGTGAACGTACCGAGCGATGCGTGTGAGCCCTTCCGCAGGTTGACCGCGGCGTCGATCACATCGCCGAGCACCGCACTGGCCGACGGGGACCCGCCGGCGCCGCGGCCATAGAACATCAGGTCGCCCACGGCGTCGCCCTCGACGAACACGGCGTTGAAGCTGCCCGACACCGCAGCGAGCGGATGCGCCGCCGGGACCATCGCCGGGTGCACACGCACGGCCACCGAGCCGTCGTCGAACGACTCGCAGATCGCGAGCAACTTGATGCGATACCCCATCCGGTCGGCAAAGGAGATGTCGGCCCCGGAGATGTCGGAGATGCCCTCGTGGTACACGTCGCCGGCGACGACCCGGGCGCCGAAGGCGATCGAGGCGATGATCGCCGCCTTCGCGGCGGCGTCGAACCCCTCGACGTCGGCCGTTGGGTCGCGCTCGGCGAACCCGAGGCTCTGCGCCTCGGCCAACGCCTCGGCGTAGCCCGTCCCGTGTTCGGTCATCTGAGAGAGGATGAAGTTGGTCGTCCCGTTCACGATGCCCATGACCCGCGAGATCTGCTCGCCCACCAGCGACTCGCGCAAGGGCCGCACCAGCGGGATGCCGCCGGCGACGGCGGCCTCGAAGAGCAGGTCGACGCCGTGTGCCTCCGCGATCGCCGCGAGCTCCGCGCCGACATTCGCGAGCAGCTCCTTATTGCCGGTCACCACGGGCTTGCCGGCTTCGAGCGCTGCGGTGATGAACTCGCGGGCGGGTTCGATCCCCCCGATCAGCTCGACCACCAGGTCGACGTCGCGGCCCGCCACGACCTCGAGCCCGTCAGTGGTGAGCAACTCGGGGTCGACCGCGACCTGGCGGTCCTTCGAGAGCGAGCGAACGGCAACGCGGGTGATCTCGAGGCGTACCCCGGTGCGCGTAGCGATCTCGTCGCCGTTGCGCTCGATCAAGGCGATCAGCGCACCTCCCACATTGCCGCAGCCGAGCAGCCCGATCCGGATGGTCTTGGAATCCACGGGCGGCACGCTATCGGCCGATCCGACTCGGCCGTGCGCATATGCCGATGGCGTCGCCGCCCCTCAGGCGGTCGTCACGATTCCCGTCGTCCGCCACCCGCGCAGCGCCCGTTCCACCAGGTCGCGTGCCGGCATGGCGCGCCCGAGGTGATAGCCCTGCAAATACCGGAAGCCCTGCTCGGCCACCGCCCCCGCCTCGGCCGCCGATTCGACGCCCTCCACGACACACTCGATGTCGAGCTGCGTCGCCATCTGCTCGATCGACCGCAGGATCTGGCGTGCATGGCGGTCGAGGTCGACCCCGCGGACGAGCGAGCGGTCGATCTTGATCAGGTCGACCGGCAGATCGCGCAGGCGACCCAACGAGGAGTGGCCGCTGCCGAAGTCGTCGAGAGCGACGCGCATGCCGAGCGAACGAGCCCGGTTGAGCACGGCCAACAGGTCGCCGCCCTGCACCGCCTCCTCGGTCACCTCCAACACCACCTCCTCGGTGGGGATGTCGCCTTCGTCGAGCAGGCGGCACAGGTGCTCGATCGCACCCCGCACCACCAGCTGATCGGGCCCGACGTTCAGCAGCAGGTGCGGGGGCGGGTGCGGGAACAGCCCGCGCGCCGCAGACCACGCCTCGATCGACGCGCTCAGCGCGAGTTCCGCGATCCGCGGGACGAGCCCCCCGCCGAGCGCCGCGCCGAGAAAGTCCGCCGCGTGCACGATCCCGTGCTCGGGGTGAGCCCATCGCAGCAACGCTTCGGCCCCCACCACCGTGTGGGTCGCGATGTCGACGATCGGCTGGAAGTGCGGCACGAGGTCGACCACATCGAGAGCGCTCAGGTCGAGCCGGAGTCGGTCGCCGACCGGGCACTCGCGCTGCTCGAGTCGCGAGGTGACCGTTGCGACGGACACACGCGGCATTCGCCGTTCGCGCGCCCGGTCGAGTTCTTCTGCCGCGATCGCCAGCGCCTCGGCCGGCTCGACCGCAGCGTCGACGATCGCGACGCCGAGCGTCGGAGCGATCGCGAACGTGCCGCCCGACGACGCGATCGGACGCGACAACTCGGTGATCAGCCGATGCGCCACCATCTCGGCGATGTACGGCCCGCCGACGTCGGGCAGGAGCACGGCGAGTTCGTGTTCGGCGCTGTGCCCGATGGCGTCGCGCCCGCGAACGCATGCCTTGAGCCGCGTCGCGACCGAGCGAGTGACCTCGTCTGCGAGTTCGACTCCCCGCTCGCGCGACAGGTCTGCCAGCCCTCCCAGCTCGATGAGCATCACGGCGGGCGTGTCGAGTTGGCGCTCGACGATGGCGCGGTGAACCAGGTTCTGGAACAGCCCCGGCCCGGGCAGTCCCGTCAGGCGATTGCGTTCGGCGTCGCGGCACCGAAGGTCGATCTCGTCGACGTGCGGGCTCCACATGACCAATACCCGACCGGCGGTCCCGGTCGCTCCGAGGCGCACCTCGATCTCGCGCTGCGAGCGATCACCGGGGACGCGCCAGTCGAACACGTCGTGGCCGCCGTCGGCGATGATCCGCCGGAACCGGACGCCCAATCGCGGCCGGGCGTCGAGCAGCTCGTCGATCGGCTCGGCGCGCCGATGGACGATCTCGTCCAGGATGAGTCCGCACAGCGGGCGCTCGCGCTCCCATGCGTCGTTGCACGTGACGACCGTCCCGTCGCTGCCGACCACAGCGGCCGGCGTCCCAATCGCAACCACCAGGTCCGCGAGGCTTCTCGGCTCATCCTCCACGCCCGTCCTCGCCTTCCTTCCGCCGAAGTGTCCGGGACCCTACCCTTCAACAAGTGGCCGTATCACCACCCGCCGTGCTATTCGGGTAGATTTCCTCACCTCACGTGAGGACTGACTCCAGCTCGATCACGAAGAGTCATTCGGCTTGGGTACTGCGAGCACTCACGGCGCGTCAGCGGCGCGCCCGGCGCGCGCGCTCGGGTCAGGAGAGTGGGAGATCGCGGAGGACGAGATCGTCGAGCGTCTCGCGGCGCACCACCAGGCGGGCGTCGCCGTCGCGCACGAACACCACGGGCGGGCGCGCAACCTTGTTGTAGTTCGAGCCCATCGAGTGGCCGTACGCACCCGTGACCGGCGTGCACAACACGTCGCCGACGCGCAGGTCGGCGGGCACTCGCCCCTCGCGCACCAGCACGTCACCCGACTCGCAGTGCTTCCCGACCACCCGCACCGTGGCCGGACGGTCGGCGGCGACCGACCGGGGCAGGAAGGTCTCGTAGCCCGACCCGTAGAGCACCGGCCGCGGGTTGTCGCTCATGCCGCCGTCGACAGCGACGTAGGTCCGAATGCCGGGCAAGTCCTTGATCGTGCCGACCGAGTAGACCGTCACGCCCGCCTGCGCCACGATCGACCGACCGGGCTCGGCAGTGACCTTCGATCGAATTCCGGCGCGCTCGCACACGCGGTGAATCGCCGCGGCCCACGCGCCGATACCGGCGCCCTCCTCGCCCTCGACATAGGCAACGCCGAGACCGCCGCCGATGCAGAACTCGGGCAGATCCAGCGCCGTCACGAGCGGCGCCACCGTTTCGATGGCGGTCGCGAAATTGTCGACCGAGAACACCTGCGACCCGATGTGGACGTGCACACCCACGAGGTCCATCGCCGCCGACTCCGATGCCCGGGCCACCGCAGCCTCGGCCGCGCCGTTGCGCCATCCGAACCCGAACTTCGAGTCCTCCTGGCCGGTCTGCACCGCATCGAAGGTGTGCACCTCGATACCCGGCGTGACGCGGATGAGCACGCGGGGCCGAGGCCGACCGGCGGCGACGAGCGACTCGATCCGGTCGAGCTCGTCGGAGCTGTCCACCACGATTCGGCCGACGCCGACCTCGAGCGCCCGGTCGAGCTCACCGAGCGCCTTGTTGTTGCCGTGCAACACGAGACGGTCGGCAGGCACCCCGGCCGCCAACGCCACGTGGAGCTCGCCGTCGGACGCAACGTCGATGCACATCCCTTCGTCGTGAACGAGGCGGGCGATCGCGAGGCACAGGAACGCCTTGGACGCGTAGGCCACGCCCCCGCCGAACGCGTCGACCGCCTCGCGGCAGCGGCGCCGAATGTGCGCCTCGTCGTAGACGAACAGCGGCGTGCCGAACTGGCCGGCCAGGTCGGTCAGGCGCAGCCCGCCGATGGTCAGCTCACCCGCGCCGTCGACCGCCGCGGTATCGGGCAACAGGTGGAACGGAAGTCGCGACACGGCCGCGCCTCACATCGAGGTCGGAGCGGACGCGCCGAGCACCGACAACCCAACGCGCAGGCCGACGAGCGCCGCGTCGGCGAGCCACAGCCGCGCCTGGCGGGTCTGGTCGTCCACGTCGTCGCGCAACACCGGACAGTCGTGATACCAACCGTGGACCGCTCCTGCGAGCTCTCGAACCCAGCTCGCCACCTTGTGCGGCGCGTGATCGCGTGCCGCGATCTCCATCAGGCTCGGGAGGTTGTTCAGCGTCCGCAACACCTCCAACTCGCGCTCGTGGCGCAGCGGACCGAGGTCGGTCTCGGCGAGCGAGCCGCGCTCGATGCCGCGCTCCGCGGCAACCCGCCGGATCGAGCAGAGTCGAGCGTGCGCCATCTGCACGTAGAACACGGGGTTCTCCATCGACTGCGCCAGCATCACCGCCAGGTCGACCGATTGCGGCGAGTCGACCGACTGCTGCAGGTACACGAGCCGCGTGGCGTCGGACCCCAACTCGTCGACGATCTCGCGTAGCTCGATCAGCTGGCCCGAGCGCTTCGAGATCTTCACCTCGTCGCCGTCGCGCAGCAGCCGCACCATCTGCGTGATCGCCACGTCGAACTGATCGGCCCCGTGCCCGAGCGCCGAGAGCGCGGCGCGCATCCGCGGGACGTACCCGTGATGGTCGGCACCCCACACGTCGATCAGCAGATCGAAGCCTCGGCCGAACTTGTCGCGGTGGTAGGCGATGTCGGGGAGCAGGTAGGTGAACTCCCCGTCGGACTTGACCAGCACGCGGTCCTTGTCGTCGCCGAAGTCGGTCGAGCGCAACCAGGTCGCCCCGTCGGCCTCGTACGTCACGCCGCGATCGGCGAGATCGGTCAGCGTCTGCGCGATCGCACCCGATTCGACCATCTCGCGCTCGGAGAACCAGTGGTCGAACACGACGCCGAGCAACGCGAGCGTCTCGCGCTGATCCTGCAACGCCTTCGCGTACCCGTGCTCGATCGGGTCGGCGTCGAGCGGGAGGTCGGCCGCCCATTCGGTGATGTAGGCACCGTGGTAGCCGTCCTCCAAGGGCGACTCGCCCCGCGCCCGAGCGGCGATCGAATGACCCATCTTGGCCATCTGGGTGCCACGGTCGTTGATATAGAACTCGCGGGCGACGACGTAGCCGACGCGCTCGAGGAGCCGGGCCAGCGCGTCGCCGAAGACGGCGCCGCGCGCGTGACCGGCGTGCAGCGGACCCGTCGGATTCGCGGAGACGAACTCCACCATCGCCCGCCGGCCACGGCCGATCTCGAGCCGGGCGAAGCCCTCCTCGCCGTCGTCGATCACCCGACGGGCGACCTCGTGCAGCCACGTGGGCGCAAGATGAAAGTTCACGAAACCCGGGCCGGCGATCTCGACACGTTCGACGTGCGGGATCGACGCGGCGTTGAGCCGCTCGGCCAGCTCCGCCGCGAGCTCCCGGGGCGGCCGCGCCGCCGCCTTTGCGCTCGCAAGCGCAATGTTGGTCGACCAGTCGCCGTGCTCACGCCGGGCGGGCTGCTCCAGGTGCACCTCGGTCGGCGCGTCGACACCGAGCGCCGCCAGTTCATCGCGCAGTGCCGCAGCGAGCTGCTCACGGATCACGGGGTTCGCCTCCCGGGTCGAGGGAGCCCGCATCGTATCGAAGGTAGGGTGAACCGCCCATCTCGGTTTCCGGCGCGCACCGCTCCGGGCCGCCTCGGACAGCGACACCCATGAGCACCGATTCGACCTCCTCGGCTTCCCTTCCCACACCGGCCTCCCCCGATCCGGCGCCCCACATTGGGGGTGCCGCCGATCCGCCGACGCCCGGCGGCGAGGACCACCTCGACTCGGCCGTGGAGGCCGAGATCGACGCCGACCTCGACCAGCTCGCCATCGGAACCGCCGAGGTGCTCCCTGCCGCCGGGCTGCGCGCGCTGCTGCGAACGGCGCGGCGCGAGCAGCGCCCCCTGCGCATCAAGCTCGGCATCGACCCGTCCGGTTCGGAGCTCACCCTCGGCCACGCGGTCGTGCTGCGCAAGCTGCGGCAGTTCCAGGATCTGGGCCACACCGCAGTCCTGATCATCGGCGACTTCACGGGCCGGGTCGGCGATCCGACGGGGCGCAACGAGACGCGGCGCGTGCTCACCGCCGAGCAGACCGCGGATCATTCGGCGACCTATCTCGAACAGGCCGTGCAGATCCTTCGTCCCGACCGGCTCGAGGTCCGCCGCAACTCCGAGTGGCTCGGTTCGATGGACTTCTCCGAGATGCTCGGCTACACGTCCATGCTCACGGTGGCACGGCTCCTCGAACGTGATGACTTCGCCAAGCGGTACAGCGAGGGTCGGCCGATCTCCCTCATGGAGTTCATGTACCCGCTGATGCAGGGGCTCGACTCGGTGTTCGTTCACTCCGACGTCGAGATCGGCGGCACCGACCAGACCTACAACAACCTGGTGGGACGCACACTGCAGGCGCAGCTCGACCAGCCCGCCCAAGTCGTGGTCACCGTGCCGCTGCTGCGCGGCACCGATGGCGGCGACAAGATGGGCAAGTCGCTCGGCAACTTCATCGCGATCCGCGAGGCGCCGAGCGAGCAGTACGGCAAGGTGCTCTCGATCTCCGACGATCTCGTGATGCACTACGCCGAGCTCTGCTGCGCTTGGACCCGGGCCGAGCTGGCTGCCTGCGAGGCCGAACTGGCGGCCGACCCGTTCTCCGGCGAAGCGTCGCGTCGCCGGCGCGGATCGTGGCGTTGTACCACGGCGCCGGGGCGGCCGGCGATGCCGCCGAGCACTTCGATCGGCGCTTTCGCCGCCGCGAGTTGGTCACCGATGATCTCCCCTCGCACGCGCTGCCGGCCGACGGCGCCGTCGCCGTCGTCGACCTGCTCACCGCCACCGGCCTCGCCACCTCGAAGTCCGACGCCCGACGGGTTCTCGCCAGCGGCGGTGTGCGCCTCGACGGGGTGAAGCTCGACCCGAGCGTCACCGAATCGCGCCGACTCCGCTTCGCGGCAAGGTGCTGCAGCGCGGCAAGCGCCACGCCGTTCGGCTCGTTTGAGGCTCCTGCTACGATGCCTCCCGGCCGCCCATCGGGGAGGCCCCCCGCCCTCGTAGCTCAGGGGATAGAGCATCGCCCTCCGGAGGCGTGTGCGCGCGTTCGAATCGCGCCGAGGGCACCAGCCGTAGCGGTCAGGTGCGGCAGCTGATGCCGGGCGGCGGGTCGCCGATCGACCGACCCACCACATCCTCGTTTGTCGGGACGCCGTCGATCACCTGCGGGACCGTCGACGAACTGCCGGACGCGTCGGCGGCATGTGTCGTCGAGGTCGTCGACGTCGGTGGCGCAGCGTCGACCGACGCGAATCGATCGATCACATCGAGCTCCACCACCCCGCCGGCGATCGAATCGTCGGCAACCACGTCGGGCTGAGGGTCGAGCCGCGACGCCAGCAGCGCGGCGTGCAACTTGGCGCCGGCGCCGTAGCGGACGACGTTGCGCTCGGTGGGGGTCTTCGTGTTGTCGGTCCTGCGCACCTCGAACCCACCCGAGCGAAGCTGCTCGGCGACTGCGCCGGCGAGCCCCTTCTCGCCCGCAGCGTTCATGACATCGACGGCGACCAGGTCGGGAGTGAGCGCGACCGACGTGGTCGGGGCAGCCTTCGTCGCGGGCGTCACGCCGCGGAAAATGTCGAGGATCGGGCTCGCATCATCCGGCAGCAGCCGTAACACGTCGGCGCCGCCCGACGTCGTGAACCCCTCCGTCGGCAGGCGGTGGACGACCATGTTCTTCGAATCGAACTTCGAGAACCGGCGGGCCAACTCGATGATGTCATCGGTCGTCAGGCCCTCGTCGATCCGCACGTTGTCGACAGCGACGCCGACGAGCTTGCGCACGGAGCCGAGGTCGCCGAGGCCGAGGGCCGAGACCTGGTCGAAGGCGTGGCGCAGGAAGACCTGCTGGCGGGTGATACGCCCAAGATCGCCCGTCGGGTCCGACTTCCACCGGCCGTCGACGCGGTACTGCAGGTGGCGCGCCCGGGCGAAGGCGAGCGCCTGGTTGGGATCGAGGGTCTGGCAACCCAGCTCGGTGATCCACAGGCCGCTGTTGCGGTCGCGTATCGGGGTGTCGAAGTACAAGGGCACGCCGCCAACGGCCTCGACCAGGCCGCGGAAGCCGTCGAAATTCACCTCGACGTAGTGATTGATCGTGATACCCAGGTTCGATTCGATCGTGTCAACCAGCGCCTGCGGGCCCTTGTTGTAGGCCGAGTTGATGCGCTGGGAGTTCCCCGCCGGCAGCTTGACCCAGAGATCGCGCGGCACCGAGAGCATCTCGATCGTCGACCTTCCGGGGTCGACCCGGGCGATCACGATCGTGTCGGCGCGCTGGCCGCTCGGAGGGATCTCCTTGCCCTTGCCGTAGATGCCGGCCTCACCGCTGTCGGACGCGCCGAGCTCACGCGTGTCGGAGCCGACCACCAGGAAGTTCGCCGGCTTGGCCGGTGCGGCACGTTCGAGGTCGACGTCGACCCGTTCGATCCTGCGGAACTGGAGGTACCCCCACGCAGCTGCGCCTGCGACGACGGCGGTGACGACGGTCAGTGCGATCAGCGCGCCCAGGCCGACGCGCTGGCGACGCGTCCGCGGGGCCCGCCGAGGCCGCCGCGACGGTCGCTGATTGACCGGCCGGCGCGACGAAGTCCGCGATCGAGGGGTACCAGGGCGGGAGGGCACGGCGAGGATCGTAACCCAACCGCAATACGGCCAGAGCGCGCCTCCCGGCGCGCTCTGGCTCCGCAGGGCCCGAATCAGCTCACCGCAGCGCGCGGCTCCCGCGGCAGCCCCAACACCTTCTCGCCAACGATGTTGCGCTGGATCTGCGAGGTGCCTCCCCAGATGGTCTCCGACCTGCTGAAGAAGAAGGCCGTCATCATGGGGCTCACGGGGTAGTCGGGTCGCCGGTCCATCCGGGCGACACCGGGCCAGCCGTCCTCGGGACCCGTCGTCACGAGCATCGACTCGGCGCCGTAGATCTCGAGAGCGAGTTCCATCGCCGCCTTGTGCATCTCCGACCAGAACATCTTGTTCGTAGCGCCGAGCGCGATCGTGCCCGGGTCCCGCTTGCCGCGCAGGGTCGCCGTCAGGTTCCGGAGCCCGTTGATGCGGAGAATCTGGATCTTCGTGTAGTACCGGGCCAGGCCCTGCCGGATTCCCGGGTCGTCGATGCGGCCGTTCGCCTCGGCGGCGCGCACCATTCGCCGATACTCCTCTTCGAAGCGACGATGACCGGTCGTCGCCGACATGCCCCGCTCGAAGCCGAGCGTGTCGTTGGCGACCTTCCAGCCGTTGTTGAGCCCGCCGACGACGTTCTCCTTCGGGCACCGAGCGTTGTCGAAGAACACCTCGTTGAACTCCGCCGTGCCATCGGGCTGCACGATCGGGCGCACCTCGACCCCGGGCTGTTGCATCGGGACGAGCAGGTACGAGATGCCTGCCTGGATCTTCACGTCGGGGTCGGTGCGGGCCAGCACGAAGCAGTAGTCGGCGAACTGCGCCTGGGTCGTCCAGACCTTCTGGCCGTTGATGACCCACTCGTCGCCGTCGAGCACGGCCGAGGTCTTGAGCGATGCCAGATCGGACCCGGAATTCGGCTCGGAGAAGCCCTGGCACCACCGCATCGTCCCGTTGAGGATCTTCGGCAGGAAGTACTTCTTCTGCTCCTCGGTGCCGTTCATCAGGATCGTCGGACCGACCAGCGTGTCGCCGAAGAAGTCGGCGCGCATCGGCGCCTTCGCTCGAGCGAATTCCTCGGCGAGCACGACACCCTGGATCGTCGAGAGCCCCTTGCCGCCGTACTCGGTCGGCCACGTCGCGCAGATCCAGCCGCCGTCGAAGAGCTCCTGTGTCCAGTCCTCGTTGAACGCCTTCTTCTCATCCGCGGTCATCTCGAACCCCTCGTCGAACCAGCCGGCGGGCAGGTGGTCTTCGAGCCAGGTGCGGATCTCGGCCCGGAAGGCCTCGGCTTCGGCGGGGTAGGTCAGGTCCATGCCCCAATTCTTGACCGCGCGGTCAGTTTGGTCCAGTTCCATCGCGGCGTCGGCCTCTGCGAACCCCGCTCGCACCCCACCCGCAAACGCGGTCCCAGGATCGGCAATTCAGGCTCAGCGGTGCAAATGTGCACCGCTGAGCCTGAATTCCGACGCAAGCGCGGCCCGGAGCGCGGCCACCACCTCGTCGCGTTCGGCGGTGAGTTGGTGGTGCGTCAGCCGAATCGTGCGAATGCCACGCGCAGCGGCCAGCAAGTCGCGACGGCGATCCCGTTCGAACTGCGCACATCTGAGGTGGAACCGACGTCCGTCGAGCTCGACGATCAAGCGGGCGACCGGGAACCAGAAGTCGACGCGGGCGCGACCGCAGTCGAGCCAGTCGAAGCGCGCCTGAAGGATCGGCATCGGCAAACCTGTCTCACGCACCATCCGAAGGAAGCGGTCTTCCAACACCGAACCCGTGGGGGGGGGGCGCCGCCGGCGCCCCGGACCCCTCCCCCGCCGGGGGGGGGCCCCCCCCCCCCCCCCGCCCCCCGCGCGGGCAGCGGCCCCCCCCCCGCGCCGGGGGCGTGCGGCGGGGCCACCCCCGGGTTCTTCCATAGGGCGCCGCGGTTTGCGGGCCGATTCCACCTTGCCCAGATCAATGAGCGTCCGCTCCAGCGACGTGGTCCGCCACCCCCGACGACAGACCACGTCGTCATCGGGGAGGGCGCTCTGGTGAATCGTTGCGCCACGCAGCCGCGTGCGGCCACCCACGGAGACGACAAGGTCGAGCACCGAGAAGCCGTCGCTCAGACCGTGCACCCAGGCCGCTGTCCGAAGGCCGATCGCAGCGCTGGGAACCGCGGCAAGCGCCGCTGTCACCCTGACCTCGGGCGACAGCGGTGTCGTCGCGCCTATGAAGACGCCCTCGTGGAGTCGCTGCCACTCCCCAGAGCGAACGAGGCGGGCGGCGGTGTTCGGCGTGACACCGACCCGCGATAGGTACTCCTGCGGGAACACCCCGTGGTGTTCGACCGCATACTTGGCGATCGCCTTGCGATCCATCGACGTGCTCCCGCGACATCGCGTCCGGCAGGAGGGGAAGGCTGGTGAGCGTACGAGCCACCGCCGACAGCGAGCCTCACTCTGCCAGCGACACGGCCGGCCGACGCGCCTCGCTCCGCCAGCGACACGCCGCCGGCCGACGCCCGACCGACGTGCCCGAACCCTCCCCGCCACCCCGACGTGGCGCAATCCAGGCTCAGCGGTGCACATGTGCACCGCTGAGCCTGGATTGGACGGGGCCGACGCGCCACCCGACCGACGCGTAGCCGATCAGCGGGCCTTCGCCGCGAGGTCCGCGATGCTGGAGCCGTCGCCGGTCTCAACGGCCCGGACGATGCCGTCGGCATCGACGACAATCCAGGTGGGAAAGGACTCGATATCGAGCCTGTGGACCACCGACGAGTCGCCCGTGGCGCGGTCCTCCCCAACCGCGATCCCCCTCGCCCGAAGCTCGAAGATCGCTGCATCGTCGATCTGCTCGGGCACATCGGATCGAGTACCGGTGAAGATGACCACGACATCGACCCCGGCTGGCAGGTCGTCGGACGCCATCCGGGCAACCGACGCGGCACAGTGCGGACACCACCGAGCTCCGATCATGACGACCGTCGTCCGGCCGGGACTGCCCGAGTTCGGCGAACCCGCCGACCCCCGTAAACGGCATCGGCCGTCCGACCGCCAGCTCGCCCGGCAGGTCGGACACCACGCGATCCGCGGGTGGCGCCGTCACCGGCGGCTGCTGCGAGTAGTCGAACGTCAGTCGTATGGCGCCAGGGCCGACCGCCGACACCTCCGCAGCAACAACCCGGTCTCCATCGAGTTCCAGCCGAGCCGAACCGATGCCGAGCGACGGGTCGCTCGATGTCGTCGGAGTGCTCGCTGCGGACGGGCGACACGCGCTGTCGCCCGTCAGGACGCCATCCGCCTCGACCGTCCAGCACGGGATCGCTTCGAGGGCGACCAGCATCTGCTCGGCACCCGACTCGACATCACCCGTGCCTATCGCCGACTTGATCCACTTCTCCTCGGCGGCGTTGCCGAGGTCGAGAGAGTAGAGGCTGTCGCCGACGACGAGCCGCTCGGCCTGGCCCGCCGACGTCCCCTCGGCCGAGCCGGTGGGTGTCCATCGGAACCAGGCGCTGCGATCCTCCGACGACGTCGTCGCCGACCAGCTCGACGCACGCAGCACCGCGAGCACCTCCCGAGCGCGGTCGGCGCCGGATCCCGATGCCGGCGCCGCTGTTCCTGCGCCCGGCTCGATGTCGATCGGACCCGACCTCGCCGCGCCCAGCCCGATCACGACCGCGACAGCGGCGGCCGCAGCCCCCGTGACGAGCGCTGTGTTGACCAGCCACCGCGGACGGCGACCGGCCCGCTCCGGTGCGCCGTTCGCATCGGCGCCCGATCCCACCTCCACCACGGCCGTTCCGTCGCGTACCCCCGCAGCATCCGATGCCGTCGTCGCCGCAGCGCCGCGCCCATCGTGAGCGATACCCGTGGCGCCCGGGTTGTCGAGTTCCACCCCGCTCATCGAGGCGGCAGCCGCCCGCCGGAGCCGTTCGTTCAGATCGATCGTCATGCCACACCCTCCGTTGTCAGCACCCGATCGCCGAGTGCCGCTTCCAATGCCGCCCGCCCGCGTTGCAGGTGGGCCTTCACCGATGACGCTGCGATCCCCATCGCCGCAGCGCACCCGGCCACGTCGAGGTCGAGGAGGTGATGCAGCACCACCGCCTCACGCTGGCGGTTCGACAACCGCGCCAACGCGGCGACGAGCTCCGGATCCGTGCACGGGGGATCCTCATAGCTCGCGACGACGGGCACAGCAGCGGCCGACCGGGTCTGTTCCCGGCGCCACTGCGATCGGACGAGGTTCAGCGCCACGGTTCGCACCCAACCCGCAGGGTTGGAGCCCGGCTCGCGGAGCTGGTCCCATCGCTCGTAGGCACGACACATCGCCTCCTGAGCGACGTCGCGTGCCTGCTCGCGGTTGGAAACCATGGCCCAGCACAGCCGAAGCAACGGATCGTGCTCGCTGCGGAAGAACGCATCGAAGTCCATGCCGTTACAACGCCTGCCCGCCCGATCGCGACGACGCGGCGTGGACGATTTCCGGGCGACGGCCGCCTAGGCGCCCGGGAATCGAAGCCATCCCGACGCGAACGGGAGGTTGCGAACCAACGTGAAGCACACTGCGAGCACCAGCAGCGCTCGACCCCATGCCGCCGAGCGACTCCGCAGGCGATCGAGCATCGCGACGCGGCCGGGGACGGCCCACCCCAACCAGAACGCCAGGACGATCGGCACCAGGGCCACCACGAAACCGTTGTAGCGCAGCGCCGCGCCGACATCGCCGCGCACCAGACGCGACGCCGCTCTGGTGCCACCGCAGAACGGGCACCACCAGCCGGTCGTCAGCCGGAACGGACACGGCGGCGACAGAGGCTGCTCGCGTGGATCGACCAGTGCAACCAGCGCAAGGCCGGCGCAGACACCGGCGGCGGCCGTCCACGGAGGTGCGAGCGGCCAGCGCCGACCGAACACCGTCGACGCGCCCGCGATGGGCGCCTCGCCACGGGGCACCGGGGCACGATCGAGGCGCTCGTCGGCATCGCACATCGACCGTCAGGCTAGCGACGGCGCCGGGTTATCCTTCGCGCCATGTCGAGCGCCACCGAAGGGACCGGTTCGCCCACGCCGCCGAAGCCGGAGCGATGGAGCGCGCAGTGGAAGGAGTTGAAGGCCGAGGTCATCGACTTCGGCGTGTGCACCGGCTGCGCCGGCTGCGTCATCAGCTGCCCCCACGACGTGATCGGCTACGACCACCGATCCGGCGGGTACCGACCGTTCCACCTGGAGGACGAACTCGGCGCCGACAACTGCGTGCACGGCGAGAAGGGGTGCACCACCTGCACGCGGGCGTGCCCCCGATTCCGACTCTGGGAGCATCAGGCCAACGAGCACCTCTTCGCCCGCGACCGACACGACGACGAGGTTGCCGGGGTCTACTCCGACATCCTTCTGACCCGGGCCTCCGACGAGATGGTCAACCGGATGGGCCAGGACGGCGGGCTGGTGTCGGCGATCCTGCTGTGGGCGCTCGAGCACGACTACATCGACGGCGCACTCGTGTCGTTCCTCGAGAACAACGACGCGAGCACGTGGACGCCCGTGCCGGGGGTGGCGACCAACCGCGATGAGGTTCTGGCATCGGCCGGGAGCCGCTACACCTACTCGGCCAACACGCTGGCCTTCGACGAGGCCCGCGAACGTGGCCTGTCGCGCCTTGCGCTCGTCGGCACGAGCTGCCAGTCGTCGGTGCCTCCCGTGATGTGGTCGCGCAAGATCGGGAAGGTCTCCAAGCCGATCGTGTTCAACATCGGACTGCTCTGTTCGAAGACCTTCGACGATGCGATGTTCGAGGAGCTGTTCGAGGCGAAGTACGGGCTGGCCCGCCGCGACATCGTGAAGATGAACATCAAGGGTGTCTTCCAAGTGTGGATGCGCGACGGCACCTACCGCGAGATCCCGCTCAAGGAATGCCACGCGTGGACGCGCGACGGCTGCACCCACTGCCCCGACTTCGCCGCGGAACACGCCGACATCTCCACTGGTGGCATCGGCAAGGACAACGACTGGACGCTCACGCTGGTGCGCACCGAACTCGGCCGCGAGATCATCTCGCGCATGGTGGCCGACGGGTCGATCATCACGCGGCCGGGCGACAGCGATCCGGCAGCGATCGCCCTGATGCGCAAGCTGGCCGAGAAGTCGAGGGCGCGCTGGCCGCTGGACGGCGAGCCGAGCGTGCGGGTCGGTCTGCCCGTTCCGACTCGCCGGGGCTGAGCGGGCCAGGTCGAGCATCGGCGCCGGGGGCAACCGCCGGTTCTCCACAGATCAATCGCGGAGAAGACCGGTCAACAGAGCACCAAGCTTCTCCACAAGTCAACCGTGGAGACCCGCCCGCCACGCAGCAACCTTCTCCACAGATCAACCGCGGAGAAGACTGGTCGGCAGAGCACCAAGCTTCTCCACAAGTCAACCGTGGAGACCGACCCGCCGACCACCGACCGCCGACCACACAACGGCGTCGGCCTCGAGGCCGTTATCCACGTTGACGAGTGGGCCGCATCCGATGACGCGCGAACGGGTGCTCACGTCGCACCGATCTCGCCGATACCGCGGGTCTCCGTTACGGAGCGACCGGGCCGCTGGCGTTGCAGGACTCGATGGCCTTGGTCAGCTGCTTCGGCGGGGTGGGCGGGGCATCCCCGGCCTCGGCGTCGGCCGCCTCATTCTCGTAGGCGACCAGGTCGTCCCACGGCAGGCGGAACTTGTTGACGATGGCGTCGTAGATGCACTCGCACGTGTCGGTCGACTCGATGCGGATCGTCGTTGTGGTCCCCTTCGATGCCCGCACCTCCGTGGAGCAGGACGCAACGAAGTTCTTCTTGGCTAGAGCTCCGTAGTCGGTCGGATTCGGGTTGCCGTAACAACCACCGGCCCCCACGCCGATCGCAGCGAGCAGGGACACGAGGGCGACACGGCGGCGGTGAGATGACACGAACGAACTCCGGCGACTCGGGGGATCCCCAACGCTAGCGGTCACCCCCCGACCCGGCGCCAATGGCCCGCTCCGTATCGGCCGAACTCCCGGCCGCCACGGCGACCTGCATCCCGCGGGAACGTTGTGGGCGCTCCGCGTGTTGCACACCGGCGATGACCGACAACGCCGCCGCGACCCCAGAGCCCGCTACCGCAACAGCGACGACCGCAACCCCGGAGACCGCGACCGCGACGACCGTCCTCTTCGTTCGTCACGGCCGCACCGCAACCACCGGCTCGGTGCTACCGGGGCGGGCGCCCGGCCTCCACCTCTCCGACGACGGCCGGGCCGACGCTGCCGGTGCGGCGGCTCGACTGGCCGAGGTATCGGGCGTCGCGGCGGTCGTCACCTCACCGCTGGAGCGAACGATGGAGACCGCCGTCCCCATCGCCGCCACGCTCGGGCTCGAGGTCACGGCCGAGCCCGGCCTGCTCGAATGCGACTTCGGCGAATGGACCGGACGGTCGTTGGCCGAACTCCGCGCGCTGCCCCAGTGGTCGACCGTGCAGCACACGCCGTCGCGGCACCGATTCCCCGGCGGCGAGTCCTTCGTGGAGATGTCGGCCCGGATCGTGGCGACCGTCGATCGGCTCGTCGCCGAGCATCCGGGGCAACGAATCGTGTGCGTCTCGCACGCCGACCCGATCAAGGCCCTCCTCGCCCACGCAGCGGGCACACATCTCGATCATCTCCAACGCCTTGTCGTCTCGCCGTGCTCGATCTCGGTCGTGCACTACGGTCCGGCCGCGCCCGCTGTCCTCACCATCAACTCCACGGGCACCGGTCTCGGATCGCTGACCCTGTCGTAGCCACCTTCACCACGCACCGCTGCCCCTCATGTCCAGCTCCTTCGACTTCGACCAACTCCAGAGCTTCTCGGCCGGGACGATCGGCCCGCCCGGCCAACGCGTGTTCTTCCTCCAGGCCGCGAGCACCGGCGAGATCGTGTCGCTTCGGCTCGAGAAGCAGCTCGTCGCCGCGCTTGCGGACGCGTTCGAGGTGGCGATCGCGAACTACGACGTCATCGAGGGCGACGGCCGAGGCAACGAGACGATGGAGCCGCTGCAGATGCCCGTCGTTGCCGAGTGGGTGGTCGGCGGGCTCGGCGTGGCGTACGACCCCGCCGAGCGAAAGATCGTGGTCATGGCCGAGGAACTGACCGACGCCGACGATCCGGCGAAAGCCCGCTTCTGCCTCGACCGACGCCTGTTGATCGCGTTCACCCATGGCGCTCGCGCCGTGCTCGACGCCGGTCGGCCGACCTGCCCGCTGTGCGATCGGCCGGTCGATCCCGACGGCCACTTCTGTCCACGGATGAACTGAGCGGCCCGTGAGCGACTCCGAGCACGTGACCGTTGAGCTCGACGCGACCGTCGAGGTCGATGACCCGACGGCGAAGGAGCTGCTCGACCGCGGCGAGATCGAGGTGCTCGGGCGCATGCCGTGGAGCTCCAACGGCACCTACCTCGTCACCGTCAGCGACGGCCACGCCCGAGCCCAGGCGATCTACAAGCCAGAGGCGCACGAACGGCCGCTGTGGGACTTCCCCGCAGGTCTGTGGCGTCGCGAGGTGGCGACCTATCGCGCCGCGACCGCGCTCGGATGGCCGGTGGTGCCGCCGACCGTGGCGCGGTCGGGGCCGTTCGGGCCGGGCTCGGTGCAGTTTTTCGTGCCCTCGCACTTCGAGCAGCACTACTTCACGATCCGCGCCGACGCGAAGCACCGCACGGATCTTCACCGGCTGTGCGTGCTCGACGTGATCGTCAACAACACCGACCGCAAGGGCGGGCACGTGCTCCTTTCGCACACCGGGAGCGTCTGGGGCATCGACCATGGGCTGAGCTTCCACGAGGAGTTCAAGCTGCGCACCGTCATGTGGGACGACGCCGGCGAACCGATCGACGCGTCGCTCCTCGACGACGTCGACCGCAACATCGATGCGGCGATCGACGCGATCGGCGAGTTGCTGACGCCCGGCGAGATCGAGGCGGCACACCGCCGGGCTCTCGCAGTGCGGACAACGGGATTGTTCCCGCGCGATCCAACGGGCCAACGGTATCCCTGGCCCCTCGTGTGAGGACGGGTGGGTTCGGTCGGCGAGCTGCTCCGGCCAGGCAGCGGAGCTCGATGTGAGCGAACCCGGTGCGGCCACTCCCTCCAGCGGTCGCACCGGGTCCACACGATGTCGATCTCGGCGGTCGGCAGCGAGGGGAGGTGCTGTCATGACGTCGAGAGCAACGAAGGTCGAGGCATCACCTGACCCGTGTGAAAAGTAGGCCGATCGACACGCTGAGTGAATGGGCAATTCCTCCCGTGAACGTCGCTCACACCCGTGAATCGGGCGCGAAACATCAACCGCACGGCGGCGCACGCCGATGCACGGATGATCCGTCCGCACCGAACCCACCGGAGTCAGCAATGCCCGAGCGCCACGACCAGAGGCCGAACCCCGGCGGTGCCGAACCGGCGATGACCGACTCGGCGGCGCCGATCAGCGTCGACCTCCTGCGGTCGGGCGCGCTCGCCGCGCTCGCTGCCGAGAGCCAGCGGCCGTCATCGGGCGCAACACCCGTTGCGGAGCCAACCCCGGGCGGCTCGAAGCGGTGGCACAGGCCTGCGATCGCCGCAGCGGTGCTCGTCGCGGTGGCCACCGCCGGCATCGCGACCATCGGAGGCGGCGACTCAACCGCGCCGACCTCATCGAGCTCGGCCGCACCCCGCACCGTCGATGACTCTGTTGCGAGCAGCGTCGCGGCCGCCACGACGAGCGTTCCCGGCTCGGGCTCAGCGCCGAGCACCGCCGCGGAAACACTGCCGGCCGCGGCGCCGGCCACCCCGTCGAGCAGCGTCCCCACCAACACCCCGGCGGGCCAGGTCGCTCCGGCGCACCGGGCCGTCTATCGCGGCGGCAAGCTGTACATGGAGGGCACCGTGCCGAGCCAGGCCGTCGCCGACGCCTACATCGCGAAGGCCGCAGCGGTGCTCGGCGCCGACAACGTGGTCGACAACTACCGCATCGACCCCTCGGTGCCGGGGTCGAACGACGGCACGGTCTACGTGGACGAGCCGTTCCTCTTCGACAGCGGATCCGCCGAGATCAACCCGGCGTACTCGTCGGTCCTCAACCTCGGCATCGCGGCGCTCAACCTCAATCCGGCGGCCCGGATGGTGGTCACCGGGTACACCGACAACGAGGGGGACCCGACGAAGAACGTCGAGCTCTCGCGGACCCGAGCGCAGGCCGTCGTCACCTACATGGTCGCGACCGGCGGGCACGATGCCTCCCGCTTCGACGCGATCGGCGCCGGCGATTCGAACCCGGTGGGCGACAACTCGACGGAGGCCGGGCGGCAGGCGAACCGCCGTATCGACGTCAAACTCGTGAATCTGCTCGGCTGAGCCACCGAACGGTGGCGGCCGCGACGCACGCTTCCCCGAAGTGCGACGATGGCCCCCACCGTCCGGTGGGGGCCATCGTAGTGAACGCGCGACAACTCAGCGTGACTGAAGCGATCAGCGTGACTGAAGCGCCTCGAGCAGCTTCGGCAACACCTTGTGCACGTCGCCGACGATGCCCAGGTCGGCGACCGAGAAGATCGGCGCCTCGGGATCCTTGTTGACGGCGATGATGTGCTTCGAGCCCTTCATGCCGACGAGGTGCTGGGTGGCACCCGAGATGCCGGCGGCGATGTACACGTTCGGCTTCACGACCTTGCCGGTCTGGCCCACCTGGTACGAGTAGGGCACCCAACCGGCGTCGACGATGGCGCGCGAGGCGCCCGGCGCACCGCCGAGAGCCTTCGCCAGGTCCTCGATGAGCTGGTAGTTCGCCGAGTCGCCCAGGCCGCGACCGCCGGCAACCACGACGGCTGCCTCGTCGAGTTGCGGGCCGGACTTCTCTTCGACGTGGCGATTGACGATCTTCGCCGCGCCCGCGGCGCCGGTGTCGCCGACTGCCAGCGCCTCGACCGCAGCAGCGGCTCCGCCCGACTCCTCCGCGGCGAACGACTTCGGCCGGATCAGGAAGATGGCCGGCTTCGCGCTCGTGAACTTGGTGAGCACGTTCTGCGTGCCGCCGAAGATCGGCTCGACGCCTACGAGGGCGCCGTCGCGCTCGACCAGGTCGACCACGTTGGTGATGACCGGGGCATCGAGCTTCACCGACAGGCGGCCCGCCACATCGCGGCCGTCCTGGGTGGTGCCGAGGAAGATGGCGTCGGGGGCGTTGCCGCCGCCGATGGCCGCCGCGAGCGCCGTGGCGAGCGACACGCCGGCGAGCGAACCGCCGAGGTCGCCGGTTGCGTACACCTTTGACGCACCGTGGGCGCCAAGCGTCGCAGCGATGCCGGAAGCGTCGCCGCCGTACACGCACTCGACGGTGTCGGCGAGCTCACGCGCCTTGGCGAGCAGCTCGAGGGTGATGGTGGCGACGTTGCCGCCGGTGGCCTCCGCGAGGACCCAGATCTTGGAAACTCCCATGGCTGACTCCTCAGATGATCTTCAGATCGGACAAGAACCCGACGACGCGGTTGAACGCTTCGCCGTCGTCCTCGATGACTTCGCCGGCCTGGCGGGCCTCGGCCTGGGCGACCTCGATGATCTCCTGGCCGGCACCGGCCCAGCCCACGTTGGCGGCATCGAGCCCGAGGTCGGCGACCGTGACCTGATCGACCGGCTTCGACTTGGCGGCCATGATGCCCTTGAAGGACGGGTAGCGAGGCTCCACGACGCCGGCGGTCACCGAGACCAGCGCCGGCAGCGGGCACGTGACCTCGTCGTACCCGGCCTCGGTCTGGCGGTCGACCTTGACGGTCGTGCCGTCGATCGTCACGGCCTTGGCGAAGGTCACCGAAGGAAGCCCGAGAACCTCGGCGATCTGCTCCGGCACCGTGCCGGTGTAGCCGTCGGACGACTCGGTCGCAGCGAGGATCAGGTCGTAGGACCCGGCACGCTCGATCGCCTTGGCCAGAACCTTGGCGGTGGTGAGGGCGTCGGAACCCTTCAGGGCGTCGTCGCTCACGAGGACGGCCTTGGCGGCGCCCATGGCGAGGGCGGTGCGCAGACCGGACACCTCGCCGTTCGGCGCCATCGAGACGAGGGTGACCTCGCCCGAATCACCGGCGAGCTGCAACGCCATCTCGACGCCGTAGCTGTCGGACTCGTCGAGAATCAGCTTGCCGTCTCGCTTGAGGGTCTTGGACTCTGGATCCAGCGCACCCGGGTCGGCCGGGTCCGGGATCTGCTTGACACAGACAACGACGTTCATGGCGTTCAAGTCTGCCAATACCTACCCGCCGGTAACAAACCGGTCGTGGCGTAACGTCCCGGGATGCGCGTCCTGCTGGTCGTCAACGCCGCGGCGTCCTCCGTGACCGCCCGTCGGCAGGTCGTGATCCACCGTCTCATCCGCGCCGATCACGACGTGGACATGGTCGAGACGAGCCGCCGAGGCCATGCCACTCACCTCGCCCTCGACGCTGCGGGGAGGGGCGTCGACGTGGTCATGGTGCTCGGGGGCGACGGCACGCTGAACGAGGTCGCCAACGGGCTCGTCGGGAGCGATTGTGCCCTCGCCGCCCTGCCCGGCGGCTCGACGAACGTGTTCGCGCGCACGCTCGGGCTCAGCGACGACCCGGTCGAGGCCGCCATCGTCAATCTCGAGGCAATGGCGGCGGGAACGATCCGCCCGGTCGGGCTGGGCTCGGTGAACGGCCGGTACTTCCTCTTTCACACCGGGGTCGGATGGGACGCCCGCCTGGTGCGCCAGGTCGAGCGACACGGCGAACTCAAGAGGTACGCGAGCCATCCGCTGTTCATCTGGTCGGGCATCCGCACCTGGTTCCGGCTCTACGACCGCACGCGCCCGCACTTTCGGGTGCGGTACGGCGAGGAGACCGTGGAGAACGGCTACTTCACCGTCGTGCTCAACACCAACCCGTACACCTACGTGGGATCGCGCCCCTTCGACCTGTCGCCCCATGCATCGCTCGACCGACCGTTCGCCGTCGTCACGATCACCCGCATGGATACCGCGCCGTTCCTCCGGCTGATGTTCGACACCCTGCGGTCCTCGGACGCCACGCAGCGAAGTGCGATCGTCGACTACCGAGCGGATGTGTCGAGCCTGCGGATCGAGGCCTTCGATACCGTGCCATTCCAGGTGGACGGCGACGATCTCGGCGACGGCACGACGTTCGACTTCCAGCATCACCCCGACGCGATCCGGCTCGTGCTCCCCGCCACCGCGTCGTTCGGTTGACCGTCGACCCCACCGTGTGATTGCGTGGCCGTGAAGGTCACGTGGGGAAGTCGGTTGGAATCCGACGCTGTCCCGCAACCGTGGGTGCATCCGCCAGCCAGGCGGCCGAGCACGAGCCGGATCACCACCACCCTTCGCTCCCACCTCATAACAACCGTCGTGGAATGCGGTTCCCGGAGCTCGTCGGACCCCCGATGTCGCACCCTCCGTCTTCTGCGGCTCGACCGAAAGGTACCGACATGGTCCTCAGGCGAGTCGCGATCTCCCTCGTGATGATCGCAACCTTTACCCCCGTCCTCACGTCCGGCCCCGCCGGCGCGGCGGACCCAACCCCCCTCACCGACACGGCACCCGTGGGTGCCGTCGGCGCCACCGCATGGATCGCCGGCACCATCGGGCCCGACGGCGCCGTGATGCGCTCCAACCACACCGCCGATCCCAGCGCGACGGTCAACGCCGTGCTCGCCTTCGCCGCGACCGGCACCCACGCCGATCTGGCCGACGACGCACTCGGCTGGCTCGCCACACACATCGACGACGTCGCCCAGTCCGGTGGCGCGGATCGACCCGGCGCCCTGGCACAGCTCATCCTCGCCGTCGTGGCCGGCGGCGGCGACGCCCGCCACTTCGGCGGTACGGCCGCGGCGAACGACCTGATCGCGCGCCTCCAGGCCACGCGCACCGAGGTCGGCGCCGACGCAGGGCTCTACGGCGACCCCGATCCCTACAGCTCGGCGTACACCCAGGGACTCGCGCTCGCAGCGCTCGCCGCAGCCGACATCGCCGACCCGCTCGCCGCGGGCTGGCTGATCGACCGGCAGTGCGCCGACGGAAGCTGGATGCCATACCGCGACGCGGCAACCGTGGACTGCCCGCCCTTCGACTGGGACACGTTCATCGGCGCCGATTCCAACACGACCGCCGTCGCGGCGATGGGGCTCTCGGCTCAGGGCGCTGAGCCCGATCACGACGTCACGGCGTGGTTCGCCCAGACCCGCTCGACGACCGGTGGATGGTCGTTCGTCGCCGCGCCCGACGCGCAGGACGACCCGAACTCGACCGCGCTGGCGATCAGCGCGCTGCTGGCGCTCGGCCAGAACCCCGACACCACGGGCGCCGGTGGCGCCGCGGTCACCCCGGCGGCGCGACTGCTGTCGTTCCAGCTCGGCTGCGATGCCGGCGACGGCGACCGAGGGGCGTTCTGGTTCCCCGGCAGCTTCGATCCGAGTCCCATGAGCGCCGGCTAGGCGGTGCTCGTACTCGCCGGCTCTGCCCTGCCGGTGACCGTGCGGTCGGCACCGTTGTCGACCGTCGATCCGTGTGCACCGACGACCACGACCACGACGCCGGCCACCTCGACCACCGTCACCACGACGGCGACGACCACGACAACGACCACCACGACCGCGGCGACCACGACAACGACGACCGCGGCGGTCAAGGGCACGACGGCGACGAGAGCAGCGAGCGCCACGGCCTCGTCGTCGCGGGCGAACTACGCCGGATGAGCCGGCGCGCCGCCGGCCTGGCGGGATTGGCTCTCGTCGGAGCGCTGCTGGGCCTGCCTGCGGAGCGGGCCGCCGCGGCGGGCGCGTCCGCGTGCGGCCCCGCTCGAGCGGGCCAGGTTCGCGTGGCGTTGGTCGTCGACAACGGCGACCTCGCCGGCGCGCCCGCGCCCGGCGTCTCCTGCGTGTCGGTCCCGTCCGGCTCGACGGGCTGGGACGTGCTGGAGGCCCACGCCCGAGCGACCGGACTCCCGGGCCCGCGGTCGGAATCCTCCGGGCTGTTGTGCGGCATCGGCGGCTTTCCGGCGGAGGGCTGCACCGACGATGTCGGCACCGCCTACCGCTACTGGTCGTACTGGTGGGCGCGTCCCGAAGGCGCCTGGCGCTACGCAACCGCCGGGCCCGACACCCACCGGGTGCACGACGGCGACGTGGAGGGATGGCGTTTCGTCACCGGACGCGGGACGAGCACCGACCTCGCTCCGAGGATCGCGCCACCCGACGCCGCCGCTCCCTGCGCCCCACCGGCACAGCAGCCGACGACCGCGCCGACCACCGCGGCGCCGGCACCGTCCTCTGGTGGATCCGCGACCCAGCGGAGCGGCGATCCCGCATCGGCGGGCGCCGGGGCTCCGGCCCCGGCGGTGCCCGACCCCGGCGGCGGTCCCACCGGCATCGACCCGGCGACGGGCGCTCCGCAGTCACCCGCCGACGGCGCGACCGGCTCGCCAAGCGCTCCGGCCGGGGCTTCCGGCGCGACCGGGGCCACGGGGTCCGCGGTCAGCGCCGCAGGAGCGGCGACGGCGTCGTCCGACCGCAGGGCCGGCCGCTCCGCGAAGGGACCTGGCGGACCGAGCGGATCGGGTGCCCCTGGGTCAACCGCCTCGCAGCCGAACGATCGCGACGGCAGCGGCAGCGGCGGTGCGGCCGTCGCGGCAGCGGTGGCCGTCGCCGCGGTCGTGCTGGCGTCCATTCAGGCCCGTCGGCGGCGACTCCACCGGTGAGCCCGCCGCCGACCACCGGACGCACCCGTTCCGTCCATGCGCTCGCCTGGTGGGGATGGGCGGTGGCGATCGCATTCGTCGCGCTGTCCAGCACGAACCTCGTGGCGCTCGCGGCGACGGCCGCTGCGATTGCGCTGGTACTGGCAACGTGTGCGGTCGACTCCCCCACGGCCCGCGCCGCGACGGTCTTTCTGCGCTTCGGCCTCGGCATCGTCGCGATCCGGGTCGCGCTCGGTGTGCTGCTCGGCAGCAAACCGGGCGGTCACGTGCTCGTTCGGCTCCCGTCGGCAACCCTGCCGGGCTGGGCCGCCGGCATCTCGGTCGGCGGGCCCGTCTCGGTGGAGGTCCTGGTCGACGCGTTGGCGCAGGGCGCCCAACTCGGGGTCGCGCTGGTGGCGCTCGGCGCGGTCAACGCGCTCTGCAGCCCGTACCGACTGCTGCGCCTGGTCCCCGCGCCGCTCTACGAGTTGGGGGTCGCGGCAACCGTCGCCGTGTCGAGCGCGCCGAACGCGGTGGTGGCACTCGATCGGATCCGCACGGCTCGGCGTTTGCGCGGTCGCCCGACTCGGGGCCCGCGCGCGCTTCGCCACCTCGCGCTCCCGATGCTCGAGGGCGCACTCGACCGCTCGGTCGAACTGGCGGCCTCGATGGACGTGCGCGGATTCGGCCGGACCGACACCGACGAGTCGCGCCGGCGCCGGACCCACGCTGCGATGGCGCTCGGCATCGTCGCCGCGTCCATTGCCGTGTACGGCGCCGCGGTACCGGGTCCACCCCGTTGGATCGCGCTTGTGGCGACCGCCGCGAGCGCCGTCTCGTTCGCGACCGCGCTGCGGGCCGGGTCGACCCACACCCGCCGGAGCCGGTACCGGCCCGAGCGGTGGGACCGGCGCGCCTCGGTCATCGCGCTCGGCGCGGCCGCAGCGATCGTTGGCACGGTTGCGACCGCCGCCTGGGCTCCCCTCGCGACGGCACCACCGGTGCGACCGCTCGGGGTTCCGGCGGTGCCGTGGGGATGGCTCGTGACCCTGCTCGGGCTCTACCTGCCCGCCGTGGTCGCCAGCCCAGTGGCGGTCGAGGCCGACGTGGCGGCGCGGACATGACCGCGCCGCTCGAGTTCCGAGGCGTGAGCGTCGCCTACGAGGGCAGCGACCGGCCTGCGTTGTCGCAGGTCGATCTGCTCGTCGACGAGGGCGAGTTCGTGCTCGTCGCCGGCGAGACCGGTTCGGGCAAGTCGACCCTGCTGCGCGCCGCGTGCGGACTCGTCCCCCACTTCACGGGCGGCACGCTCGCCGGGCGGGTCGTCGTTGCCGGACGCGACACCGCGACGCATCGGCCTCGCGACCTGGCCGACGCGATCGGCTATGTCGGCCAGAACCCGGCCGCCACGTTCGTCGCCGACATCGTCGAGGACGAACTTGCCTACACCATGGAGAACCTCGGGATTGCGCCCGACGTAATGCGTCGACGCGTCGAGGAGACCCTCGACCTCCTCGGCATCGCGGAGCTGCGCGACCGGCCCCTTGCGACACTGTCGGGGGGTCAGCAGCAGCGGGTTGCGATCGCTGCGGTGCTCACCGCGGCGCCGCGCCTGCTGGTGCTGGACGAACCGACATCGGCCCTCGACCCGGTCGCCGCCGAGGACGTGCTGTCGAGCCTCGCGCGCCTGGTCCACGACGTGGCCATGACCATCGTGGTCGCCGAGCATCGCCTGGAGCGGATCGTGCACCTGGTCGACCGGGTGGTGCTCCTCGACCGTTCCGGCCGCATCGAGACCGGACCGCCCGCCGAGGTGTTTCGCACCGCCACGATCGGCCCGCCCGTCGTGCGACTCGGGCGCGCGCTCGGCTGGGATCCGCTGCCCCTGTCGGTGCGCGACGCGCGACGATCGGCGGCCGACCTGCGAACGCGGCTCGCTGCCGCCGCCGTTCCCACGCACCGCGCTGCCGGCAGCGCCGTGGCATCGCTGCGCCGGGTGACGTTTCGATACGGCGGGGTGACGGCGCTCGACGGCGTCGACATCGACATCGCCTCGGGCCAGATCGCCGCGGTGATGGGGCGCAACGGAGCGGGGAAGTCGACGCTGCTCCACCTGCTCGCCGGGGCGATCGAGGCGCGCACCGGGTCGGTGACCGTCGGCGGAGCGGACCCGCGCCGCCTGAGCGGACGCGAGCTCATCGCTCGCGTCGGCCTGGTCCCGCAGGACCCGGGCCTGCTGCTCTACGCCGACCGGGTCGACACCGAGTGCGCGCTGGCCGACCGCGAGGGCGGGCTCGCGTCCGGCACCACCGCCGAGGTGCTGCGCGAACTCGCCCCCGACCTGCCCGCCGACCGTCACCCGCGTGACCTCTCCGAGGGCCAGCGGCTCCTCCTCGCGCTCGCTGTGGTGCTCGCGCATCGCCCGCCCCTGGTGCTGCTCGACGAGCCGACCCGGGGCCTCGACCCCCACGCCAAGGAGCGACTCGCAGCGGCACTCGGGCACCTCGCCGACGACGGCGCCGCCGTGGTGCTGGCCACGCACGATGTGGAGCTCGCAGCGGCGCTCGTGGACCGCGTGATCGTGCTCGCGGACGGCGACGTGATTACGGACGGCGACGCACGCTCGGTGCTGTGCCACTCCCCGACGCTCGCGCCGCAGGTCGCACGCATCCTCGCCCCGCTCGAGCTCCTGACCGTGGAGGACGTCGCAGCCGCTCTCCACGAGGTCGGCTGATGCGGCCGACCGCGACGCCCTCCGCGCCCTCCGCGCCGACACGCCACACCCGCCGGGGCGCGGCGCTCGTGATCGCCGGGTCGCTGCTGGGGCTGGGCGCCTTCCTCTGGCCGCTGTGGAGCCGCCCGTCGGGGACCATCGACGCCGCGCACCTCGGCGACGCCCCGTGGCTGCTCGCGATCCTCACCCCGCTGTTGCTCGCGACAGCGGCCGCCGAGGTGGGCCGAGGCGCCCTCGATGCCAAGGGTGTCGCCGCGCTCGGCGTGCTGGCCGCCGCCGGTTCGGCGCTGCGACTGCCGACCGGCGGCATCGCCGGAACCGAGATGGTCTTCTTCCTGTTGCTCCCGGCGGCCCGCGTGTTCGGCGTGGCCTTCGGCTATCTCCTCGGGGCGATCACGATCTTCGCTTCGGCCATCCTCACGGGAGGGCTCGGCCCGTGGCTCCCGTTCCAGATGCTCGGCGCCGCCTGGATCGGGGCGGGCGCCGGACTGCTCCCCAAGGCGACGGGCCGGGCCGAACCGGTGCTACTCGCCGCCTACGGGGCGGTCGCGTCGCTCGCCTACGGGGCGCTGCTGAACTTGTGGTTCTGGCCGTTCGTGGCCGGCGACGGCACCGCTGTGTCGTTCGTGCCCGGGGACGCCGTGGTCGCGAATCTGCGCAGGTTCTGGGGCTTCCACCTCGCCACGTCGCTGGGATGGGATGTGGTCCGCGCTGCGACCACCGTCGTGCTGTGCATGTCGCTCGGGCGGCCGGTGATCGGTGCGCTCACCCGGGTCCGACGTCGCGCCGCCTTCGGCGCGATCGCCACCTTCGAGCCGTAGCCGCGCGTTCCCTCAGCTCAAGGCGAGCCGGGCGGCCGCCGGGCGGTTGGTGATGATCGCGTCGACGCCCCACGACGCCAGCTCTCGGATGCGTTCGGGGTCGTCGACGGTCCAGACATTCACCTCGATGCCAACGGCGTGGGCCCGCTCGACCACGTCGCGGTCGACCGTCGGATGCCACGGATGGATCGCTCGGTGTCCCTCGTCCACCGCAGCGGCAATGGCATCGATGGGCTGGGCGGGGCTCACCACCAGGTAGCCGGTATCGAGCATCGGCTCGCATCGCCGGACCTCACCGATGGTGGCCAGGTCGAAACACGACACCAGCACCTCAGCGGCGCGCCCCGCGGCGGCGATCGCCTCGACGGTCCGTCGGGCCAGGTCGCCCGTCGGGTCGAATCCGGCCTCGTCGGGCGAGTTCTTGATCTCGACGTTGACCGTCATAGCGGCACATGCGTCGAGCGCGTCGCTCAGGTGGGCGACCGAGTCCGGAAGGTCGGCGCTGCGGGTGTGCCAGATCGCTCGGCCGTCACCGAGAACCGGCTCGTGGTGCACCACGAGCGCTCCGTCGCACGTCTGGCGGACGTCGAGTTCGACCCCATCCGCGCCCTGGTCGGAGGCGCCGCGGAAGGCCGCGATCGTGTTCTCCGGGAAGTCGGCGGACGCGCCGCGATGGCCGATGATCAAGGTCATGTCGAATCCTCTGAACTTTTCCTTTACACGCCGGTAACCGGGGGCTACCTTCACCTTGTTCCGAAATTCACAAGCCTCGCGGGCTGCCGTCTCGCAAGCGTGGATCGCGAACCCTGATCGTTGCATCCCTCGACCCTTGCCTGCACCATCGGAGGAATCGTGGCCCTGACCCTGAGCCGCCCATTGACCCTTGCAAACGACGACTGGCGGGCAACCGCCGCCTGTCAGGACACCGATCCGGACCTGTTCTTCCCGGTCGGCACCACCGGTCCGGCGATCGAACAGATCGACAACGCCAAGGCTGTCTGCGGGACCTGTGACGCCAAGACGCCGTGCCTCGAGTTCGCGATGATGACGAACCAGGACTCGGGCGTGTGGGGTGGCACCTCCGAGGAGGAGCGCCGCAAGCTCCGCCGTGCGTGGCTCGCCGCGCAGCGCCGCAGCGCCTGACCGGCGCCGCCGCACCTCGAGCGAACCGAACGTCCCGCTCCCTCACCAGTCGGCTGGTCCGCCGGTCGGCACGCGAACCTCGATACGGGTTCCTGGTCGTGGTAGCGGGGCGCTTCCGCGCCCGATCTCGATCGTGCCACGCAATTCGGTGGTAACGAGCGTGTCGACGATGGTCAGGCCCAGCGACGACGGCGATCCGACCTCGAGCGCGTCGGGAACGCCGACGCCGTTATCGACCATCGTGATGCACACGCCGTGGTCGTCACGACGGAGCGCCACGACGACCTCGGCCCCCTGATCCGCGAGCGCGACCGACTCCGGGTAGGCGTGTTCCACGACGTTCTGCAACAACTCGGTCACGACCAGCGCCAACGGCGTCGCGATGGCCGAGGGCACCACGCCGACGTCGCCGTCGATGCGGAACCGGACGGGCCGATCGGGCGAGACGAGGCCCTCCTCGACCATTCGCACGAGCGGACGGATCACATCGCGGAACGGAACATCGTCGCCGACCTCGCGCGACAGCGTCTCGTGCACCAGCGCGATCGATCGGATGCGGCGAACCGACTCCTCGATCGCGGCGATCGCGCTGGGTTCGCGCAACCTTCGCCCCTGGAGGCGGAGCAGCGAGGAGATCGTCTGCAGGTTGTTCTTCACCCGGTGGTGGATCTCGCGGATCGTCGCGTCCTTCGACACCAACAGCCGATCGCGCTCGCGCAGGTCCGACACGTCGCGCACCAGCAGCACGGCGCCGTCGATCCCCTCGGGTCCCGCCAGCGGCATCGCCCGTAACGACAGCGCCACACCGTCGACACCCTCGACATCGCCCACCCCCGGTGCCCCGTCGGCGAGGGCCCTGCTCAGCACGTCGCTGCCGAGGCCCGCCGCGTCGAGCGCACGCCCCAACAGGTTGGCGTCGGCACCGAGCCGCAGCATCGCGGACGTCGCGTTCGGCGACGCGTACACGACCGCGCCTCGCGCATCGGTCACGATGACGCCGTCGCCCACCGTCGGCATCGTCGTCAGCCGGCGAACCTCGTGCACGTACGGGAACGTGCCGCTCTCGATCATCGCGGCGAACCGATCGAAGACCGACAGGTACGTACGCTCCAGCTCACCCGGATGCGGCCGTGAACCCGACACGTACTCGCGGGCGAGCACCGCGACAACGTCGTCGCGGTGGCGCACGGGGATGGCCGCGACCCGGATGCGCTCCGCGAGCCACGCCGAGTCGATCTCGCCCGCGGTGGCGCGGCCGCTGCGCAGCGCCTCGGCCACCAGTGGACGCTGCTCGAACGTGCGGACCTGGCCGACCAGGTCGGTGTGGTAAATCGTCGGAGCCGTCGTCGGTCGGATGTGATTGACCATCACCAGGCGACGATCGCCTATCGGTCGATACAGCACGAGATCGCTGAAGCACAGGTCGGCGAGCATCCGCCACGACGCAACGAGTCGGCGCAAATGCTGATCGGTCTCGGCGCTCACCGCCAGATCGCATCCCCGAGCCGCAACAGACCCGCGACGTCGCAGATGTCGTCGGTGAAGTACGGCACCGTCACCACCGTTCCCGGATGGTCCGAGAGTTCGGCGCGCTGTTCCGCCTCGCGGGACGCGATCAGCCGATAGTTCGTGAACGCGCCCCCGACCTCGCGCAGGACCCCGGGCAGCACGGCCGGGTCGGCGCCCAATCCGGCAAGGTGCTCGGCCACGTCGTCGGCGTCGCCGACCAGCCGGCGCGCCGCCGCGGCCGCATCGCGGCTGAGCAGGTACTCCGGCAGCGCCTTGTTGAGCACCAACGCACCGATGTTGAGCCGTCGCTCCTCGAGCAACCGCAGGAAGTACTCGGCCTCGCGAGCCGGCGCGGCTTCCAGGGTGGACACCACCATGAAGCTCGTGGACGGGCTCTCGATCAGCCGCTGGACCGAGCGAGCGCGCTCCACGAACCCGTCATACATCGACTGGAACAGGATGAAGAACTCGGAGATGTCTTGCAGGAACTTCGTCCCCAAAATGCGATCCGCCACCGAGTAGAACGGCTTTGACGCCAGCCCCACGACCCGCGACCGACACGGGGCGACCAACCAGCGCAACAGCCGCGACGAAAAAAAGTCGGCCATGCGGTCGGGCGCGTCCAGGAAGTCGACGGCGTTCCGGGTCGGCGGCGTGTCGACGACGATCAGGTCGTAGCTCCCCGACGTATGGAGCTCGTACAGCCGTTCCATCGCGACGTAGTCGTGGCTCTGCACGAACTTGCCGGTGATGTTCTGGTAGAGCGGGTTCGCCAGGATGTCGTCGCGGGTCTGCGGGTCCGGAGCGTGCCGCGCGATCAGGTCGTCCCAGCTCTGCTTGGTGTCGAGCATGGCGGCCCACAGCTCGCCGCGGGGCTCGACCCCGGCCTCGCGAAAGGCGGCCGACGGCACCCGCGTTGCGGTGTTGCCGAACCGCTGCAAGCCGAGGGCGTTCGCCAAGCGCCGAGCCGGATCGACGGTGAGCACCAGCACCTTGCCGCCGAGCTGCACGGCGGCCTGCGCCGCGACCGCCGCTGCCGTGGTGGTCTTGCCGACACCGCCGGAACCCGTGGACAGGATCACGTCCTTCGCCGCGGCGAGCTGCTCGACGGTCGGCGAGGTGCCGGGTCGGCGGCTCACAGCAACTCCTCGCCGAGGCGATCGGCCATGTGGTGCGTCGCGCATGCCGAGCGACTTGGTGAACAGGTACGGGACGATCACGAGCGGGATCTCGGCGCTGAGCTCACGCCGGAGCCGCGCCAGGTGCGCGGCGCCGCGCCGCCGGAGGTCGACGGCGAGCTGGGCCCCGTCGACGACGCTGCCGACGGCGGGTGACGTGGCCGCTGCGAGCGCCTCGCGCCCCGCCTGCGATGCCAGCACCTCGAACGCCGCCTCCTCGTTGCGACCGAACAGCTCGGGGAGCACCCGGTTCGCGATGACCGCCGCCACCTCGATGTCGGTCTCGTCGTCGAGGCGCCCGATCAGATCGAGCGTCTCGTTGACCGGCATCTCCTCCGGGGTCGCGACCACCACCACTCCCGTGGTGGCCGGGTCGGTCAGCAGATTCAGCATCCACTCCGTCTGCTGGCGCACGACCCCCACGCTGACGAGCTCGCTCATCGCCACAGGCGACGCGAGTTGCCCCACCACATGACCGGTGGCCGAGGCATCGACCACAACCAGGTCGTAGTTCTCCTCGCGCACCTCATACGCCAGCTTGCCAACCGTGAGGATCTCCTTGACCCCCGGCGCGGCCGTGGCGACGAAGTCGAACGTCTTGGCGAGTGGACCGAGCCGGGCCACCAGCGGCAGCTTGAGCTGCAAGCGCAGGTACTCCTTGAGCGACTCCTCGGTGTCCATCGCCATCGCCCAAAGGTCGGGCTGCACCTCGGTGGGTGCGAACGTGAGCGGGGCCGCGCCGAAGAACTCTGCGAGGTCACCCTTCGCGTCGACCTCGCAGACGAGCGTTCGCTTGCCGAGGCGAGCACCGAGTAGCGCCAACGAGGCGGCGACCGCCGTCTTGCCGACGCCACCCTTGCCCGTGACGAACAGCAGCCGACGATCGAGCAGCGCAGGGCGGGACACGGAATCTCGGGATGCTCAGGCCCCGAAGCCCATGGAACGCTGCTGTTCGGGGTGCCCGATTTCCACGAACGCGATCTTCTCGGCGGCCACCGCAACCTCACGGCCCTTGCGGTCGGTCAGCCAAAGCACCGAGACCTCGCCGGCGAGCGCTGCGGAGACCTGCGTGCGAAGCGCCTCGCGGTCGGTGCCATCGTCGACCTCGATCTCGATGTCCCGGGGCGACTGGGTCACGCCGATTCGGATTTCCACGGCAGCTCCTTGTGAGATCGAACGACAGAGCGACCATCGTAGGTGGCCGCTGTCGTGGGCCCGAACCGGAGCGACTCAGAGCACCCGCAACTCCGGGTTGAACCGCTTGGTCGGCGCCAGTTCCACGTCGATCCGCTCGGCGATCGCGGCGAAGGCAACCGCCGCCTCGGACTCGGGATCGCTCACCACGATCGGATGCCCCGAGTCGCCGCCGTCGCGCAACGCCGGGACCAACGGGATCTGTCCGAGCAGAGGAACCTCGACCCGCTCGGCCAGCTCGGCGCCGCCACCGGCACCGAACAGCTCGTAGCGGGTGCCGTCGTCGCCCGTGAACCAGCTCATGTTCTCGATCACGCCCTTCACCTCGAGGTGGACCTTGTGCGCCATGAACGCGGCCCGCTGGGCGACTCGCTGGGCCGCCGGTTGCGGCGTGGTGACCACGTACAGCTCGGCGCGTGGCAGGAACTGCGCCAGGGAGATCGAGATGTCGCCGGTGCCCGGGGGCAGGTCGACCACGAGGTAGTCGGGCTCGTCCCAGTAGACGTCGGTGAGGAACTGCTCGAGGGCCTTGTGGAGCATGGGCCCCCGCCAGATGACCGGCTGGCTCTCGTCGGCGAAGAAGCCCATGGAGATGCAGGCCACGCCGTTGGCCTCGGGCGGCACGATCATCTGGTCGAGCAGCACCGGCGACCGGTCGACGCCGAGCATGCGCGGGATGGAGAAGCCCCAGACGTCGGCGTCAACTATCCCGACGCGCTTGCCGCGCCGCGAGAGGGCGACCGCCAGGTTGGTGGTGACCGACGACTTGCCCACGCCGCCCTTGCCCGACGCGATCAGCAGCACCCGCGTGCGCGAGGCCGGATCGGCGAAGGGGATGGCTCGGCCCTCGGCATGGCCGTGGGCCGGCTGCGACCCGGCGCTTGAAGCGGGATCGCCATGCAGCACCTGACGGAGCGCGGCGCGTTCCTCATCGGTCATCGAGCCCCACGCGATATCGACGTCGGCAACCTGATACCCGGCGAGCGCCGACCGCACGCGCTGCTCGATCTCGTTGCGCAGCGGGCAGCCGGGGATCGTCAGCACCACCAGAAGCGACACCCGGTCGCCGTCGACCACCACGTCGCGCACCATGCCGAGATCGACGATCGAGCGATGGAGTTCGGGGTCATGGACGGGCCGGAGAGCTTCGATGACGTCGGCTTCGGTGAGGGCCATAGTTCCTTCTGCACGGTGGAGGGGGCCGCGGCGTTGCCGTCGGGGGCAGGGCACGCCGAAGGGCAAACCGGGTACCCGCCTACACTATTCCGCGTGCCTCCGACCGCCGCCGTGGCCCAACTGAACGAGACGGACTTCGCTTCCGCGGTCTCCGCGATCACGTCCGCGTTCGGCGACCCGACCCGCAGGGCCATCTACGTGCTGGTGCACCAGCGCCCCGCCGGCGTCACGGCCGGCGAGGTCGCCGCACACTTCGATCTGCACGCAAACGTCGCCCGGCACCACCTCGACAAGCTCGCGGCCGGGGGCTACCTCGAGATCGCGACCGACCGCTCGTCGGGCGCAGGTCGGCCCTCGAAGCGCTACCGGGCCGTGGCCGAACGCACGCCCTTCGAGGTGCCGGCCCGCCACGACGACGTGATCGTGACGCTGCTCGGCCGGGCACTCGCCGAGCTGGGCACCGAACGAGCGGCCCACCTCGCCGAGGCCGTCGGCGTCGAGTACGGCCAGGCGATGGCCGAGGCAATGGGCGATCCGCAGACCGGGCGCCGCTCGATCCGCGCCGCGCTCACCGCCGTCGCCGACGCCCTGTCGGCCCACGGGTTCTCCGCGCACACCGATCGCGACGGCGATCGGCTGCGCATCGTCAACGACCACTGCCCCTTCGGCGACGCCGTCATCGAACATCCCGTCATCTGCGCGGTCGACCGGGGCATGGTCGCCGGGATGCTGGGCGCACTGTGCGGCGAGACACTGGTCGATCTGGAATCGTCGAAGCCGATGGGCGACGCTCGCTGCATCACCTCCGTCGAGTCGTGACCCGGTCGAACCGGGCCTACCTGGACCACGCCTCGACCTCGCCGCTTCGGCCCGAAGCTGCGGTCGCGATGCGCGAGGTACTCGACGCCTGCACCGCCGGTGCGCTGGGCGACCCGAGCCGTTCGTACGCCGAGGCCCTGGAATCACGGGCGTTCATCGAGGACGCTCGAGGGCGCGTCGCTGCCGCGATCGGCGCCCGACCGAGCGAGGTGGTCTTCTGCTCGGGAGCGACCGAGGCGGTCGCCACCGTGTGTCGCGGGGTGCGACGACGCGGCACCCGCCAGGTGCTCTCGGCCGTCGAACACGCCTCGGTGCGGGCCGGATCGGGGTTCGGCGCCGCGACGGTGCCGGTCGACCGTACGGCTCGACTCGACCTCGACGCGCTCGCCGCGGCGATCGACGGCGAGGCCGCGGTGGTTCACCTCCAGTGGGCCAACCACGAGGTCGGCACGCTGCAGCCCGTCGCCCAGGCCGCCTCGATGTGCCGCGAGCGCGGGGTGTGGATCCACAGCGACGCCGCCCAGGCGGTCGGCCAGGTCGCGGTCGACTTCGCGGCGTCGGGACTGGACCTCATGTCGATCTCCGGGCACAAGTTCGGCGGCCCAACGGGCACGGGCGTACTGGTGGTGCGTCGCGGTGTTCGCCTCGACGAGCTCCTCGTCGGCGGCGACCAGGAGCGCGCGCGGCGAGCGGGCATGGAGCACGTCATCGGCATCGCCGGGTTCGCTGCGGCGATCGAGGCCGCCACCGCCACCCTCGACGGAGAAGCGCGGCGACGTGTGGCGCTGCTCGCCCCGGTCGAGGCATGGGTCGACGCCACCGAGGGGGTCTCGCTGCTCGGGCATCCGTACGAGCGACTCCCCCACCTGCGCTGCCTGGCGATAGAGGGCATCGAACCGCAGCCCGTTCTCATCGAACTCGACCGAGCCGGCATCGCCGTGCACTCCGGCAACTCGTGCACCTCGGAGTCGCTCGAACCGTCGCCGGTCCTGGCAGCCATGGGCGTCGATGCCCACCGTTCGCTGCGCATCTCAGCGGGCTGGAGCACGACCGAGCGCGACATCGAGGCGCTCCTCGCGGCGCTGCCGGCAGCGATCGATCGACTCCGCCGGCTCCGCTGAACCGTCCCGGCGGCGCGCCGTATCGGCCGCGTCGCCGATGTGCAGCCCCCGGGAATCGACGTCAGTGCTCGTCGGCGGGACCGAGCGGGCCGGAACTGAGCGCAATCGTCGCGCACAGCCGATGCACGTCCTCGTCGAAATGAGGGTTGAGCGCGATCGCGTTGGCCGACGGCGCAGCGAGCACCACCTCGGTGCCGTCCACGAGCGCCACCGAGACCCCGCGCCATCGGTCGCGGCGAAGGCGATGAACCGCCTCGATCTCCGACGTGGCGATGTGGCGCACCCAGAACAGGTTGCGAGTCGTGATGCAGCCGTCGGCCACCGTGACGCCCGTCGTCGCCCACTGCAGCGCGGCGTGCAGCAGCCCGGAGAACAGGCCACCGAAGATCCATGGCGGCGTACCCTCGAACGTCGAAATCCCCGTCACGACAACCGCCGCGGCCCAGCACAGCCCGTGCAGCGCGGGCAGGATCAGGAAGGTCGACCGCGGAGGACGGAACGTCGACACGTCGCGCACGTCTTCAGGCTATCCGCCGACATCGTCGGGTCCGGTCGAACCGGCGAATTGCCCACTCGACTCGACGAGGGCCTCAAGGATCGCCGGGACCACCGCCTCGGCCCCGAACCGGTTGAGGTGAAACCCGTCGTAGTACAGCCAGTGCCCGCCGTTGGTCGCCGAACACACGGCGCCGCAGAGCACGTCGACGGGATCCACGACGGATGCGCCGTGGCGCGCAGCGACGGAGCGTTCGGCGGCGGCCCACGGCCCGCGATCGCGTACGACGTCCGAACGCCGGACGTCCGACATGGCAGCCTGGGGGCGCAGCGGACTCAACCGGCCCCGCGGAAAGGCCGCCCCCCAGGCCGGCGGCGGCTGCACGACCACCGCAGGGATGCGTCTCGCCGCCAGCCGGTCGAGGGTCGATGCGAGCCCCCTGGTCCACAGCGCCAGGGCGGCACGGGGATCGCTCGGCCGCCGATCGTTCGGGACGGCGATCACGTTCTCGCCCACCGCTGGGTCCAGGTAGGTCGGCGTGTCGTTGGCGATCACCACCGCGACGGGGTCGAGCAGGTCGATCAGGTGCTCAGCCTGCCCCTGCCACTGCGTACACCGCGGGAACCCGAGCGGCGCTGCGGCCAGGAACGGGCACCCCGACCGACCCCACACCACCACGTCGGCGCGATCGCCGACCGCGGCGATGACCGCCTCGGCAACGCCGTCGACTTGTCGATCACCGAGCACGGCGACCACCGGTCGACCCGACTGCTCGTCGACCCGCATCGACGCCGACGAGGCGCCGTTGCGGTACCGGCATCGTCCCGTCGGCAGGTCGTTCGGCATGTCTCGGTTGATGATGATGCACCGGTCGAGTCCGGCGCGTGGAAACGCGTACCAATCGAGGGGCTCGTCGACCCTCCACCAGTGGCTTGCCCCAAACGAAACGGCGAACGCGAGCGCCGCCGGCGCGCCGAATCCCGCCACACAGAGCGCAGCGAGCCGACGAGGCGCCATCGTGCGACCCCGCCGGATCGGCTGCTCGATCCACCGATAGCTGGCCGCGGCGACCGCGAGAGAGCCGCCGGCGCCGATCGCAGCGACCCACCACCGGTCGGGCCACAGCCAGCGCCCCATCACCAGCGCCGGCCAATGCCAGAGGTACCAGCCGTACGACCGATCGCCGATCCACACCATCGCCGGCGACGACAGGGCCCGACCGACCCAGGTGGCCTCCCCGGCGACCAGCAGCAAGCCGGTCGCGAGCACGGGGACCGCTCCCGACGGCGCCGGGAACGGGAGCGCCGGATCGATCCACCACATCGACGCGATCAGCGCCACAAGCGACGCCGAGGCGACCGCCGTCGAACCCCGCCGTCGGGCCCGACCTCCCCGCCGCACCAGGAGGGCCGCGGCGAACCCGGCCCCGAACTCCCAGATCCGGGTCGGCATGCCATAGAACGCCGCCCGGCCCGGCGCCTGCAGCACCGGCACGGACGTGCTCGCACCGAGGAGCCAGGCCGCAGCGAATGAGGCCAGTGAACCGACGACGAGCAGCCCGAGCGCCGCGCGCCGCGCCGCGCCGCTTCGACGACGGGACCACGCGACGAGGAGCGCCGCGACCGTGGGCACGAGCAGGTAGAACTGCTCCTCCACCGACAGCGACCACGTGTGGTGCAGCGGGTTCCGGGCCGGGTCGGGTTCCCCCGGATCGAAGTAGCCGCTGTGGCGATACAGGTGAAGGTTGGCTCCCAGCCCGACAGCGGCCAGCGCCGTCGATGCGATGGATGGCTGCGACTCGACCGTGTCGCCGACGAGTGCTGTCACGCCGAGCACCACCGTGATGCACACCGCAAGGGCAGGCAGCAGCCGCCGGACCCGGCGCGCGAGAAATGCGCCGACGTTGATCGAGCGGCGGTCGTCGGTCTCGGCCAACAGCACACCCGCAATCACGAAGCCCGAGATCACGAAGAAGATGTCGACCCCGACGAACCCTCCGCTCGGCCAGGCCGCCGCGTGATAGCCGACCACCACGAGCACGGCGAGCGCCCGAAGGCCCTGGATGTCGCTGCGGCGGCGCGGCCCGCTCACGCGTTCGGCCTCAGCCGGCGTCGGTCGACAATGAGCGGAGCGCCGCGAGCGCCGCCGCCGAGCGATCCGCCGGGACGAAGAGGTGATCGTGGTGCAAACCTGCGACCACGTTCGCAGCGATGCCGATCTCGGCGAGAGCGGTCGACACGGCCGCCGTGAGTCCGACGGCGTCGAGTTCGCTCGACACGCCCAGCGATATCATCGCCGCCTCGAAGGACGAGTCGAGGCCGAGCCGGGCGGCCTCCTCCACCGTCATGATCGCGGTGAGACCCTCGAGTTCGCGCACGGTCACGACCGGCTCCACACCGGCTGCAAGCACCTCGGCAAGGGACGCAACGGAGGTGAAGACGAACCGGCCGTCGACCAGTTCTGGATGGAGGGTGGCCAACAACTCACCGAGCGACGCCATTTCGCCATCTTGGCAGACGAGGCGGTGAGGAATCCCCGCCGGAGACTGTTCACGGCAGGAGCGATCCCCTACCATCGCCGTCCATGGCGGAAATACATTCGAGGTCCGGCAGCGCCGCGCGCTCCGGCAGGCCTTCGGCATTCTCTCAATCGCGTCGGCGAGGTGCGCGCGCCACGGCGCTGGCTGCTGCGATCACGACGCTGACGGCGTTGGCGCCGATCGGGGGATGGTCGGCGACCGCGCCCCCACCCGCCGCTGCTGCGCCCGCTGCGCCCGCTGCACCTGCTGCACCCGCCCAGGCGAACCCCGGCAACGGACGATGGGCACCCGTCCCCGGCGGCCACCCCGTCCCCGGCGCCGTCGACACCTCCAACCTCCCCGGCGTCAACCTCCGACGCACTCGCCTCACGCCCCCTCGACCAATGGGGCGTCGTCGGCATCGCACCCCACACCGGCGGCGTCTACTCCTTCGTCTGGGACATGGCCGAAATCAACAACACCATCTACGTCGGCGGCGGCTTCACCGGCGTCCAACAGGGATACGGCCAAACCACCCAAAACCAGTCGTTCCTCGCCGCCTTCGACCGCGACACCGGCAACTGGATCTCCACCTTCCGACCCACCTTCAACAAACCCGTCCTCGCCCTCCAGGTCTCCCGCTCCGGCAAACTCCTCGTCGGCGGCGAATTCACCACCGTCAACGGCGTCGCACGCAAAGGACTCGTCGCACTCAACCCCACCACCGGCGCCACCGACCCCACCTTCACGGCATCGATCGACGGCACCACCCCGTCGTCCGCGAACTCACCCGCGACGGCAACAACCTCTACATCGGCGGCGTCTTCTCCCGCGTCCTCGGCTCCGCCGGCAACCCATGGATCTGGAACGCCGCACGCGCGACGACGTCACCGGACAACTCGACTACACCTGGCTCCCCGCTTCATGGGCGGCGTCTGGGACCTCGCCATCGACCCAATCCGCAACCGCGTCGGCGCCGTCGGCTCCTTCTCCAGCATCGAAGGCCTCGCCGGCACCTACAACATGGGCGTCGTCACCCGCGGCACCGGCACCGTCGTCACCGGCCTCACCCCCTACCAATACAACCAGGTGACCGAACAGCATCAGACGATCGGCATCACCTACGCCAACAACGCCTGGATCGTCGCCGGCGAACAGCACAGCGTGCAGGTCCTGTCGGCCACCACAAACGCACGACTCGGCTGGATGAACACGGGCTTCCCCACATGCCCCACCTGGGAGGTCACTCCGTGCCCCGCCACCGCTGGCGGCGCGTACCAGGTCGTCGAGCGATTCGCCGACGGCAAGTTGATCATCGGCTGTCACTGCTGGCAGCCGTACCTCGGCAACACGTCGTTGTGGAACATCGGCACGTTCTACAACTCCTTCGAAGGCACCCGCGAGTTTCTGTACGGGGCCCAGGCGATTCGGTCGAGCGACTTCCGAACGGCGTCGCGCTTCGTGCCCGGACTGCGCAAGTCGGCGGCGCTCGAAACCTGGAACGTCTTCGTCGACTCCCGCGGCTGCTACTACATCGGCGGCTACTACACGTCGAAGGCCGACGGCACGTGGCTCGGCGGGTTCGGCCGCATGTGCGAGCCCGTCGCCGCGCCCACCAACGTGACCGGCACCAACCTCGGCGGGTCCGCCCGCCTCGCGTGGACCGCGCCGAACAGCCAACTCCCCGTCACCGGCTACCGCATCCAACGCAACGGCACCACCATCGGCGAGACCTCCACAACCACCTTCACCGTCGCCAACCTCGCCGCCGGCACCTACACCTTCACCGTCGCCGCACGCGACAAGAGCGGCCGCTTCTCCACCGCCGTGAGCGTCACCGTCACCGTCACCGTCACCGATAACCAGGCGCCCAACCCGCCGCCGGGTGTCGCCGCCGCACTCGTCAACGGCAAGCAGGTGAAGGTCACCTGGAACGCCGCCACCGACCTGCCCAACCCCGGCGGCGTCGGCGTCGCCTCCTACTGGGTCGTCCGCGACTGGACCACCCAATGGCTCGTCCCAGCGAGCGGCACCCGCCAGTACATCGACACGAACGCATCCAAGGGGACCCGCCGATACCAGGTGTTCGCCGTCGACCGCGGCAACCGCATCTCCGCCGGCAGCACGCCGGTGACGATCACCGTCCCCTGAACGACCCAGCGTGAGCATCCTCTCCGCTCCACTCCGACGAAGCGAGCTTCGAATGATCTCCACCACCGCCAGATCCGCCATGTGGCACGTCCGACTCGCCGCGATCGGCGTTGGGGTCGCGGTCGCCGCGACGGCGTTGGCGCCGATCGGGGGATGGTCGGCGACCGCGCCCCCACCCGCCGGAGCCGCACCCGCCGCACCTACCGCACCTGCCGCACCTGCTGCACCTGCCGCACCCGCCCAGGCGAACCCCGGCAACGGACGATGGGCACCCGTCCCCGGCGGCCACCCCGTCCCCGGCGCCGTCGACACCTCCAACCTCCCCGGCGTCAACCTCGACGCACTCGCCTCACGCCCCCTCGACCAATGGGGCGTCGTCGGCATCGCACCCCACACCGGCGGCGTCTACTCCTTCGTCTGGGACATGGCCGAAATCAACAACACCATCTACGTCGGCGGCGGCTTCACCGGCGTCCAACAGGGATACGGCCAAACCACCCAAAACCAGTCGTTCCTCGCCGCCTTCGACCGCGACACCGGCAACTGGATCTCCACCTTCCGACCCACCTTCGACAAGCCCGTCCTCGCCCTCCAGGTCTCCCGCTCCGGCAAACTCCTCGTCGGCGGCGAATTCACCACCGTCAACGGCGTCGCACGCAAAGGACTCGTCGCACTCAACCCCACCACCGGCGCCACCGACCCCACCTTCACGGCATCGATCGACGGCACCACCCCCGTCGTCCGCGAACTCACCCGCGACGGCAACAACCTCTACATCGGCGGCGTCTTCTCCCGCGTCCTCGGCTCCGCCGGCAACCCATGGATCTGGAACGCCGCACGCGTCGACGACGTCACCGGACAACTCGACTACACCTGGCTCCCCCGCTTCATGGGCGGCGTCTGGGACCTCGCCATCGACCCAATCCGCAACCGCGTCGGCGCCGTCGGCTCCTTCTCCAGCATCGAAGGCCTCGCCGGCACCTACAACATGGGCGTCGTCACCCGCGGCACCGGCACCGTCGTCACCGGCCTCACGCCCTACGAGTACAACACCACCGTCCAGCCCCAGACGGTTGGCATCACCTACGCCAACAACGCCTGGGTCGTGGTGGGCGAGCAGCACAGCGTGCAGGTCTTGTCGGCCACGACAAATGGTCGGCTGGGCTGGATGCGCACGGGATATGTGAACTGCACCAGCTTCTCGCTGAGCGGCTGCAGCCTCATCGCCGGCGGCGCGTATCAGGTGACCGAGCAGACGGCCGATGGGAAGATCATGATCGGTTGTCACTGCTGGGAGCCCCAGTACGGCAGCACCGCCCTGTGGAACCTTCCGTCCTTCTACAACTCGTACGACCCGGGGTTCCGGAAGCTCTACGGCGCGCAGGTGATCAACGCGTCCGACTTCAAGACGACGTCAAACTTCCAGATCGGGCTGAAGAAGTCGAGCGCGCTCGAAACCTGGAACTTCTTCGTCGATTCCCGCGGCTGCTACTACGTCGGCGGGTACTACTCGTCGAAGGCCGACGGCACGTGGCTCGGCGGGTTCGGCCGCATGTGCGAACCCGTCGCCGCGCCCACCAACGTGACCGGCACCAACCTCGGCGGGTCCGCCCGCCTCGCGTGGACCGCGCCGAACAGCCAACTCCCCGTCACCGGCTACCGCATCCAACGCAACGGCACCACCATCAGCGAGACCTCCACCACCACCTTCACCGTCGCCAACCTCGCCGCCGGCACCTACACCTTCACCGTCGCCGCACGCGACAGCAGCGGACGCTTCTCCACCGCCGTGAGCGTCACCGTCACCGTCACCGCGACCATCGCCGACAACCAGGCGCCCAACCCACCCCCGGGCGTCGCCGCCGCACTCGTCAACGGCAACCAGGTGAAAATCACCTGGAACGCCGCCACCGACCTGCCCAACCCCGGCGGCGTCGGCGTCGCCTCCTACTGGGTCGTCCGCGACTGGACCACCCAATGGCTCGTCCCCGCGAGCGGCACGCTCCAATACGTCGATACGAACGCTTCGGTCGGTTCGCACCGCTACCAAGTCTTCGCGGTCGACGCCGGCGGACGCATCTCGACCGGATCGACGGCGGTGAACATCGCGGTCGGAGGCGTGGTCGACAACGAGGCACCGAACCCGCCGCCCGGCGTCGCCGCAGCGCTGGTCAACGGTAACCAGGTGAAAGTCACCTGGAACGCCGCCACCGACCTGCCCAACCCCGGCGGCGTCGGCGTCGCCTCCTACTGGGTCGTCCGCGACTGGACCACCCAATGGCTCGTCCCCGCGAGCGGCACCCTCCAATACGTCGACACGAACGCCTCGGTCGGTTCGCACCGCTACCAAGTCTTCGCGGTCGACGCTGGCAGCCGGATTTCGTCCGGATCGACTCCGGCGAACATCAGCGTGCCCTAGCGCCCGACCCCGATCAGGCGAGCCGACGAACGGGCGATCAGGCGGACGGAGGCGGGCCCTCGAGGTTCAGCGGGGCCCGGCGGCGGGCACGCGCCGACGCAAGGATCATCGACTCCGGCACATCGATATCGAGGCGCAGCAGCGCTCCGCCGAGCGTCTTGCCCAGGTTGTCGGAGCGCAACGACCGGGGGCCGCCGCCACCCAGCGCTGCGTGCATCACGAACTTGAGTGCGAGCACGTTCGCCGCCTCGAATCGCTCAACCGGGCCGGCGACGAGGGCACCGAAGTGCGCGGCGACGCGCTCGGCGGTGACCTGCTCGCGCACCACCGCGTAGGTCGCCTCGTCGTCGGCGAACAGGGTGAGGTCGCTGATGTCGCCCTTGTCGCCGGATCGCACCCCACACAGGTCTCGAAGCAGCACTCGCATGCTCATGCACCTTTCAGTTCGTCGGCGACGGCCCGAGCGAGCGGCACCACCGCGTCGTCGGCATCGGTCGGGCCGCGCCGATCGACGCGGAACACCACATCGGCCACCTGCACGGCCGCCCACGCGAGTGTGCCGTCGTCCCTGCCGAAACGACCATACGCTGCCTGGTCACCCAGGTCGTCGAGCGTGAACGGGTCGCCTTCGATGCCCGATGCCGCCGCGAGCTCGAACTGCCCACCATCCGCAGGGCTGACCACAACCAACTCGACGCGGGTGCCCGCGATCGTCGCCGCGCACCGCATCTCCCCCGGGTCGATCAGCGGCTCCGCCGGAGCACCCATCCCGACCGGCGAGTTCGCGGCATCACCGACCGCAGCCGCAGCACCCGTCAACAGATCGCAGACCAGTCGCTCGTCGAATTCGCCCGCCGGCGCCGATGTCGACGACCCCGCGCCATCGACAGCGCCTTCCGATGTGGCCGATGTCGTGGTGGGATTCGCCGCCGAATCGTTCTCGTCGCCGGCGCATCCGCCGAGCGCCAACGCCCCCGCAACGGCACACCATCTCGCGACGTGGAGACACGATCGCACACAACGGACTGGGGTCATAGGAAGAACCTTTCGTTCGGCCCATACCGGGTCGAAGTCGACCCCAGCCTCGTCGAGCGATCCGACCGGAACGGGGCTCGCGGCGGGCATCGTACCGTTTCGATGGATCGCCGCGATCTGGGTCTGGGTGCTTGCGTGGCTCACGCGTGCCGACAAGGCACGCCCGTGGCTCGCCGTTGCCGCTGCGATCGCTGCGGCGACGGATTCGGTGGGGCATCTGCGACGTCCACGTGCCCGGCGGCGGACTCGCTGTTGTGCGTGCCACGGCATCGAGTAGTGCTCGGCACCCGGCGGAGGACGCCTACCGAACCCGGCGCAGCCGCTGCGTTCCCGCGGCGACCGTGAAACGAGCGAGGGTGTCCACCTCGGAGGTCGCACGGTGAATGGTCCGCGGCGAACGAAACTCGAACTCCGCGCTCGACGCGCCGAACTCGGCGAGGACATAGCCGTGACGCTCGGTCTCGATGAATCGCAGGTGGTTCGGATTGGCCGCCGAGAACAGCGGCCGCGTCACATCGTCACCGGGGTAGCCGTTCTCGTCCGCGTTGTTCGAGGTGATCGAGCCCGTCCCCAACTCGACAACCCGTGGACGCGAGCCGGGATCGTCCACGTCGGGCGCGACCTGGGCCGCTGAGAAGACGTGCGAATCACCCGAGAAGACGACCGTGTCGCGGACATCGTGGGCCTCTAGGTGGTCGAGGATCGCGAGCCGTTCGGCCGCGTACCCGTCCCACTGGGCCAGGTTCAGGTACACGCCAGCGCCTCGCTGCTGGCCGGGGAGTCGCGGTAGCGTCCGCCACGGCCAGAACATGAGTTGGCTCCCCCACACCTTCCAGCGAGCCGTCGAGCCGGCGAGCCCGGCGAGCAACCAGGCGCGCTGCTCGGGTCCGAGCATCGAGCGGGACGGATCGAGGATCTCGGGGCGTTCCTCGGTCGACGTGCCGAGCGGCCCGGACTCGTCGAGGGTCGGATCGCGGTAGCTGCGCTGGTCGGTGAGGAAGATCTCTGCGATGTCGCCCCACCGCAGCGACCGCCAGATGCGTCGTCCGTCCACGCTGCGAACGGGGAGGTGCTCGAAGAACGCTGCGATCGATCCGTCCGCCTGGTCGTCGCCGGGTGCCGAGAGCCCGTCGTGGTTGTCGAAGATGTGCATCACCGGGTACAAGGCGTGCATCGCCTGGAGGTTGGGATCGGAACGGTAGAGCCGGTACTTGGAGCGGAACTGCTCCCGCGTCACCGCCCGTTGGATGGGATCGTCCCTGCCGTGCACGTACACGCGGTCGGCGTCCACGAGGTCGTGCCGGGCCGCAACCCGGTTGCATCGACCGTCACGCAGTAGTCGCGTTCGGCAACGGCGCGAGCATCCCGAACGAAGACCACGTCGCTGTCGGCAAACGCCGGGCTGGTCGCGACCTCGACGCGAACCGCGATGCCCTCACCGCGATCGAACTCGGGGTGGACGCGGGTCCACAGGAGCACCGATGTCGGCGTGGGATCGGCTGAGCCGATACCGCCGGGGAACGTGCCCACGCCCTCGAACGGCTGCCCGGACTGGGGCGGATACGTCGGCGTCGGCACACATCCGGCCGCCCAGAGCGAGCCGATGCCGACCCCTGCGCCGAGCAGGGTCCGACGGGGCACGAGGCGTGGCCGATCCGGCCAACGATCGCGATCGGTCATCTCGAATCCGATCCTCGCGTCCAACGCCCGCGCCAACCCGCGCTGTGCATACCGAACTCCGAGGCCGTGTCGTGTCGCACGAACAGTGGTGCTCACGCGTGTCGTTCGGCGGAATACGCGGTGACGATCCGACCAATTTCTCCGCAGGTACGGCGTCGAATGCGTCGGCGAGTCGGTGCCGCTGGGCGCGATCTAGAGTCCGCGGCGTGACCATCTATCTCGTGCGGCATGCCGCGGCCGGTCGGCGCAACAACCGCAACCCCGACGACCTTCAACGCCACCTCGACGAGCACGGGCTGCGCCAGGCCGAGGCCATCTCGCTGCTGCTCGGTGCCCGGGCCATCACGACCGTCGCCTCCAGCCCCGCACCCCGCTGCGTCGAGACGGTCACCCCTCTCGCTGCCGCACTCGGTGTGTCGGTTGCGCACGACCGCCGGCTCCTGGAAGGCGAACCGCTCGAACCCGCGTGGGACCTCGTCGAGAAGCTCGCGGCCGACGGGTCGGACGCCGTGCTGTGCGGGCACGGTGACCTTCTGCCCGAGCTCGTCCGCCGCGCGCAGCTGCGCGGCATGCGCGTACCGGGTGCGTGCGGCTGCGCGAAAGGCTCGGTCTGGACGCTGACGTGGGACGGCACGGGGTTCGTCTCCGGCGTCTACACGCCCGTGCCGGGCTGACGGCCCGATCGGCTAGACGTCGGTCGACGCAACACGCACGCCGGCGTCGACGAGGTCTCGCTCGATCGCACGAGCCTCCAGGCCCAGCAACTGCGACGGTCGCCCGTCGCGCGACCGACCGATCCCGGCGACCATCGGTGGACCTGACAAGCCGAGCACGCCCATCTCCCGAGGCAGCCGTGCCGCCTCGTCGGCCGATGCACAGCGCCACGCAAGCCGAGCGATGACCTCGGGAGGCTCCCAGCCGTCCGGAGGCGCCGGAACCGTGGGGCCGCCGAATGCGTTGACCCCGAAGTACTCCTCGCACCACTCGTCGACCGACATGCCGATCGCGTCGGCGCGTCGGCGCAGGAAGCGAACCGCAGCGCGCGCCTTCGCCTCGGCGTCGGGCCACCCGTAGACGGCCTTGATCTCGGCCGCCCAACCGGCCGGCCGGCAGACCAACGCCTTGTAGGTCACGGGCGGCGCCGAGCCGGTGATGCCACTCACCCGGACACGATCCGCACCGAGATCCTCGAGTCGCGCCGAGGTCAGGTCCACGCTCACGTCCGGGTTCAGGTAGGCCCGCGGGTCGTGCACCTCGTAGAGCAACTGCTCGCGGACCGTGTCGAAGGTCACCATCCCGCCCGTGCCGGCCGGCTTGGTGACGACGAACGTGCCGTCGGCTTCGAACTCGCCGATCGGGAACGCCGGCCGGAACGGATCGGGGTTCTCCCACCAGGCGCCCGAATAGTTTCCTCCGGCCACCTGACCCGAGCATTCGAGCAGATGCCCGCCTGTCACGCCGGCGGCGAGGCGGTCCCAATCGTCGGCGGCCCAGCCGAACTCATGGATGAGCGGCGCGAGGAACAGCGAGGCGTCGGCGACGCGGCCGGTGATCACGATGTGTGCCCCGTCGGCCAGCGCCTCGACGATCGGGGCGGCGCCGAGATAGGCGTTGGCGAACAGCACGTCGTCGGGAAGGCCGACCTGTTCCGCATGAGGGCGAAGGTCGTCGCCCACGACGGTCGCGACCCGCACGCCGGTCACGCCGTGCCGCCGAAGCCCATCCACCACCGCGCGGCCGGCGGCGATCGGGTTGATGCCCCCGGCATTGGTGATGAGACGGGTTCGGCCGTCGAGGATGTGGCCGATCGCCTCGGCGACGTACAGCGGCAGATCGCGGGCGTACCCGAGCGACTCGTCGCGTTGACGGTCTTTTTGCAGGATGGCCAGCGTCAGCTCGGCGAGCGCCTCGCACACGAGGTAATCGACCCCGTCGGCCAACAGGTCCGCGACGGGCGCGTGGCCATCGCCATAGAAGCCCTGGCCACCCCCGATGCGGATCATCGACCCGCCTCGGAGGCCGACGCGACCGGCTGGACCCCCCAGGGCGACCCGTAGTCGCCTGCCACCAGATCCAGGAACGGCACGGCGTCGAACGCCTCGGGGCCGACGACGCCGGCGCCGGACCACACCCCGTGGGCGATCAGCTCGAGCGCGACGACCGGGAACAGCGCGGTCTGCCACACCACGGCCTGTGCGCCGTCGCGCCCGACCGTCTCGGCGTTGTCGGCCACGTGGTACAGGTACTGCGACGACGGGTTGCCGTCGCGGTCGCGACCCGTCACCCACAGTCCGGCGCACGTCCTTCCCTCGATCTCGGTCGTCAGGTCGGCGGGGTTGGGCAGACACGCCGCCACCACGTCGCGCGGGGCGACCTGGTGGCCCCGCACCGACACCGGCTCGGTCCGGTCGAGGCCCAGCTTGTGGAGCGTTCGCAACACGTCGATGAACTCGTCGCCCAGGCCGTACTTGAACGTCACCCGGTTCGCCTCGATCCAACGGGGCATCAGGAGCACCTCCTCGTGCTCCACGTTCACGCACTCGACCGGGCCGATACCCTCGGGGAAATCGAAGACCTCGGGCTCGGAGAACGGCGCCGTCGTGTACCACCCGCGTTCGCGTTCCCAGATCACCGGCGGGTTGAGACACTCCTCGATCGTGGTCCAGATCGAGAACGTCGGCGCGAAGTCGTACCCGCGCACCACGAGGTCGGCGCCGTCTCGCACGTTGAGCTCGTCGATCTCGCTGAACAGGTGATCGGAGGCATAGCGAGCGAACACGTCGGCGAGCCCCGGCTCGACGCCCATACCGCACAGCGCCAGGAGGCCGCGCTCGGCCCACCGGTCGGAACGTTCGAACTGGTAGTCGCCGAGCTTCACGCCGGTCTGCGAGTAGGGGTCCGTCTCGTGTGGGGACGACAACGACATCGCCATGTCGAGGTAGGTCACACCCGCCGTGAAGCACGCGTCGAAGATGGGCACGACGAAACGCGGGTCGGCCGCGTTCAGCACGGCCGTGACCCGGTTCGCGGCGATCGCTGCGACGATCTCGTCGCGGTCCGACGCGTCGAGCGCAAGGGCAGAAACGCGCGGATCGCCGGTCGCGACCGCGGCGCGACCGGCGCGATCGGCGTCGATGTCGGCGAGAACCATCGCCTCGAAGAACGTTCGACGGGCGGCGATCTTGGCGAACGCTGCTCCGACTCCACCACTACCGATCACGAGGACACGCATGGCGGGAGTGTATGCGGACCGCGGACCGCCTCACCCGAGCGAGCATCAGCTCCCGGCGGTCACGGACTTGCGGATCTCCACCCGGTCGACCACGTCGAACAGCGGCGACACACGCCGGTCCTTGAGCGCATCGAGGTCGGCGACTGCGAGGTCGTTGTCGCCGAGCCGGGCGTGCAGCGCGGAGCGCAGCAGCAGCGCGGAGGGGTCGTCCGGCCGCACGGCGAGCGCCTGGTCGAGCGATGCCACGCCGGCGCGCACCGAGGTCTCGTCGAGCACGCCGAGGCCGAGGCCACGCATGATGAGCGCGTCGGCGTCGGTCGGGTCGGCGGCGATCGCACGATCCGTGCAGTCGAGCGCTGCGACGAGCTTGCCGACCGCATCGCGCGCCTGCTCCCGGTCGGACTCCTGCGAGACAACCGTGTTCACCGCGTCGAGCGCGGGCTTCAGGTCGGCCCAGCAGTCCTTCGAGGCCGTCGTCAGGCGAGCCTCGGCGAGCTCGGTGCGCAGGCCCATCTGGTCGATGGTCGACTGGATACCCTCGGGCGCACCGAGCTCGTCGAGGCGATCGAGGTCGGCCTGAGCGTCGTCGAATCGCCGCTCGTTCTTCGCGAGGATCGCCCGGAAGGCGTACACGTCGGGGTAGGTCGCATCGAGGCCGATCGCACGCTCGTACCGCTGCGCAGCCGCCTTGGGCTTGCCGCCTCGTGCGAGCGCCCAGCCCTGGTAGGTGATGGCCTCCACGTCGTCGGGGCGCGACGCCAGCACCTCGTCGAAACACGACACTTCGGCGTCGACGCCCTTCCCCATGAGCTGGCGGCACCGGTCGAGTTCGGAACCCGGCGCGTCGCCGCCGGTCAGCGTGCCCTGACCCCGGTCTGCCAGGGAGGCAACCAGAAGCCCGGCGGCCACGGCGACGAACGCGGCGGCACCGGCCAACCAGACCCAGCCCCGGCGTCGGCTCGTCGCCGGGGGGCCCGCGTCCGCTTCGCCGGCCGCGTCGAGCGCTGCGAGCGCACGCAACACCTCGGCCGCTCGGCCCACGTAGCCGTCTCGCAGCTCGTCGTAGTCGCGCTTGTCGAGGTCGCCCGCGGCGTATTCGGCATCGAGGTCGTCGAGCGACGCGAGCAGGAAGTCACGCTGCTCGCACAGTCGCTCGCGGTCAGCCGGGGGGTCCGCCTCAGCCACCCTCGCCCCCGATCGATCCGTCCGGCCGGGCATCCGCGGGCGGGCGGGCCTCGCTGCGGCGGGCGGCGTCGACGAGCTCGCGTTCCTCGTCGGTGACGCTATGCGCCGCAGCGGCGCGACGGGCTCGGCGCGCCGCGGCCATCGAGGAGGCGACACCGACCGCGCCCACAGCGACCACCACGACCGGAGCGACCCAAACAAGCAGCGTGAGCCCACTCCGCGGCGGATTGAGCAGCACCTCGGTCGGATAGCTCGCCACGAACCGGTCGAGGATCTCGTCGTCGGAGCGACCGGCCCGCATCTCCCGCCGGATCTCCTCGCGCATCTTGATCGCTATCGACGATTGGGAGCCAGCGACCGACTCGCCGGCGCACTGCAGGCACTTCAGCTGCGACGCGATCGCATACAAGCGATCGTCCGACACGCCGTCGGTCGGCCGGGGACGCGCTCCGATCCACAGCATCGCGACCACGGCGACGGCCATCGCCACCCAGACCGGTCCGCGCCGAATGGACGCCTTCATGGCGTGCCCGGCTCCGCTGCGGTCGCCGCCGGGGGCGAGGTCGTGGTGGTCGTAACCGCGATGCCGGCCGTCGTGGTGATCGTGGTGGCGGTCGTGGCCGCGGCGCTGGTGGTCGTGGTGCTGGTCGCTGCTGCCGCAATCGCCCTGTCGATCTCGCGTGCGTTGAGCCCGCCGACGAACTTCTTGACCACCCGGCCCAATGGGTCCACCAGGTACGACTCGGGCAGTTTGACCACGCCCCATTCGAGCGAGAGGTCCTCGGCGCTCGTCGCGATCACCGGCCAGTCGCCGCCACGCCGCTCGAAGAAGGCGGCAATGTTGTCGGGCGTGTCCTGGTACGCAACGCTCACGATCGAGGCGTCGCCCGCCGCAGCGTGCTCCTCGGCGAACCGCACGAGTTCGGGGTGTTCGGCGACGCACGGCGGGCACCACGTGGCGAAGAAGTTGACCAGCACCCAACGACCGGCCATTGCCTTCAGGTCGATCCGCTCGCCGTCGAGGTCGGAGCCGATCAGCGTTGGGGCCGTGCGTCCTACGAGCGGCGACCTCGACGTGGTGGCATCGCCCGAGGTCAGCACGAACACCGCGATGAGGCCGACCAACACCACGCCCACTGCGGCCGCGACGGCGCGGGTCGACAACCTCATCCGGCGACCTCGGCCGATTCGCCAGGAGCCGGCTCCGCGGCCTCGCGCCCATCGCCCACAGCGGTCGACACCGGTGCAAGCGGGTTGCGGCGACGGCCAGGGAAGGCCGACAGGGCGGTGCCGATCACCATGATCGTGCCGCCGATCCACAACCACAGGATGAGCGGTTCGACGACGATGCGGATGCGGATCGTCGGATCCTCGGCGGTGGGTTCGCGGGTCAGGTTGAGATACAGGTCTTTGGTGGGCGTGACCTTCACCGACGGCCGCGACAGGTTCATCGCCTGCATCGTGTATCGGTTCATCGAGGGCTCGTAGACATCGCCACCGTCGATGCGAATCCTCACCCGCGTCTCCTGGCGGTTCGGCTGCTGGACGACGCGGGACCCCACGTAGGTGAACCTGTGTCCGGCCACGCGCGCCGACTCGCCCTCGTCGAGGGTGAACTCGCCCTGACGCACGAACGACTGCGACGCCGCCAACGCGACCGCGATCACGATCACCCCGAGGTGTACGACCATGCCGCCGTTGGCGCGGCCGACGAACCCGCGCCAGCCGTGGCGGCGCGACGCCAGTGTGAGCTGGCGGGCCACCGAGCCGGCGGCGAACCCCGCAAGACCGAACGCGAGCAGGGGCGCAAGCCCACGCGCGCCGACGGCGAGCGAGATCGCGAGCGCACCGATCGCCGACCACGCGGGCCACCAGAGCCGTTGGCCGAGCAACTCGGTGGTCGCGGCGCGCCACGGAAGCACCGGCGCCACCGCCATCAGGAACAGCATCACGAGACCGATGGGCGTCGCCATGCGGTCAAAGAACGGCGCGCCGACCGACACGCGATCGCTGTTGACCGCCTCGACGATCAGCGGAAACACGGTGCCGAGCAGCACCACGAACGCGAAGGCGGCGAAGACCAGGTTGTTCGCGAGGAAGGCTCCCTCGCGCGACATCGGCGAGTCGATCGCCCCGGGAGATCGGAGCCGGTCGCCGCGCCAGCCGATGAGCCCGACGCACACTGCGACGATCAGCGCGAAGAAGCCCAGCAACACGGGGCCGATGTTGCCGTCGCTGAAGGCATGCACCGATTGCACCACGCCCGACCTCGAGAGGAACGTGCCGAGGATCGTGAGCGCGAACGTGGAGCAGACCAGCGTGAGGTTCCACACGCGCAACATGCCCCGCCGCTCCTGCACCATCACCGAGTGCAGATACGCGGTTCCCGTGAGCCACGGAATGAACGACACGTTCTCCACCGGGTCCCACACCCAGTAGCCGCCCCAGCCCGACACCTCGTAGCTCCACCACGCACCGGTGATGATGCCTGCGGTCAGGAATCCCCAGCTGAACAGGGTCCATCGCCGCGTCGCCGTCAGCCAGCCCTCACCGAGGCGGCCCGTGATGAGCGCCGCGACAGCGAACGCGAACGGCACGGTGAACCCGACGTAGCCGAGGTAGAGCATCGGCGGGTGGAAGGCCACCAAGATGTGGTTCTGCAGCAGCGGGTTCGGGCCCGGCCCGTCGAATCCGGCCGCGACGGTCACCGACCGGAACACCGGCGAGACCACGAGCATGAGCACCAGGAAGAACGCTGTCACGGCGAACATGACGATCATCGCCCACGAGGCCAGGGCATCGTGGAGTTGGCGCCGGAACTTGACCGCGACCGCCGCGGTGTAGATCGCCAGCAGCATCCCCCACATGAGGATCGAACCCTCGAGCGCCGACCACATGGTGGCGACGTCGAACGGGAACGGCGTCAGCGACGACCCGTGCTTGGTGACGTACTCGACCGACGTGTCGTTCGAGAGGAGCGCGATCTGCATTGCGACGACGGCGATGCCGACGCCCATCACCGAGAGCCACGCGATCGGACGGACCGACGCGCTCAGCGCCGCATCGTCGCGCCGCTGCCCGCGGCGGGCCATCACCACCCCCGCGACGCCGCGAGCAGCGCGGACGTCAGGCCGGCATTGCCGAGCGCGACCAGCACGTCAGCGTCCGGTTCCGGTGCCGCCAGCGGCCTTGGAGTTGCGCTCGGCGTCCCGCTCCGCGTCGCGGATCCGATCGGGATTGTCCTCGTCGTAGTTCTCGTCGTGCTTCACGAGGATCTTCTCGCTGCGGAACCTGTCGCCCACGAAACGGCCCTCGACCACCACCGGAATCTCGGGACCGAAGAGGTCGGGGGTGTCCCCCCGGTGGTCGATGTCAACCGAGGAGCCGTTGTAGGACAGCGTGAACGCAACGCCGTTGTCACGCTGATCGATCGAACCCTTGATGACATTGCCCTGCACCCGCACACGGCGATCGCCGATCTCGGACCGCTTCTCGACCGCCTCGTCGACGTTGTAGAAGAAGGTCGTCGCGTTCCCCAGGCCGTTCGCGAGTACGACCCCGATGGCGACGACCACCGCCGCGAGCAGCGCGACCTTGAGCCACGGAGCCCGAGTCGAGCGCGCACGCGGTGCGACGTCGCGGCCGGGTTGCGGGGTCAGGTCGAGCGGCGCGGCGTCGGCCGACTCGTCGTCGTCGAGCGCCGGACCATCGAGCCCGGATGCATCTACAGCCATCGACGCTCCTCGACCGGCACCTGCTTGGCGAGGCGGCGACCACGCCGAAGAACCGAGACCGCGTACCCGCCGATCGTCGCCCCCGTGACCACCCAGGCGGCGATCACGTACGACCACTGCTCCGCGGCGATCACGGCTTCACCTGCCCGAGCGACGACACCGCCGGCTCATGTTCGGCACGGCGGGCGGCCACCGCGGCATCGATCTCGACGCCCGCGGCGCGATCCGCCAACCAACCGACGCGGAAGCGGTGGACCGCCAGCCACGAGGCCACCAGCAGGAAGGCCAGAAAGCCGATATACAGCGCTGTTTCCTGGTCGCCAGCGATGGCGGCCTTGGTGGCACGACCGAACACGGTGCGACCCTGGTGGAGCGAACTCCACCACTCCACCGACATGTGCACCGGGTAGATCAGCGCCGCCGACACGATCCCCACAACCGCGGCGCGCACGGCCCGCACGTTCGGGTTCCCCGGCAGGGTGCGCATCGTGAGGTAGCCGACGTACATGAGGAAGAGCAACGCTGTGGTGGTGAGGCGGGCATCCCACACCCAGTAGGCGCCCCAGGTCGGACGTCCCCACAGCATGCCGGTGACGAGCGTGAGCCCGAGCAGAACCACGCCGATCTCGCCCGACGCGCCCGCCGCCACGTCGAAGAACGAGCTTCGCTTGACGAGGAACATGACCGAGCAGACCGCGTTGGCGAGCATGAAGAGATACGCGATCGACACGGTCGGCACATGCACGTACATGATTCGAACGGTCTCGCCGAGCCGCACATCGGGGCCCGTCACCGCGAAGGCGTAGATCACGAGCACGACGATCGAGGCGAGCGACGCGATGCCGAGCACGCGGGTCGCCGTTGACGACGTGGTCTCTGGATGGTCTGCCATGGGCTCTCCGCTGGGCGTGGGGGTGCGTCGGGAGTCAGGTCTCCTCGGCGAGGGTCGACGCCGTGGCCACGCCGATGCCGAGATAGATCACTGCAAGCATGCCCAGCATGGCCGCCCAAGGCCAGCCGCTCCCAACTCCGCGACCCAGCGCGACCTCGGACGCACGCGCAGCGGCCAGGAGCACCGGCGCCTGCACCGGCAGGAACAGCAGGGGCAACACGGTCTCGCGTCCCTCGATCCCCGCGACCAGGGGGCCGTAGATCGACCCGACCGCCGCGATGCCGAGGGTGGCCAGGCCGCCGGTCACGGCAAGCAGCCCGAGTCCGCGCAGGTCGATGCCGTAGAACGCCACGATGGCGAGGCCCAGCACCGCCTCGGTCACGACGAGCTGCGCGCTGAGCGCCAGGGTGCGGCCGATGTACGCCCCGGCCGGATCGATGCCCGACATCCGCAGCGCGTCTCCGACGCCGTCGCGCTGGTCGACCGACGCGACACGCTGCACGATCATCGACGCGGCGAACAGGACCGCGATCCAGAAGAGCCCCGCGCTGGCTCGAACCAGTGTGGCCGAATCGGCGTCGAGCGCGAACGCAAACAGCAATACGATCGCCAAGACGAAGGGCACGACCTGGTTCACGGTGGTCCTGGTGCGCCACTCGAGGCGCAGGTCGCGGCGCAGGACGAGCCAGGCGTCACGCAGCATCGTCGGCCACCACCACGCCACCGGCGATCGTCACGCATCGCGACGCCACGGCGACGGCCCGATCGAGTTCGTGCGACGCGAACAGCACCGTCGCGCCCGACGCGGCCGCCTCGGCGATCATCGCGTCGAGCAGGTCACGCCCCTCGGCATCGAGCCCGGCATGCGGCTCGTCGAGCAGCCACAACCGCGGGCGGCGAACGATCATGGCTGCGAGCGACACCCGGCGCCGCTGACCCGACGAGAGGCGGGCGACGGCAACGGACCGCAGACGTTCGGCGAGAGCGACCCGGTCGAGCGCGGAATCGACGATGGCGTCCGGACGATCGGCGCGCACGGCGCGGGCCCAGAACCGCAGGTTGTCGAGCACGGTCAGGTCGTCGTAGAGGCCCGTGGCGTGACCGAGCAGCCCGATCTGGGGCCGGACCGTGCGACGATCCACGCACAGGTCGTGGCCCAGGACCGTCGCCGTGCCGGACGCGACGCGCAGCAGCCCGGCGCACGTGCGCAACAGCGACGTCTTGCCGGCGCCGTTCGGGCCCCGGAGCAACACGATCTCGCCGTCCTCCACGCGCAGGTCGAGACCGGCGAGCACCGGGTACCGGCCGAGGAGGGACACCGTGTCTCGCAGGAGGATGGCGGGCGGCATCAGGCACCTTGGTCGCGACCGGGACCGAACGAGGGTAGCCGCCATCTCGATGTGGGCACACCTGCCCAACGCTCCTGCGCTCCGTCCATCCGACGCCACCCGTCGCTACCGTGGTCGCGGTGCTGAACCGTTTGCTCGGGGCCTTGGGCCGAACCCTGATCACGGTCGGCACCATCGTGTTGCTGTTCGCGGGGTATCAGCTCTGGGGCACGGGCGTCGACGAGGCGAACCACCAAGAGCAGCTCACACGCGACCTCGCGACATCGCTCGGGGTCGATGCCGCGCCGTCGATGTCCGCCACCGCAATCGACGCCGCGATCCAGCGCAAGCTCGAGGCGATCGATCCCGCTACCGCGCCGCCGATGCTGCCGCCCCGGGAGGCCGACGTGGTCGGCACGATCTCGATCCCCAGGATCGGCCTGCTCGACAAGAAGTTCGTGGAGGGCGTCTCCAAGGCCGATCTGCGAGCCGGACCCGGGCACTACCAGGGCACCTCGTTCCCCGGGCAGGCAGGCAACTCGGCGATAGCGGGACACCGCACGACCTACGGGGCGCCGTTCAACCGGATCGACGAACTGTCGCCGGGCGATCAGATCATCGTGTCGACCCGGCAGGGCAGATTCGTGTACGAGGTCGTCGCCTCACCCGAGAACACCCGCACCGGCGAGGCCGGTGACCGCTGGGGTGACGCTTGGTACACCGTCACGCCCGACAACGTCGCACCGATCCAGGCGACGCCCGACAACCGCCTGACCCTGACCGCGTGCCACCCCAAGTACTCGGCGAAGCTCCGCATCGTCGTAACGGCCAAGCTCGTGGCCGAGCCGGCGGCGACGACCCCGACCACCGCTGCGCCGGAGCAGGAAGCGAAGGGCACGCCCAACACGGTCGCGAGCGATGAGGACCTCATCGCCGGCGATCCCGACGAGCTCGAGCCCGCGCTCGCCTGGGGCGGTGCCTTCGCCGGCCTGTTCTTGGTCGCCGCGACCGTCGCCGGGGTGCTGCGGCGAAAGACCACCAAGGCGTTCCTCCCCTGGCTGGTGTACCTCGTGGTCGCCGCGCCGTGCGCGTGGCTGCTCTGGACCTGCTTCGTGCACGTCGATCGCTATCTGCCGTCGTACTGACCGCCGGGTAGCATGCCCGGCGTGTTGTTCTCGGGATCGGTCGCCGCCAGCGCACGCGTCGTCGCTGTGGTCGCCGCCGCTGCGGCGCTCGCCGCGACGACCGCGTGCACGTCGAGCGACGAGGGCGCCACGACCACGACGACCCGGGCGACCACGACCACGTCGATTCCGCAGAGCGCCGTGGTCTCGATTGCGGCCGTGAAGGTCGCCGAGTGCTTCGACCCCGTGCCGGCGCCCGACCAGCAGCCCTTCGCCGTGGTGATGCGGCCCTGTGATGACCGCCACATCTACGAGGTGTACGCGGAAAAGCAGTTCGGCGGCGACGAGCCGCCGCCCGCCGGCGCCGCCTATCCGGGCAGCCTCGCCGTGTCCAACGCCGCCGAGGCAGCGTGCATCGAGGACTTCCCTGCGTTCATCGGAGTCGCCTGGGAGGCGAGCACGTTCGATGTGCAGGCATGGTGGCCGTCGGAACGGTCATGGGCCGATGCCACCGACCGCCGCATCCTCTGCGCGGTCTACCAGGTGACCGGATCAGCGACCCGCGGAACGGCCCGCGGCCGCAACGAATAGGCGCTGTCGAGTCGGCGCTGTCGAGTCGGCGCTGTCGAGTCGGCGGCGAGGCCCGCGCCGACCGGTCAGCGCCCGGTGAAGCGAGCAGGCCGGCGCTCGGCAAACGCCGCACGCCCCTCGGCCAGGTCGGCGCTCGACCACGCCCGACGGAAGGCCGTCTCGTAGTCGGCGTCCATCGATGTGGACGGCTGATCACCCGCAACGAGGTTCAGCCCGAGCTTGGTGCCTGCGAGCGTGAGCGGCGCGAGCGTAGCGATCCGCTCGGCGAGCGCTCGGGCATCGTCGAGCCCACCGACACGCTGGATGAACCCCAGGCGGTGCGCCTCATCGGTCGAGATCACCTCGGCGCCGAGCATCATCAGGCGCGCCGTTCCCTGGCCGACCAGCGAGGCCACTCGGCGCAGCGTCCACTCGTTGACCATCAGACCGAGCTTCGCGACCGGCACGCCGAACGAGGCGCCGTCGGCGGCGAAGCGGATGTCGCACGCCACGGCAAGCTGCATGCCGAGCCCCATACACGCGCCGGAGATGGCGGCGATCGTCGGGCGGTCGAGCTGCGCCAGGCGGTCGAGCACTTCACCGAGGCGAACGGTAAACGCCATGTCCTCGAGCTCCTTCAGGTCGGCGCCCGCACAGAAGTGGCCCGCTGCTCCGGTCACGATGACGCAGTGCACCTCGGCCTCGATCGCCGTTGTCAGCGCCGCGTCGAACGCCTCGAGGGCCTCCAGGTTGATCGCGTTGCGGCGCTCCGGGCGATCGATGGTGATGGTGGCGACCCCGCCGAGGAGGTCGAGATGAACGGCCAACTCACGCCTCGTCGATCACGACGACCAGGTCGCCCTCGGTCACCTGGGAGTCGGGCTCGACGTGGATCGACGCCACGACCCCTGCGCAGGGGGCCTCGACGGGGATCTCCATCTTCATGGACTCCAGGATGACCAGCTCGTCGCCCTCGGCCACGGTCGCACCGACCTCGGTTCTGACCTGCCACACGTTGGCGGTGATTTCTGCGCGGACCTCGGTCATGGCCTGAACCTCACTGAATGCGTCGACGGACGATGGCGCCGACACCCTACGCCCGAGCGCCGGGCGCACGGTCCACCGAAGGTGCGGTGGGACGGCGAATCCGGCCGTCGCCGCACACCGACGCGTCACATGCCGTTCATACAGCGCTTCCAGGTCTGTAACGGCGACCCGCCACCATGCGCGAATGCCCCATTCCCCCGCGTGCACACGGCTGAGTCAGCGGGAACGTGCCGTGCTGCTGGTCCTCATCGAATCGGCAGGCAGAGTCGTGCCTCGCGCCGAACTTGCACGACGGGCCGGGCTCGACGATCTGAGCGAACGGCGCACCGACACGCTGCTCGTATCGGTGCGCCGCGCGCTACCGGATGGCTCGATTCGCACGGTGCGCAAGCGTGGCTGGGTGCTGCGGCCCGAGGCGTTGGAGGACGCCCGCCGCTGCCTCATCGAGGCTCGCTGAACCGCGATCGGCCGCAGCGAGGCGGCACTAGCGTGGGCACATGAACGAAGAATGGGGCCCGCTGGCCAATCTCATCGGAACCTGGGAGGGATCGGACGGCCTGGACGTCGCCTTCTCCCACGGAGACGGACGCGTCATCGAGACGCCGTATCGCGAACGCGCCGAGTTCAAGCCGTTCGGTCCCGTACAGAACGGGTCACAGATGCTGATGGGCCTCGATTACCGCACCGCGATGTGGAAGGACGACGAGGAGAACCCGTTCCACACCGAGGTCGGCTACTGGCTCTGGGACGCCGACGCACAGGTGGTGCTGCGCTGCTTCGTGGTGCCCCGCGGCGTGACCGTGCTGGCCGGCGGCCGCTTCGAGGCCGGCGCAAGCGGGTTCACGCTCACCGCGGAGGCGGCGTCGGAGCGCTACGGCATCTCGCAGAACCTGTACCTCGCGAAGCTCGCCCGTACGACGCACTACGAGACGACCTTCACGTTCAACGGACGGCAGCGCGAGCTACACCGAGCACACGATGCTCGAGATGGCCGAGTTGCCGAAGCCCCTCGACCACGCCGACTCGAACCGCCTGGTCCGCGTCGACTGACACGCCACGGCAAGCGCGGCGGCCCGCCGAGTCGGACGACGTGCGTCAGACCGGCAGGACGCCGTGCTTGCGCCACGGCCGGGCGACCTGCTTGTCGCGGTGGGTGCGCACGCCGGCGATGATCGCCCGGCGCGTCTCGGCCGGATCGATGATGTCATCGACCTGTGCGTGACCGGCCGCGACGTACGGGTCGATGTTCGCTCGGATCATCTCGGCGAGCTCGATGCGCTTCTCGTCGCGTTCCTTGCCCTCCGGCACCTCGTCGAGCTGTTTGCGGAACGCGATGTTCACCACGCCATCGGGGCCCATCACGGCGATCTCCGCCGTCGGCCACGCCACGAGATAGTCGGCCTCGTACGCGAGCCCGTTCATCACGAAGTAGCCGGCGCCGTAGCTCTTTCGGATGACCACGGAGATCTTCGGCACGGTCGCCTCGCACACGGCGAACAGCATCTTCGCTCCGTGACGGATGATGCCCTGCTTCTCGACCACGGAGCCCACAACGAACCCGGGCACGTCGTGGAGGAACACGAGCGGGATGCCGAACGCGTCGCACAACCACACGAACCGGGCGGTCTTGTCGGCGGCGTTCACGTCGAGCGCACCGCCGAGCACCTTCGGCTGATTCGCCACGATGCCGACCACGTCGCCGCCCATGCGAGCGAGCCCCACGATGACGTTGCGCGCCCAGTCGCGCTTCATCTCGAAGAAGTCGCCGTCATCGACGATCGCACCGATCACCTTGGTCATGTCGTACGCGCGCCTCGGTGCGGTCGGCACGATGCCGTAGACCTCCTCGACGCGCCGATCGACCGGGTCGACCGCGTCGCGACGCGGCGGCGGTTCGGTGTTGTTCGACGGGAAGAACGAGAGGTAGCGCCGGACTGTCGCCAGGCAGGTCTCATCGTCGGGGACCTCCATATCGGCGACCCCGGAGACCTTCGTGTGCACCGCTGAGCCGCCCATCTCCTCTTCGGTGACATCCTCGCCGGTCGCCGCCTTCACGAGGTGTCGTCCGGCGAGCGCCATCGACGAGATCCCCTTCACCATCACGATGAAGTCGGTGAGCGCCGGGATGTAGGCCGTGCCCGCGGCGCAGTGCCCGAGCAGCGCCGCGACCTGCGGGACCACGCCCGACAGGGTGACCTGCTCGCGGAACAGGGCGCCGGCGCCGGCGAACGTCGATCCGGTCGACGAGCCGACCCTCGCCCCGGCGGAGTCGAGCAGCCACACGATCGGGATGCGCTGGCGCAACACGAGTTCGCGCAGCCGGGTGACCTTCGCCTCGTTGACCGCGCCCATCGACCCGGCCATCACCGTGAAGTCGTAGGCGACCACAGCGACGCGGCGACCGTCGATCTCGCCGATGCCGGTCACGCAACCGTCGGCGGCGAAATGCCCCTTCGCTGCGTAGCCCGGATCCATGTGGTCGGCGAGCTGGCCGTACTCGACGAACGTGCCGGGATCGAGCAGCAGGTCGAGCCGCTCGCGTACGGGCAGCTTGCCCAGGTCGCGCTGGCGTTGCACCCGCTCCGGGCCGCCCATCGCCAACGCCTGTTCGCGGCGGCGGTCGAGATCGGCGAGCAGCGGGGCCCAGTTGTGGCGGTCGTCGAGTGGTCGTTCCTCAGGCACAGGCGGAGACTACCGGCCGGTCCAGCGAGGCTCCCGCTTCTCGATGAAGGCCGTGATGCCCTCGGCCGCGTCCTCGAAGGTGGTCGTGACGCTCAGCATCGGATGCAGCACCGCGAGCGCCTCGGCGGCCGACGCGTCCCACACTGCGTAGAACGCGTCGCGCCCGGCGCGCATCACCGACGGCGACTTCGAGGCGAGCGTCGCCGCGACCTCGGCGACCTCGGCCTCCAGCCGGTCGACCGGCACCACACGCGTGAGGAGCCCGAGCGCATCCGCCTCGGCGGCGTCGATTCGGCGGCCCGTCATCATCAGTTCGAGCGCCTTCTTGGGTGGCATCGACCGACACAGCGGCACGGTGATCATGTACGGCCAGAGCCCGACGTTGATCTCGGGGGTACCGAACACCGCGTCCTGCGCGGCGATCACGATGTCGCATGCCAACGCCAGCCCGAAACCCCCGGCGAGGCAGAACCCGCGGACCTTCGCGATCGTCGGCTTGCCGAGCGCGTACAACTCCATGAAGAGGCGGGCCAGTTCGCCCCTCGCGTCGTGGAGTTGGGCGGGGCCGGCACCGGCGGCCATCCCACCGAGGTCGGCGCCGGCGCAGAAGGCCCGATCGCCCGCGCCGCAGAGCACGACCGCTCGCACCGCCGGATCGTCGCGGGCCTCGACAATGCGCGATCGCAGGCCCTCGATCACCTCCCACGACAGGGCGTTTCGACGCTCGGGCCGGTTGATGGTGAGCGTGGCGACGCCGTCAGCCACGTCATAGCGCAGTTCGTCGGTCATGGCGCCGAACACTACGGAAGCGATCGCGGCGATGCCGACCCGGCATCCGCAGAACGCTCCGGTGGACGACGCCGGTCGACGACGCCGGTCGACGAAACTGGTCGACGCTGGCGGTACGAATCGCCGCGAGGTGACGACACGAATCGGCGCCACACGCCTCAACTCGTGTGGACCGGCGCCGATAGGCCCCGTGTGAGGACTCGACGACGCAGACGACCGGCCCACATGCGGCCCCGCGCCGTGCCGATCCGCGCGTATGTCGGCTCGGTCATCGCCGGGTTGTTCGCCGCCGCGGCGGTCGGATCGATCGTCGTCGGCGCCGGGGTGAGCTCACCCCGCGATGGCATCGGCGGGCCGATCGGCGGCGAGCCGGCGGACCGATTTGAGATCGCGTTCGACCCCGCTGCGCTCACCGGCGATACCAACGCCGCCGACTCGACCGCGCTGGTGGCGGGCGTCTCCGTGACCGCCCCCGCATCGACCGCCCTCGGCGCGCCGACAGCCGACCTCACGACGGCGCCGCTGACGGTTGAGACCAGCGCAGCGGTACCGCCGAGCGTGGAGTCGACGACCACCCTCGCCGCTATCGGATCGCCCACCACGACACCGGCGCCGGGCGTTGCCCCGACGATCGAGGAAGTCGCGGCCGTGCCCGCCATCATCCCGGTCGGCGCCTGCACCCCGACGCGGGCGATGCTCATCGTGCGGGCATCGAACGTCACGACGGCGACGGCCGCTTGGAGCACCGCCACCGCCAGCGGAACGCTGTCGCTGGTCGGTGAACCCGGGTCGTGGGCCGCCTCCATCGACGCACGATCGCTGGCCGGCATCGGTGCCACGTCGGACACGCTGACCGTAACCGTGCAGGTCTGGGGCCCGGCCGGTTCGGCCACCAAGACGACCGCTGCGGCGCAACTCACGCCCTGCTGACACCGCCGACCGGCCGCTGCGGGTCGGCCCACGGCGACCGTGAGCGCGTATACCACCGTCGTCACCGAGTCAGCAACTAGGCTCGCTGCGTGGCGCTCCTGACCACCCTCGTCGCACTCGGAATCGGTGCCGGGCTCGGCCTACGCACCGATGGTTCCGTCGCGGCGATGCTTCGGTGGAAGCCGGCCCTCGCCATCGTCGCTCCGGTGGCGCTGGCGGTGCAGTTCGCGTTGTCGCTCGGCCCGGTTGGCGACCACTGGTGGGCAACGATCCTCGACCTCGGCTCGATGCTCGCTCTCATGGCCTTCTGTTTCGCCAACCTGCGCGTCGGCGGGATGGTCGTGCTACTGCTCGGGCTCGCGCTCAACACGCTGCCGATTCTCGTCAACGGCGAGACCCCGACGAGCCGCAGCGCTCGTCAACGCCGGACTGGTCACGGCGACAGCGCAGCCGCTCGAGCTCGACGGGCCGCGATCGGTGGCGACCTCGGAAACCTCGCTTCGGTGGCTCGGCGAGATCCTCCCGATCTCGGCGACCGAACAGGTGCTCTCGATCGGCGATCTCGTGGTGCTCGCCGGCGCGGCGCTCGTGGTTGCGTCGCTGCTACGCGGACGAACCGTGCGGCGCGGCGGACCGATGCGTTACACGCAGGCGATCGCGCCGCTCGGCCAAGGCCCGGTGAAACGCCGGGGCCCAGGGCTGCATCCGTCTCGCATGCAGCCGCCGCGCATCTACCTGCCCGAGTGATCCGGCGGCACAGCGACCACGACGGCGAGCGCGGTCCACGACTGCGGCACAGCGCCGCCCGGCGCAGCGGTCTCGGGATGCCAGTACTCCGCGAAACCCGAGCGGTCGGCGGCCCGGCACATGGATGACGCGATCGCCGCGGCCACGTCACCGCGGCCACGTCGCCGAGCCGCCACCCACACCAGATAGGCGAGCTGCGGCCACGTCCCGCCCCGCCAATAGCCCAGCGGTTCGTAGGCCGGGTGGTCGCGGCGAACACCGCGCGGGCCGAACGCCGCGCCGTATGCCGCAGGGTCGCACAGGTCGACGAACGCGACCTCGCAGGCGGTCTCGGACGTCGAGACCAGCAACGGGAGCAGCGCCTCCAGCGTCGGCGCCGCTCCCGAACCTGTCGCGGTCGGGCCGTCGTCGACCCATGTGCGGCGCCGATCGTCCCACCGGGCATCGAGCGCAGCCGTCAGCTCCACCGCCTGGCGAGCCAGCGCTGCGTCGCCCGTAACCGAGGCGAGCTCCGCCGCGTTGAACGCCACCAACGCAGTGAACGACGCTGCTCCCACCGGGGTGGCCGGATTCCCGAGCGGCGCGCCGGATGGTGACCGCTCGATCGAGGTCACGAATGCCCCCTTGGCCGCCCGCCACGCATCGGGCGACCACGTGCCCGGCACCAGGTCATCCCAACGCAGGCTGTCATCGGCCCCGCTCTCCCACGGGTGCGCCAGCTCGATCAGCCCCCCGACGCTGCGCCGACGATGGTCGAGCAGGAAGGCCAGGCCGGAACGAGCCGCTGCTACGAGCGACGCCGGCACCTCGACGCCATCGCGAACCAGCTCGGCCACGGCGTGCCCGTACATCGGCGGTTGGGTGATCGAGCTCGCACCGCGTCGACCCCAGAACTCGACCGACGCCTCGGGGTCGCCGAAATACCCCATGTGCGGGACGAAGCCCGTCTCCGGATCCTGTAGCGACAACACCGTGGCGAGCTCGGCGAGGGCGCGATCGGTTCGACCGAGTGCCTGCCACACCAGCACGTGGAAACATGAATCCCAGAGCCACGACCACGGATAGACGTTGGCGTTGGGGCACGTGAACCCCGGCGCTCGCCAGTGCGCAGCGAGCATGTCCGGAGCGGCGCGGCGCACGCGCCCTGCGGACGCTTCGAACTCAGGGTCGCCGGTGCCGGGCATCGGTGGGCTCCTCGTCGTTGGCGGACCTCGATCGGGCGATGCGAGGCTGGGTCACTATGGCCGACCAGCCTCGCGACGGCGCGCCACTCGCCGCCTTCCTGTCGTTCCGCTTCGGTGCGACCGACGGCGTGTCGGTCGTGACACGCACCTGGATCGCCGCGTTCGAGTCGTTCGGGTTCCGCGTGGTCACCGTCGCCGGCAACGGCGATGCCGACCGGTTGGTGCCCGGGCTCGAGATCGGGGCGGGTGAGCCGCCGTCACCGGGCCTACTGGCCGAGGCGCTCGACGACGTACACCTCTGCGTGGTCGAGAACCTGTTGACGATCCCGCTGAACCTGCCCGCCGCACGCGCCGTCGCCGGCGCCCTGGCCGGCCGACCCGCCGTGCTGCACCATCACGACCCGCCGTGGCAGCGCGACCAGTGGGCGCACGTCACCGAGCTGCCGCCCGACGATCGGTCGTGGTGCCACGTGACGATCAATCGCCAGACCGTGGGCGAGCTGGCCGAGCGAGGGATCGCCGCCACGGCGATCTACAACGGATTCGCCCCTGGCCATCCCGCCGATCGGGACCGCCAGCGCGCCGACCTCGACGTCGCCCCCGACGAACCGCTCGTGGTCCACCCGGTGCGCGCGATCCCCCGGAAGAACATCGGCGCGGCCATCGCGCTCACCGAGCACGTGGGCGGCACCTACTGGCTGCTCGGACCGGCCGAGGATGGGTACGCGCCGGAACTCGACCGGTTGATCCGCTCGGCACGATGCCGGGTCATCCACCTCGGCGCGAACTCGATCGACGATGCGTACGCGGCCGCCGACCTCGTGGCGTATCCCTCCACCTGGGAGGGGTTCGGCATGCCGCCGATCGAGGCATCGCTGCGCCGCCGCCCGGTCGTCGTGGGCCGATATCCCATGGCCGACGAGCTCCGCAGAATCGGATTTCGTTTCATCGACCAGGACGACTCGGCGGGAGCGCTCGACGCGATCGCCGGTCGCGGCGCGGGCGCACCCCAGGTGATTGCGCACAACGAGCGGCTCGCCGCCGAGCACTTCTCGATCGACCGCCTCCGTCACGACCTCCGCTCGCTGCTCGATCGGCAAGGATGGTTGCCATGAGTGGAACCCCCGATGACCCGGTGGTGGCACGGCGAGCACAGGTCGCCCGCTGGAGCGGACTCGCCAAGCGCGCCGGCTACGGAGCGATTCTGCTGGCATTCGTGGCGTTCGCGATCGGCCTCGCCACCTCGTTCAGTGGCGTCGTGACCGGCGTGATCACCGTGTCGCTCGCCGCCTCGGCGGCACTGCTGATCCCCGCGGTCATCTTCGGCTACGGCGTGAAGGCGGCCGAGCAGGAGGAGCGCGGCGAACCGTTCCGCTACTGATCGTCGATCGGAGGCGGCCGGTTACTGGCTGGTAACTTCGATCGAGCTATGAGATTGCCGGCCGCCGAACGTCGTGAGCAGTTGCTGCGAACCGCCATCGAGGTGTTCGGCGAACGCGGCTACCACAACGCCTCGATGAACGACGTGGCCGAGGCCGCCGGCGTCACCAAGCCGGTGCTGTACCACCACTTCGCCTCCAAGCGAGACATGTACAAGGGCCTGTTGGTCGACATCGGCACCGAGTTGGAAGACCTGATCTCCAAGGCGGCGGCGCAGGCGTCCGGACCCCGCGAGCAGATCATCTTCGGCTTCCGCGCCTATTTCAGCTTCGTCGAGCAGAACCCCAGCGCCTTCCGAGTGCTCTTCGGCGCAGGTACCCGTCGCGACGAGGAGTTCGCCGCCGTGGCCCGGCGCGTCGAGGCCTCGATCGCCGAGGTCGTCGCGTCGCTCATCGAGGTGGAGGGACTGTCGCCGGAGCGCCGCAAGCTCCTGGGTAACGGCATCGTGGCGCTGGCGGAGGGTTCGTGTCGGTACTGGCTCGAGCATTCGGTTGCCGTTGACGCGGCCACGTTGGCCGACGACGTGTCGCGCCTCGCCTGGGCCGGCCTGCGCGGCATTCGCTGACCTCCGCGGACCCGCGGACCCGCCAACCCGCGGACCCGCCGACCCGCCGACCCGCCGACCCGCCGACCCGCCGACCCGCAGCGAACTGGGCCGAATCACCGACGCAGAAGGGCAGTAGATCGGCCCAGTTCGGGGAGCCGGCGCGAACTGGGCCCAATCACCAACGCACAAGGGAAGTAGATCGGCCCAGTTCGGGGCGGGCGGCGGGTGCGGGGTGGCGGCGCGTGGATGCGGCGCGGGGGCGGGCGGAGGAGCTGCGGTCAGTCGTCCTTCAACGCCACGGCGTTGGGGGTCACATTCATCTTGGGCACGTAGGCCTCGGCCACGATGTCGTCGCGGGCCCCGCCGGCGTACTGCGCCCGCAGCGCATCCCGGCACGACGTGCAGGGGCCGTAGTAGCCCTCGTCCACCGAAGTGCCGCAGCGCGGGCAGTCGAAGCTGATCGTCTCGGTCACCCGCACAGGATCGCGCACCCGAGCCCGACGCCGCGACGACCTGCAACGATGTCGAGCCATGACGCCGGCACCCGATCCCGACCGATCCCACGCTGACCATCGACGACGCGTCGACGCCATCGCGGCATCGGTGCGAGCCATGCACGACGCGAGCGGCCCCGCGCACATCGCCAAGGGCGGCGTGCACCACGTGGTTCCCCTGCCCGGCGACGCCCGATTCGCGTCGCGCCCCATCGACACGTCACAGCTCACGCACATCATCGAGATCGACCCCGTCGAGCAGCGCTGCGTGGCCGAGCCGGGCGTGACCTTCGAGGAGCTCGTGCGCGCCACCCTTCCGCTGGGCCTCGCGCCGGCCGTCGTGCCCGAGCTGCGAGGATCACCCTCGGCGGGGCCGTCGCGGGCTGCTCGATCGAGTCGATGTCGTGGTTCGTCGGCGGCTTCCACGACACGGCCGAGTCGTACGAAGTCGTGGGCGGCGACGGCACCGTGCACGAGGTCTCCCGCGACGACGGGACCGACCTGTTCGAGGCCATGCACGGCAGCTACGGCACGCTCGGGGTGCTCACCCGGATTGCGTTTCGCCTCGTTCCTGCCGGCCGCTACGTCGAGATGGCCTACCGCCACTTCACCGACGTCGACGAGTTCGAGGCGGCACTCGTCGCGGCATGCGAGGTGGGAGCCGACGGTGCCCCGATCGGGGCGCACCCGCTGGTCGACGGCATCGTGCATGCGCCGAATCGACTCACGCTGTGCCTCGGCCGATTCGTCGAGCACAGCGACGTCGCGCCGTCGGACTACACCCGCGAGCACATCTACTACCGCTCGACCGCTCGACTCGACGCCGACGTCATGACCGCGGAGCAGTACTTCTTCCGCTACGACACCGAGTGCCACTGGCTCACCGCAACGGTGCCGCCACTGGAGTGGCGTTGGGTCCGGCGACTTGTCGGGCCGAAGGTACTTGGATCGACGAATCTGATCTCGCTCAGCAACCGGTTGGCACCGCTCATAGGGCGCGCCAAACGTCGGCCCGACGTGGTGTGCGACGTGTTCATTCCGCACCGGCGCTTCTCCGAGTTCTGGCGCTGGTACTGCGCCGACTTCGACTTCTGGCCGCTGTGGGTGATCCCCTATCGCATGCCGACGGTGTACCCGTGGCTCGGCCCGCACGTCGCGCCCGGCATCGCGGCCGGCGACCTGCTCATCGACTTCGCCGTGTACGGCGCACCCAACCGATCGCGCGCCCGAGATCTCTCATGCGAACTCGAAGACGAGGTGTTCCGCCTCGGTGGGATCAAGACCCTGATCGGGCGGAATCACTACGACCGCGAACGGTTCTGGCAGGTCTACAACCGGCCCACCTACGACGCGGCGAAGGCCGTGCTCGACCCGAACGGCCGGTTTCCGGACCTGTACGACAAGCTCGGCCGCGTCGACTGAGCCGCCGGTAGTCTCCGTCGATGCGCATCGGACTGTTCGAATCGTCGGCCACGACCGGCGGCACCATCGATGATCACATCGCCGCGGCGGCGACGGCCCACGAGCAGGGCTTCGCGTCGTGGTGGATGCCGCAGATCTTCGGCTTCGAGTCGCTGTCGGTGCTGGCCATCGTCGGCCGCGAGGTGCCCGGCATCGAGCTCGGCACCGCCGTCGTGCCGACCTATCCCCGCCACCCGGTGACCATGGCGCAGCTCGCGCTGACGGCGCAGGCGGCGTCGGGCGGGCGGCTCACGCTCGGCATCGGACTGAGCCACCAGATCGTCATCGAGAACATGTTCGGCCTGAGCTACGCCCACCCCGCACGCCACCTCGCGGGCTACCTCGACGCGTTGTTGCCGCTGTTGCGCGGCGAGGCGGCCTCGACGACCGGCGATGCGTACGCGGTGCAGGCGTCGCTCAGCCTGCCCCCCGGCATCGCCGCACCGCCGGTGCTGGTGGCGGCGCTCGGGCCGCGGCTGCTCGAACTCGCCGGACGTCTGACCGCGGGCACCGTCACGTGGATGACCGGCCCGACCACGCTGGCGGACCACATCGTGCCCTCGATCACCGCCGCTGCCGAGGCCGCTGGTCGACCGGCCCCGCGAGTGGTCGCGGCGCTGCCGGTGTGCGTGACCGCCGACGAAGACGCCGCGCTGGCGCGCTGCGCCAAGGTGTTCGAGATGTACGGCTTCCTGCCGTCCTATCGGGCGATGCTCGACCGCGAGGGTGCCGCCGGGCCAGCGGATGTGGCCATCGTCGGGTCGGCCGCAACCGTTCGCGAGCGGATCGCGGCGTTGGCCGAGGTGGGCGTGACCGACTTCGTCGGCGTCGAGTACGCCGCCGACCCGGCCGAGATCGCCGACACGAGAGCCGTGCTCCGCTCGTTGCTGTAAGCGCCGCGCCGAGCGGGTGCTCGGGTCGGGCCGCTCGACGCCTACCGCCCCGCCGGGCGTCGGTAGGGCTGCAAGGCACCCGGAGGGACGACCCCGAGCCTGCCGGCGTCGAAGTCATCGAACGCGGTGATGAGCTGGTCGCGGGTGTTCATCACGAACGGCCCGTGCGCCGCAACGGGCTCGCGAATCGGCTGCCCTCCGAGCACCAACGCCTCGAGCGGCTCCACCCCCGCGGCGGGGCCGGCGAGGCGGATGTGTTCGCCTGTGCCGAGCACCGCAAGCTGCGCTTCCGACACGTCGGTGGCGTCGGGCCCGGTCGAACCGGAGCCGCTCAGCACGTAGACGAGACCGTTGAAGTCGGGCCGCCACGGAAGGTCGACCTGGGCGTTGGGCGCGACCGTCACGTGCAGGAACGCGATGGGCGTGTGCGTCGCGCCCGGGCCGCCGTGTCCGCCGATGTCGCCGGCCACGATCCGCACGAGCGCGCCACCGTCGGGCGACGCGACCAGCGTCACCTCATCCGGTTCGAGGCTCTGGTACGCCGGCGCGATCATCTTGTCTCGACCGGGGAGGTTGACCCACAGCTGGATGCCGTGGAACCTGCCGCCGCTGATGACCAGCGCCTCGGGCGGCGTCTCGATGTGGAGAATCCCGGCGCCGGCGGTCATCCACTGCGTCGCCCCGTCGGAGATCAACCCGCCTCCGCCGTGCGAGTCCTGGTGCTGCATCGCCCCGTCGATCATGTAGGTGACGGTCTCGAACCCGCGATGCGGGTGCCACGGCGTGCCCTTCGGTTCGTAGGGCGGGTAGTCGATCGGCCCCATCTGGTCCATATGGATGAACGGGTCGAGCGCCGCGAACGTGGCGCCGGCAAACGCGCGACGGACAGGGAAACCCTCGCCCTCGAACCCCTGCGGCGCGGTCGTGAGCGACTGGACGGCGCGAATCTGCGCGTCGGCGGGGGCGGCGTGCAGCCGGGGAAGCGTGATCGGATCAGCGGTGACAGCAGGCATGGCCCGGTCCTTTCATTCAGATTTGAACGACTATACAGGACAACCTGCGTCCACTCCTCGTTGTTCCGGGACCGTGGAACCGTGGGATCGCCATACCGCGGGGACCGCCTCCGGCGACCGGGCCGGTCACTCGGTCACTCGGTCACGACACAGAACTCGTGGCCCTCCGGGTCGGCGAGCACGACGAAACTGCCCGCTGCATCGGTCACGGGGTCGCCGAGGCGACCGGCCCCGAGCGAAACGGCGCGCCGCACTGCGCCCTCAAGGTCGTCGGTACCGAGATCGAGATGCAGCCGCACCTTGCCCACCTTCGGCTCCGGCACGCGCTGGAAGGCGATCCGCGGACCACCCGCGTCGGCTACTCCCCCGCCGCGCGAGGCCGGCTCGATCCAGTACCACTCGTCGTCGAAGCGATGCGGCTCGCAGCCACACAACCCAGCGTAGAAGGCCGCGAGCACCGCCGGCTCGGCGCAGTCGACCACCACCTCCCACAGATGCAGCCGCGGCCCGGTCGTCATCCGCAGATGTCCTGGGGTCGCACCGGCGTACGGTCGATCCGGCGCCCGGTCGCGTTGCGGATCGCGGCAACGATCGCCGGTGTTACCGATATGCACGGCGGCTCGCCGACTCCCTTGGCCCCGAGCGGCGAGCGGCTCGTACTCCTCGACTAACGACACGACGACCTCGGGCGCGTCGAGTGCGGTCGGCAGCAGATAGTCGGTGAACGACGGGTTGCGAATGATGCCGTCACGCACGACGATCTCCTCCATCACCGCCAGGCCCAACCCCTGCGCGATCCCGCCCTCGATCTGGCCGCGCACCGACAGCGGATTGAGCGCCACGCCGACGTCCTGGGCCGTGGCGATCTGCACCACCCGCACAAGACCGAGCTCGGGATCGACATCGACCACCGCACGGTGGGCCACGAACGCGAACGCCACGTGGCTGTCGCCCTGGCCCTGGGCATCGGGCTCGACCGTCGGGCGATGGCGATAGTGGGCCGACTCGTCGATCACCAGACCGGCGCTCGCCTCGGTGACCGGCACGCGCAGCGATCCGTCGGCGCTCACCACGTCGGTTCCCACGATTTCGAGCGCCTCGACCTCGATCGAGTGGCGCTGGGCAACCGCATCGAGCAACCGGGAACGCACCGCCCGACAGGCGGCGTCGACCGCGCCACCCGACATCCACGTCTGGCGCGACGCGGAGGTCGACCCCGACGAGTCGATCGAGGTGTCGATCGGTTCGAGCACCACGTCGGACACGCCGAGGCGCGTGCGGGCGATCTGCTGGGCCAATGTGACGAACCCCTGGCCGACCTCGGCGGTCGCGAACTTGAGGGTCGCGACCCCGTCGGCCAGGCGGCACCGGGCAGTCGAGTAGTCGTCGAATCCCTCGGAGTACATGAGGTTCTTGATCGACACGCCGAAGCCCACGCCGCGTCGCACGTGCGCGGCATCGGTCGTGAGGCCCACTCCCCCCGGCAAGAGCCGAGGATCGGCTGCATCGCCGCCGGGACCGTCCGGCGGCATCGGCAACGCAACGGTCTCTCGGATGCAACGCTCCACCGGAGCGACCGAGTCGACCACCTGGCCGGTGATCAGGCGGTCGCCGGTCACCATCGCGTTCCGCAGGCGAACCTCCACCGGGTCGAGACCGCACGCTTCGGCGAGGCGATCCATCTGCGACTCGTGCGCGAAGCACGCCTGCACCACACCGAAACCACGCATCGCGCCACACGGCGGGTTGTTCGTACGGACCGCCCACCCCTCGACCGTCGCGTTCAAACAGCGATACGGCCCCTGCGCGTGCGTGATCGCATTGAACAGCACCGCGTGGCTCGTGGATGCGTAGGCGCCGCCGTCGAACACCATGCGCGCCTCGACTCTGCGCAGCGTGCCGTCCCGGTCGGCGTGGTGACGCATCCAGATCGTCGCCGGATGACGATGCACGTGTCCGAAGAAGGACTCCTCGCGGGTGTACTGCATACGCACCGGACGGCGCGTGTGGAGCGCAAGCAGCGCGGTGTGCACCTGCAGGCTGAGGTCTTCGCGACCGCCGAATGCGCCGCCCACGCCCGACAGCGTGAGGCGAACCCGCTCGGGGGCCAGGCCGAGGCACGCGGAGAGTTGCTTGCGATCCTCGTGCAACCACTGGGTCGCGACGAACAGCTCCACGCCAGCGCCGTCGGGGTCGGGGATGCCGAGCGCCGCCTCGAGCCCGAGGAACGCCTGGTCCTGCATACCGATCTCGTAGGTGCCCTCGACCCGTACCTCGCCGACGAGTTCCTGATCGCCACACGCGACGTCCTGGCGACGGAACACGTTGCCGCGCGGGTGCAGCTCGCGAGCCGTCCCTGCGATCACGTCGTCGGGGTCCGCCACAACCGGCAGCGGCTCCCACTCGACCACGATCGATCCGAGGGCACGGCGCGCCGTCTCCGGATGGTCGGCAGCGACCAGTGCGACCGGCTCGCCTTGATACCGCACCACGCCGTCGGCCAGCACGGGCTGGTCGTCGTCGATCAGACCGTACGTGAGCGTGCCCGGCACATCGCTCGCCGTGAGCACGGCGCGAACCCCGGTGATCGCCAGCGCCGGTGCGATATCGATCCTCACGATCCTTGCTGCGGCATGCGGCGAGCGGAGCGTCGCTCCGTGCAGCATGGCGTCGACTCGATCGTCGGAGCTGAACGCGAACCGCCCCTGCACCTTGAGCGCACCGTCGGGCCGAAGCGGACTGTCACCGAGCCCTCCGGTCACCGGCTCGGTTGGGGCCACCGTCGCCGCGCCAGCGGACGAGGTCGAGGTCGAGGTCGTTGTCGTGGTCGAGGCCGCCCGCACGTCGGCGGCCTCGGCGATCGGCTCGTCGATCGGGCCATCAGTGCGTCTCCGCCTCGCCGCGACGCCACGCCGCTGCGGTGCGCACAGCGGCGAACACCCGCCCGTACCCCGTGCAGCGGCAGAGGTTGCCGGCCAGCGCCTCACGAATGTCGGCGTCAGCCGGGTCGGGCCGGCGATCCAGCAAGTCGTGCACGGCGGTGATGAGCCCGGGCGTGCAGAACCCGCACTGCACCGCACCCTCCTCGATGAACGCCCGCTGCACATCGCTCAGGCCGGCGGCGGGGGTGAGTCCCTCCAGCGTCACGATCTCGCGGCCCGTCGCGGACGCCGCGAGCACCAGGCACGAGCAGACCAGGGTCCCGTCGAGCAGCACCGAGCAGGATCCGCACTCGCCCTGCTCGCACGCTCCCTTCACCGCCGGAAGCCCCAGATGATCGCGGAGCACGTTCAGCAGCGACGCGCCAGCGAAGGCGTCCACCACCTCGCGGTCCGCCCCGTTGACGTGTAGACGGAAGCGTTCGCTCGGCCCGTTCACCTCACTCACGGCATCTCCCGACTCGCCCGATCGAGGAGCCGCCGTGCGATCACGCCCACGGCATGTCGGCGGTAATCGGCGGTGCTGCGCTGATCGTCGATCGGCGACACCGCCGCGGACGCGCGCCGTTCGAACTCGACGAGCAGGTCCGCCCGAGCGGATGTCGGCTCGGCGCCGAACAGCATTCGGGCCGCGACGGACTCGGCCTCCGGGGCACGCAGGATGGTCGGACCGACCGAGCCCATCGCCAGCCGCACCGACCGGTCATGCCGATCGACCACCAGGGCCGCATTGCAGACCGCGATCACCATCGCGTTGCGAGTGCCGACCGTCGCGAATCCCTGCCAGCCGTCGATGATCGGCACGGTCACGCCGGCAACGATCTCTCCAGGCTTCAGCGCAGATCGCTTCGGGCCGACCATGAACTCCTCGACCGGCACCCGACGCCGACCGTCGCGGGACGCCAACTCGACCGTCGCGCTCAGCGCGACCAACACCGGCAGGGTGTCGCCGGCCGGTGAGCAGGTGGCGAGGTTGCCGCCGAACGTGCCGGCGTTGCGGATCTGCAGCGAGCCGACGGTGCGCGCCGCCTGGGCAAGCGCTGGTGCCTGCGATGCGGCCTCCGACGCGAGGAACTCGCTGAAGGTGACCGCTGCGCCGAGGCGGACGAACCGGGCCGATCGATCGACGTCGATCCCGCGCAGCTCCGGAATCCGCCCGACCGACACCACCGGCGCGGGCGAGCGGCGGCCGAAGTTGAGCTCGACCATCATGTCGGTGCCCCCCGCGAGCACGTGCGCCGCAGGATTGTCGGCCAGAGCCGCCAGCGCGGCGTCGAGGGAGTCGGGCGACGTGACGCTCATCGTTGCGACGATATCGCCTGCGTCCCAGCCCACGATGCCGAATCTGATTCGCCAGGTCGGGTGATGCGCGACATGATCGAACGATGTCGATCAGCGCCCCCGAGAACGCCGCCGACGTCGCCGTCGCGGCGGCTGCCGAGCGCCAACGCCGCACCGGTGTGCTCACCGGCATGGCGTCGTATGCGCTGTGGGGACTGTTCCCGCTCTACTTCCACGCGCTGTCGCCGACGACCCCCGTCGAGATCCTCGCCCACCGGGTCGTCTGGTCGTTTCTCGGGATGATGGGGCTGCTCACCCTGCGCCGAGAATGGGGCTGGATCGCCGAACTCCGCCGAGACCGCGCCCGCCTCGGGCGCATCTGGCTGGCCGGCGTGCTGCTTGCGATCAACTGGCTCGTGTACGTGTGGGCGGTCACCGCCGACCGGGTCATCGATGCGTCGCTCGGCTACTTCGTGAACCCGTTGGTGACCGTCGCCATGGGCGTGGTGTTGCTCGGCGAGCACATCCGCCGCGGCCAGGCGATCGCGCTCGGCCTGGGCGGCGTCGCCGTGGTGGTGCTCGCGGTGGGCTATGGCGAGGTGCCGTGGGTGGCCCTCGTGCTCGCGCTGAGCTTCGGCGGGTACGGGTTCTTGAAGAAGCAGGTCGCGCTCGAGCCCGTCGCATCCCTCGCCGCCGAAACCACGATCGTCTTCCCGGCCGCGCTCGTGTGGCTCGGATGGCAGATCGGTTCCGGCCACGCCACGTTCGGCCACCACGGCACGCTGCTCGACGCGAAGCTGCTCGCGCTCGGCATCGTCACCGCGGTGCCGCTCCTGCTCTTCGGTGCCGCGACCCGCCGCATCCCCCTCGTGCTCATCGGGCTCCTGCAGTACATCACGCCGTGGGAGCAGTTCCTGCTGGGCTGGCTGCATTTCGGCGAGAAGATGCCGCCGGAACGATTCGTCGGGTTCGTCCTGATCTGGGCGGCCCTCGTGGTGCTGGCCATCGACGCCTGGCGCACCGCCCGCGCCTGACTCGCGCTGCCGCGCACTCGCGTCTTCCGAACTGGGCCGATCCACCGACCGAAAGGGTCGGTGGATCGGCCCAGTTCGTGGAGGTCGCCACTCGCGGGATGCGCGTAGAGTTCGCCGATGGCACGACCATCCGTGACTCCACGAGGACTCGCCGTCGCCCGAGGCGACGAGCCGGCCGACCTGTTGATCACCGGCGGACGGGTCTTCGTCCCGTCCGTCCGGGATTGGACCGATACCGACCTGGCCATCGCCGACGGTGCGATCGTCGGCTGGGGTCCACGCGATGCGGTCGAGGTCGTGGACGTGGGCGGCGCTGCGCTCACCCCCGGTTTCGTCGATGCCCACATGCACCTGGAGTCCACCAAGCTCTGGGTCGACGAGTTCGTCCGCGCCGTCCTGCCCCACGGCACGACGGCGGTCGCGGCCGACCCGCACGAGATCGCCAACGTGTTCGGCATCCCCGGCGTGGCAGCCCTCGTCGCCGCTGCGCGTGACCTGCCGTTCCACTTCGGGGTGTGCGCCTCGTCGTGCGTGCCGGCGTCGCCCTTCGAGTCGTCCGGGGCCGAACTCAGCCACACCGAGGTCGCCGAACTGCTCGACGGCCATGGCGCCATCGGCGTCGCCGAGGTCATGAACTATCCGGGCGTCATCGGTGGCGACCCGGAGATGCTCGCCCGCATTGCGACCGCCGGAAGCCGCCGCGTCGACGGCCACGCGCCGGGGCTACGAGGCCGACCCCTCGACGCGTACCTGGCCGCCGGGGTCGAATCGGACCACGAGTGCACCGAACTGGCCGAGGCGATCGAGAAGCGGATGAAAGGCATGTGGGTGTTCATCCGCCAGGGATCGGCGTCGCAGAACCTGCACGACCTGATCCCGATGGTGCGCAGCGGCGGCACCGACCTGATCGCCTTCTGCACCGACGACCGCGAGCCCGACACGCTGCACACGCTCGGTCACGTCAACGATTGCATTCGCCTCGCCGTCGCCGCCGGGGTCTCGGAAGCCGATGCGATCGTGATGGCGTCGACCAATCCGGCGGCCTATCACGGCTTCACGCACCTGGGTCATCTCGCGCCGGGCTACCAAGCCGACATCGTGTGCTTCGACCGGCTCGGTTCCTGGGAACCCGCGCAGGTGTGGCAGCGCGGCCGGGTCGTGGCGCGCAGCGGGCGGGTCATCGACGGCGTGGTCGAGGACCGGCCCGCGCCCGAATGGATGCACCGGTCGCTGCACCTCGACCGCGCCGCGACCGCCGACGAGCTCACCCTGACCCCGCCCGCAGGACGCGCGAAGGTGATCGGCGTCACCGCCGGTTCGTTGACCACATCGCACCTCACGCTGGACCCCGCCGACCCCGGCGCCGACATCGCCCGCATCGCGTGTGTCGAGCGTCACCGCCGGACCGGTCGCATCGGGCTCGGCTACGTCAGCGGCTTCGGCCTGCGCCGCGGCGCGATCGCCTCGACCGTCGCGCACGACGCCCACAACTGCATGGTGGTCGGCGGCATCGGGCCCGACGGCCCCGGCGACATGGCGGTCGCCGCCAACCGGCTCCGGGAGATCGGCGGCGGACAGGTGGTGGTTCTGGACGGCGAGGTACTGGCCGAGGTGCGTTTGCCGATCGGCGGGCTCATGTCGGATCGACGATCGGCCGAGGTCGCGCACGAACTCGACATCGTGGTCGAGGCCGGGCACCACCTGGGCATCACCCTGCCGGCGCCTTTCATGCAGCTCAGCTTTCTCGGCCTGTCGGTCCTGCCGGAGCTGCGCATCACCGACCGCGGTCTCGTCGACGTCGTTCGCTTCGAGCTCACCTCGCCAGCCGCTTAAGGCATGAGCGAACCCAGCGCGGGCCGAACCCACGGGATCGGCCGTTGGCGTGATCGAGGCATCGACCAGGTCAGACCGACACCGCCGTACCTATCAGGCGCTTCGCGGATGAGTGGTGCTCGGGCGGGTCGCCGCCGCCCGGAGGGGACCAGACTCCTCACGCCAAGTCGTCGATTCTCTCAAGTAGCCCAAACGCTGATGTCAGATCCCACGCAGGTGACATCACCTATGACAGCCTTGCTAGGTGACGCCGTTCGAAGATCCTGCGACCGAGGACGACGAGCCGCTCAGAGACGTCGAACAGTGGTGGCTCGAACAGACCAATCCTGCCGCAAGGATCGGGGACGTGCTCCGGCGATCCTTCGACGAGGTGCTCGACGGTCACCGTACCGGCCGCTTCATGTACGAGGACCTGGCCAACAGCGAGAAGACCTACACCGGCACGAAAGTGGAGATCCTCCTTCGGGACGAGTTCGACCTACCACGAGGCCGGGAGGCGAGCGCTTGACTTCGGGATCGTCGGCCATGGCGTCGACTGCAAGTTCTCGCAGGACACGAACTGGATGATTCCGACAGAAGCCGTGGACGAGATCTGTGTTCTGATCAGCGCATCCGACGCAACGGCCCAGTTCTCGTTCGGCCTGCTGAGATGCCGAGGCAAGGTTCTCGGCGCACCGAACCGGGATCTGAAACGCGGTGTGAAGGCGGCGGGCCGACAGGCGGCGCGCTGGCTGTGGTCGGACGAGGCCATGCCTCCGAACCTGCTCCGGAACCTGCCGACTCCGACCCTCTCGGCGATCTTCGCTACCCCCGGGCGAGGCAATGGCCAGACGAGGATCAACGAGCTCTTCCGGCGCGTCCACGGGCAGATCGTGCGTCGAGAGGTGACGCTCACCGTTGCTCAGCAGGACGACGGTATGAAGCGAGCCCGCGACGCTCGCCACCACCTCCAGCCGGAGGGAATCATCATCCCGGGCACCAGAAGGACCACCCGCGGATCGCCCGCGAGTTGGGGCCTCGCAGTGCCGAGGAAAGGCGAGTTCATCGCGACGCTTGCTACCGGCAACGCCTCAGAGGATTCGTGAGCATCGCTTGTCGGTCGTGATCGGTGGGAACACCGGGTA
>JADJBW010000008.1 GCA_016703525.1 Actinomycetota bacterium | reverse complement strand
ACAACGACGCCACGGCGATCATCCACGCCGCCCGCCAGGATCTCGAAGTACTCGAACACTCGGTTGGCCTGGCCCCCCGCCGGGTCTTCGACACGCAGCTGGCGGCGGGGTTTCTCGGCTTGGCGACACCGTCGCTGACGTCGCTACTCGAACGCGAGCTGAAGGTCCGGCTGCCCAAGGCGGATCGACTCACCGATTGGCTCAAGCGTCCGCTCACCGCGAGCCAGCTCCGCTACGCCGCGTCCGACGTCGCGTATCTCCTGGAGCTCGCCGAGCGGCAGGCGGCCGAGATCGAGTCGACCGGACGTCGCGAGTGGTTTGACGTGGCGATGGCCGACCTGCTCGCCGAGCCACGCGGTGCCCGGGCAACCCGACCGATGCGTGGCGCAGGATCAAGGAGGTCCGCCACCTGCGGGGCACCGACCTGGCTGTAGCTCAAGCGATCGCCGCATGGCGGGAACGCCGGGCCCAGGAACTCGACCTGACACCGCGTTTCGTGCTGTCCGATCTGGGCGTCGTTGGCCTCGCCGTCGCGAAGCCGGCGTCGATCGAGCAGATCCGCGACATACGCGGTGTCGACGCTCGCAGCCTCCGTCACGTCCGCGACGATCTCCTCGCCGCGATCGCCGAGGGCCGCGAGCAGGCGCCGGTCCGAGACACCGCATCGAGCGCGAACGAGGTGCCGCCGTCGCTCAAGGCGGCGGTGCCGTTGATCGGCGCGTGGGCGGCTCATCGCGCCCGCGAGCTGCGTATCGACCCAGCGTTGCTGGCCACTCGGTCCGACCTGGAGGCCATGCTCAGCGGCGATGCCGATGCCCGCTTGCGGCGCGGGTGGCGCTACGAGCTCCTCGGCTCGCAGATCGAGCAATTGCTCGCGGGGGACATGTCGCTCGCCTTCGACGCCCGCGTCGGGCTGTTGCTCGAACGCCGCGGCCGGTAGCGCTTGCGTCGGCCTGTCCACAGGCAATCGGGGTCCGCGTTGGTGCGGGCTCCGGCGCGGCGGTATCGTGCGACGCAGATTGATCTTTTGTCGCGCATTGGGAGCACACCGTGAAGAAGGGCCGTCATCGTCGATTCGAAGAGGCACGCGAACTCAAGCGCGGTCCCGATATCGACATCGAATCCATCCTGGATACGCCCGGCACGGACTCCGACGCCGATGCCGACGACGAGGACGACCAGTACGACCCCTACGCCAACTACAGCGACTGGGGCACCAAGGGCGACTGATCGCCCGCCGGTACGGGTCGGGGGAGCGCGAGCACCCGGCGCACATCGGTCTCGGAGGCGACCGCAACGGGTTCGCATCCGGCGCGCAGCGGACGAACAATGAGTTCCGGGCCGTCTGCCTCGGCGCGCAGGACGAGGCGACCGGCGACCAGCCCGGCGCTCTCGACGCGAGGGACCGGACAGGCGTGCCCCATTTGATCGAGCGCAGCGAGCCCCGCAAGCAGGAGTCGGTGTGCCGCTGCCCAGGGCTCGGGCGTCAGCAGTGCAACGTCGTCGGGATGGAGCGGCTGATCGAGCCGCGCCAGCAGTGCGGACGCGGCGGCGAACGCAGCTCTGCGGCGACCTCGGACCGAACGCAACGCCGCTGCGCCCGGCGCCTTCGGCGTGATACCCGCGAAGCGTCGGTCGCGCAACGCGTGCTTGGCGGCCGCGATGCGGCTCGCTGCCGAGGCGCGCGCCGCCGGATCCATCACGTCGTCGCGGAGCCGATCGATCGCGGGGCTCGACGACGCGAGCCTGGTCAGGAGGGCGACGATCAGGCGGTTCTCCGGAAGGTCGAGATCGCGTTCGGTGGTCATGCAGATGAACACGTCGTCGTGCCCCAGGCCCGACGACCAGGCCGTGAGGGTCTCCGACCAGATGATGGGGCCCCGGACCTGGCCGACGCAGCGCTCCGCGCCGGTTCGGTGTCCGATTCCGAGCGACCGGACCAGCGAGGGCAGCGAGTCGAGGAATGCTCCGGCCTCGGGGCTGAGTAGCACCGCAGCTGCGGTGACGGCGGATGCCTCCGAGGCGTCGCTGCCGGTCAGGGCGCTCAGCGCGGCCGCGTGGTCGGTGCCCGGCTCCAGCAACTGCCAGAGCGCCTGCGTCGACCCGGCGGACCCCTCGGTCATGCGACGAGGCTCGTGCCGAGAAGACCGTTCAGGCAACGCCGGACCTCCGCCCGCTCCGGATCATCGAGATGCTCCGAGACGGTCCGGTACAGGTCGCTTCCGGCCAGGTCGTCCAGCCCATCCAGCTGCGGCAGGAAGTACGCATAGAAGGCCTCGTACAGCACCCGCGAACGGCTGACGTTGTCGAGGCGGCGCCGCTCCACGTACCGGGCGGCGTCGAGGAACACGGCGGGGCCCAGGTCGACGAACCGGCGGAGCGGCAGGAGGTGCTGCACCAGGTTCCCGTCGCCACCGAGCAACTCCATATAGGTCGCCTCGTCGGGCGTGCCGACCTCGATGAAGGCGAAGCGACGCATGAGGGCGTACGACATGTCGTACAGGAGGTTCTTGTCGAACGCGTTCATCGTGGCGATGATCCGCCAACTGCCGGGCACGCGGATCGGATCGGTTCCCGGAGGTGACTCCTCGCCGTAGGGCACGATCGAGATGCGTCGGGTCTGGCCGGCCCGCCGGAACGGAAGCACGACCGCCGAACCCGACAGCACCGTGAACAGCTGCCCGAACGCACGGTCGAAGTTGGAGCGGTTGAGCTCGTCGATCACCAGCCAGCGGCCCGACTCGATCGCGTCGACGAACATCCCCGGCCGGTAGATCAGTCCCTCCGGAGTCGGTTGCATTCCGCCGATGGTCTCGTACGTCGTCCACTCCGATGTCGCCGTCGTCGGGAGGTAGCCCGTGCACAGCATCGAGCGGCGCCCGAGTTCGGCGGCGAGATACGCCAGCGTCGTCTTGCCGGTCCCGGGCGGCCCGGTGAGGATCACGTGCTTGCCCGCGTCGATCGCCGCAACCAACTGGTCGCACACGTGCTCGGGCAGCCGGAGGCCCTCGTCGAGTACGACAGATCGCAGGTCACCGCTCGTGAAGGAAGCCATCACGAAAGCTGTCGGACGTCAGGGGTGACGACTTGAGAAAGCCGGCCGCACTCAGGCGTCGTCGGCGCCATCCCGCTCGCCCCGCCCGCGAACCGCGGGATGGGGGAGCAGCGTCGGCCTCGGGGTCGATGACACGTGGTCGACGAACCATGCGTACCGCTCTGCGCCGACCAGTTCGATGATCTCATCGGCGAGCGCCTCGTAGACCCGAGTGGCGCCCACGAAGGCCTCGTGCGACTCGGTGCACCACCAGTGGAAGTCCTCGCCGCCCTCGCCCCAATCGCGGCGTTTCCATTCCCGCAGCGTCGAGGTCCGGTGGCCCAGTTCGTCGATCTCGCTCACGAGGCGGAGCGGCACGAGCCAGCACACGGTCGGCTTCCAGTCCATGGGACGCTCGCCGGCCTGCAGCGCGCCGAGGTGCAGCGCGCATCCCGCGCCGCCGGCGAACTCGTCGTCGTTGTGGAAGCAGCAGGCGTCGTCGACGAGGGAGGTCATCCAACCGCCGTCGGCCTGTCGGGCGAAGGCGCCCTCGGCCCGGCCGGCGGCGCGGCGGTTCTGCCACTGGTCCGCCGTGAGCCGCTTCGCCGCTCGGCGCACGCGGACCCGATCGTCGCGATCGGCGAAGTGGGCTCCGTACGAGCAACACCCCTCGCCGCGGTCGGTTGCATCCTCGGTCAGGACCCCCTTGCACCCGGAGCCGAAGATGCATGTCCACGAACTGGTCAGAAACGCCACGTCGAAGAGCCACGTGGAGCCGTCCGGATCATCGAATCCGACGTACTGCCGTGCGGGAGGTCGAGCGTTGGGCACGGCCGGAGAACCTAGCGGCGATGCGCCACGGGTGGGAAAGCGTCGACTCGATGGCACGATGGAAGCGCCCCGTCCGCCCGGCGACATCGCCGACCCACCGAAACGGAGACTCGATGGCCGGCGAATTCGATCAGATCCGCAACCGGCTCCTCGGGATCGCCGATGAGCTTGCCGACTTGGGTCTCGATCGCCTGCGATCGTCGATCGATGCGGGCGGAACCGAGTTGCCCGTGGACGAACGCCGCCTCGCGAGAGCGCGGCGAGCGGTGCTGAAGGCCGCCGCTCTGCTCGGCGACGGCGACGCGGAGGAGTGACGTGACTGCACCGGACACCGAGCAGCCCGCGGAGCGCACGCCCGGCTGGGTGGTGGAGCGCGTGGCCACCCCGGCGATCGATCAGGCGCGTGGCAAAGCCCTCGACGCGGGACCCATCTGGGATACCTCCGCCGACGAGCAGCACCCGCTCGCCCCGACCCCGCTGCGCGAGCGCATGGGACACGCGCTGACCTGGCTCGGGATCGCGATCATGCTCGCCACCGTTGCCGTACTCGGCACCAGGTGGGCACTCGACCGCGACCGGGTCAACCCGGACACAACGCCCTTCGATGCCCCGTCCGGTGTCGCGGCGAACGCGAACGGGCCACGCGTGATCGTCGTCGCCGATGCCGCGGCGGCCGCTGCCTCTGCGGAGATCGAGGGGAGCTTTGGAGCTGCCGGATGGTCGGCACCGGCCGCGGCGCACAGCGCGGGCACGGCCGATTCCGCCACCGCCCTCGTGCGAGGAGCGCTCTCACGCCACCCCGACGCGCTCGTGCTGGCGTTGTCCCGAGACCTGCTCCAACCGGCCCTGTCGGGCGATCCCATCGCGTCGGTCGACGATCCACGGGTCGCGGGAGCGATCGCACAGCAGCAGGCGCTCCTCGACGAGGCGTCGACCGCTGGGTGCGTCGTATGGGCCAACGCGCCCGACTGGAGCCCCGCCGCACCGGGCGTCGGGGTGCTCGGTCCCGCCCTCAATCGGGCGCTCGACGACGCCCTGGCCTCGCATCCGACGGTGCACCGTGCCGATCTCGCGGCGCGGCTGCGGCCGAGTTGGGTGACTTCCGCCGAGTGGCTCCAAACCAACTTCGATGCTGCGCTCCAGCCGACGACGGCAGAGGGCCGCAGCGCCGTCGCGGCGCTGCTGACCGATGCCGTGCGCGCCTCCTGCGGGCTCTGAGGACCGCTACGGTTCCAGCGCGGTACCGGCGACGCAGCCAAGCCCCAACAGGAGTACCTGACCGACCTCGGCCGCGTTGGCGGTGCTCGAGAAGAGGTTGCCGATCTGGGCGGCGGGCAAGAGGCGGAGTTGGTCGTAGTAGCAGCCCGCCGCGTCGCTCGACCATCCGCCGTCGCGGAGTCCGGCGACGAAGGCTTCCTTCGGCACGAACACGAGCGGGTTGATGTCGGACAGGTCAACGCCCGGCGGGATGTAGACCTCGTTCGGGTCGCCGCCCGCCGGCGGTAGGTTCGCGTTCTTCTTGAGCGTTGCAGTCAACAGCGGCGCCGTGAGCAGCAGCCACGTTCCCAACTGCTCGGGCGACAGCGTCGAGGGGTCGACCGACAGGTCGATCGGCAACAGGTTGACCTTGCCGAGCTGCTCCAGCAGCTTCGCCTGCTCGACGCCGAGCGCCTTCACCAGCGCCGAGAACAGCGCCGCGAGCTCGTCGCCATTCAGCTTTGAGAGGTCGAGTGAGCCGAGCTGCCCCGCCAGGGCGGCCAGCGCCGCCGAGGCATCGCTCGAACCCGACGCTGCGCCGGCGAGCAACCGCCGGACGAGCGCGACCTCGTCGGGTCCCAGCTTCCCGGCGACGGCGACCGCGATCCGTTCGATGTCGGCCGCGGAGAGCTTCGAGAGGTCGATCCCGAGCAGCGCGGCGAGCGCCGACTCGACGTCGCCCGAGGTGTTCGTGGAGCCGAGCGCCTTCGACAACGACGCCGCATCGACGCAGTCGGTCACCGAGGCGACCAACGCCGCCTGACCGGCGGCCGACACGCGAGAGGCGGGGGTCGGATCGCCGCTGACCACGGCGGCGATGAGCGAGTTGATGTCGGCGAGCGCGGCGGGGTCGGTGGCGATCTTGGCGTAGACGCACTCGGCCTGCGCCGCCGGAATGCCCAGCCGACCGAGCGCCGCGACGACGGTCTCCCGCGAGGCGAGCGAAACGCCGCCGGCCGTCGACTCCTGCGGGGCCGCGGTGGTCGATACACCGGCGACATCGGTCGCCGCCTCGACCCGGCCGCGGGCCTGCGAGACGCCGTCGGTGATCCAGGCGGGGATCTGGCCTGCCGCCGAGCCGCCCGGGTCCTTCGTGGTCGAACACCCGACCACGAACAGCGACGACGACAACGCGACAGATAGCGCGCGGGTACCCCAACGACGAGTCATGCTCGAACCTCACTCCCTCCGCCCCAGCGGCGCAACCGAGCAATTGTCCCACACCGGCGGGGCGCGGCGGCGTCTTCGGATGGCGTCAGGTGTCGGAAGCGTCGGCGAACGCCGTGATCGGGGGACAGGTGCACACGAGGTTGCGGTCGCCGTACCCCCCGTCGATTCGGCTCACCGGCGCCCAGTACTTGTGCTGAACGACCTGCGGCGTCGGGTAGGCCGCAAGCGATCGTGGGTACGCTCGCTCCCACTCGTCGGCGCTCACGTCGGCCGCAGGATGCGGCGCATGGCGCAGCGGCGAATCCTCCGCCGCCCATTCGCCCGCCTCGACCCGAGCGATCTCCTCACGGATCGCAAGCATCGCGTCGCAGAAGCGGTCGAGTTCGGCCAGCGACTCGGACTCGGTGGGCTCGACCATCAGCGTGCCCGCCACCGGGAACGACATCGTGGGGGCATGGAATCCATAGTCGATCAGCCGCTTCGCGATGTCCTCGGCCCCGATGCCGGTGCGACGCTCGATCGGGCGGACATCGAGAATGCACTCGTGTGCGACCAGCCCGTCGCGCCCGCTGTACAGCACCGGGAAGGCATCGCCCAGGCGGCGAGCGACGTAGTTCGCCGCCAGGATGGCGTGTGCCGTCGCATCACGCAGCCCCTCCGGTCCCATCATCGCGACGTACATCCACGAGATCGGCAGGATCGAGGCCGACCCCCAGGGCGCCGCCGCGACCGGACCGACGCCGGTCGCGGGGCCGGCATCGGCGACCACGGGGTGGTTCGGCAGGAACGGTGCGAGGTGCGAACGCACCGCGACCGGACCGACGCCGGGACCACCGCCCCCGTGCGGGATGCAGAACGTCTTGTGCAGGTTCAGGTGGCTCACGTCGGCGCCGAACGCACCGGGTCGCGCCAGGCCGACCAGAGCGTTCATGTTCGCGCCGTCCAGGTACAGCTGTCCGCCTGCCTCGTGCACCATGGCGCAGATCTCGACGATCGCTTCCTCGAACACGCCGTGGGTCGAGGGGTAGGTGACCATGAGAGCCGCCAGCGTGGAGCGATGCGCCTCGATCCGGGCGGCGAGATCGTCCACGTCCACGTTGCCGTCGTCGTCACAGGCAACGACGACATCGAGTCCGGCCATGACGGCGGACGCGGCGTTCGGGCCGTGCGCCGATGCCGGAATCAGGCAGGTCGTACGAGCCACGTCGCCGCGAGCGCGGTGGTAGGCCCGAATCGCGAGCAAACCGGCCAGCTCGCCCTGGCTCCCGGCGTTCGGCTGCAACGACACGGCGTCGTACCCGGTCACCCGGGCGAGCCATGTTTCGAGATCGGCGATGAGTTGGCGGTATCCGATGCCCTGATCCGCCGGGGCGAACGGATGGATGTCGGCGAAGGCCGGCCAACTGATCGGCACCATCTCGCTCGTCGCGTTGAGCTTCATCGTGCAACTGCCGAGCGGGATCATCGACCGATCGAGCGCAAGGTCGGCGTCCGCGAGCCGGCGGAGGTAACGCAGCATCTCGGTCTCGCTGCGGTAGCGATGAAAGGTGGGGTGTTCCAGGAACGGAGTGCGCCGAACGAGGCCGTCGGGAAGCGCTCGGGCCGCAGCGGCGTTCGATCCGGGTGAGCCGAGCAGCCGCGCCGCCTCGGCGAGCGAGTCGCCGTCGCTTCCGAGCACCGAACCGAACGCCGCCACCACGTCGGTGAGTTGGCGCACGGTGGTGGTCTCGTCGCAGGTGATGCCGACGTGGTCGGCGTCGACGCCGCGCAGGTTGATCCCCAGATCGAGGGCGGCCGCCACGACGGCCTCGCCACGCCCGGCGACCTGGGCGGTGACCGTGTCGAACCATGTGTCGTGGGCGAGTCCCACCCCCAGCGCCTCCAGGGCGGCGGCGAGCGCTCCGGCGTGGCCATGCACCCGGGCGGCGATCCCGCGCAGGCCGTCCGGGCCGTGGTACACGGCGTACATCGACGCCATCACCGCCAGGAGCACCTGAGCAGTGCAGATGTTGGAGGTCGCCTTCTCGCGGCGGATGTGCTGCTCACGCGTCTGGAGCGCCAGCCGATAGGCCGGCCGACCGGCCGCATCGCGCGACACGCCGACCAGACGGCCGGGCATCGCTCGCCGGTGCCGATCGGCGGTCGCGAGAAACCCCGCGTGCGGACCGCCGAACCCGACGGGCACGCCGAAGCGCTGCGCCGAGCCGACCACCGCATCGACGCCCCATGCGCCGGGCGCCTCGATCAGACACAGCCCCAGCAGGTCGGCGACGACGATGCTGAACGCACCCGCCGAGCGGAGTGCGTCGATCGCCGGGCGCGGGTCGACGACGGCACCGGTCGAAGTGGGCAGTGCGAGCACCGCACCGAACACATCGGTTGCGTCCAGGTCGACGGCGGGATCGCCGACCACCAGTTCGATGCCAACGGGTTCGGCGCGGGTCGCGATGACGGCCAGGGTCTGCGGATGCACGCCGCTGTCGACGAAGAACCGATTCGAGGCCGAGCGGACGGCTCGTCGGGCCATCGTCATCGCCTCGGCCGCGGCGGTGCCCTCGTCGAGCATCGACGCGTTCGCCAGGTCGAGCCCGGTCAGGTCGGTGATGAGCGTCTGGAAGTTGACCAGCGCCTCCAGGCGACCCTGCGAGATCTCCGGCTGGTATGGCGTGTAGGCCGTGTACCACGCGGGGTTCTCGAGGATGTTGCGCTGGATCACGCCCGGCACGCGGGTGGCCGTGTAGCCCATGCCGATCATCGAGGTGACCACACGGTTGGATGCCGCAAGGGCGGCGATCGCCTCGAGCGCCTCGGCCTCGGTGCGAGCGTTCGGCAGGTCGAGCAGCGCACGGTCGCGGATCGAATCGGGCACGACCGCGTCGAGAAGCTCGTCCATGCTCGCGACGCCCAGCGTCGCGAGCATGGTGGTCACCTCATCGGCGTTGGGTCCGAGGTGGCGCGCCGCGAAGGGCGCGTCGGTGTGTGGGGGAGTGGCCATGGTCGCCTCCTGGGTTCCCCTCTGTCCTCGGCACCTGAGAGTTTCGCAGCGACGAATCGCGCTTTCTCCGTCGGCGGGCCGCGCGAGACGGCCTCTTTCCAGAGTCGCCTCCGTCGAGCGGTTCGGGAACCTGAGAGTTTCCGGGACGTTGCTCCTTCGGTGATCGCGCGAAGCGATGCTCTCCCGCCGGACATCATCGGCTTCGGTTGTCGGCCGGCATGCTAGGCGACCCGACACGATGGGCGGGCCGAGTCGCCGATGCCCTTCAGTCGAGCAGGTCGGGCTCCTCGGCCACGATCCAGTTCCACAGTGGATGGAATTGGAACTGACCGGCTGCCTCGCTGCCGACCATCTCGCGGGTGCGACGCGCGACATCCGGGCGGATCGGTACCGGCGAGCCGGCCGAGGTCGCGGCGAGTTGCACTTCGGCGGTGCGCTCCATGGTGATGTACCACCACACCGCCGACTCGACAGAGCCCCCGACCGTTAGGAGCCCGTGGTTCGCGAGGATCGCCGCCTTGGCACCGCCGAGCGCCTCGGCGATTCGACGGCCTTCGTCGGTCTCGTCGACCACACCGGTGTAGTCGTCGAATCGTGCATGATCCTCGAAGAAGGCGCACGAGTCCTGGGTGATGGGCTCGATGCGGGCGTCGAGGGCCGACAACGCCCGGCCGAAGCGCGAATGCGAGTGTGCGGCCGCCACGATGTCGGGACGCGCTGGTGCAGCTGCGAGTGGATCGCGAACGCCGCCCGATTCACCGGCCAGTCACCCTCGACGACCCGCCCGTCGTGATCGACCAGGATCAGGTCCGACACGCGGATCTGGCGGAAGCTCAGCCCGAACGGGTTCACCCAGAAGTGGTCGGTCAACTCGGGGTCGCGCGCGGTGATGTGGCCGGCGACGCCTTCGTCGAAACCGAACCGTCCGAAGAGCCGAAACGCCGCTGCCAGCCGCTGCTTGCGGTGTCGGCGAACCTCGCTCGACGGGGCATCATCGGCGAACCGAAACGGAGCGGGTGGACGTGCGGGACGCTCGGTCATGTTGGCGACTCCTCCGGGTGCGGTTCGATGGCGCAGGCGACGAGGTCGACAAGCTCGTCGAGGTACCGGTCGAGCGCCGGGCGTTTCTCGGCGGGCGTCTTGCCGAGGCGAACGATCACGGCGTCCAAGGACGGCACCACGATGATGCGCTGCCCTTCGTACCCGCGGGCGGCGAACGCGCCCGACTCATCGTCGTGGATCCACCAATGCAGGCCGTAGCCCATGGCGTCCTCATCCACCGAGCGGAGCGTTCTCGCCTCGTCGACCCAACCCGCGGGCAGCACCCGCGAACCATCCCACACCCCGTCGCGCAGGTACAGCAGGCCGAATCGGGCGAAGTCGCGCGCGGTGGCGTACACGTACGACGATCCGACGAAGGTGCCTGCGGCGTCGAAGCGCGGTTCCGCCGACGACATCCCGATCGGATCGAAGAGCCGGTCCCGGAGGAACCGCTCCATGCCGTCACGGCCGCCGAGCGCGTCGCCGATCCGGCGGGCGAGGATGTTGGTCGTGCCCGACGAGTAGTTGAAGACTTCGCCGATCGGATGATCCAGCGGGAGCGACGCAGCGAAGGCGGCCACGTCGTCGGCCCCGACCCCGAAGAGCATGTCGATGCAGTGTGACGTGTCGGCGTCGACGTAGTCCTCGTTGAATCGCAGGCCCGACCGCATGGCGAGCAGGTCGGTGAGCGTGATCGCCGCCCGCGAATCGTCCGGGCTTGTCCATTCCGGGGCGACTGGGACGGCGTCGCGATCGATCGACCCGTCACCGATGCAGATCCCCAGCGCTGCGTGGGTGATCGACTTCGCCATCGACCATGAGAGGTGCTTGGTTCGAGCCGTGGAACCGGGCCCGTAGTGCTCGGCGACGATGCGGCCGGCGCGGACCACCACGATCGCGGCCGTCGCACCGAGTTCTGCCGCTCGGGGGCCGCGGAACGCGGCCTCCACCGCCAGATCCAGATCGTCACCGGCTCGTTCGTCGCCAAGCGCTGCGGTCGCCCACGTCAGCGTCGGCCAGGCGACACCGGTTGGCTGAGCGGGGAGCGGAATGCGTCCGGTCATGCGAGCGGCCTCCCGAACGGGAGCTGGTCGACCCACGTGAGTAGGTGCGCTTCGGCTCGGCGGCAGGCGGCAAGGAAGAGCCCGCCGGGAGCGTCGGCGTCGCTCGCCTCCGTCGCCGCAGCGGCGACCGCATCGCGAATGCGGGCGCCGATCGCGTCGAGGCTCGCCGGCTCGTCGCCGACCGAGCGCAGCAGGTGCGGCCCGGCGAGCGAGAGGAAGTCGGGCACGACGGTCGTACCGGCGGCCTCGAGCACTGCGAGCCCGCGGGCGGTCACGGGCACGGGACCGCTGGCGATCAGCGCACCGAACGACCAGCCGCCGGCGACGCTGTGGTCGACGATACCGGGGCGCGATCCCACGATCGCGAGTTCGCCGTGGCCGAATTCGGTAAGAGGCCGCACGTCCGGCACGGCCTTCGCCGCCGCGAACGCCGTCTCGATCGCCGAGGCACACGGAGCGCCCGCCTCGATCATCACCGTCCGACCGTCGAGGGGACCGACGGTGGCGAGCGCAGCGGCAAGCACCCCGGTGGCGACGGCGTCCGCCGCAGCGAAGGCCGGCGGCGGCAAGGACCACGGCGCCACGTCCGCCACCGCAACGCCCTTGCCCGCATCGAGATGGAGGGAGCCGCTCTCGACGCGCTCGGCGAGCTCGCCGACGGCCGCCTGCAGCGCAGCGTCGCGTCCGTCGCCCTCCGCGTTCACCGCGGCGGAAGCGCCCGACACGTTGAGCCCGAACGAGGCGTGGCTGTACGTGATCGATCGTGCCAGCAGCACCGCTCCGTCGGTCAAGATCTTGCGGGCGCATCGGATCACCCCGACGGATCGGGGTGCCGCCGGAAGATCGACGGCGAGGAACCCGTCGGTCGAGCTGAGCTTCGTGATGTGCACGGCGGCATTCTGCCCCGTCATGGCCGCTCCCGCGCAGGAACCGGGGCGGCAGGGGTTATGGCACAGAGATGGGGCCGTGTGAGCAGACCCCCCGAACTGCTCACACGGCCCCATGTCCGCTTCGTCGCCACTCCGATGGGTCGGGGGCAACGATCTGTCTGGGTCGCACGGCGGGTGCCGGTTGTCCCGTGCGTCGCACCGTAGCACACAACGTGACATGTGTCACCCATTCCTGACGTGGCGTGGGTGTCCGTCCGACCGCGTCTCGAGGTGAAGAATTGGCCGCACACGGTGGCCGGCGCCGCTGTGCGCGGCGAGAGGACGAATCATCATGTCGAATCCGAAGCGACCGACGGGCCTGCTGGTGTTCATGCACGGTCACGGCTCGGAGCCCATCGCCCTCCCGGATCGGTACCGCGGCGGCATGTGCCCGGGGTGGACCTGCGTCGCTCCCGCCGGACCCCGCCCGGCCGATCCGGGCCGATCGTGGTTCGACGCCACCGCCCGCGGCGTCGATGCCGTGCAGTTGCACGCATCGGTCGACCTGATCCTCGCGCTCGTCGACGAGCTCACCGACGCGCTCGCCATCCCCGCCGAGCGCGTCGTGCTCGGCGGCTTCTCGCAGGGAGGGGCGACCGCGCTGGCGACAGCGGCGACCGGTCGCCGGTTCGGCGCGCTGCTGCTGGAGTCGGCATTCGTGCCCGAGGCGCTCGATCTCGACATCGACCTGTCGCGGGTGAACGTCGAGCATGCGCTCGTGCAACACGGGACCACCGACGACGTGGTGCCGATCGAGGTTGCGCATTGGGCTGCGGACGCGCTCGCATCGACCGGCTGCGAGGTCGAGACCGCGTGGCACGACGCCGGCCACGAACGGCATCCCGGCATCGAGGCGACCACCAGAGCGTGGATCGAGCGGCTCTCGGCGACGTGGTCCGGCCCGACCGCCTGACCCCCTCGCCGGCGCGGCTCAGCCCCAGGCGGCGAGCAGCTCCTCGACGGTGGTGAGGGTCGCCAGCTGTGACATGGTCGACCGCAGGATCGCCGATGCCGCGTCCGCCGGCACCGCAACGCACGCGTCACGCGGCAGGACCACGCTGTATCCGAGGTTGACGGCCTCGATCGCCAGCCCGAGGAGGCCGACGTTGAGCGACGCCCCGCATGCGACGACCGTCCGCACGCCGATCGAGCGCAGGATCGGGTCCAGGTCGGTCCCGGAGAACGGGCTGACGCCGTGGCGGCGAACCGAGGTGATGTCGCGATCGTCACCCGCGAGTTCGGGCACCAGCTCGGCCGCCGGTGACCCTTCCAACAGCTGCCCCTCGATGTGCGATGCCGCCTCGAGGAGCGGCGCGTTCACGGAGCTGCCGAGACGGTCGCGTCGGAACACCGCGAGAGCGTGGACCACATGGACGCCGTGTGCCCGCGCCCGTGGCCACATCCGCCAGTCTCGGCCGCAGGCCGACCGACTCCACCGCCGCCGCGAGCGCCGGGAACGTCGCGAGATCGCCGATCACGCCCCGCTGACACTCCATGGTGACGACGGCGGTGTGCGTTGGATCGACGAGTTCGGAGCGGAGCATGGCGTCATGCTGCCCGCGATCGGGCCCATGGGAAAGCGTCACGCGATCTGCCACCATGGCGCCATGCCGAGCAGCCCGACCAGCGATACCGGTCGCCTGGTACTCGCGTCGGGATCAGCGGCCCGCGCTGCGGTGCTCGACTCGCTCGGGATCGCATTCGATCCGCACCCCGCCGCCGTGGACGAGCGGGCGATTCGCGACCGGTTGCACGCCGCCGGCGTGACCGCCGCGCCGATTGCACTCGCCCTCGCCGAGGCGAAGGCGCAAGCGGTCCGCCCCCTCGTCGGTGCACGCTGGCTGCTCGCTGCGGACCAGCTCGCCGAGGTGGGCACCGGGCCGGGGCGCTGCATCCTCGACAAGCCGGTGTCGTTGGCCGCAGCAGTTGACCAGCTGACCGCGCTCGCCGGCACGTCGCACCGGCTGATCAACGGCATCCTCCTGGTTGCCCCCGACGGCAGGGAGTGGCGAGGGGTCGATCGACACCGGATCGTGATGACCGCGTTCAGCCGCCACCAGGCCGCGGCGTACGTCCGCGACTTCCGCCCGCTCGAATGCGTCGGTGCGTACCGCATCGAGGACCGCGCCGGGCTGATCGAGCGCGTCGAACACCTCGACGGGGGAGGGGAGTCGGGCGTGATGGGCCTACCGGCCACCCTGTTCGAACGACTCGCACGCCGAGCCGGCCTTTGGAGTCTCCTCAGCTGATCCGCACTTCTCCACAGTTGATCCGTGGAGAAGACTGGTGCTCTGCTCGCCGGTCTTCTCCACAGTTGATCCGTGGAGAAGCGGACCGGGCGGCCGACGCTGGCACGGCGGTCCGTCGTCGCATGGCGTCACGCTAATCTGCGGCATGGCTCGGCTCCCGGATGATCCCCACGGTTCAGAGGCTGCGATGGCGCCTCGTTTCGCACGACTCGGCCTCACGTTCGACGATGTCCTGCTGCTGCCTGCGGAGTCGTCGGTGCTCCCGCACGAGACCGACACCTCCACCTGGTTCACACCCGATATCCGCCTCGCGATCCCGATCGCCTCGGCAGCGATGGACACGGTCACCGAGTCCCGCCTCGCGATCGCGCTGGCCCGCATGGGCGGCATCGGCGTGATCCATCGCAACCTCCCCGCCGAAGACCAGGCGGCGGAGGTCGACCGCGTGAAGCGGTCCGAGTCGGGCATGATCACCGATCCGGTCACGCTGCGGCCCCATCAGCCCGTCGCCGCGGCGCTGGAGCTCATGGAGCGGTTCCACATCTCGGGCGTGCCGATCACCGACGACGAGAACCGCTTGGTTGGCATCCTCACCAACCGGGACCTTCGCTTCGAGACCGATCCGAGCCGCCCGATCAGCGAGGCGATGACCTCGACTGGGCTCCACACGGCGCCGGTCGGCACGACGCTTGACGAAGCGCAGGAGATGTTCCGCCACATCAAGGTCGAGAAGCTCCCGGTCGTCGACGACGAGGGGTCGCTACGCGGGCTCATCACGATCAAGGACCTGAAGAAGCGCACGGCGTTCCCGAATGCCACCAAGGACACCGAGGGCCGCCTGCGCGTCGCAGCGGCGATCGGCACGGGCTCCGACATGGGTGACCGGGCCAAACTGTTGATCGATGCCGGCGTCGACGCGATCGTGATCGACACCGCCCATGGACACGCCACCTCGGTCGCCGAGGCCGTCCGTGAGCTTCGGCGCCGGTGGGACGGACCGATCGTCGCCGGCAACGTCGGCACCGCCGCTGCGGCGGAATCGTTGATCGACGCCGGCGCCGACACCATCAAGGTCGGCATCGGTCCCGGATCGATCTGCACGACCCGAGTCGTCGCCGGCATCGGTGTCCCGCAGATCACCGCGGTGCACGCGTGTGCCGAGCTCGCACATCGTCGTGGGCGGTGCGTGATCGCCGACGGCGGGCTGCAGTACTCGGGCGACCTGGCCAAGGCCGTCGCCGCCGGCGCTGACACCGCCATGTTCGGCAGCCTGCTCGCCGGCACCGACGAAAGCCCGGGCGAGGTCGTGCTGTACCAGGGCGAACGGTATAAGACGTATCGGGGGATGGGTTCCCTCGGGGCGATGAAGGCGCGCTCGTTCTCGAAGGACCGCTACTTCCAGGAACACGTCGTCGATGCCGAGAAGCTGGTGCCGGAGGGTATCGAGGGGCGCGTCCCCTACGTCGGCACCCTGTCGAGCATCGTGCACCAGTTGGTCGGTGGCCTGCAGCAGTCGATGGGCTACTGCGGAACGGCCGACATCTCGGCCATGCAGAGCGACACGGAGTTCATCCGCATGACGTCGGCGGGGCTGCGCGAGGCGCATCCGCACGACATCGCGATCACGGAGCAGGCGCCGAACTACCGCCGCTTCTGAACGGCGCGGGCGATCTCGAGAAATCCCGACACGGACGCGATTCCGGTGCGGCGCGTTGCGTCCTTACCGGCAACACGGCGTTGCGTCGGGATCCCAGATCTGCCCCGCTCAACTCAGCACTTCCCACACCCCCGAGCGGGTCGGAGATTCGGGGCGCCACGCAGGTGGCGCCCCGAATCGCGTTCTGACAGCAACGTCAGTTCTGAGGCATCAGCGTGGCGTCCTCTAGAATCTCTCGATGCCTGAACTCGGAGAGTCCGACGTCGAACAGATCTCCCGGCTGAAGTACGCGTATCTGCGCCACCTCGACTGCAAGCAGTGGGACGAACTCGGCACGCTGCTCTGCGAGGACGCCACCGCCGCGTATTCGGGCGGCGCCTACGCCTTCGAGGGGCGCGAGGCGATCATCGGCTTCCTGCGGCGCAATCTCGGTTCCGAGACGTTCCACACGTCGCACCGGGTGCACCACCCGGAGATCGAGGTGGCCGGCGACGAGGCCCGGGCCGTCTGGGCGATGGACGACGTCAACGTCGATCCCTCGCTCGACTTCTACCTCTCCGGAGCAGGCTTCTACGAGGATCGCTACCGCCGCGAGGCCGACGGCTGGCGGATCTCACACACCGGGTACCGCCGCTCGTTCGAAACCGTCATGGCGATGTCGGCGGCGCGTATGGCACTCACCGCCAGTTGGTGGTCGACCGATGGGCGTTCGACGCTGGAGGTTCAGGACTCGTGACGACCGAAGACCCAACCTTCGAGGAGCGGCCATGGGGCACGTTCTTCGTGCTCGACGACGAGGCGCACCACAAGGTGAAGCGCATCACGGTGATGCCAGGCCAGCGCTTGAGCTATCAGCGTCACACCAAGCGATCCGAGCATTGGTTCGTGATCTCCGGCGAGGCGACCGTGACCCTCGACGGCTCGACTGTGCTGTTGCATTCCGGCAACTACGTCGACATCCCCCAGGGCGTCGCCCACCGCCTGGAGAACCGTGAGTCGGCGCCGCTGGTGATCATCGAGGTCCAGCACGGCGAGTACTTCGGCGAGGACGACATCATCCGCCTGTCGGACGACTATGGGCGCACCGACGCCTGACGCCGCGATGCGGGCACACGACGCTTCCGCGGCCGGGAACGTCGACGCGTGAGCGCGTCGCTTCGCCACCACCTGTTGATCGCGGCACCGCAGTTGGGTGACCCGAACTTCGAACGGACTGTCGTCTACGTCATCGACCATTCGGTCGACGGCGCGTTCGGAGTCGTGCTCAACCGACCGGCGGCGATCGAGGTCGCCCATCAGTTCCCCGAGTTCGCCGACCGCGCCACCCCCGACGGGCTCGTGCTCGTGGGCGGGCCGGTGCAGACCGACGTGGTCCTGGTGCTCGCCCGCGTCGGCGACGAGTACCCGCGGCTCGTCGACACCGCCGATCTGCGGAGCAGCGGCGACGCGGCCCGGCTTCGATTCGTCATCGGGTACACCGGCTGGGGACCCCGCCAACTGGACGACGAGATCGGCGAACAGGCCTGGTTCGTGGTGCCCGCCCGTGGCGACGAGCCCTTCGCCGACCCGACGACCGACCGATGGCGTGAGGCGCTCGGCCGGCTTCCCGACATCGGCAGGATGCTGGCGCGATTCCCCGACGATCCGTCGGTCAACTGAGGGCCGCGCCGCGGCGATCGCTGCAGCTCAGGGTTGCATGATGATCGTGCGGCGCTCGGTCATCTCCTGCACGGCGAACGCGGGCCCCTCGCGGGTGTTGCCGGAGTCGCGGAGACCGCCGTAGGGCTGCTGGTCGGCTCGCCAGGTGGGCATCTCGTTGACGAGCACCCCGCCGAAGTCGAGCACATCGGCGGCTCGGAGCGCTGTCGAGATGCTCGACGTGAAGATCGCCGCCTGCAGTCCGTAGCGCGTGGCGTTCGCGGCTGCGAACGCGTCCTCGACATCGTCGTAGGCCGCGAAGCCGACGACGGGTCCGAACACCTCGGTGGAGCACACACGCATGTCGGCGGTCACCTCGGCGAGCACTGTTGGCCGGAGCACCGAGTCGTCGCCGACGACGCCTCCGGTCACCAGGCGCGCCCCCTGAGCGACTGCCTCGTCGACCCACCCGACGACGCGTTGGGTCTCGCTCCCGTTGATCAGCGCCGACACGACGGTCGCCGGATCGGCCGGATCGCCCACCACCAGCGTGGCCACCTTCGCCGCGACCAAATCGAGCAAGGTGTCGTGGACGCCGCGATGGGCGTAGACGCGCTGCACCGAGATGCATGTCTGCCCGGAGAACCCGTACCCGCCCGCCACGATCTTGGTGGCCGCGAGCTCCAGGTCGGCATCGGGCTCCACGATCACCGGGGCGTTGTTGCCGAGCTCCAGGCTGACTCGTTTGCGCGGCGCCCGAGCCCGGATCGACCAGCCGACCTCGGGCGAGCCCGTGAACGTGATCATCGCGACGTCGTCATGCATGACCAGCCGATCGGCGACCGAACCGGGGCAGGTGACCACGTTCAGCCACCCGGGTGGCAGGCCGGCCTCCTCGAAAAGCCGAGCGATCGCAAGCGCCGTGAGCGGCGTCGCGGACGCGGGTTTGAGCACGACCGGGCAGCCGGCCGCCACGGCGGGGGCGATCTTGTGGCACACGAGGTTCAGCGGGAAGTTGAACGGGCTGATCGCGCCCACCACCCCGATCGGAACCCGCTTCACGTAGCCGAGCTTTCCCACGCCGGCCGAGCTGGCGTCGAGCGCGATCATCTCGCCGACCAGCGTGCGTGCCTGGGCGGCCGAGAATCGCAGCGTGTCGACGGCCCGCGCGGCCTCGATGCGTGCGAGCGCGATCGGCTTGGCCGACTCCTGTGAGATCGACTGGCCGAACTGCTCGTTGCGCGCCGCCAGCAGCTCCGCCGCGCGGTCGAGAATCGCGGCCCGCTGATGCGCCGGCAGCGCCCCGCCGCGATGCCGGTCCAGGCCGACGGCGACCGCTCGGTCGATGTGGTCGCTGTCGAGTCGCGGCACGGCTCCGACGACGCGGCCGTCGTAGGGCGATCGAACCTCGGTCGTGGCCTCGGTCACGACGTCTTCGCCGTCGATCAAAGCGGGGGTGACGGGCGTGGACACGGTTATCGGCTCCGGGGTGAGGGGGAGGAAGGGGCCCCGCCAACCGTAGTGGTCTGCCCTTCGGGCCGCTCGGTGGCCGTCACGTCGATCGGCATCGATGCGTGCGGGTCGTTCGGTCGGAAGAAGCGACGCGCCTGTCGGGCGACCGAACGGGCGATGGCGATGCTCCCGGCCGCGCCGACACCGGCACCGATGCCGAACGGCAGGACGCGGCCGAGCCGCGACACCGCAGCGTCGGTCGACAGCTTGGCCACGACCTTCGCGGCAAGCTTGGAGTTGATCGACTCGAGTTGCGCACCGGTGAGTGACGCCAGCGCAGCGGCTCCGCCCTCGGCGCCGATCTTGGCCGCCAGGCCGTCGAGCCCCGCCACGGCACCACGGCTCATCGAGAGCACAGCGAGGACCCATGCCTTGCGTTCCTCGAACGACGCGGCGTCGTGGCCGTACGCGATGCCGATCGCGAGCACCATCTCGCCGAGCCTCGACACGCTGTATGCGACGTCGGCGCCGGCGGTGAGCACGGCAGCGGCGGTCCCGGCGCCCGGCACCGCCGCAGCGCCGCCCGACATCGCAGCGACCACGCCGAGCTCCCGGCTGAATCGCCGCACGATCCGCTCGACCAGCTGATCGTCGGTGAGGTCGGGGTGCTCGGCTCGCAGCCTCGCGACCAAGGCCGCTGCGGCGTCGTAGCGCGATTCGACCAGCCGGTCGACGGACGGCAGCACGCCGCCAAGGACTGCTGAGGGTGACTTCGCCACGGACACTCCTGCGGACGCAACAAACGCCGGATGAAGAACTACAGCCGGTCGATAGGAGTGCCGACACTACCGGGCGTGAAGATGCTTTCGTTCGTCGGCCGCGTGACACATCGGTGGCGCGCGAACGCGCTCGCGAAGCTGTCCCGCGAGCGCCTGACCCGCGCCGCGGCGATCGCAGCGGTCTCGACACTGATCGCGGTGACCGCAGCGACGTGGGCCTGGGCCGCTCTGGCACGGACACGATCGACGCAGGCCGCCGACACCGTCGCCGTGCAGCAACTGTCGGCATTGGATGCCGCCTGGGCCTTCCGTGCGGCCACGACCGGCGACGCCGCGTCGCAGACTGCACAGGTGCAATGGGACGCAACCCGTGGCCGAATCGCAGCCCGGCTGTCAGAGGTCGAGTCCGAAGGAACCGTCGGAGCCGACGCGACACACCTCGCTGCGGTGGTGCACGTGGACGACCCGTCGATCGCCCGCTCTGCGGTGTCGTCTGACTGGTTGGTGATGATGCATGCGCGAGATGCGGTGCGTGCGGTGCGGGGCAACGCCGATGAGCCGCTGCAGCGCTACCTCGATCCTGTCGTGCGCGACTTGGCCGACATGGTGACGGCACGCACGATCGTGGTCGCGGCGGCCTCGGTGGACGACGGCGTGCGGCAAGTGGCCGGAGATGCCGTGTCGCTCCTGGAGGAATCCGGTGGGATCACCGGCTTCGCGGGCGCGGCCGGGGCGATGAGCCCGCCAGGCGACTCGCTCCGCACCGCACAGTCCGCGGTGGCCGGATCCGCAGACCTCGCGACCGTCCGCGCCGTGGTGGAGCAGGCTGTCGAGGCGTTGCAGAGCGACCGAACGATCTCGATGCCAGCGAACACCGACCAGGCCTTCGCTGCCTATGCGGGCGCGCTCTCCACGTATGGACGTGCGCTCACGACCGAGTCTGCCTCGCAACACGCGGCAGATGCGGCGACCTACGAGAGCGCCCGGATTCGCCTGACACTGACCGCGTTCGCGGCCGCGACGGCCCTCACGGCGCTCGTGATCTGGCGGCGCCGGCTCGGGCGAGCGGCCGACCAGCAACTCCGTCCCGCTGCGTCCACCGACCCCCTGACCGGACTCGGCAACCGTGCCTTCCTCGATGCTGCGGTGCCGGCGCTGCGGGAGCAGCAGCCCGATGTCGCACTGCTGCACATCGACCTCGATCACTTCAAGCCGGTCAACGACACCTACGGTCACGCCGTCGGTGACCGCGTGCTGGTGGAGACGGCCGAGCGGTTGCGTTCGGTGGCTGAGGCTGCCGGCGGCGTGGCAGCACGCCTCGGCGGCGACGAGTTCGCCGTGGTCCTGCCGGCAATGGAGCCGGCGAAGATCGACGAACTGACACGCAAGATGCTCGATGACTTGGCGGCCTTCGAGGTCGAGGGCATCTCGCTCCAGGTCGGCGCCAGCATCGGGATCGCTCAGGGCCTGGCCGATGTCGGGCCGCTGCTCGCCAACGCCGACATCGCACTGTACGAGGCCAAACGAACCGGCAGGGGACAGGCCAGCACCTTCCGAGCGGAGGCCGCCGACTACGTGGCGTTCGTTCAGGAGCAGCTGGTCAAGGGCAACGTGCACACCGCCTACCAGCCGCAGATAGCGCTGCGCGATGGCCGCTGCATCGGTGTCGAGGTGCTCGCTCGCCTGGTCGATCGCAGCGGGTCGTACGTCCGAGCAAGCGAGTGGATGGGGATCGCCGAGTGGCTGGGGGTGACCGAGGATCTCTTCGAGCATGTCATCACCTCGGTGGTTCGGGACCTCGCTCATGAGCCCGAGCCCGCCGGCCAGATCTGGTTCAACCTGTCGGCCCACGACCTGAATCGGCCCGGCGGCCCCGACTGGGTGCTCGAGCACCTCGGTCGGCTCCGCATTCCGCCCGCCCGACTCGGCGTGGAGATCACGTCCACATCCGCGGTACGCAACACCGATGGCCTCGCACGGGCCGTGTCCCAATTGCGCTCGGCGGGTGTCGGGGTGGCGCTCGGCGACTTCGGAACGCACGACACGCCGCTCGGTCATCTCGTCAGCTTGCCGGTGTCGCGGGTGAAGCTCGACGGATCGCTCACCAATGGCATCCGCCGCGACACGCCCGCCGCCTGGGTGATCACCGCCATGACCCAGCTCGCAGCGCGCTTGCGCATCGAGGTGATTGCCGAAGGCATCACCTCCGGCGATCAGCTCGCCATACTGCCGAGCCTCGGCGTGCCTGCGGTCCAGGGGTACCTGCTCGGGCTGCCCGGCCCGCTGTCACGGATCCCCGCGGCAGTCGACCTTGCAGCGGTGGCGCAACTCAACCTGAGTTCCATCGAAAACCGGCCCGGTGTCGGCGCCCTCGTGCAGCCGCCGGTCATGTAGGTGGTGGCGCGCATGCAGTGGAATGGGGCGACACGCGCCGAATCATGCCGACATCTCGCGAACACAATTCGCGTTTCCTGTTTGAATCCCGAATCGACTTTGGCATGATGCTCTATGGGTGAAATCGCCCACATTGCTTCCCCCACCACCACTGGATGGTCCCCAGATGAGTGAGTCAGCGCGCCAGAACAGCCATCTCAACTCCGTGCGCACCCTGCGCCGCGTCGCGACGCTCGCGTTGTCGTCCGCGCTGGGCGCGGCCGCCGTCGTCGCCGGCCTGCTGTTGATCGTCGGTGCCGACCTCGGCGCTCGGCGAATCGCGGTCACCGCGACGGTCGCGGTGGTGGGTGTGGTCACAGCGTTCCTCGGAATCGAGCATGTTCGCGAGACCATCGATCGCCTGGACGACCTGAACATCGATGAGCGTCGGCGCCGCGACGAGTCCTCCGGCGTCCGCAGCTACTGATCCCTCCGCGAGTTTGGGAGGAAGCACGGGCCGGGAGCCCGATACGGAGCGGCATCGCCTCGCTGTAGTCTAGGTTACATAACGATGATTATCGGCGTTCTGGGCCGGGAGTGGCCCCGGCCGGGCGGGCTCACCCGTTGGTGCCGATGACGCGGTCGATGCCGTCCAGGAGTCGTGACAGCACGGTCGATTCCGCCAAGCCGTCCTGTGCGTCGCGTACGGCGTCGGCCCAGAGCCCGTGTACCTCGGCGAGGCGATCCAGCGCATCGTCACGCTCGTGGCGAGCGATCACGAGTTCCTCGTCGCCGAGGCCGAGCTCGATCCCGCGGCGTCGCGACTCGTAGGCGCGCTGACGACAGCTCCGCCGGCAGTAGGCACGCGGCCGCCCGATCGGCGCGCTCGCCACCGGCCGACCACACCACCGACACATGACGGGTTCGCTCTGTCTCGGACGTCGTGTCGTCACAGTGACGAATCTACCGCCGGATACCCAGTCGGCGTGGACGCGGCCCGGAGTCGGCCTGTCCGGGCTCGATTGTCCGGGCTCGGCTGAGAGGCGGTACAGGGATCGCTGAGCGCTCTGCAACCCACCTGCCCGTATGTTGAGGGGACGTCCACGTGGGGGAATCAACGTGTCCACAGACCACCCGTTCGAGCCGCGCGCAGAGGCGCAGCCAACTATCCCTTTGCCGATGCCGCCGTCGGCGCCCATGCCGCCGAGGCCACCCATGCCGCCGAGGCCGGCGATCCTCGCGAGAACCGTCGTTCCCGCTCCCCTGCGGGTGGTCTTCTCGCTCGTGATCGGCGCCGTCGGCGTCGATCTTGCCGTCGCCGGCTTCCGATCCCACGGCATCGGCCTCAGCCTCGCAGCGTGGGCAGTGCTCGTCGCCTTGCTCGCCGCCGCGCCGCCGCGTTCCGCTGGTCGCGGCCCGGCCGTGTTCTTCAGCGCCCTCGTGGTGGTGTTCGGCTGGTTCTGGTTCGCCAGATCGAGCGCGGTGATCTCCCCGATCGCGATGCTCGCGGCGTTCGGCTCGCTCGTCGCGCTCGCGGCGTTCGGGCGGCGCGGCGGGCTCTTCGACGTCACCTCGGCTGCGCTCGTGACGCGGGCCGTGTTCTTCATCGAGGATGCGCTCCTCGGGCTCCCGTGGGCGGCCCACCCGGCGATCGACCGCGCGCGGCGAGGCCGCGCCGAGCCCACCACTGGGGCCCCCGACATCGACTCTGTGTGGCCGGTGCGCATCCTCGGCCTGGCGCTCGCGATCCCGGTTGCCGCCACGATCGTCGGCCTGCTCGCATGGGGCGACCCCGTCTTCGCGTCGCTGTTTGACATCGGGCTCGATGGTCGCCAACTCGCCCGGTATGTCGGGTTTGGCTTGGGCGGCGCCGCTACCGTCGCGATGCTCGCACGGCACGCGACCGCAGATGAACAACGCGGCGACGTTGCCGCCGAGGCGCCGGCCACGCTGGGCAACACGATCATCGCCACGCTCGCCGCGGTGTTCGCCCTCTTCGCCGCGAGCCGTCTCCTGTCGCTCACCGGGGCGGCCGAACGAATCGCACACGAGAAGGGCCTCACCTACGCCGAATACGCTCGCAGCGGGTTCTTCCAACTCCTCGGCGCCGCGGCGATCTCCTTCGGCGTCCTCGCGCTGGTCGGCGCCGCCTGCCGGACGGGCACCCCGTCACAACTGCGCTGGCGGACCGGCCTCGGCCTGCTCAACGCCGTGCTCGTCGAGACCCTGGTCGTCGACGCCATCTGGCGCCTTCACCTGTACGAGCAGGCCTACGGCTGGACGCTGCTCCGGCTGCACAGCACGTGGTTCGCGATGTGGGTGGGCGTGGCGTTCCTGATCGTCGGGGCGTCGTACACCGGCCTGTGGCGGAATCGCCGATGGCTGCTCGCGGCCATCGCGTGCTTCGCGCTCGTCGGCCTCGCCGGGGCGACGCTCGTGAACTCGGAGGCGATCGTCGCGAAGCGCAACATGACGGGCCCCACCGACCTGAGCAGCGAGCGCCGCGACGGAGGGACCGACCTGGACTACCTCGTCGAACTCGGCGATGACGCCGTGCCGACCATCGTCGACAACCTCGATGGTGTCGACGACGCGGCCCGCGATGAACTGCTCGGGCGGCTGTGTGATCGGCCCGTTGGCGCCAATTCGGGCCTTTCGTACAACCTGGCACGCGCCCGCGCCAAGGACGCGCTCGCCGGCCGGTGCCCCGACGAAACGCCGTCGCGCTAGGCGTTCGCGGCGATCGAGCGCCCGAGGCGCAGCAGTGACGGCGTGGCGCCGCCCAGCTGCAGCTCGATCTGCTTCGCCGCAAGGAAGAAGCGATGCAGCGGATAGTCCCGGTCGACGCCGACGCCTCCGTGCAGGTGCACCGCCGCGTGGACCACGCGCTGGCCGCCGTACGCCGCCCAGTACTTCGCAACGGCAACCTCTTCTCCAGCCGCGAGACCTTCGTCGAGGCGCCAGATCGCCTGCCACGTCGTGAGGCGGACCGCCTCGGTGTCGATGTAGGCGTCGGCGGCGCGATGCCCCACCGCCTGGAACGACGCGATCGGCACGCCGAACTGGTGACGATCGGTGGTGTAGCTCGCGAGCAACTCGAGGGCCCCGACGCAGTTGCCGAGCGCCAGCGCACTGCGTCGCGGCGGCACGGTCGAAGGCTGCCGCGACGGCTGCGGATCCGACTGCCAGCGGCAGTGACGGCGCGCCGTCGAACGTCACGTTCCCGTCGGGCGTTCCCATGGTCGTCTCGATCGGGTCGCGGGTCACGCCCGCGCGCCGGTCTCGACCAGCACGATCGCCACGTCGTCGCCGTCAACGGCTGGAACCACGATCGCGTCGGCGACCATCGCTGCCGGGACGCAGACCGCCGAACCGGTCACGGCGCCCGACGCATCGAGGGTGATCGAGGGCGTCGTGCCGAGCCCGTCGCCCTGATGCCACGCGGCGGTGAGCACGGCGTCGCCGCCGGCAACGCGGGCAAGCCATGCGTGCGCCGCATCGGTGTCGGCGGCGAGGAGCGCCGGAACCCCGAGGCCGAGCGTCTCCCACACCGGCACGGCCCCCGCGACCTTGCCCGCGGCTTCGATCACGCATGCGGCCTCGATCAGGCCGAGCCCCGCTCCCCCGTCGGCCTCCGGAACGCCGATCCCGAGCAGCCCGGCGTCGGCCAAGGTCCCCCAGAGCGCCGAGTCGAACTGGCTCGCCCGAACGCTCGAGGTGCGAAGCGCGCCGGGGCGGAGTGATCGCCGAGGATCTGCGCGGCAAGGTCGCGCACGGCCTGCTGCTCATCGGTGAAGGTGAAGTCCATGTCGAGATCCTTCTCTTGTCTCAGCCGCGCAACGAGCGGGGCAGGCCGAGTCCGAACATTGCGATGAGATCGCGCTGGATCTCGTTGGTGCCGCCGCCGAAGGTGAGGATCAGCAGGGAGCGGAAGTTCATCTCCATTCGGCCGTGCAGCGCCTCCGCCGCGGAATTGCGGGCGAGGTAGGCGCGTGGGCCGATGATCTCCATCAGCAGGCGGAACGACTCCAGGTAGAACTCGGTGCCGAAGATCTTGATGGTCGATGCGTCGCCGATGTCGAGCTGCGACGACGATGCCACCTTCCAGTTGATGAGGCGCAGGAAGTCGAGCCCTGCACGGACCCGAGCGAGGTTGAGCTGGACCCATTCGTCGTCGATCAGGCGGCCGCCTCGCTCGCCCGACTCGGACGCGGCGAACGCGACGGTCTCCTGGTAGGACTGCTCGAGGAGCCCCGAGCTGCACAGGGTCACGCGCTCGTGGTTGAGCTGGTTCGTGATGAGCCCCCAGCCCTTGTTCAGCCCGCCGACCACGTTGGCCGCCGGAACACGGGCGTTGTCGTAGTACACGGCGTTGATGTCGTGGCTCGACAGCAGGTTGAGCGGTTCGACCGTGATGCCGGGCGTGTTCTTGAGATCCACGATGATCATCGAGATGCCCTTGTGCTTCGGCGCATCCTGATCGGTTCGGACTGCCAGCCAGCAGTAGTCGGCGTCCGACGCGAGGGACGTCCACATCTTCTGGCCGTTGATGACGTATTCATCGCCGTCGAGGTCGGCCCGACAGCGCAACGACGCGAGGTCGGTGCCCGCCTCGGGCTCGGAGTAGCCGATCGAGAAGTGCAGGTCGCCGGCGAGAATCTTGGGCAGGAAGAACTGCTTCTGCTCGTCGGTGCCGAACTGCATGATCGTCGGACCGACGGTGTTGATCGTGAGCATCGGCACGGGTGCGCCGGATCGCATCGACTCGTCGTAGAAGATGAACTGCTCGATCTGTGGCCGCCCGCGGCCGCCGTATTCCACCGGCCAGCCGATGCCGAGCCAGCCGTCCTGCGCCATCTGCTTGACGGTCGCCCGGGTGACGGGGCCGCAACCGCACTCCTCGTGCAGCGCCTCGCGCAGGTCGGGGGTCAACAGCGCGTCGTAGTACGCAGCGAGTTCGGCGCGCAGGGACTCCTGCTCGTCGGTGTAGGCGATGTGCATGGATCCCCCGGGTCGTGGTCAGGCGTGATGCGTCGAAAAATGTAACGCGTTCTCGCGCGGGTTCGTGTCCCCGCGGGATTCCGTCGGTTCCGCCGCCCGACCGGTAGCATGCGCGCCGCATGGGTGCTGCCGGCGGGACGTCCGCACCGCGACCGCAGGGGCCGACGGAACCCTCACGATCGACATCGGCGTCGGCGCGGCGCTCGATGGTGCGATCGCCTGCCGAGGCGCTGCGACTCGGCCTCGCCTTGGCCGCCGCTGCGCTGATCGTCGTTGCGGTCCGGACCGGCCGCTCCGCGCTCGCCGGCGCAGAGCGCGACCTGCTGCGTCTCACCTCGCAGATCCCCGAGCCGCTCGCGGCGCTCTTCGTGCGGACCGTCCAGTACGCGGCCGTGCTCGCGCCGCTGGTCGGACTCGTCGTGCTCGTCGCGACGCGCAGCTTCCGTCGTCTCGCGGCCATCATCGTGGCCGGGTTTCTCGGCGGCGTCGCGGGGCGGTGGATCATGGTCGACCTTCTCGACCTGACCGTCGGGCGCTTCCGGGTCAGCGACACGTTTCGCGACGGCATCCCCTTTCCCAACGCGGCGTTCCTCGCGGGTATGGCGGCAATCGTCGCGGCCGACTCGCCCTGGATGGGGCGCCGGTGGCGTGCCGTTGCGCGCATATGGATCACGATCCTGCTTGGGCTCCGCCTGATCTCGGGAGCGACGGGGCTGCGCGAGCTCATCGTCGCCTCGGCGGTCGGGTGGGCGATGGGTACCGCCGTGGTGGCGTTGCTCGGCGCGCCCGATCGCCGCCCGGCCGACGCCTCGGTCCACCGAGCGCTCGTTCGGCTCGGGGTATCGGTCGGCTCCATCGCCCACCGCGGGGCCCACCGCGGCCGGCATCTGTTCGACGTGACCACCACCTCCGACGTGCGCCTCCGGGTCGAAGTGGCCGCACGCGACGGTTGGCAGACGATGCTGCCCGGCCGTCTGTACCGGGCACTACGGTTTCGCGACCCCGCCGACGGGCAGCCGTTCGCATCGTTGCGCGAACTGGTGGAGCACGAGGCGCTCGTCACGCTCAAGGCCCGCGGCGATGGCGTGCCGACGCTGGAGCTGGAGGCGATCGGTGAGGTCGATCCGAACGGATACCTGCTCGCGTTCCACCGATCCGACTCGCGCCCGCTCTCGGAGCGACCCGATCTCGACGAACGCGTCCTGCCAGAGTTGTGGGGCCTGGTCGTGCGCATGCGCACCGCTCGCATCGCACACCGCCAGCTCGAACAGGACGCCGTGCTGGTCGACGACGCCGACGATCGCCTCCGGGTCATCGAGTTCTCCGCGTCCGATCTGACCGGCGACGAGCGAGTGCTAGCGGGCGATATCGCCGAGGTCCTCGCCTGGGGTTCGCGCCGATTCGGCGTGGAGCCGACCGTGCTCTCCGCCGTCGCGGCGTTCGGCCCCGGGGTGGTGGGACGCACCCTCCCCCGCTTGCAACCGCTCGCGCTGACGCCAGCGACTCGCGCCGCGATCGACGACGAGTTGCTCGCGTCGATTCGGGACGCCGTGCGCTCCCACACGGGCTCGGAGGATGCGGCCCTCGCTCCGATCGAGCGCATCAAGCCACGTGCGGTTGTGACGGCAATCATGGCGGTCGTGGCGCTGAACGCGCTCGTGCCGCAGCTCGCCGGCGCCGGCAAGGTGTGGGCCGAGCTCAAGGACGCGAGCATCGCCGCGATCATCGCCGTGCTCGTGCTGTCGATGGTCACCTACCTCGGGGCAGCGATTTCGCTGTCGGGATCGGTGGCCGAGCCGCTGCCCTTCGGCCCCAACCTCGCAGTGCAGGTCGCCGCGTCGTTCGCCGCGATCGCCGCACCGGCGCAGGTCGGCGGGATGGCGCTTCGCGGACGATTTCTCCAACGGCGCGGCATCGACCCCGCCGTGTCGGTGGCCGCGATCGGGCTCAATACGGTGGGCTCGTTCGCCGTGCACGTGACCATCACCGCGGCGTTCGCGTGGTGGGCGGGCAGTTCCGACTTCGGCAAGATCGAGCTGCCCTCGTCGCGGGCGCTTCTGCTCGCCGGTGGGGCGGTCGCGATCGCGATCGTCGCGGTCGGCGTGGTCCCCGCCGGTCGCCGATTCGTGCGCGGCACCCTCGTGCCCGCCGTACGACGCTCGGCGCAGGGTGTGGTCGACGTCGCTCGCCGACCCGTACGGCTGCTCGGGCTGATCGGTGGCGCCGCGATCGTCACGCTCGGCTACGTCGGCGCGATGGTGCTGTCGGTCGACGCGTTCCACGGCGGGCTCCCGGTGAGCGCCGTCGCGATCGTGTACCTCCTCGGAGCGATCGTGCAGTCGGCTGCGCCGACGCCGGGCGGGCTCGGTGCGGCCGAGGCCGCCTACATCGGTGGGCTCACCGCGGTCGGGCTGCACTCCGAACAGGCCGTGGCCGCGGTGCTGCTGTTTCGCCTCGCGACGTTCTGGCTGCCCGTCCTGCCCGGATGGGCGGCCATGCTCTGGCTGCAGCGCTCCGACGCAATCTGACCGGGCATCACCCCGTTCGTCGCCTGTCGCCCTTCTCCACGGATCAACCGCGGAGAAGGTTGGCGCACGGCGCACCGATCTTCTCCGCGGATCAACTGTGGAGAAGAGTCGGCCGATCGGTCGTCTCGATGCCGCACGGTGGTCTCGATGCCGCATCGCGGGATCGACACGGGGTCGCCGTGCCTCGCCGTCCCCCACTCCTACACTCCGCGGAATGCCCCGTCACTTCGATCTCTGCATCATCGGCACCGGCTCCGGCAACTCGATTCTCGGACCGGAGTTCAACGACTGGGACGTCGCCATGGTCGAGCGCGGCGCGTTCGGCGGCACGTGCCTCAACCGGGGCTGCATCCCATCGAAGATGCTGATCTACCCCGCCGACCTCGTGGAACTGATTCGCCACACCGACCGGCTCGGCGTCAAGGCATCGGTCGACTCGGTGCGCTGGACCGAGATCCGCGACCGCACGTTCGGCCGCATCGACCCGATCGCTGCGGGCGGACGCACGTACCGGCTCGGGCTCCCCAACGTGACCGTCTTCGAGCGCGACGCCAGGTTCGTCGGGTACAAGGAGCTGCAGGTCGGCGACGAGACGATCACCGCGGACCGATTCGTGCTCGCCGCCGGCGCCCGCTCGCACATGCCCCCGATCGCCGGCATCGACGAGGTTGGCGCACACACCTCCGACACGATCATGCGCATCGACCGGGTGCCCGATCGGCTCACGATCCTCGGCTCCGGGTTCATCGCCGCCGAACTCGGCCACGTCTTCGAGTCGTTCGGTGCCGCCGTCACGATCGTCACCCGAGGACCGGGCGTGCTGCGCCAGGAGGATCCGGCGGTGAGCGAGCGGGTCACGCAGGCCTTCTCGCATCGGTTCGACCTGGTGACCCATGCGACGCCCACATCGGCCCGGCGGGAAGGCCACGAGATCGTGATCCAGGTCGACACGCCGACAGGACCGCGCTCGATCCGCTCCGACGAACTGCTCGTCGCGACGGGGCGCATCCCCAACGGCGGTCAGCTCGGCGTGGAACGTACCGGCGTCGAGCTGGACGCCGAGGGGTACGTGCGAACCGACGACACGCTGCAAACGGCGGTCGAGGGCATCTGGGCGCTCGGCGACATCCGCAACCCGCTCCAGCTGAAACACGCTGCCAACCACGAGGCGAAGGTCGTGGCCCACAACCTCAGCCACCCCGAGTCGCCGCGTCGGGTCAGCGAGGCGCGCATCCCGCACGCGGTGTTCACCTCCCCGCAGGTCGGCGCGGTCGGCCTGACCGAGCCGCAGGCCCGCCACCATGGGCGCCCGTACGTCGCCGTCTGCAAGGACTACGGCGCAACCGCGTACGGATGGGCGATGGAGGACGAGGTGGGCTTCGTCAAACTGCTCGCCGACACCGAAACCCGGCGGCTCATCGGCGCCCACATCGTGGGGGCCCAGGCGTCGCTGCTCCTCCAGCCGCTCGTGCAGGCGATGGCCTTCGACGAGCCGGTCGATCGGGTCGCGCACGAGGTGTTCTACCCGCATCCGGCCCTGACCGAGGTGATCGAGAATGCGTTGATCGAGTGTGCCGCGGCGCTCGACGCCGCGGGATGACTGGCGGCTCGTCACGATCAATCGCGGTGCCCGTGTTCTCGATGGCGTCGACCTGACGATAGGTTTGACGGCCTATGTCGTCGCGCCTTGAAATCGAACTGACCAGCACGCGCCCCGATGGGACGTGGACGTGGCGGAAGGCGGGCGCGAAGCTGCCCAAGGGAGAACTCGACGGCGCCAAGTTGCCGCCGGGCGCCTCGGTGGGCGACGTGCTGCGTGCCGATGCCGACATCATGGTCGACGGCGTCGACATCCTTGCGGTGCTTCCTCCGAAGGCAGCGAAGGCCCCGCGCCACGAGACGCTCGTTGTCGAGGGGACTCGGCGTGACGAGGCGCTCGTGACGACCGTGCTGGCGCCCAAGGGTCGCGGCGACCGACGTGATCGTGGTGATCGTGGTGATCGTGGCGACCGGCGCGGCGGTCGTGGAGATCGTCCGGGAGCGGGCCGCGGGGATCGTCCGGGCGGCCGCGACGACCGGCCTCGCGCCGATCGCGAGGGGGGCGGGCGCGCCGATCGTGGCCCGCGTCGCGATGCGCGCGACGGCCGCGATGCGCGCGGCGACCGCACCTCGCGCCCGCAGCGCCGCGCTCCCGAGATGCGAGCGAAGCGCCTGCGACCCGGTCGGGCGCATCGCAATGCGGTGATCGACACGTTGGCACCCGAACAGCGGCCGATCGCCGAACAGGTGCTCCGCGGCGGTGTTCCCGCAGTGCGTCAGGCGGTCGAGAAGCAGAACGAGCTGAATCGCGCTCAGGGCATGCCGGAGATCCACGGCGATGAGCTCGTCACCCTGGCGGAGCGCCTGCTGCCCAAGCTGCGGGCCGCCGAATGGCGCGACCGCGCCGACAGCGCTCTCGCCGTGCTCGAAGAGCTCGACCTGCGCGATCTTCGCTCCGTCGTCGTCGCGGCCGACACCGCCGCCCGAGACGACGAGTCACGGGCGATCGCCGGGCAGCTCCGTGACGCACTCGCCCGCCGCGTCGAGCAGGAGCACACGGCCTGGCTCGCCGAGATCGCTCAAACCCTCGAGGAGGGCCGAATCGTTCGAGCGTTGCGGCTCAGCTCCCGCCCGCCGAAGGCCGGCGCTCCCCTGCCGCCCGAGATCTCGCAACGCCTGATTGCGTCCGCGCTCGAGAACCTCACGCTCGAGTCGACCCAGGACCGCTGGGCAACCGTGCTCGACGCGCTCGCGTTTTCGCCCGTACGCACCGCCGTTACGCCGCCGGCGATCCCCGAGGATGTGTCCGAGGCGCTCAAGGCCGCTGTCGAGAAGGTCGCAGCACGGCTGCCACACATCGCCACCCTGTTCGGCATCACCGCCCGGCCCAACCGCCGAGATCGCCCGCCCGCGAAGGGTGCCCGGCCGCCGAAGCCAGCACTGGCCGCAGCGCCGGCCGCAGCTGCCGAACCGACCACCACGCCCAACGATCAGGTAGATGCCGAGGTCGAGGCTGCAGCGCCGGTCGAGGTCGAAGCCCCCGTCGCGATCGAAACGCCAGCAGAGCCTGAAGCGCCAGTAGAGGCTGAAGCGCCAGTAGAGGCTGAAGCCCCTGTTGCGATCGAAACGCCAGTAGAGCCTGAAGCGCCGGTCGAGGCTGAGGTTGCAGCGCCGGTCGAGGCCGAAGGTCCAGGCGAAGTCGAGGCTGCGGTGGCAGCGCCGGTCGAGGTCGAGGCCCCGGTCGAGGTCGAGGTCGCCGCTTCAGGCGAGGCGGAGGTCGAGGGCCCAGGCGATGCGGCGGACTCAGCCGACGAGGGCGAGTAGCCGCTCGGGGGTGTCGAGCACCCGGGGGCCGGTGGCGAGTCCGCGGGTGCGCGGGTTCCAGCCGGCCCAGTAGAACTCGCAACCGACGGCTTCGGCGCACGCCTGGTCGTGCTCGGTGTCGCCAACGTAGGCGACGTCGGTCGCGTCGAGGCCCATCGCCTCGATCACGGGAGCCAGCCGCTTGGCTGCACCACCGAAGTCGGAGCTGAACCAGGCCTGCTCCGGCGCCCAGCCGAGACGTGCCAGCTCTTCACGGCCGGAGATTGTGTGCTTGTTCGAACAGATCGCCCAGCGACCGAGCTGGCGCACCACCTCGTCGGCGCCCTCGAAGGGCAGCGCCACCGCGGTGTCGTACAGCTCGATGTAGCGGTCGATGTCGATCCCCCACTCGGCGCAGGCCTCCTCGATCGGGTGACCGAAGGTGATCTCGTCGCGGGCCATGCCGAGGCGCACGAAGGGATCGATCAGTGCGTCGTCGGAGTCGATCAGTGTTCCGTCGAGGTCGAAGATGAGCGCTACATGACGGGCCATCGCGCCATCTGAGGGCCTACTAGACCGCTTGGTCAAGTCGCATCTAGGGTTCGCACATGATCGACTTCGAGAAAAAGGGCAACGTCGCCATCATCACCATCAACCGCCCCGGTGCGCGCAACGCGGTGAACACCGCGGTTGCGACCGGCATCGAGTCGGCGATCGATGAGGTCGAGGCGGACGACGACATCTGGGTCGCCATCCTGACCGGGGCACGCACTGAGAAGGGCTACATCTTCTGCGCGGGGGCCGACCTCAAGCAGATGTCGGTTGATCCGGGGGGCATGACCACCCAGCGTGGCGGGTTCGGCGGCCTCGTGCATCGCGAGCGCACCAAGCCGCTCATCGCCGCCGTCGACGGTCCGGCGCTCGCCGGCGGAACCGAGTTGGTGCTGGCGTGCGATCTCGTGGTCGCGTCGCGCACGGCCGTGTTCGGCATCCCCGAGGTGAAGCGGAACCTCGTCGCAGCGGCCGGTGGTCTGTTCCGCCTGCCCCGCAAGATCCCCCGGAACATCGCGATGGAACTCGCGATCACCGGTCGCCTCGATTTCCCCGCCGAGCGCGCCTATCACTTCGGCCTGGTGAACACGCTGTGCGAGGAGGGCGAGGCGCTCGCGGCCGCCGAGGCGCTCGCGGCGCAGATAACCGAAGCCGCACCGCTCGCGGCCCTCGAGAGCCGCAAGATTCTCCTCGAGGCGACCGATCAGCCCGACGACATCGGCTGGAAGCTCTCGTGCGATGGCATTGTCAAGATGTTCGGCACCGAGGACTTCAGCGAAGGACTCACCGCGTTCATCGAGAAGCGCGCACCGCAGTGGAAGGGTCGCTGACGCACGAGGCCGGTATCTGACGACGGTGCGGTGGGTAGCAAGCACGGCTCCCACCGCACCGCCGCCGACGCCGCGGACGCCGCAGACGCCCGGTCAGACGATGGTCGGGATGATGCGGTGCTCGGCGAGGAACTCGGCGAGCCCGTCGGGCAGGTCGCGGTCGCACACCTCGATCAGCGGAACCCACGACGCCTCACTCGCGTCGGACCCGGCGCGAGGTTCCGAGTGGTCGATCGCGGTCGCCTCGAAGTCGAGCAGCACATGATGGTGACCCTCGCCGACCAACTCGGCCCAGCCGATGAGCGGCCCGCACACCACCGCAAGCCCGGTCTCCTCGCGCACCTCTCGGACCACCGCCTCGGCGCACAGCTCGCCCCACTCCACGTGGCCACCGGGAATCGACCAGGTGCCGGCCGCCGGGCCATGACCGCGCCGGACCATGAGCAGGCAATCGTCGCGCCGCACGACGGCGCCGACAGCCACCGCCGGTCGTTCGATCGTCGCTCCCGTCATCGGCGCTGCGCGTCGGTGAGCTCGCGTCCGACCACAATCTGTCGCGCGACCATCGAGTGGGTCTCGAAGAAGTTCTTCGTAGCCCGATCCCCCGGTAGCGCATGCGAGACCAACCGGGCGCATCCGCTCGCGACGGCGATCGCGGCGGACGCGACGATCACGGCGTGGCCGACGCCCACATCGCGGGCCGCCGGGGTCGTGTAGATCTCGACCAGGTTCGCCTCGGCGTCGGCGCACTCGACCAAGGCGTAGCCCATCACCGCCGAGCCGATGAGCCCGACCACGGCGATCGCGGAACCGGCCTCGCGCTCATCGAGCCACGCTCCCCCACGCATCTGTCGTGCCGCGTCCCGGGCTTCCGTGCGGAGGGTCGCGACCCGGGCGAGCTCATCACCCTCGGCTCGCCGCGCCGAGATCACCCCTCGGACCCGACCCGAAGCTGGTGCAGACGGTTGAGGATCGTGCGTCGGCCGCGATTCGCGAGCTCATGCCGCTCGATCGCAGCGCGTTCGTCGCTGCTGAGGGCATCGAGTCGAGGGATCACCTGCGAGGCCGCGAGCTCGTCATAGCCGGGTATCGCGAGTTCGCCGGGGATCACGGCGATCGGGGCGGGTGTCGGGGTTGGCGCTGCGGTCGGCGCGGCCGCCGCCTGCGTCGCTGCGACGCGCGTCGCGGTGGCGGTGGCGGGCGCTTTCTTCGCGGTGGCGGGCGCTTTCTTCGCGGTGGCGGGCGCTTTCTTCGCGGTGGCGGGCGCTTTCTTCGCGGTGGCGGGCGCTTTCTTCGCGGTGGCGGGCGCTTTCTTTGCGGTGGCGGGCGCCTTCTTTGCGGTGGCGGGTGCTTTCTTCGCGGTGGCGGGCGCTTTCTTCGCGGTGGCGGGTGCCTTCTTCGCGGGCGCAGCACCCTCGCCGGGCGCGTCGCCGGTCGCCGGCGGCTCGACATCCACGGCCGAAACCACCCGGGCGCCCGGACGCGGCATCGGGAGCACGTCGGCCAGCGGTTGATCCGCAGAGAGACGCTCGGAGACGGTGCATCCGAGCCGATCGGCGAGGGCCGCAAGGAACCCGACCTGCGAGACCGTCCGCTCGACCAGGCGAGGCACCAGGCGGCTCAGCTCTGCGCCAACCTCGACCGGGGCGCGGAGCAGGAACTCGAGCGGGCTTTCGGGAGTCTGTTCGGAGTCAGGATGTCGATCGTTCACCGCTGCATCATGGCCCGCGGAACGGTGTCGAACCAGTCCACCCGGCTTTGCCCGAGGTGCCCTTGGGCCGGATCGGCCGCCGGGTTCGTCAGCTCTCGCTGGCGCGAACGACCGCGATCGCCGGGCAGTCGTCGTCGCCGACCGGGCAGGTCAGACGGTCGCGCCGACCGAACTGGCGCGGGTGGACGATCATGAAGCACGCGGTGCAGGTGAACTCGCCCTCGCGCTTCGCCGTGACGCCCTCGACCACCTCACCGTCGGAACGGTCGTCGACCTCTTCGTCCTCGTCGTCGAGATCGTCGCCCGATGCGATGCGATCCTTCAGGATCGTGTCGAGGTCGGCCTCGACGTCGTCGGGGTTGAGGTCGTCCTCGTCGTCTTCGTCGTCCTCGCCGCCGGCTCTCGCCCGACGAGCCGCACCGCCGCCTCGTCTTCGCTGTCCTCGGCGTCGTCGGCCTCGGGTTCGTCGACGATCTCCTCGGGATCCTCGTCCTCGAGTTCGTCTTCGAACTCCTCCGCACCCTCGATCTCGTCCTCGAGTTCGGGGTCGGCCGCGTCCCCGGTTTCGAGGTCTTCGTCCAGCATGTCGTCGTCCACGAATCCCTACCTTGCCCACCGGATCGCCCTGTTGCGGCCGAGATCATAGACACAGCCGCCGCGCCGAATGCGCCAAATGCGATCCGGGCCGCAGTCGAACGCGGAGCGCCGGACGTGCTTGGGGTCCCTTGCCGGGTCGGCGAGGGTCAGGTGCGTGGTCGGCGCTGCTCGGCCCGCCGCTCCGAGTCGAGACGCTCCAGATCCGCCTCATCGCTGTGGTCGACGAAGGTCATCGCTGCCGCCAATGCCCGGTGCCCTGCCACCTCGGACAACTGCGTGTGCATCTCCTGTGCGATCCTTCGGTACGCCGGATGACCCTGCGGGGACGACCGCAGCTCCAGGAGGTGCATCGCCTCGCGGGTGTTGAACTGCATGGTGTAGCGCAGATGAAAGGCCAGCGACACCGCGTAGGCCGCCTGCTCGGGGAAGTCGTTCGACATGGCATCGAACAGCGCCGCCGACCGGTCCATCACGGCATCGAAATGCTCGGCCATCCCGGCGACGTCCACGGCCTCGGGACGAGTGAACCCGTGGGCCGGAGTCAACCGCTGCCATTCGATGGTCATCAGGCGATGCCGTTGCAGGTCGCGGAACGCGCCGTAGTCGCTCACGACGTCGAACCGGTAGCCGGTTCGCTCCAGCGCCCGTCCCGGTTTGTGGCGACGGTTCACACGGTCGCCGATGTAGGCACGGATCACCGAGAGCCGCTCGTCGACCGACATGAGCCGCACACGATCCTCAACCACCTCCTCGGGCTCGTGGCAGTACGGGTACAGCATGGCGGCGACGGTCTTGATCTCGCCGTCGGGATCGAAATCGACGAGGGTGACCGACGTGCCGTCGGCGGCCCCGGGACCGGCGCCGGTTCGCCCGGCAGTCGGGAAGAGCTCGGCGCCCAACCGCTCCATCGTCTCGCGGTTGTCGGCCAGGTAGCGGCTCCACCGAACCCCGCGATCCTCGACGTCGACACGGCTGAGGAACGACGGGATCACCTTGCGGAGCTCGGTCAGCATCAGATGCGAATAGGTGCGCGCCTCGGGCAGACCCGACGCACGCAGGCGCAGGAGCAGCGCCTCGTACCCCTGGCCGGAGCCGTAGATGCCGACGTTCGAGAGCGCAGCCGCGGGCAACAGGCCGCGCACCGAGTCCAGCGCCTTCGCCTTGATCGCCTGGCGGTACACGAAATCGGAATCGCCCGGCGACTGCGGGATCGCCGCCTTGAAGTGCTCCGTCATCACCGGGACCAGGCCCGCGTACGTATCGAAGATCCGGTCCATGTCGCCGACGTACCGAGCGCCGAGCGGCGATGCGAGCACCTCGGGGTCGCGCAGGTACCGGTACCGCCCTCCGAGGCGTTCGGCGTAGGAGATGTAGCGGGTCGACTGCTCGAGGTACGACATGAGCCGGCCCCATTCCAGGAGCTTGGTCAGCACGTTCGATGCCTGCTCGCAGGCGAGGTGCACTCCACCGAGCTGCGCCACCGAGTCGTCGCCGTACTCCACGAACACCCGCTGATAGAGCGCCTCTGCCCGCTCCAACCCCACCGAGGCACCGCGCAGCGCCGGCGTCGAGGTTCTCGACGAATTCATCGAGCAAAAGGCGCCGGAGCGACTTGGGTGACCGCGAGTAGCGGGCGAACAGTGCGCCCTTCACGACCTCCGGCAGGTTCACCAGTGCGAACACCGGGCCGTCCAGATTCGTGACGTACCGCTCGAGAACCGACCGTTCTTCCGGTGTGAACTCCTCGGTCACATAGGGCGTCGCGCTCGGTGTCACGAACAGCGAGACTACGTGCTCGGCCGCCGATGTCGGCGGACCGATACCACCGATCACGCCCGCGGCGGTCGGCCCGGATCTCGTGTCAGGAGTCGTGGCCGAGGCGCCGACGCAGCTCGGTCTTCGCCTCGGCGACCAACTCGGGGCGCGCCCACAGGTCGATCGCTGTCGCGGCGAGCGTTCGGGCGCCGTCGATCACCGCGAGATCACCGAGGTCGGAGACCGCGGCCGCGGCGAAGGCCTCGGTGTGGATCGAGGTGCCCGAGGGGGCCGCGGCGATCATCGGGTGGATCGACGGCACGACCTGGCTCACGTTGCCCATGTCGGTCGAGCCGAGAAACTCCGGTGCGGCGTCGCGTGACCGAACGGTCCGCCCTACCCGAGCCGCGTTCTTGGCGTACAACCCATCGAGATGCTGGTTCGTGACCAGATCGTCGTACGCGGGGTCGATCCAGCGATGAGACATCTCGCAGCCGGTCGCGATCGCGCCCGACCGAAGCGCCGCGAGCACTCGCGGCTCCAGCTCCGCGAGGGTGGACCGGGTCCCTGACCGCACGTACCACTGCATCGCGCTGTGGTGGGGAACGATGTTGGGCTTGTCGCCGCCGTCGGTGAACACGCCGTGGATTCGTTCGTGCGGAGCGATGTGTTGGCGAAGCGCTGCGACCGCCATGTAGCCCAACACCGCGGCGTCGAGCGCGTTGCGACCCTTGTGGGGCGCGGCCGCCGCATGCGCCGCGATGCCCGAGTACTCCACGTGCAGTTCATGGATAGCGATCGCCCAGAAGGCGTCGAGGTCGGCATCGGCGGGATGCACCATCATCGCCACGTCAACGCCGTCGAGCATCCCCTCGCGAATCATCAGGGCCTTGCCGCCGCCGCCCTCCTCCGCCGGCGTGCCGAAGACCACGAGACGACCGTCGAGCGCCGACGCGACCGCTGCCGCCCCCAGCGCGGCGCCGAGCCCGCTCGACGCGATGATGTTGTGACCGCAGGCGTGACCCAAACCCGGCAGTGCGTCGTACTCACAGATGAGGGCCACCCGCGGGCCATTCGCACGTGGCGTCTCCAGCTCGGCAGCGAACGCCGTCTCGAGCCCGAACGCGCCGCGCTCCACCCGGAAGCCATGGCGGTCGAGAGCGCCGGTCAGCACGTCGTGTGCGTGCGCCTCGGCGTAACACAGCTCGGGGTGGTTCCAGATGTCGTGCGAGAGCGACAGCAGCTCGTCGCGGTGCGCCTCGATTTCGGCGTCGGAACGGGCCTTGTGGTCGTCGATCGTGTCGGCGCTCATCTGCGATGCTCCTTGTTCACGGCTCGCTCACGACTCGTGGCGAACGACGAGCTTGCCGAACTGCTGTCCACGCCGCACCCGCTCCACGGCCCGGGGGTAGTCGGCCAGGTCGACGACGTCGTCGATCACGATGTCGAGTCCGTCGCGGACCCACCCGGTGACCGTCGCGAACTCCTCCTGCGATGCGAGCGTCGAACCGATCAGCTCGTGTTGCTTGAAGAACAGCTTCGGCAGGTTGACCTCGATCGATCGACCGGAGGTGCCGCCGCACGTGACGAATCGTCCGCCGGGCCGCAGCGCGGCGATCGCCGAGTCCCAGATCGCCGGGCCGATCGAGTCGATCACCAGGTCGACCTCGAGGTCGTAGGGGCCGGCGGAGGGGAACGCCGCCGATGCGCCGAGTTCGATGGCACGGGCGCACTTGTCGGGGTCGCGCGACGTGGCGACGACCTCGCCACCCAGGTGGCGCACAATCGCCAGGGCGGCGGCCGAGACCCCGCCACCGATCCCGGTGATCAGCACGCGCTCCCCCGGCCGGAACCGGCCTCGTCGGAGCATGCGCCATGCCGTGCCCGCGGCCACCGGGTACGACGCACACTCCTCCCACGACCGGCCCGTCGGTTTGGCGACGAGGTTCCATGCCGGGACCACCACGAACTCCCCGTGCCCACCCCAGCGGTGCTCTCCGAGCAGCTGGAGTCCTCGGGCGAGGACCGAGTCGACACCGAGCTCATCGATAGCGGCGGCCGTCGTGATGGCGCAATTCACGACCACCTCGTCGCCGACCGACCAGCCATCCACGTCGCTCCCGACCCGGTCGATGATGCCGGCGGCGTCAGCGCCGGGGACGTGGGGAAAGGACTTCGGGCGCGGCAGGCCTTGCGTGAGCCAGTGATCGATGTGATTGAGGCCGCTCGCCACCACGCGGACCCGCACGTCGGTCGGCCCGACGGGCGGATCGGCGACCTCACCCCATCGGTACGAACCCGGCGACTCGTCGAGGAACCACGCGAACATGGTCCAACGGTACTGGCACAAGGGCCCGCGGGATGCCCGCGGGACCGAGGTGAGTGACCCCGAAGCGAGCGACCCCGACGCGGGGCTCAGAACGCGAGTACGGCCGCGTCGGGGATGACCTCGACGGCGACGCGCCGGGCGCTCCGGGCGACGCGGCGGCCGTCCACGTACACCGACCGGCCTCGCGGCAGCTCCCATACGTCACCGCGGGCTCTGCGGGTCGCCAGGCGCGGGTGCGGCACGTGCGTGCCGGACCGGGCGCGCACCGCGCCTGCAGCCGCTCGCGAATCGACAGCGATCCGGCCGTGATGTCGGCGAGGCCGTCGTTGGGATGCGCTCGCGGCCCGAGGTTCCAGGCGCCCAGGAACGCTGCGTTCATCGCCACCACGCATTCCCCCGACCATGCCGGGCCGCGGATGACGACGTGCGCGGCGGCGTACATTCGATGCCCGTCCACGTCGACGGCGAGCAGGTCGAGCGGGACGCGATGCGGTATCGCTGCGGGTGCGGCGAGCGTACGTGCGAGGTCGCCCGCCCGGATGACGCCGAGCACTTGGCCCGTCGCCGGTTCGCCCGCCGAAGCGCCGTGCCGGCCGTGCCCGTCGTCCCCGCTGGCGCGTGTCCGGCCGTCACCGTCGCGCTGGGCCGCGCCCGCCGCTTCGACCGCCGCCGCCATCGCGACCGCGACATCGGCGTCGCTCTCGAACACGGCCTCATCGCCGGTGAGCTCCACGGGCTCGCCCCATGCCTGGCCCGGGCGAATCGTCACGACCGGTTCGCGCCCGTGTCCGGCAGCGGCAGCGCCGCCGCGCCGGACGCGCCCCGCGCCGGGCGCTCGACCGCGTCGAGCGCGACGACACCGCGACGCAACGATCGCGTCGCAGCCGAGGCGACCGAGCGCGTGCCGTCGTCGGCGGCGACGCGTGCGACCTGACCGAGGAGATCGATCACGAGCCGGGTCGTGCGAACGAAGTCGCCACCCGAGATCTCGCCCGCAAGGACCGCGTCCAGCGTCTGGCCCGATGCCCATGCCATCGTCGGAGCCATGAACCCGGGGTCGGGCCGTCGCGTCGTGGGCAGACCCAGCGAGGCCTCCAGGCCAACGAGACGCTCCCAGTGCCGGTCGACTGCGGCGAGGCGCTCGGCGAGCATCCGGTTCGGAGCGCTTGGCCGCGCGCCGCTGACGCGGCGTTCTTCGAAGGCGAAGGCCGACGTGAGCGCAGCGATCGACGGTCCGTCGAGGCCGTCGAACAGCCCATCGGCGAGCGCCAGAGTCACCAGCAGGTCGCTCTCGTGATAGATGCGGGCAAGCTGTCGGCCGACCGGAGTGAGCGACCATCCCTCCAGCATGCCCTGCACCTCCAACACGCTCAGCACGGCCTCGAATCGAGCGACCACCGAGCCCGCCCGCGAGCCCAGATCGCGTTCTGCGCGCTCCAACGCTCCCGCTGCCCGCGAACGATCGATGTGCTTCGACGTGGTGTTGTGCATCCGGGCACCGGGCGACGGGGTGAGTGACCACGGCGGCACGAGCCCGCCGGAGCCCGGGCGAGTCACCGGGCCCCTCCCCCGCGCCGCCATCGCTCGCGCGCCCGGCGAGATAGGTGGCGAGCGACGCGGCAACCTCCGCCAGCCAGCTCGGGCTCGACGGCGTGCCTCGCGTCGGCATGTCGACTCGATCCACCCGTCGCGGCGACACGTCGAATGCGTCGGCATCGACCACTTCGGTCTGGCCACCCGCCCAGAGCAGGCGCAGTCGAATGCGCCCCCGTCGTCGGGTCGACACGGTGACGACGACGGCATGCTCCCCACCATCGAACTCGAGCACGTCGCCCGGCCGGAACGAGGCGACCCGTCGCGACGGCTGCACTCGTTCGGGCCGCGGACCCGACCGGCGGCGCGACCGACGCTCGGCGGCGTCGACGTGATCGAGGGCGGCGACGTAGTCGGCGATGTCGCCTCGGTCGCACGCGGCGGCCGCCTTCAAGGTGGCGAGGTGCGCCCGCCGCTCGACGATGCGACGTCGCTCGGCGACGAGCCTTCGATCGGTCTGGAACTGCGCAAACGACTGTCCGAGCGCTGCAATGGCCTGTTCACGCGTCGAGCGGAGCACCAGGTTCGCCGCCATGTTGTACGTCGGCCGGAACGCGGATGTCAGCGCGAAGTCGCGGCTAGCGGTGAGCGCCGCTACCTGCTCGAACGCCACATACGGCGACCAGCACACGATCGCGTGGCCCACCTCGTCGAGTCCCCTGCGGCCCGCCCGGCCGGTCATCTGCGTGAACTGCGCGGGGGTCAACAGGTCGTGGGTGTCACCGTTGAACTTCGTCACTTTCTCGATCACGACCGAACGCGCCGGCATGTTGACCCCGAGCGCCAAGGTCTCGGTGGCGAACACCACCTTGATCAGCCCGTCGGTGAAGCACCGCTCGACGGCCTCCTTCAACGCAGGCACCATCCCCGCGTGATGAGAGGCGATGCCGGCCTCGGCGGCGTCGAACCACCGGTCAAGGTCGAGGGCCGCGAAGTCGCTGCGGCTCATCGACTCGACCGCGTGCTCCAGGCGGTCGCGAATGCGGTCGCGCTCGGTGCTATCGGTCAGCCGCATGCCGGCCGTCCGCAGCGACCTCGCCGCATCGTCACATCCGTCGCGACTGAAGATGAAGTAGATGGCGGGGAGCATTTCCTCCTCGAGTAGACGCTCCACCACCTCCACCCGCCGGGGGACGCCGAAGCGGTGTCCGGGACGGCCGCGCCCGGCGCTGCCGCGCAGCACGGGATCGCGGTCGAAGCGAAAGGCCTCAGGATTCGGCCGACCGTCCACGAGGATCGGCAGAAGATGGTCGCGATCCGACGTGCGGTCGCTCACCATGTACAGCGGCCGGAGCTCCACAGGGCGCTCGCGTTCGAGCACGGTCGAGGTCGGCCCTCGCACCTCGGTCAACCAGTCGCCGACCTCGTCGACGTTCGACACCGTCGCCGACAGGCACACCAGGCGGACCCTCGTCGGCAAGCCGATGATGACCTCCTCCCAGACCGGGCCCCGGTACGAATCCTGGAGGTAGTGGACCTCGTCCAGCACGACCACGTGCAGCCGATCCAGCGCCGGCGAGTCGACGTAGATCATGTTGCGCAAGACCTCGGTGGTCATCACGACCACGTCGGCGTCACCGTTGACCGTGGCGTCGCCTGTCAACAGCCCGACCCGCTCGCGGCCGAGGCGGGCGCTCAAATCGAGGAACTTCTGGTTCGAGAGCGCCTTGATCGGCGTCGTGTAGAACGCCTTGCCGCCCGCGTGCAGCGCCAGGTCGATCGCCGCGTCGGCCACCACCGTCTTGCCGGAGCCGGTCGGCGCCGCAACGAGCACCGATCGACCGGCGTCGAGCGCGGCGATCGCCTCGAGCTGGAACCGGTCGAGCCGAAAGGTCGCCATCACGCCCGTCGGCGGCGAAGCACGAGACGCGCGAGCCAGATCGACGCCTCGTAGAAGACCACCAGCGGAATCGTCATCGCGATGAGGCTCACGGGGTCGCCGCCGGGTGTGATCACGGCGACGAACGCAACGATTCCCACGATCGCGTGGCGGCGTTTCGCTGCCAGGGTGTCCGGCGACACCACGCCGATGATCTGCAGCGCGAACAGAAGGAGCGGCAGCTCGAAGCTCACACCGAACGCGGCGATCATGAGCGCGAAGATGCGGAAGTAGTCGTCGGCCTTGTTCTGGACCTCGGCGCCGCCCGCCTGGCCGAGCATCCAATCGAAGATCTTGGGCAGCGACCAGTAGGCGAGCACGGCGCCCGTGGCGAACAGCGCCACCGACGACGCGACGAACGCGATCGCGTACCGGCGCTCCTTGGCGTAGAGCCCCGGAGCGATGAACCGCCAGAGCTGCCAGGACAGCACCGGTGTCGCGAAGAGCAGCCCGCTCCAACCCGAGATTCGAAGCTTGGTCGCGAAGGGCGCGATCGGATCGAGGAAGAGCAGTCGGCAGTCGTCGAGGCTTCGCCCCTTCACCGCGGTACACCAGGGAGCTGTGGCGAAGTCGTAGAGCCGGTCGTACAGGAAGTACGACACCACCGACGCCACGGCGATGGCCAGCACGCACTTCACCAGCCGGCTCCGAAGCTCGCGCAGGTGGTCTGCGAGGCTCATCGTCGCCTCGTCGCGGGATCGGCTGTCCGGCTTCGCCGTCCGCGTCACGACGGCTCCACGCTCTCGGTGCTCTCGGCACGGACGACCGGTTCGGCCGTGGTCGGCGCTACCAATGCGCCGGTCGCCCGCGACGGCGCGGCAAGGCCGGCCTCACGCTGGGGTTGGGGCTCAGGCTCGGCCGCAGCCTCAGCCGCAGGCTCAGGCTCAGGCTCAGCCGCAGGCTCAGCCTCTGGCTCAGGCCGGCCATCGTCGCCGGGGTCGCCCGCGGACGCCTCGATCGCCGGCGCAGCCGCCTCGGCCTCGGCGCGGGCCGCGCGCTCGGCGTCGCGCTCGGCAGCGGTGACGTACTCGGTGAGCTTCCGCCGCGGCTGGGCGACGAATTCCCCCACCTCGCGGATCGGCTTCATGGCGGGGTCGTCGAGCACCTCCCGCATCTCGCCCTCGAGGTTCGCGGCGATTCGACGAGCCTTCGCCACCCACGCACCGATCGTGCGGGCCATCTCGGGAAGCCGATCGGGCCCGAGCACGACGAGTGCGACCACCAAGATGATCATGACCTCGCCCGTGGTCAGCGAGTCGAGGATCCCGAACAGGCCGCCCGATGGCATGGGGGCCACTCTATCGGCCTCGCTGGGCCGCTCCCGCCGGGCCATCGAACCGGCGGGCCGCTCCCGCCGGGCTCGGCCCGACCGGAGCGGGTCGACCTACATCTCCACCATCGCCGCGAGGGTCGTGAACCAGGCCGCGTCGTTCATGAGTTCGTGGAAGTCGAGCACGTCGTCGTGGCTGATCGGCTCGCCAATGGGACGCTCGCCCATCTCCGACGGCAGTCGCCACTCGACGCACCGAACGCCGGCGGCGACAAGGATGTCGACCACCTGGTCATCGGCGGTCTTGACCTCGGTCATCCGACAGATGGGGCAGCGGAACAGGTACGTTCCGCCGCCGGTATCGGTGCAGATCCGGACCTGCAGGTCCCGCGAGCGCAACTCGACATCGCCGCACTCGCTACAGGTCGCCCGAATCAGTGCCATGAGAAGTCCTCCGTTCCGAATGGCGTGACTTTGTTGTCGGCATCCCGCCGGAGGGAGTTGACCAATTGTGGCGGATGAGTCACGTGGTGTGGTGGTTTCTGGGCGATACGACCCATTCCGCCGCCAGCGGCCGCCCCGAGCGGCTCCACGGCCCCATCCGTCGACCAGACTCTGCGTGTGACGGTCCGCCAGCAGCCCCTCCACGCCCCACCGATCCTCTTCGCCCATCGCGGAGCGAGCGCACACGAACGAGAGAACACGCTCGCCGCCTTCGGCCGAGCGATCGAACTGGGCGCCACCGGTATCGAAAGCGACGTGTGGATCACGTCCGACGGCGTCGCCGTGCTCGATCACGACGGCACCATTGGCACACTGCGCAAGCGTCCGATCTCGGCGTGCCGCCGCGACGAACTGCCCGACCACATCCCGACGCTCGATCAGCTCTACGACCTGATCGGCGCCGATGTGCACCTGTCGCTCGACCTCAAGGACCCGGAGGCACTCGACGCGGTCCTCCTCAGCGCCCGGCGGGTCGGGGCTGCAGCGCGCCTCTGGCTCTGCTTCCACGAGTGGACGGCATTGGCCGAGTGGCGTGACCGGGCACACGACGTGCGACTGGTCGACTCCACCCGGCTCAGGTCGATGGAGCGCGGTCCCGAGCGCCGGGCCGCACAGCTCCGCGCTGCGGGCATCGACGCCGTCAACCTGCACCAGAGCGAGTGGACGGGCGGCAATGTCGCCGTGTTCCATCGCTTCGGACGCTTCGCGTTGGGATGGGATGCGCAGTTCGACCGGCTGATCGAGCGGCTGTTGCACATGGGGCTCGACGGGGTCTACAGCAACCACGTCGACCGTCTCACCGAATCGGCAGCCCCCTACGTGTAGTGGGCATGGTGCGGTCTAGATACCGCCGATGCGGGAGAACGGCCAGATCCGAACGATCGCTCGACCGACGATCAGATCCTTGTCGATCGGTCCGAACGATCGGCCGTCGAGCGATCGGAGGCGGTTGTCGCCCATCACCAGGATCTTCCCCTTGGGAACCGTGATCGGTTCGCTGAGCACCGTGGTCGTGCCGGCCGGCAGGTAGTCCTCGTCGAGGGCGGTACCGTCCACGCGCACCCGGCCGTCGACGACGTCGATCGTCTCGCCGGGGAGGCCGATCACGCGCTTGATCAACACGTCAGGGTCGGACTCGTTGGTCTTGGGGTCGTTCGGAGGGCGGTCGAACACCACGATGTCGCCGCGCGACGGGTCGCGATCCAGGCGGAAGACCAGCACGCGGTCGCCGATCTTGAGGGTCGGCACCATCGACTCGGACGGAATTGAGTACGCCTGCAGCAGGAAGGACTTCAGCAGCACCGTGAGTACCGCAGCGATCGCGATCGTCACCACCCACCCGCAGCTGACTCGGTGGAGCGGAATCGGCGGCGGAAGCCGGATCGTTGCCTGGCTGCAACTCGTCCAGGCTCTCCTGCGCTGGGTCAGTGGTGGTCACAGGCTGCCTGCTCTCGAGAAGGGGTACACGACCGCTACGGCACGACCCACGACGCTGTCTTCGGCGATAGCACCGAAGAACCTACTGTCCCGCGACCGTTCACGATTGTCACCCATCACGAAGACCTGACCGGGTGGCACCGTCACGGGCATCGGCACGTTGTTCGTCACGATGTCCGAAGGCAGGTAACCGTCGTCGCCCTGCTCGTCGAGTGGCTTCCCGTCGACGTACACGATCCCCCCGCGGGCCTCTACCACCTCGCCCGGCAGCGCGATCACTCGCTTGATGAGGTCATCGGGCGCGTTGGGATCCTCGGATACGTCGTTCTTCGGGCGGGCGAAAACGATGACGTCGCCGCGCTCGATGCCGCCGCCCATCGTGTAGGCAAGCTTGTTGACGAGCACCCTGTCGCCGACTTGCAGGGTCGGCACCATCGATTCCGACGGGATCGAGAAGGTCTGGAGTGCGAAGGCGCGGATGAGCAGGGCCACGACCATCGCACAGAGGAACACCAGGCCGAGCTCAAGCAGGAACGACCGCCGCTTGCCGTCGTCGTCATCCTCGTCGGCCGAAGCCTCGACGGATGGTTCGGCCACACGGCCGACATCGATCGGCTCGCGTGGTCGACGAGCCCGCGGCTCGGCGACTGTCGCTGCGCCGGACTCGGCGAAGCGACCCGACGGAGGCGCTGCTTCGACGTGTGGGGCCGCGGCCCTTCGTCGCGCCGGCAGGCGGGGGCGGCGGCGAGCCGTCGGCCCGCCGCCCGGGTGCGGTGCCACCACGGCGGCGTCGATCACCATGGCGGCGTCAGGCGCCGCAGCACCGGGCGCATCGTCGACGCGCTGCGGGTTCGACGGGATGCCCGGTCGGCCGGAGTGCAGCTCTGCTGGATCGGGCCGCTCCACGTTGGGGCGCGGACTCTCCCGCTGTACCTCGGTCGGCCGCACCTGCGGTCGGCCGGCGCGGGGCGCCACACCCGCCGGGTCCTCGACCCATGGCAGGCCGTCGAGTGCGTTGGGGTTGGGCCCCCGGGCCGCGGCCAGCGACGGCAGGCGACGCGAAGGTTCGGGGTGCGGGCGCACGGGCGCGACCGCCGGCATCACCGCGGGAGCGGCCGCGCTCGCCGCCGCGGGCGGTGGCGAGGGCGAGGGCGGAGATGCATCGGCGGGCCGGTCGGTGACGCCCGGCCCTTGAGTTGCCGTGGGCGTGGGCGTGGGCGTCGACACCGGTGCCGTCGGCGGGGGGGGGTGACGGTGCCGTCGGCGGAGTGGCGCCGGTCGTGACCACTCGCCTACGTCGCACCGGCGCGGCATCGGTCGGCGCCACATCAGGCTCGGCTGGTGCCGATACCGCCTCGCGTTGCGCGGCACGCGCAGCGCGGCGTCGGGCCCGGAGACCGGACCCGTCGGCCTCGCCGAGCAGTGACAGCGCGAGCGAGCGGCCGACGTCGTCGAGCTCGTCCGCTCCGGGCTGTTGGTTCGCCGATGCCACGACCATCCAGCCTAACGGCGATGCGCTTGCGGCCGGGGGTCGCCGCCAATTGCCCAGCCCCGGCCGCCGTTCGGCCTACCCCGGTGCTGCGTCAACGCTTCGGAGTCGCGTAGCACTGGAGCACCCGGCGCGCCGCCGCCGACCGCACCGCGGCAGCGGCGTTCGCTCCGGTGCCCTCGGGCGAGTCGAACGTCAGGATCGTCGCGCGGTCGCCGAGCCGCAGGAGCAGCCGTTCGAGAAACGCCCGGCCGCCGATCGCCACCTTCACCCGTACCCGGCCGTGGTCGAGCGGATCGATCGATTCGAGCGGGGTGGAGTCCAGGAGCCATCGGTCGTCGTCCGCAAGTTCGAACACGATGGACGACTCGGCGCCCGCGGCGTTGAACACGGCGCCGCTCGCGGGCGGGTCGAGCGTGCGCGTCGGTGCCAGCTCGTCGAGCACCGTGGCCGAGACGATGCGGTCGACGCGGAAGCGGCGCCGCGCCTCGGCGGCACGGCACCACGCGTCGACGTACCACTGGCCCTGGGCCGCCCACAGGCGAAGCGGCTCGATCACCCGTCGCCGCTGCTCGTCGCGGCCGTGGGAGTAGTAGTCGATCTCCACGAGCCGTCTCGGTTCGAGTGCGTCGCGCAGCGCAGCCAGATGCTCGGTTCCGCTGCCGAGGGACACCGCGAAGCGCGTCTTCGCTGGCCAGTCCCAGCGCGCCGCGCAGCTTGGCCATCGCCGAGGTGAGCGGATCATCGGCTTCGGCCCGCTCGAACGCGGCGGCGATCGACGCTGCGCTCAACAGCCCGAGCGCCTCGGTCGCGCTGAGCGTGAGCGGCCGCGTGAAGTACTCGCCGAGCTTCACCCACACCCGGTCGTCCTCGACGATCACGTCGATCAGCTGATCGGGCGTGTACGGCGGCACACCGATCAGGAACGCAACGTCGAGGTCGGCAAGGAGGTCGTTGCGATCCACCACGAATCGCTCACAGATCTCATCGATGGTCGGCCCGTCGCGATGCGCGATCCACGGCAGGATCGTGACGATGCGCCGCAGCCGGTCCGCCGCGGTCACGCGCGGGCTCACGCCGGCGCCCCGTGCGCGAGCGCCTCGAGTCGGGCGACGAACCGGTCACGAACATCGATCGGGCTCAAGATCTCGGCGTGGTCGAGCAGGCCGAGCACGAAGTCGGCCAACGCGCCCTCGTCGGTCACGGCGAGTGTGACCACCAGCGACCCGTCCGCCTCTCGCCGCTGCGCGGTTGCCGTTCCGACGAGCCGTTCGGCCACCGCAACGTGCGCCGGGTCGATGCGGACCTCCACGTCGACCGCGGCCGCGTCGCCGAAGCGCCATGGCTCGAGGCGAAGGCCGGCCTCGTCGTCGGTCGGCTCGAAGCCCCCGGGGGGTCCGGCGGTGACGGGGCCGTCGAAACGGTCGAGCCGGAACGTCCTGGCCGCCTGGCGGTCGAGGTCGTCGGCCGACAGGTACCAGCGCCCGCCCTTGTAGTCGAGGCGGCGAGGTTCCACCCGGCGGACTTCGCCGCGGTACGAGAACTCGACGACGCACCGATCGTTGAGCGCACCGAACAGCGCTGTGAGCGCCTCGGGGGCGGGCAGCTCCGCCTCCACCGGCAGGTCGCCGCCTTCCACCGCCGCGGGCGCGCCACCGAGCTTGCGGAAGGTGTCCACGTCGACCGCCCCGCCCGTGCGCACGAGGCTCACGGCAAGGGTCAAGGCGGCGAGTTCCCCCGGATCGAGCGCGAGGTCGGGCAGGTAGTAGCGATCGTTGGGGATTCGGTAGCCGACGGTGGAGGGATCGCCGGGGTCGATCGGGGTGACCTCCACCGGAATGCCCAGCTCACGCAGGTCGTCCTTGTCGCGTTCGAAGGCCCGCCGGAACGCGACCGGGTCCGCTGCGTAGCCCTCGATCGTGCGGCCGATCTCCTCGACCGGGATCGGGCGACGCGTCTCCAGCAGGAGCGCGGTGAGGTTGAGGAGCCGCTCGAGCTTCGACATCGAGGCGATGCTATGGCGTCGTGCCGGGCCGCATGCGCAGGGACCGGGCGGCGACCGAGGCGGCGGCGGCGCACGCGTCGAAGAAGAGCCGATCCGCGTGCACGTCGCGCCCCATGGTGGTGATGCGCAGGCCAGCCCGTTCGAGCACCGCCGCAACATCGAACGGTCGCGCGTCCTCCCACACCTCCGCGGCGACCCGCACGTGCGGCAAGGCCGCGACCTCGGGGGGAACGGGCGCGACGAGCGGCTGGCTGCGCAGCAGCGCTGCGACCGTCTCGGAGTGGTGACTGATTCCGGCGTGGCGCGATCGGCCGTCGCCCTCCGACGCTCGGATCGCCCAGATCGCCGTACCGCCCAGCGTCGCGGCCAGGTCGAGGATCGGCGCGACCTCGATCGCCGTCGTGCCGAGCGCGGTGCCCGTGCCCACGACTCCGGGCCCCATCCCCACGATCACGAGGTCGGCGTGAGCCTGGTGCACCGCAAGGGTCAACGCGGAGGCCACGTTGACGGCTTCGAGATCGCCGCCGAACGCGTGCCCGGCGGTGATGGTGACATCGATCAGGCCCGAGCGGCAGAGGTCGTCGACCAGATCGCTGAGCACCAGCGGGAGCGCCGCCCCGTCGGTCATGACATAGGCGACCCGGGCGTCGGGGCAGAGCTCCCCCAGCACCGCCGCGATCACCCCGACCTGGCTGTGCAGTTGGCACACGATGATGGGGACGCCGTCGAGGGTGCGAGGCAGGTCGCCGTACTCGAGCTCGCTCGTTCCGGCGTCGAACTGCAGGCTCGTGTACCGCAGCTTCATGATGTGATCGGGACCCGGGCGTTCGAAGGCAGGGGCGTCGAGATTCCAATGCACCACGTGCCAACCGCCGGTTCCCAACCCGAGTTCGACGGCGGTGGTGTTGCAGACCACGCGGTCCCCGGCCGCAACCGGTCCGGTGAGCTCGGTCAGCACGTAGGCTCGGCCCGCCGCGCCGTCGGGCTCGGTTTCGACCCGGACCCGTTGGAGGCCCGGCCGCTGCGAGATCTCCTCGACGACCCGCGCCCGACGGAACGACGGCACCGGGCTACCCCAGCAACTCGGCGAGTTCCGCGTCGTCGAGGCGACGGAACGTGCGGCGCGGACCTCCGCGTTCGAGGAACGCGACTTCGAGTTCCGCGGGCGTGAGCGTACGGTCCGGGCCAGCGAGGGCGGCCACCGCCGAGCGGAGCACCGCCGTCGTGTCGGCCCCCTCGGCCCACGACTCGCTCATCCGCTGGCGAATCGGCTCGGCGTCGCCGCCGAGGACCGTGAAGCCGGGCTCGTCGACCAGCGTGCCGTCGTACTGGATGTGGAAGAGCTGGTCGCCGTCGCTGTCATGGCCGACCTCGGCCAGCAGGATCTCCACCTCCATCGGCTTCATCTCGTGGGTGAAGATCTGTCCGAGCATCTGCGCGTATTGGTTGGCGAGGCTGCGCGAGTCGACGTCTTCGCGGCTGAACGAGTAGCCCTTCAGGTCGGCGTGGCGCACGCCGGCGATGCGGAGTTGGTCGAACTCGTTGTATTTGCCGACCCCCGCGAACGCGATGCGGTCGTAGATCTCGGAGACCTTGCGGAGCAGCCGGCTCGGGTTCTCCGCGCACAACACGATGCCATCGGATGCAGCGGCACCTACGAGCGACCGCCCGCGAGCGATGCCCTTCCGGGCGTAGTCCGCCCGGTCCTTCATCATCTGCTCGGGCGCCACATAGAACGGCATGCTCATCGAGCAGTCCTCTCGTCGGGGTGGGTGGCCGGGTGGCGCAGGGTCGAGATGCTCATCGAGCGTCGCGCTCCTGGGGAGCCGTCGCGACGCGGAGCCCGTCGATCAGCGCCCGGCTGCGTGTCTCGAGATCGGCGTCGGCGAGGCGTTCGAACCCGTCGCCGGTGATGGTCGCGACGATCGGGAAGATCTTGCGCACCAGGTCGGGCCCGCCGGTCGCGGAGTCCTCGTCGGCCGCCTGCCACAGACCGTGGAGCACCAGGTCGATCGCTTCGTCGCGGCTCAGGTCGGTCCGAAAGCCGAGCTTGATCACGGTCGACGCGTGCAGCGACCCGGAGCCGGTCGAGGCGTAGTCGGACTCCTCGTACCGCCCTCCCGTGATGTCGAACTGGAACAGCCGCCCGACGCGTCGAGCCCGGTCGTACCCGGCGAAGATCGGCACGACGGCCATGCCTGCCATGGCGGCCGGGAGGTGGTTGCGCAGCATCTGGCTGAGCTGGTTGGCCTTACCCTCGATGCTGAGCGGCGTCCCCTCGACCTTCTCGTAGTGTTCCAGCTGCAGCTGGAACAGACGCACCATGTCGACCGCCGGGCCGGCTGCTCCGGCGATGGCGACGCCCGAGTGCCGATCGGCCGGGAACACCTTCTCGATCGATCGGTGGCTGATCCAGTTGCCCGACGTCGCACGGCGGTCGCCCGCCATCACGACGCCGTCGACATAACGCACCGCCACGCACGTGGTGCCGTGGGTGATCGCCGCGGAGCCGTCGTGCGACGTCGGATCCGGAGGCTGCAGTCCGACGCGGCGAACCAGGCCCGCGAAATCGGGACCCGGATCGGTATCGACCGAGAAGAAGGGCAGCATCTGGCCTACTCACCGCCCTTTTGCACGTACGACTTCACGAAATCCTCGGCGTTGGTTTCGAGCACGTCGTCGATCTCGTCGAGCAGGTCGTCGAGCTCGGCCTTGATGCGGGTGCCGCTCTCGGTCGACTGGGGCAGATCGTCGATCTGCTCGTCCGCACGGCGGTCGGCCGTGGGTTTCCGCTTGAGTTCACGTTCAGGCATCGTCAGACCTCCGGGGGTGCCAACCATAACGCGACGGTTGATCTTCCCGGCGCGCTCCCGCCCTGCCGCCGGCGCGTTCAGGCTCGCAGTGCTGCGACGAGTTCGGCCGAGTCGGCGCACCCGTCGAGCAGCGCACCGACCTGGTCCCGCGTGCCCTTGGACGGGTCCATCATCGGCACGCGCTGCAGCGACTTCGCGCCCGTGTCGAACACCAACGAATCCCAGTTCGCCGACACGATCTGATCGGCGAACCGGCGCAGGCACTCCCCGCGGAACCAGGCCCGCGTGTCGACGGGGGGCCGGCGAACCGCGGCCGCGACATCGGCCGGATCGATGCGTGTGGCCAGCCCGATGCGGCGAGCGAGCGAGCGTTCGGGCCGCAGGTCGTGGTACTGCAGGTCCATCGCTCGCAGCCGGGCGTCGCCCCACGGGAGATGATGTCGGTCACGGTACGCACTCACCAGGCGGTACTTCGCAATCCAGTCCACCTGATCGGCCAGGCGCATCGGGTCGGCCTCGAGGGTGTTCAGCACGTATTCCCATCGCTGCAGCACCTCGTCGCCCACATCCGCGCCCACGGCGTCGAGCCCGTCCAGCTCGGCGTGCTCGGTGCACATCCGCAGCAGCTCCCACTGCAGGTCGAGGGCGGTGATGGTCGACCCGTCGTCGAGCTGCAGCGGCACGGCAAGCGACAGGTCGCGCGACACCGCACGAAAGGCCGCCACCGGATCGGCGAAGGTGAACGTGCGGTCGGCACGGCCGGCCTCGACCGCGGCGAACCAGAGCGCCGTCGTCCCGACCTTCAGCAACGTCGCGATCTCCGACATGTTGGCGTCGCCGATGATCACGTGCAGGCGACGAAATCGGGTCGCGTCCGCGTGGGGCTCGTCGCGTGTGTTGACGATCGGCCGCCGAAGCGTCGTCTCCAGCCCGACCGGCTCCTCGAAGAAGTCGGCGCGCTGGGTGATCTGGAAGCACTCGTCGTCGGCGCGACCGCCGGGCGACTCCGCGCCCACCTTGCCTGCGCCGCAATAGATCGCACGGCTCACGAAGTGCGCGGTGGCGGCGGTCACGAGTTGCCCGAACGGAAGCGACCGGTCGAGCAGGTAGTTCTCGTGGCACCCGTAGCTCTGGCCCTTGCCGTCGCTGTTGTTCTTGTAGACGACGATCTCGAGGTCGGGCGCGAGCCACCCACGCGCCTGCGCCATCGACTCGATCAGGATCTGCTCGCCCGCCAGGTCGTAACGCAGCACGTCGAGCGCGGTGCGGCACTCGGGCGTCGCGAGCTCGGGGTGCGCGTGATCGACGTAGTAGCGGCTGCCGTTCACGAGCACGGCGTTGACCAGATGCGTCTCGACCTCGGGCGCGTAGGTGGCTCGGGTGACGTGACCGCGCGCATCGTTGCCCGGCGATTCGTCCTCGAAGTCCCACCTCACCGGCGGTGGCTGGCTGGGCGCATCGGACCGAGCGAGCGATTCCACGTAGGCGTTCACGAGGGTGGAACTCGCCGAGACCGGGTTGGTGCCCTCCGCGCCGCGCACGATGATCCCGTACTCGGTTTCGATGCCACAGATTTTCGGAACGACCATCGCTCGATTCGCTTCGCTCGGCTCGCGTCGCGCGCGCTGGCGCGAGGCTCGGACTTCAGAGGTACTGGCCGGTCGCAACCCGCTCGATGGCCCGACCGCCTTCGGCCGCGCCGTGCGGGGTGGCGTCGGAACGGTGGACGAGCGTGCGTATGTACACGATCCGTTCGCCCTTCTTGCCGGAGATCTTCGCCCAGTCGTCGGGATTGGTCGTGTTCGGAAGATCCTCGTGCTCGCGGTACTCCTGGCGAATCGACACCAGCAGGTCGTCGACGCAGATCCCTCGATGCCCGTCCGAGAGCTCTCGCTTGATCGCGAGCTTCTTCGCCCGGCGGACGATGTTCTCGATCATGGCCCCCGACGAGAAGTCGCGGAAGTACATGATCTCCTTGTCGCCGTTCTGATAGGTGACCTCGAGAAACTCGTTCGCCGGGTCGTCGCGGTACATCTCGGCCACGGCGGCCTCGATCATCGCCTGAATCGCCTTGTGTGCGTCCCCGCCGCCCAACTCCTCGACGGACCGCTCGTCGATGGGCAGGTCGTCGGTGAGGTACCGCCCGAAGATCTGCGCCGCGGCCTCGGCGTCGGGTCGGTTGATCTTGATCTTCACGTCCAGTCGCCCGGGCCGCAGAATCGCAGGGTCGATCAGGTCCTCGCGGTTCGACGCCCCGATCACGATCACGTTGCGCAGGGTCTCGACGCCGTCGATCTCGGCGAGGAGTTGCGGCACGATCGTCGATTCCATGTCGGAGCTGATGCCCGACCCTCGCGTCCTGAACAGCGACTCCATCTCGTCGAAGAACACGATCACCGGCGTGCCGTCCTCGGCCTTCTCGCGTGCCCGGCGGAACACCTGGCGGATGTGGCGCTCGGTCTCGCCCACGTACTTGTTGAGCAGCTCCGGGCCCTTCACATTGATGAAGTAGCCGCGGGAATCGCGCCCGGTGAGCTCGGCGACCTTGCGGGCGAGCGATGCTGCGACGGCCTTGGCGATCAGCGTCTTGCCGCATCCCGGCGGGCCGTACAGCAAGATTCCCTTCGGCGCCGGGAGCAGGTACTCCGCGAAAGTTCCTGATGCAGGAACGGCAGTTCCACCGCGTCGGTGATCTGCTCGATCTGCTCGTCGAGGCCTCCGATGTCGGCGTAGTGCAGGTCGGGAACCTCCTCGAGCAGCAACTCGTCGACCTCGGGCCGCGGCAGGCGTTCGAGCACCATCGCCGCGCGCTGGTCGAGCCGCACCAGCTCGCCGGAACGCAACGCGGTCGCGTCGATGTCGTGGCCCAGTTCGACCACGCGTTCCTCGTCGCCACGCCCGGCGACGACCGCCCGGCGTTGATCGGCGAGCACCTCGCGCAGGGTCACGACCTCGCCGACGATGTCGGCCCGGCGAACCGCGACCACGTTGAGGGACTCGTTCAACACCACCTCTTGGCCCGCCGCGACCTCGTCGAGATCGAGCGACGGGGACACCTGCACGCGGACCTTTCGGCCCGACGCCACGACGTCGACGGTCCCGTCGTCGTTGCGAGCGAGCAGCGTCCCGTACGCGGCCGGCGGCTGGGTCAGCTTGTCGACCTCGTCGCGCAGCGCCGCGATGTGGTCGCGGGCCTCGCGCAGGGTGAAGGTCAGCTTCTCGTTCTGCGCGACCGCCTTGGCGAGCTGCCCCTTGGTATCGAGCAGTCGCTCTTCGAGCGTTCGCACGCGCCGCGGGCCTTCCTGGAGCCGCCGGAACAGGACGGTCACCTCGTCCCGGAGGACGCCGATCTGCTCGCGCAACGCCTCGTTGTCCGCGACGAGCTCGGCGGCGTCGCTCGTGGCGCCGGGTGTGCGGCGGTCTCCCGCGCCCTCATCGGCGGGGTCGGATTGGGGGGTCCGGGGGTCGATGGCGTGCACCTCCTCTCGACGCGGCGAACCTAACACCATCGGTGGGCGGCGCTGTGGGCAACCCTTCCTTCGTGGCGAGTTGCCGCCCCACCAAGTCGGTATGGTTAGATTCAGCGCCGTAGGGACTGAAGACAAAGCCCTACCGAACTGAGGAGCACTCACACCATGGGCATGAAGGTCTGGATCGACCAGGATCTTTGCACCGGCGACGGTCTCTGCGAGGAGATCGCACCCGACGTCTTCACCTTGCTCGACGACGGCCTCGCGTATGTCAAGGAAGGCGCGAAGGTCTTCTCAGATCCGGGCGGCGCCGAGGGCATGGCGAACATCCCGGCCGGGCAGGAAGAGGCCGTGATCGAGTCGGCCGAGGAGTGCCCCGGCGAGTGCATCTTCCTCGAGGTCGAGTAGCCCCTTCGGGCACACGAAGCGAATCGATTGTCGAGTCGGGCCGCCTTCGGGCGGCCCGACTCGCGCCCGGGCGACGGCCCGGTTCACGCACTCAGCGGGCGCGACCGCGGCGGGCCGTGGTGAGGAACCCCGTGTGGGCAACCATGCGGTGATCGGGGCGCACGGCCGCTCCCTCGATGTGCCAGCCTCGGTGCAGCACCTCGATCGTTTCGGCGAGCATGAACCCCGACGCGTCGAGCGCGTCGCGGAACTGCGTCACCTGCATGATGCTCGGCGAGTAGCCGACGATGATGCCTCCGGGCCGCAGCGCGAGCGCAGCGTGGGGCACCACCCGCCACGGTTCGGGCAGGTCGAGCACGACGCGGTCCATGTCGGTCTCGTCGATGCCGTCGTAGCAGTCGCGCAACTCGACCCGATAGCGGCTCATCGCCTCGGCCCCCAGGAATCGCTCGACGTTCGCCTGGGCGCGAGTTGCGAAGTCCTCGCGTAGCTCGTATCCGACGATGTTCGCGCCGGCGCGCAACATCGCCATCGAGAGCGCACCCGATCCGATGCCCGACTCGAGCACCCGCGTGCCCGCGCCGATGTCGGCGAGCATCAGGATCGGACCGAGGTCCTTCGGATAGATGACCTGCGCGCCACGGGGCATCTTCAAGACGAACTCGGAGAGGGTGGGTCGCAGCACCGTGTACCGCCCACCGCGAGTCGACATCACCTCGTCGCCCTCGTTGGCGCCGATCAGGTCGGCGTGGGCGACGAAGCCGGAATGCGAGTGGAACTCCTTCCCCTCGGTCAGGGTCACGAGGTAGCGACGGCCCTTCGTGTCCAACAACAGCACCAGGTCACCGGCTGCCAGGGTCTGACTCATTTCGCTCCTCGAAGGGTGGGTGCGTTCACGGGGACGGCGCCGCCGGCGCGTTCGACGAGGCGGCAGAACGCGCAGCGTTCGACGGGACTCGGCGCGCCGCAGGTGTCGCACCGACCGAGCTGTTCCCGACCAGCCTCGGCCTCACCGTCGAAACGGTCGGCGGCACGGCGCAGGAAGCCGAAGTAGAAGTCGGCCTTCGCCCCGGGGGACGCGGCCTCGATGTCGTTGAGCGCCGCCTTGTAGTGCAGGTGACGGTTGCCACGGGCCATCGGGCACTCGTCGACGATGTAGTCGATGCCGGCGACGATGCAGTAGGCGGCCATCTCCCGCTCGCCGAGGCGGACGAGCGGCTTCACCTTGCGCGGGAAGCCGTCGCGCGCCGCCAGCACGGGCGACTGGCGGCCGAGGTATTCGGTGTGCCAGTGCAGCACGTTGCCGAACAGCACCGCGGCTTCGTCGTCGAGGTTGTGGCCGGTCGCCACGGCATCGAATGCGCCTTCGATCGCCGCCTCGTCGAAGACGTGGCGCTTCGACAGCCCGCATGCCGAGCACGGGGTGCGGCGTGCCGCTCGAGCGCCGCCCGGTATGTCGTAGCCGTATCGTTCCCGCAGGTCGACCGTGATGAGTGGGGCGTCGTGTTCGGCGGCGAAGGCGGCGACGTAGCGATGGCTCGTGTCGCTGTACTCGCCGATCCCCAGACCGATGTACAGCCCGGTCGCGTCGTAGCCGAGGTGGCGCAGGATGTGCCACGCGGCGAGCGAGTCCTTGCCGCCCGACACGGCCACGAGCACGCGATCGCCCGGTGCGAACATGTCGAAGTCGTCGATCGTGCGCTCCACCTGGTCGCGGCAGAATTTCAGGAAATGCTCGGCGCAGAAGTTCGCGTTGTGGCGACGAAGGTCGATCACCGCCGGGCCGCGGCACACCGTGCACTTCATGCCGAACCGCCCGAGATCACGGGGCGGATCTCCACCTCGTCGTCATCGGCGAGGAGCGCGTCGCCGGGCACGAGCTCACGGTTGCGCACCACGAGCACCGATTCGCGGTTGAGGTCGAGTCGATTCAACAGCCTGGCGACCGTCATGGGGCCGCGCATGTCGATGTCGCGGGTCGGGTTGCGGAGTCGTACGAGCACGGATCCCATGATGGCCGAAAGCGCGGCGGCGCCAGGAACCGCGGGAGACCGTCGGTCGCTAACGGAAGGTGGTGGAGCGGGTCGGACGCTTGGTGCGGCGGGCCGAGGCGATCGCGTCGGCCCGCAGCGTTGCGAGCTTGGCGTCGATCTCGGCGAGCTGCGCGACGCGCGCCTGGTCCTTGGGTGAGCGGGCGGTGAGCTTGTCGAATCGTGCGCCGTACTTGTCGGCCCGGGCGGCAGCACGCCGGCCGCGGCGCGATGTCGGCGAGCGCCGCTCAACCCGGCGTTGCGACGCGGCGAGCCGGCGGGCGGCCGTGACGGTACGGCGGGAGTGGCCGCTGCCATCGCCCAACTTGGCGGCGAGCGCCTCGCGATGCGCGGTGAGGCGCCGTTCAGCCCGGTTCATGGGCGGCCGGGTGGTGACGAGGTAGGTCTCCCCCACCGCGAGTCGCGAGGTGTCGAGCACCTCGGCGTCGCGGTGCAGCGCGTCGTTGAGTTGCGCGCCGACGCGCGAGACGAGCTGCGCCGCGACGGCGCCGCCGACACCGCCGCCGAAGAGCATCGACATGGCGCGTTGGCGCAACAGCGAGGCCATGGTCAGGCGCGCTTCACTTCGATGATGGTGCTCTTGCGCACCCCGCCTCGGCGCCCCAGGAAGAACGCCAGGAGCAGCAACACCAGCGCGACACCGATGCCCACAGCGACGAGTTGGTTCTTGGCGCCCTCGACGGTGTCGGTGGCCTCGCCCTGGATGTCGGCGAGCTTGGACTTGATGTCGTCGCGGCTGATCTTGGAGGAACCGTTGTCGTCGCTCATGGCTTCGAACCCTTCTTGCTGGTGATGACCTTCGCCACGATCCCGACGGCGATCAAGCCGACGATCATGGTGATGCCGTACGAGAGCAGCGACCACCCGCCGGTGGACCCGTCGAACGGCCCGATCGCCTGAACGCCCCGCAACAGGGCGAGCAGCAGGAAGACCGATCCGAGCCCGATGAGGATCGATCCGGCGGCCCCGAACCCCAGGTACTTGCCCAGATGTCGAAGCGGGTCGATGGTCTCCTGTTTGGCGTATCCCACCACGAGCGTCTTGAGCTCGTTGACGTGATCGCCGGGGCCTTTACGTTCTGGTGCAGGTTCTGCCACGTCCGCTCCTCGGGGCTGCCGTGAACCCACTTTCCTAGTGGGTTCCGGCGCGACCGGCAAACGCTACGACGCGCAAGTGCGACGCAGTTAGACGGACCCGCCCGCCTCCAGCACCATCGTGGCGCCCGCGACGGCATCGGAGCGCGGCGGCGATGCTCACGGAACCGGGTGCGGAGCGACGGTCGCCGGGTCGATCGCGTCGGGGTACGACAGCAGCGCCTCGGTCAGGTTCTCCTCGAGCTCCAGGTCGCCGGCGTTCACCTGGCGGTCACCCGTGTTGAACACGATCGAGAACGAAAGATCGTGACCCTTGTCGGACCGCACCCATCCCGACAAGGCCGAGACGTTGCGCAGGGTCCCGGTCTTGGCGCGAACCTTGCCCGCCGCGGGACTCCCTCGGTAGCGATCCTCGAGCGTGCCCACGTCGCCGTTCGCGACGGCAAGCCCCGCCGAGATCGGGCCGGCGGTGCCGTCGGCGGCGAGAATTGCATCGAGCAGGTCGCAGGTCACGCGGTTCCCGAGATCGAGGCCCGACCCGTCGGCCAACGCCAGACCGTCGATCGGCAGGTTCGCGGTTCCGAGCGACTCGCGGATCGCATCGAGACCCGCGGTCGTGCTCCCCTGCCCCGCCGCCGCATGACCCAACTCCTTGACCAGCAGCTCCGCGGTGTTGTTGTCGCTAAAGGTCAGCATCTCGGCGACGATCTGCGACATCGCGAGCGACGGCACGTCGACCACGTGGGTCAAGTCCGCCGGGGCGGAGCCCGAGCCCGGCGGCGCGGCGATCGTCACGCCCCGGGCGACCAGCAGTTCGTGCAACGCCTGCGCAGCGTACGCCGCCGGGTCGGCGGCCGGTTTGGCGGGCGCAGCGGGAGCCCCGGCGATGGCCGGATAGGTGCGGCCGTCGTTGACGGACAAGGCGCTGAGCGGGCCCACCTGGGCCTGGTCGATGTACCGCGACGGCCAGGATGCGACGACCCGTTCACGGTCGTAGCGGCTCTCGTCGCCGCGGACCCCTCCGGTGATCGTGCGCACGCCGGCAGCGACGATGCGGTCGGCGATCGCCTCGAGTGGGGTGCGCGGCGGCTTCCCGTGCTTGAGCGTCGCCTCGTACGGCTCGGTGTCGATCAAGGGGTCGCCGCCGCCGATGAACCACAGGTCGCCCGCGACCACGCCGTCGCTCGGCGCCGCGCCGGCCCCCACGTAGGTGGCGAGCGTGGCGTCGGCACCGAGCCGTTCGATCGCACCGAACGCGGTGACGAGCTTCTGGTTCGAGGCTGCCGGCAGCGGAAGCGCCGGGTTGTCGGCGAACACCCGGGATCGGCCGTCGGCAACGACGACGCAGCGCTGGGCAGGCGCCTTCGCCATCAGCGGTGCCATGGCAGTGTTCAGGCGACGCGACGCCTGCGGCCGCACCAGCAGCGCCGGCACCCGGCGCGCCGACATGACCGGCGTGGCCACCGAGACGGGCAGGTCGGCGCCCGCCGCCGGCTCCAGGTCGGCCTCTCGATCGAGTTCGAGGTGGGTGCCCCATGCACCCATGCCCAGCCCGGACAACGCGAGAGCCGACGCCGCGGCCCAGCGGCGCGCGCTCATCGGGCACGCTCCCGCCGGGTGCGCGCGACGCGGGCGAGGTGCCAGAGCGCAGTGACGGCGCGGTTGGCCGACGGATAGCACAGCCGGCCCGTTGCGCGCACCGTCGCGGGCCCGGGGTTCGACGGGTCGGCGACCGCGAGTTCGGTCGCGGTGAGGATCGGTTTGCCGGTCGCGTCCGAAATCTCGGACGCGGCGCGGGCGAAGCGCTCGTCCTGGCGGCGGTGGTAGGCCACGATCCGTTCCAGCCCGTGGTCGGGGTAGAACGGGCCGTTCGCCATCATCGCCGCCTGGTTCGACTGGATGCCGAGCCCGAGATACACGATTGCGTCGACGTCGCGATGGCGGGCGATGGCGTCGAGCACGTCCGGGATCGTGTCCCGCGTCTCGCCACCTGCGAGATCGACGGGGTTGTTGCGACTCCAGCGCGGCGGCAGCATCGTGTCGATCGTGTCGCGAAGGTCGTCGGGCAGCGCCACGAGTTCCAGTTCGGGATGCGCCGAGATGGCATCGGCGGTCACCACGCCCCAGCCGCCGGCGGTCGTGACCACGACCGTGCGCGGTCCGCGGGGCATCGGCTGCGTCGCGAACGTCGCGGCCGCCTCGAACGCCTCCTCGACAGTCGCGGCTCGGGTGATACCCGCCTGGCGGCACATGCCGTCGAAGACCCGGTCGTCGGTCGCAAGTGCGCCGGTGTGGCTCGACGCAGCGCGGGCTCCGCCGGAGGTCGCGCCGCCCTTGACGAGCACGAGCGGCTGGGCCCGGGCCACCTCGCGGACGCGTTCGTAGAAGTCGCGTCCGTCCGCTATCCCCTCCACGTAGGCCAGCGACACGGCGGTGGCGGGATCGTCGGCGAAGTAGCCGAGGTAGTCGGCGACCGTCGTTGCCGCGGCGTTGCCGGCGGAGACCGCCCGGCTGATCCCGATACCGGTCGCGACCGACCAGTTGAGGAACGACGACACGAAGTTGCCCGACTGGCTGGCGACGCCGATCGACCCCGCCGGCGGGTAGGGCGCCACGATCTGGGCGCAGAGCCCCACAGGCGTCGACACCACGCCCTGGCCGTTCGGTCCGGCGAGCAGGATGCCGAGCTCGTCGCACAGCGCCACCAACTCGGACTCCGCAGCGCGTCCCTCGTCGCCGGACTCGCCGTAGCCGGCGGTGGTGAGAAAGGCCGCGCGAATGCCCCGGCCGGCGCACGCCCGCAACAGGTCGAGGTTGGCGGCTCGCGGCGTGCACACCACGACGAGGTCGATCTCGCCCGAGGGGATCTCCTCGACGCTGCGGACCGTATCGACCCCCAGCACCGACGCGCCGTCGAGATTCGTCGCGACGACCCGGCCCGTGAAGCCGCTGGCGAGGATGTTGTGCAGCGAGACGAACCCGAACTTGCCCGGGTGCGTGGAGGCGCCGGCGACGAGGACCCCCCGCGGCTCGAACAGCGCCCGGAAGCGTTCATCGGCGTGCATCGATGCTCCCATTAGCGAACCTCCACCAACGCGTCGACGGCCACGGGCCGCCCCTGCGCGATCACGAGCGGGTTGAGGTCGATCGACACCACATCGTCGCCGTCGGTGGCCGCCTCGCTCAGCGCCAGCAACACGCCGGCCACCGCCTCGCGGTCGACCGCGGGTTCGCCCCGGAACGGTCCGAGCATCGCCTGCGACGAGAGATCGTCGAGCATGTCGAGGGCGTCGCGACGGGTGATCGGGGCGAGGCGGATCGCAACGTCGCCGAGCGCCTCGGCCAGGATTCCGCCGATGCCGATCATCACGGTCATGCCGAACTGCGGGTCGAGATTCGCCCCGGCGATCAGCTCCCGCGTCCCTCGCACCATCGGCGCCACCAGCACGCCGGTCGACGCGTCCTCCGGACGGGCTGCGGCCAGGAGCGCCGCAGCCGCGTCCCGCACATCGACCTCGGCAACGTCGAGTCGCACCAGTCCCCGCTCGGTCTTGTGCGCGATGTTGTCGCCGCACAGCTTCAGCGCCACCGGGCCGCCGAGCGCCGCCGCCGTTGCGACCGCCGCATCCGCGGTCTCGACGAGGTGTTCGGTCGGAAACGGCACGCCGAATGGTGCCAGCCGGGCCTTCGAATCGGCTTCGGACAACGTGGTCATGGCGCTCGACACTACCGGCGCGGGGCTGACCGACCGGCCCGGCGGCAGGTCGCGGTACCGTGCCCGTATGCAGATTGTGGCTGCGCTGTTCATCGACGAGATCAACCTGCGGCAGGTACCCGGGCCGTCGACCCGGATCGACCTGAGCGGCATCCAGTTTTCGGCGGTCGTCGCCGCCGAGCTGCCGACCACCGTGGCGCCGCACCTGGTGGTGCTCGTGCGTTGCGGGCTCGACGACTCGCCCGATGCCGCGCTGGAGGTCACCTACCACCGCGCCGGTGAGCAGATCGCCCGCAACGTGCAGCCGCTGCAGATCGAGCCCGGGAAGTTCGGCTACCGGCTGGTTCGGGCCGAGATCGAGGTGGCGGATTACGGCATGGTCGAGGCCCATTGCCGCCTCGACCTGGGGCCGGTCACCGTCGTGCCGTACACCCTGCTGCCACCGGGGTGACGTCCATTCAGGTCGCCGCGGCCCTCAGCCGGCATCCCGTCGCCGCCCTCGCCGTCGGCGAACTCGTCGGATCGACGCTCGAGACCATCGACTCGCCGATCGACCTCGCGGTGCTCGGCGTGACCCCCGACCTGGCCGGGGCGGTGGAGGACATCGTGCGTTCGATCCGCCGGCTGCTGAACCCACGGGTGCTGATCGGGGCGACCGCTCCCGGCGTGCTCGGCGGCGGCCAACGGGTCGATCACGGACCGGCCATGATGCTGTGGAGCGCCAGTCTCGGTGTGGATATCGAGCCGATCCGCCTCGATGCGGTCGGCACGACCGATGCCACGGTCATCGCCGGCGGCGCCGCCTTGGCGAGCGGGCCCGGCACGCTGGTGCTGCTCGCCGAGCCCGCGTCGTTTCCCGTCACCGGCCTGCTCGGCCACCTCGCACACACGACGCCCGCGGCGGCGGTCATCGGCGGTACGGTCGCGCCGGGAGCCCTCGGTGCGCCCGGCACGCTGATGCTCGACGACGAGGCCTTTCGCCACGGCGCCGTCGGCGCCTGGCTTCCCGCCCGAATCCCGGTGCGCCACGCCGTCGGCCAGGGCGCCCGGCCGATCGGTCAGCCGTTCGCGGTGACCGACGCCGACGGATCGGTGCTGCGCGGTCTGGGCGGGCGGCCCGCCCTCCAGCGACTCAACGAGTTGGTGGAGACCCTCGACGACGCGACCCGCGATCGGCTCGCGCGGGCGGCGTGTTCGTCGGCATCGCAGCCGACGAACACCGCAGCGACTTCGGGCTCGGCGACTTCGTGGTCGCACGCGTGCTCGGGGCCGACCGCCGATCGAGTTCGCTGGCGTTGACCGCCCCGGTGGCGGTCGGCACGACGGTGCAGTTCCACGTGAGCGACCCGGCCACGTCGATTCGGCACCTGGGCTCCGCCGCGTCGGGCGCCGCCGTCGGCGGCCTGGTGTTCAGCGACCCTGCGCGTGTCACGCCGCCCGACCGATGGGACGAGAACGACGCCGCGATCATCGGCCAGACCGGGGCGCAGGCCGGCGGTCTGCTGTGCGTCGACCAGATCGGGCCCATCCTCGGCCACAACGGGCTGCACGCCCAGGCGGCGTCGGTCATGCTCATCGGCTGACCTCCGCGGTGCTCGAACTGGGCCGATTCACCGACCCTCGGCGTTGGTGGATCGGCCCAGTTCGAGCGGAGCGCGGTGCTCGTTGGCTCCAGGGCCACACGTGCGAGGCCCCTGAGCGCCTCCCCTATGCTCACCGCCGGCGCAGCTCAGGGAGACCAACGTGACCGACCTCAACATCGAGCGGCAAGCGATCAACATCGTCCGCGGCCTGGCGATGGACGGCCCGAACGCGGCCCGGTCCGGCCACCAAGGCACAGCGATGGCGCTCGCGCCGATCGCACACGTGCTGTGGACGCGCCGCATGCGCTACGACTCCTCGGCGCCCGAATGGCCCGATCGCGACCGGTTCGTGCTGTCGGCCGGCCACGCATCGATCCTGCAGTACTCGATGCTGCACCTCACCGGGTACGGCATCTCGCGCGACGATCTGCGAGCGTTCCGCCAGTGGGGTTCGCTCACCCCCGGCCACCCCGAGGTGCACCACACGCCCGGCATCGAGGTCACGACCGGCCCGCTGGGGCAGGGCCTCGCCAATGCGGTGGGCATGGCGATGGCCGAAGCTGCCAACCGCGAGCGGTTCGGCGCCGGAGTGTGCGACCACCGCGTCTGGTGCATCGCCGGTGACGGCTGCCTGTCCGAGGGTGTTTCGCACGAGGCGGCCTCGCTCGCCGGCCATCTGCGGCTCGGCCGGCTGACCGTGATCTACGACGACAACCACGTCACCATCGACGGGCCGACCGAACTGGCCCTCACCGACGATGCGATCGCCCGGTTCACCGCCTACGGCTGGCACGTGGTCGACGCCGGCGACGTGGGCGACGACCTCGATGCGATCGACGCGGCGCTCGGCGCCGCCGAGGCGGTGGACGACCGGCCGAGCCTGGTGGTGTTGCGCACCCACATCGGCGCGCCGTCGCCCACGCTCACCGACGCGCCCTCCGCTCACGGCCTCGCCTTCGGCGCCGCCGAGATCACCGCGACCAAGGCGGTCATGGGCATCCCCGACGAGCCCTTCTTCGTGAGCGACGACGTCGCCGCTCTCTACCGCGCCGCGGGCGCCCGTGGCGGCGCAGCCCGGACGGCATGGGAGACGGCCCTGCCCGCCGCCCTCGGCGAGCGTGCGGCCGAATGGGACGCCGCGCTGTCGAACCGTCCGCTCGCCGGCTGGACCGCGGCGCTGCCGACCTTCGAGGTCGGTACGTCGGTCGCCACCCGTTCGGCGTTGGCCAAGGCGCTCACCGCCGCGGTGCCCGGTGTGCCGGGCCTCACCGCAGGTAGCGCTGATCTCACGTCGAACACCGGCACGCAGCTGGGTGGCGCCTCGCCCTTCACGCCCGACGACGCCACCGGTCGCCAGATCCACTTCGGTGTGCGCGAGCACGCCATGGGTGCCGTGATGAACGGGCTCGCCCTGCACGGGGGCGTCCTGCCGGTCGGCGGCACGTTCCTGGTGTTCAGCGACTACATGCGCCCCGCCATTCGCCTCGCGGCGCTCATGCAGACCGATGTGATCTATGCGTGGTCGCACGACTCGGTCGGTGTCGGGGAGGACGGTCCCACCCACCAGCCGGTCGAACACGTCGCCGCGCTCCGAGCGATCCCGGGGCTGGACGTGCTTCGCCCCGCCGACGCGAACGAGACCGTCTACGCGCTCGAGGCCGCCGTCGAGACGGCCGGCCCCGCCGCGCTGATCCTGACGCGCCAGAACGTCCCCGTGCTCGAGGGCACGAGCCGCGAGGGTGTGCGCCGCGGCGGCTACATCCTGCGCGACGTCGTCGATCCGGCCCTCACGCTGGTTGCGACCGGCAGCGAGGTCGCCGTTGCGCTCGCTGCGAGCGAGCTGCTCGCGGCCGAGGGCCACGCCGCCCGGGTGGTGTCGCTGCCGTCGTGGTCGCGCTTCGCCACCCTCGGCCGCGACGAACGCGACGCGGTGATCGATCCGGGCTTGCCGTCGGTGGGTGTCGAGGCACAGGTCACCTTCGGGTGGCATCGTTGGGTCGATGATGTGGTCGGCATCGATCGATTCGGCGCGTCGGCTCCGGGCGACGTCGTGATGGAGCGGCTCGGCATCACGCCCGAGGCGGTCGCCGATCGTGCTCGACGCCTGCTCGGGAACCGCTGACATGTCCAACCTCCGCGGCCTCGCCCAGTTCGACCAGAGCCCCTGGCTCGACAACCTGCGCCGGTCGTGGCTCACGGGCGGCGAGATCACCGGATGGATCGAGCGCGGCGTGCGGGGCATCACCTCCAACCCGTCGATCTTCCAGAAGGCGATCGAGGACTCCTCCGACTACGACGCCCAGTTCGCCGAACTGCTCGCCGCCGGCGCCGGCGTCGACGACGCGTACTGGCGCATGGTGAGCGACGACATCTCGACCGCGGCCGAGCTGTTGGCGCCGGTGTACCGGGCATCGGGCGGCACCGACGGGTTCGTGTCGGTGGAGGTCGATCCGCGGCTCGCACACGATCAGGTCGGCACCGAGGCGGCCGCTCGCGCGCTCGACGACCGTCTCGCGGCGCCCAACCTGCTCGTCAAGGTCCCGGCGACGGTCGAGGGGGTCGCTGCGGTCGAGAACCTCGTGGCCGAGGGACGGTCGATCAACGTGACGCTGATCTTCTCGCTCGACCGCTACCGGGCGGTGATGGAGGCGTACATCGCCGGCCTCGAGCGCTTCGCCGCGGCGGGCGGCGACCTCGCTGGCGTCGCGTCGGTGGCCTCGTTCTTCATCAGCCGCGTCGACACCGAGGTCGATCGGCGCCTCGAAGCGATCGCCACGCCCGGCGCGCTCGCGCTTCGCGGCACCGCGGCGCTGACGCAGGCCCGATGCGCGTATCGCGATCATCTCGCGACGTTCTCCGGTGCACGCTGGGAATCCCTGGCCGCACGGGGGGCGCACCCGCAGCGCCCGCTGTGGGCCTCGACCTCCACCAAGAACCCGGCGTATCCCGACACGCTGTACGTGGACGCGCTCATCGGCCCGGGAACCGTCAACACCATCCCCGACGCGACGCTCATGGCGTTCGAGGACCACGGCACGCTCGCCCGGACCCTCGATGCCGACCTCGACGCGGCGAGCGCGACGTGGGCCTCGATCACGGCCGCGGTCGACATGCACGACGTGGCCGAGGTGCTGGAGCGAGAGGGCGTCGCGGCGTTCGCGACCGCCCACGCAGCGGTTCTCGCGGCGCTCACCGCCAAGGCGCACGGGCTCGACCCGAGTCGGTTCTGATTCCGAACTAACCTGGCGGCCGTGCCAACGAGCGCGGACGTCCTCTCTCCCCCCTGCTCGATCGCCCGCGCGCTCGAGATCATGGGCGACCGATGGACGATCCTGATCCTGCGCGACGCCTTTCGCGGCATTCGGCGCTTCGACGACTTCCGGCGCGATCTCGAGATCGCCCGACCCGTGCTGGCCGATCGTCTGCGCCGCCTGGTCGAGGCCGGGGTGATGGTCAAGGTCGCGTACCAGGATCGGCCGCGCCGCTACGAGTATCGACTGACGCGCATGGGTATCGAGCTCTCCCCCGCCCTCGTCGCGCTCATGCGGTGGGGCGACCGGTGGCTCTCCGACGGCCTACCGCCCACCGTCCTGGTTCACGAACCCTGCGGACACGAACTCGACCAGGCCTTCTGGTGCCCGACGTGTCGCCAAACGTTCTCACCCAGCGCGATCGCCAGCCGGCCGGGGCCGGGCCACGCGACGCATCACATCGGAGGCCACGTTGCCGAACCTCGCTGACCTGCCCCTCGCCGAGCTGATGGCGCGCGCCGCCGAGCGCCGCGACCGCACCCACGGCACCCGCATCACGTGGTCGCCCAAGGTGTTCATCCCGCTCACGATGCTGTGCCGCGACCGGTGCGGCTACTGCACGTTCGCCCAGCCGCCCGCCCGCCTGGAGAACCCGTTCCTCGATCCCGACACGGTGCTCGCACTGGCGCGAGCAGGCGCCGACGCCGGGTGCCGCGAGGCGCTGTTCACGCTGGGCGAAGCGCCCGAGACCCGCTACGCGGCGGCCGCGGAGTGGCTCGCGAGCCACGGGTACGCGTCGACCGTCGACTATCTGGTCGCCATGTGCCGGCTGGTGGCCGACGAGGGTCTGCTGCCGCACGCCAACGCGGGGGCGCTCGACGGCCACGACCTCGCTCGCTTGCGCGAGGTCGCCCCGAGCCAGGGGATGATGATCGAATCGCTGCGGCCCGACCTGGAATGCCACCGTGGCGCGCCCGACAAGACCCCCGAGCGGAGGCTTGCCACGCTCGAGGCAGCGGGCCGCCTCGCTGTTCCCTTCACCACCGGGATCCTGGTCGGCATCGGCGAGACGCGCGCCGACCGGATCGCCGCGATCGAGGCGATCGCCGCGTCGCATCGCCGATGGGGCCACGTGCAGGAGGTCATCGTCCAGAACTTCCTGCCGAAGCCCGGGACGGCGATGCACGGCGCGCCGCCGTGCCCCGTCGACGATCACCTCGACGCCGTCGCGTTGGCACGGCTGCTGCTGCCCGAGGACGTGTCCGTGCAGGCGCCGCCGAACCTGAGCGACGACTTCGGTCGCCTGCTCGACGCGGGCATCGACGACTGGGGCGGCGTGTCGCCCGTGACCGCCGATCACGTGAACCCCGAGCGCCCGTGGCCCGATCTCGACCGGCTCGCCGAGGTGACCGAGGCGCGCGGGTTCGCACTCGCGCCTCGCCTCACCGTGCACCCGCGCTTCGTTGCCCGGCCCGACCGCTGGATCGACCCGGCGCTGCACACCGCCGTGCTGCGAGCCCAGGACGCGGAAGGGCTCGCACGCGACAACGACCGCCAGGGTCTCGGCCCCGTGTGGTACTCGGGCGCACCATGCCCGCCGCCGGCGCTCGTGCCGGCCCCGGCGCCCCGGGTTCGTGGCCGGATCCGGGAGATCGTCGACGGCGTGCGAGCGGGCGAGACCGTCGGCGAAGACGAGATCGTGGCGCTGTTCGCCGCACGCGGACCCGAGGTCGCCGCGGTGACGCAGCTCGCCGACGAGCTGCGCAGCGCCGCGGTGGGCGACGACGTGACGTGGGTCTCGAACCGGAACATCAACTACACCAACGTGTGCACGTTCAAGTGCCGGTTCTGCGGGTTCTCGAAAGGCCCACTCTCCCTGAACCTCCGCGGCACGCCCTACCTGCTGTCGCTCGACGACATCGCCGAGCGGGTGCGCGAGGCGGTCGATCTCGGAGCGACCGAGGTGTGCCTGCAGGGTGGCATCCACCCGGACTTCGACGGCGACTACTACATCGACGTGGCTCGGGCCGTCACCGCAGCGGCCCCCGACGTGCACATCCACGGCTTCACGGCGCTCGAGGTGACCGAGGGCGCTCGCCGCAACGGCGAGCGGCTCGACTCGTACCTGCGTCGGCTCATGGATGCCGGCCTGCGCACGCTGCCCGGCACCGCCGCCGAGATCCTCGACGACGAGGTCCGCAAGGTGCTGTGCAGCGACAAGATCACCACCGACGAGTGGCTCGATGCACACCGCACGGCCCACTCGGTCGGCCTCCGCTCGAACATCACGATCATGTTCGGCTCGATCGAACGTCCCGTTCACTGGGCACGGCACCTGCTCCGCACCCGCGCGCTCCAGGCCGAGACCGGTGGGTTCACCGAATTCGTGCCGCTCCCGTTCGTACACATGGCCTCGCCGATCTCGCTGCAGGGACGCTCGCGCCGTGGCCCGACGTGGCGCGAGGTCGTGCTGATGCACTCGGTTGCCCGCATCACGTACCACGGCCTCGTCGACAATGTGCAGGCGTCATGGGTGAAGCTCGGCTTCCACGGCGTCCGCCAACTGCTCCAGGCGGGGGTGAACGACCTGGGGGGCACCTTGATCGACGAGAACATCAGCCGGGCCGCCGGCGCCGAACACGGCCAGGAGGCCACGCCCGAGGGGTTCGCCGAACTCGCGGAGTCGGTCGGGCGGCGCCTCGTGCAGCGCACCACCCTGTACGGTCCAGTGGACGTGACGGCCTCGACAGGGAGCTTCGGATGACGACACCGACGGGCCGACGCATCGCCCGGCCTCGCCTCGGCGATCCCGCGCTCGACCAAGCGGTACTCGACCTGGTCGACGCCGCCGCCATCGAGCACGACCGCGACCTGGTGATCGAGATGGTCGCGTCGGTGCTCAAGCTCGGCCGCGGCGGCAACAACCGCGGCGACATGAAGCTGGCATCGACCGCGCTGCGCGAGCTGCGCACATCGTTTGCGTCGTTCAATCCGTACCGCGACTCCCGCAAGTGCTCGGTGTTCGGCTCCGCCCGGACTCGACCCGACGAACCCGCGTACGTGGCGGCGAACCTCATGGGCGCGGCGCTGGCGAAGCGTGACTGGATGGTCATCACGGGCGGCGGGCCCGGCATCATGACCGCGGCGATCGAGGGTGCAGGCCCCGATGCGTCGTTCGGCGTCACGATTCGCCTGCCGTTCGAGTCGGCCGGGAACGGTCTCCTTCCGCCGGAACGGCTCGTGCCGTTCCGGTACTTCTTCACCCGGAAGCTGACGTTCATGAAGGAGTCGTCGGCATACGTGGCCTTCCCCGGCGGGTTCGGCACGCTCGACGAGACCTTCGAGCTCCTGACGTTGTTGCAGACCGGCAAGGAGTACCCCTGCCCCGTCGTGTTGTTCGATCCGGCCGGCACCCGGTATTGGGATGCGTGGCGCCAGACGGTCGAAACCCAACTGCTTCCCGCAGGGCTGATCTCCGCCGAGGATCTCGATCTGGTCTTGATCACATCGGACATCGACGAGGCGGTCGACCGCATCTGCGCGTTCTACGAGGTGTTCCACTCGATGCGCTACGTCGACGGCCAGCTCGTGCTGCGGCTCGTGTCCGACATCTCCGACACCCAGCTCGCCCGGCTGAATCAGGACTTCGCCGACCTTTTGGCGTCAGGTCGGATCGAACGTGGCGCAGCGACGAGCGCCGAGATCGACGACCACGACGAGGTGGCGCGCCCCCGCCTGTTCCTCGATTTCGATCACCGGCACCACGCAGGCTGCACCAGCTCATTCGCTCGCTCTAGTTCGTGGGCTGATCACGCCGGTGATTGAAGAGGCGGGCGAGCACGCTCGTCGCCGTCTCGATCAGCAGCACCAGGTCGAGGCTGACGGACCAGTTCTCGACATAGAACAGGTCGAGCCGCTTGTACGCGGCGAACGACGGGTTGTCGCGCGCCTCGACCTGCCAGAGCCCGGTGATGCCAGGCGGAACGCTGAAGCGGGTGAGGAGCTCGTCGTCGAAGGTCTCGACCTCCGACGGAAGCGCCGGCCGCGGACCGACCAGGCTCATCGTGCCGTTGAGCACGTTGAACAGCTGCGGCAGTTCGTCCAGGCTCGATGCCTCGAGAACACGCCCCACCCGAGTGCGGCGCGGGTCGTTGCTGAGTTTGAACAGGCTCCCGTCGCGCTGGTTGCCGAACTCCTTCAAGACCTCCGAGAGCCGGGCCTCGGCATCGGGGATCATCGTGCGCATCTTGTACACGGTGAACTCTTTGCCCAGGTAGCCGATGCGACGCTGCTTGAACAGGATGGGGCCACGGTCCTGCAGCCATACGGCAACTGCAGCGAGCGCAAGCACCGGCGACACCACGAGCAGGGCCAGGGAGGCGACCGACACGTCGAGCACGCGCTTGGCGATCACCTGCGTGCGCGACAGGCTCGACGGTTCAAGGTAGAAGATCGGTTCGTGCGCAATCGGCGCGGCGCGTAGACGACGGTGGTCGATGCCGCGCAGGCCGCTGGACAGGTGCACGTGGACGTCGTGGCGAAGCAGGTCGCGGGTCAGGTCGTTGAGCTCGCTTGCCGACATGGCGCTCGTGGCGACGATCACGCCGTTGGCGACGTGCGCGGCGAGGGCGCCGAGCGTGTCGCAGAGTGAGCCGACGAACGGGACCGTCCACTCACGCTCGTCGTAGTCCTCGCGACTGCCGGTCACGCCGACGACCTTGAAACCGAGCTCACCATGCGTGGAGAGCAGATCAACGAGTTGGGCCGCCTCGTCGTTGGTACCGACGATCACGATCGGACGGTTGAACTGGCCCCGCGCCCGGCCGGCGCGAAGCCACGAGTTGAACACGCCGCGACCGAGGGCCAGCATGGCCATCGAGGCCGCCGCTCCCAGCAGCACGCGGACCTTCAGCCCCGACACGTTCTCGGGCCACAGCCCGAGTGAGGCGAGCGACGCGACCGCGCCGAGGACCGTCGCTCGGAACAGGCTCGACAGTTCGACCGATCGCACGCTCGACACGCGCGCCAGGTACAGGCGCTGCGTCGCGATCGATGCCCACTGGCTGAGGCCGCCGACGAGGAGTGCGACCACGCTTGCCCGGCCGAGCATCTGGCCCGACACCGGCAGCAGCATCGCGGTGGACCATGCGAGCACGATGGAAAGGCCGTCGAGCACCACCAGCCGACGGCGCAGGCCCGACGCGTGGCGGCCGGGGAAACGAATGCCGGCGAACGGGCCGTCGGCGTGACGAACCGGGAGTCGAAGGACCGCAGCCGTACGATCCTCGTGCCCGTCGCGCTCGACCGTATCGGACCGTGGCCCTGAGGTCGTCGGAACGGAGTCGGTCGCCACGATTCAGCTCCCTAATTGGTCGGCCACGGGGTTCACGCGGCGGTTGCCGCGGAGAGCGTGAAGGCCAGGACGCGAGAGGTAACTCTCGTATCCACGAAGGAAACCGATGAGCGTGCAACCGCCAAACAAACCTGGCGGAAGTTCACTCACTTTCCGGCTTCCTCCAACGCACTGACGCCCACTCGTAAGGGTTTACAGGGAGATGCCCAACCCCGCAACACCATGCCGTGAGCAATCCGGCCCACTCCCGGCGCTGGGCGGTTTTGAACAGTCGCCCATGGTGTTTGCCACACCACTGTCAGCGTCCTGCCCGCCCGGAAAACCTCCAGTCGTTCGCTCTGGCAGTTCGCAGCCGACGCCAATACGCCAGGGTCGATCCGGGCCAGTTGTTGGTGATGGTACCAGCGGCGTTCTTGTACCAACTTTCGCATCCCGTGGCCCACACCGACGCTGCCAGCCGCTCGCGGACGTCCCGGTTCGACGCCTCGAACGCCAGAGGATCGACCTCCACGGATGTCCGCCGCTCGCGAACCATGACATCCACCAACTGCACGATCAGGCGCACCTGCGCCTCGATCATGAACAGGATCGAGTTGTGGCCCAGATTCGTATTCGGGCCGTAGAGGAGGAACAGGTTCGGGAACCCCTCGATGGCCATGCCCAGATGAGCGCGAGCCCCTTCGCTCCAGGCATCCGACAGTCGTCGGCCCTGCGGCCCGGACACCGCGATCGGCGCGAGGAACTCCGACGCACGGAACCCGGTGCCCCAGATGAGCAGGTCGCACGTGTGCGCGACGCCGTCCTCGGTCACGATCGCGTCGGCGGCGATCTCGCGCACCGGCGAGGTCGTCACCGAGACGTTCGGCCGCAGCAGCGTCGCGTAGTAGTCGTTGGAGATGAGCAGGCGCTTGCAGCCCGGTGAGTAGTCAGGGATCAGCGCCTCGGCGCTGAGGCGCGGCGAGACGAGCTTGCCCAGCTCCGACGACACGCGCCGCTCGATCAGTCGCCCGAGCAGCGAGCCGCTCCGCATGAGGCTCACGTTCGCTTCGAGCCGCCAGTAGATCCACCACCGGTGCAGGCGACGGGCCGGTGGCACCTGCTCGAGTAGCCGCCGCTCGATCCGACGGTAGGGACGATCGGGCTTGGGGATGATCCAGTTGGCGCTGCGCTGAAAGACCGTGAGCGAGCGCGCCACTTTGGCCACCTCGGGCACGAACTGCACGGCGCTGGCACCGTTTCCGATCACCGCGATGTCGCGGTCGACCAGGTCGACGTCGCGACGCCACCGTGCCGAGTGAAACTGCTCGCCGGCGAAGCGATCCCGTCCCGCTATCTCGGGCACGAACGGCCGGTTGAGCTGCCCCAGCGCGCTCACCACGATGTCGGCGTACTCCACCTCGCCGGTGACGAATCCGATCCTCCATCGCTGCGACCCATCGTCGTAGTCGAGCGACGCGACCTCGCGATTCGTCTCGATGTGGTCGCGCAGGCCGAACCGGTCGGCGACCCACTCGAAGTAGCGCAGGATCTCCGGCTGCGGTGCGAACTTCCGCGACCACCGCCCCCACGATGCGAAGGAGAGGGAATAGAGGTGCGACGGGACGTCGCACGCCGCACCCGGATACGAGTTGTCCCGCCAGGTCCCGCCGACCCCGTCGCTCTTCTCGACGATCCGGAACGACGTGACGCCCGCGGCGCGAAGCTGCGCCCCATCGCAAGGCCCCCGGCTCCAGCCCCGATGATGACGATTTCGGGCGACGTCGCACCGCCGGCGACGGCCGCCGCCAGCGAATCCCGCGCCCGGTCGCTCGGCGTGGCGACGCGTTCGCGTAGCCGACCGAGACGACGCAACGAGGCGAGGGGCGAGGTATCCGGACGGGTCACGGCACCCGCACCCACTCACCATTGAGATAGCGGCGGATCACCCGAGCTGGGCTGCCGACCGCCACGCAGTAGTCGGGTAGGTCCTCGGTCACCACGCTCCCGGCGCCGACCACCACGTGGCGCCCGATCGTCACGCCCGGCAGGACCACCACGTGATGCCCGAGCCAGGTGCCGTCGCCGATCCTGATCGGCGATTCGGGCTGGTTCTGCGCCGCGATCGGCACGTCGAGGCGTTCGTACCCGTGGTTCATGTCGGTGATGTGCACCTGTTGGCCGGTCCACACATCGTCGCCGATCTCGATGAGGCGATGCCCCACGACCGAGCTCCCCCGGCCGATGAGGCAACGATCGCCGATCACGACCACCCGATCCGGCAGGCCGGGGTGATCGGGACCCCACCCGGCCGACAGCACCACGTTGGGCCCGATCATCGTCGACGTTCCCAGGTGGATGGAGCCGGGGTTGACGAACGGCTCTTGGGGGAAACACATGATGCTGCCCGGCCCGAACGAGCCGAACGAGCGACCGGCGGCGGAGTCGGGCCCGATCGACCCGACGGCCTTGGCCTGCCGCCAGCCCCATTGCACGAGCGAACCCCCGGCCAGGCGGAGCCGATGGCGAACACGGTTCGCGACGGTGTCGACGGGTGGGTCGCGGTGGATCATTTCGAGTCCTCGACGAGCACGCAGCGGGTGCCCGAGTAGATGGTGGGCATGCACTTGTTGCAGTGCACGCACAGCGAGGTCGACGCTTCCCGCTCCTCGTACCGGCGGATCAGGTCCGGCTCACGCAACAGCGCGCGGCCCATCGCCACGAACTCGAACCCCTCGCGCATGGCGACGTGAGCGGTCTCGAGATCCGAGACGCCGCCGAGCAGCACCAACGGCAGGTCGATCGCGGCCCGGAACTGACGGGCGAACGGGAGGAAGTACGCCTCCTCGTACGGGTACTCCTTGAGGAACCTGCTTCCCAGCAGGCGGAACCCGGCACCGAATGGCGGCGGAAACCCCGCAGCCATCTCTCGGATCGGGGCGTCGCCGCGGAACAGGTACATCGGGTTGAGCAGCGAGCTCCCGCCGGTGAGCTCCAGGGCGTCGAGGTGTCCGTCCTCGGTCAACCAGCGCGCGACGCGCAGGCTCTCGTCGAGCCACAGCCCGCCGCCCACGCCGTCGGCCATGTTGAGCTTCGCCAGCACAGCGACCGACGGGCCGACCGCAGAGCGGACCGCGGCAACGACCTCACGAGCGAAGCGGGCACGGTGTTCGAGCGACCCGCCGTACTCGTCACGACGGCGATTCAGGCGAGGCGAGAGGAACGCGCTGAGCAGATAGTTGTGGCCGAGGTGAATCTCGACGGCGTCGAAGCCGGCACGCGCAAGGCACTCCGCGCCGCGGGCGTACGACTCGGTGACCTCCGCGATGTCGCCGCGGGTGCAGGCATGGGTCGGGCGGAACCCGAGCGGGCTGATCATCCGCGACGGTGTCAGCACCCGCTTGTGGGTGCGGGTCGGGTCCGACACGGGGCCGGCATGGCCGATCTGCGCCGACACGGCGGCGCCCTCGGCGTGCACCGCGTCGGCGAGGCGCGCCAGCCCGTCCTCCGCATCGTGTCCGAGGACGACGTTGCGCCCGTCGGTCGTGCCCTCCAGGGACACGGCGCAGTAGGCGACGGTGGTCATCGCCACGCCACCCGCAGCCATCGCGCGGTGGAACTCGATCAGCTCGTCGGTGGGCACGCGCCGGGGACTGCGCCCCTCGAAGGTCGCCGACTTGATGAATCGATTCCGCAGGCGAATCGGGCCGAGTTGCGCCTTGTCGAAGGGGCTCGGAACCTGGTCCTCGGTCATCCCACCACCCTTGGGTTCGAGGCGCGCCCGTCGCCGGTTGCCGCGCCGATCCATCTCGTCATCGTCTCGAGCACCTCGCTGCCATCGGGGATCACCCGCCAGAGCCCGACGAACCCGTGGATCTGGCCATCGAGACGCACCGCGTCCACCTCGACACCGGCCGCCATCAGCCTCGCAGCGTACGCGTCGCCCTCGTCGACCAGCGGATCGAACCCGGCGGTCACCACCAGCGCCGGCGGCGAGGCCGCCAGCTCCTCGATCGTGAACGTAATCGGTGAGACGCGAGGATCGTCCGGATCGCCGCCACCGAGGTAGTGCCCGACGAACCATCGCATCGCAGCCGCCGTGAGTAGATAGCCGTGCCCGTTGCGCCTGTAGGAGTCGGTCTCGCAGCGCGCGTCGGTCACCGGATACAGCAGCACCTGGCCCGCAAGACCCGGCACCGTCGCGGCGGCGACGGTCGCGAGATTCGCCCCGGCCGAGTCGCCCGCGATCACGATGCGATCGGTCGGCCCTCCGACGAGCGAACGCGCGACCGCGGTGACATCGTCGAGCGCTGCCGGGAACGGCGCCTCCGGCGCAAGGCGATAGTCGACGCACACCACCTCGCACCCGGTTCCCAGCACCAGTTGGGTGGCGATATCGAGCGCGCCCTCGGCGGTGCCGAGCACCCAGCCGCCGCCATGCACCCAGATCACCACCGGCGCCGCCTCGCGGGGCTCCACGGCGGACACCCGTACGCACGGCACGCCCCCCACGCGCTCCGCCGTCGCGACCACCCCGGCGAACGCATCGGGCGGGAGCGGGCCACCGAGGCGCTCGAAGACCCGGCGGGCACCCGGCGGGTCGAGCGTTTCGATCCCCGGTGCCCCGGCACCCTGCAGCGCGTCGAGAACCGCTGCTGCGGCCGGGTCGAGGGGCATGGCCGCACCCTAGCGCCGGACCTTGATTGTCGGTCAGCCCGACCGACGGGAACTCGTGCATCCTGCGCCGACGAGCACCGAGCCCAGATCGTGCCGCCAGCGGCGCCTCCCCCATCGCGTCCCCGACTTCGCGTTCGACACGGAGACCCCGCCGATCTGGACGCCGCTGCACCCCGAGCTTGCATGCATCGCCAACGCCGTCTCGCTGATGATGCCCCACGTCGAGCCGCTGATCGTTCGCACGGTCCGCGCCGCGACCCGCGAACTCGGCGATGAAGCGCCGAACTCGTCGTCGGCGTACGCGCTCCAGGAGCTCGAACACCAGCGCCAACACCGACGCTGGAACCGTGTGGTGACCGCCCACTATCCGTCGCTGCGCCGCGTCGATCGCCTGATCCGCTGGTGGTATCGAATGATCGGCCGCCGGGGCGGCCTCGGCGCCCAGGTCGCGTTCGCCGCCGGGTCGGAATCGGTGGCGTACGCCGTCGCGCGGTGGGTGGAGCGCCACGCCGACGAGCTGTTCGCACAGGCGGACCCCGCGGTCGCGGCGCTGTTCGTGTGGCATCTCGCCGAGGAGGTCGAGCACAAGTCGGCGGCGCACGACCTGTTCGTCGCGACCGGCTGGAGGCGCACGCAGCTGTGGTTCGCCACGTTCGCCGCAGTGGTCTCGCTCGCCGGGCTGACCGTGATCGGCGCCACGCCGATGCTGCTGCGCACACGACGCCTGCTCAGCCCGGCCGGCTGGTGGACCCTTGCCCGGTGGAGCCTGAGCTTCGCGTTCTCCGAGCTCCCCAACATCGCGGCGTCGTTGCGCCGTGACCATCACCCCGGGCAGTTCGTCGACCCGGGGTGGTACGCGACGTGGCTCGCGACATCGGGGTTCGCGCAGGACCCGGTGCGCTCAGCCCAGCTTGAGCGGGAGGCTCCGGGGACCGCGGACCTGGCCGGTTGACCACCGAACCCCTTCGGGGTCGGCGACCTCGAACTCGGGGAACCGCGCCAGCCATTCACGGACGGCGACGGTGAGTTCGAGTCGCGCCAGGTTCGAGCCCAGACACCGGTGGATGCCCAGGCCGAACGCCGCGTGCCGGTTGTGCAGTCGGTCGATCAGCACTTCGTCGGCTCGCTCGAACTGCTCGGGGTCGCGGTTGGCCGCCGGGAACGGCACCAGCACCCAGTCGCCACGCTCCATCGCCGCGCCGCCCACCTCGACCGGGCTGGCCACGACGCGGGCCATGGTGACGGGTGCATAGGAGCGCAGGAACTCCTCGATCGCGGTAGGGAGCAGTTCGGGTTCCGCGACGAGGCGGCGCCGATCGTCGGGGTGCGTCGCGAGGTGCCACAGCGCCGAGCCGATCGCGGACCACGTGGTGTCGATCCCGGCGAGCAACAACAGTGCGACGGTGCCACCGATGTGGTCGTCGGAGAGCGGCTCGCCGTCGATCTCGGCATCGATCAGGAATCCGATCAGATCGTCCCGGGGGTGCTCGCGGTGCTCGGCGATCATCGCACCGACGTAATGCCCGAGCGTGTCCTCGGGTTCGACCGGTCCGGCCTGGCCCGGCCGCTCGAGGATCCGATGAATGAACACACGGAACCGGTCGCCGTCGCTCGCCGGCACACCGAGCATGGCGGCGATCACCTGCACCGGGATGTGACGCGTGTACCGCTCCACGGCGTCGATCGTGTCGGTCGCGTCGGCCTCGATCTCGTCGAGCAGCCGCCGACACAGTTCGGTGGTCGTCGGCTCGAGCGCAGCGATCGGCTTCGGCGCGAACGCGGGGAGCAGCAGCCGACGCGCGTGATCGTGGAACGGCGGATCGGACGTGATCGGCGGCGCGTACCCCGCCGGCGCCAGGTCGAGCGGCGGCTCCATCGGGGCGACGATGACGCCACACGACGAGAAGTGCTCGGTGTCGTACGCGATCGCGGCGACGTCCTCGTGGCGCGTCGGCAGCCACGTGCCACCGAAACGGTTCGAATGCGCAACCGGGCAGACCGACCGCAGCTCGTCCCAGATCTCGGGAGCCCGCTCGGCGTAGGCCGGGTCGGTGTGGTCGAAATCACGCGACCAGTCGCGTTCCGCCGGTGGCGTGGTCGTCACGGGGTCATCCTCCTGTGCGTGGCGTGTCCGGTCACGCTATCGGCTCGCGCCGATAGGCTCGCCGGTGTGGAAGGCAACGATCCCGCCGATCCCGCCGAGCTGGCCGACCTGCCACTCTTCGCGGAGCTCGACGCGGAAGAACTCGATCGCGCCGCGTCGCTCCTGACCGCGGCCGACCTCCCGACCGACGCGGTCCTCGTGGCCGAAGGCCGCTCCGGCGGCCATCTGGTGCTGCTCGGCGAGGGCTCGGCCGAGGTCGAGCTGCCCGACTCCCACGAGACCGTCTCGATCGAGGCCGGCGCGGTCATCGGCGAGATGGCGATCCTCGACGATGCGCCCGCGTCCGCGACGGTGCGAGCGACCTCGGCGGTCCACGTGTTCTTCTGCGACGCCGACGAGCTCGACGAGCTCCTCGAGCTACCGGGCGTTCACGAGCGCCTGCGCGTGCTCTCGAAGGATCGACATGCCGACAACTGGTCGCGCGTCGCCGAGCCGATCCCGTTCACGCTCGCCGACGGCACGTCGCTCACGCTGAGGCCGATCCGCCGCGACGATGCGGCCGCGATCGAGCGGTTCGATGCCGAGCTGTCACCGGAGTCGCGACGGCGTCGGTTCCTGGGCGCCGCAACCCTCACGCCGTCGATGCTCGACTACCTCATCAACGTCGACCACGAGCGCCACTTCGCATGGGTCGCCGAGACCGCGGCGACGCCGCCCCGTCTCGTGGGCGTCGCTCGCTTCATCCGGCTGCGAGAGGACCCGGCGAGCGCCGAGTTCGCCATCGTCGTGGCCGACGACCTCGCGGGTCGAGGCCTCGGCCGGTTCCTGTTCGACGCGCTCGGCGTCGCCGCGCGCGAGCGGGGGGTCACCACCTTCGTCGCCTACATCCTGTGGGAGAACACGGCGATGCGGTCGATCGTGAACCATTTCGACCCGGACGTCAGGCCCGACGAGCCCGGCACCATGTATGCCACCTGCGCGGCCCCGGACCTCGAACCGGGACCGATCCGCGGTGCGATCGTCCGCCTCGTCTCGCGCTAGCTGCCCTCCGGAGCAGGGCGCGCCGCTGTGCGCTGCCCAACCCGCTCGAAGCGGAAGTCGGCGCCGGAGCTGAACAGGGTCATCAGCACGTCGTCGTGGCGGCGCCGCGGCTCGTCGCCGAGTTCGACGCGCCACCGGGCGATCGCACCGTCGGTGCCGCCGTCGAGGACGAGCGGCACGCAGCGCGCACGACGATCGATCTCACCGACCATCGCGTCGAGCGCCGAGGTGATCGAGTCCGCCGGCAGCGTCGCCCACGTGCGGGGCTCGCCCGCGTCGGTCGCCGGGGCCCACCGCTGCGTCACCACCGCAGAGCCGCCGACCACCTCGACCGACCAGCCGGTGTAGCGATCGGGGCCGAGGCCCGGGTGCATCGCCAGAAGCGACGCGAATCCGTCGGGCGACGCCTCGAAGCCGAACCAGCGCTGGAGGCGTCGGGCGACCGCGCCGGCGACGCCGCGGAACTGGCGAGTCACCAGGTCGACCGCGTGCTCGGCGCCGTACCGCGCCTCGATCGCACGCCAGAACGAGGCGACCAGCAGGTGTGACTGCATCGTGGCCTCGCCGGCGATCGCGCTGAGCGCGTCGGTCGAGAAATCCTCCATGCGCAAGTCGGCGTCGAGCGGGCCCGCGTAGTCGCCACGGCCGTCATCGGACGGGCCCCACCGGGCGAGGTCGATCGTGGCGGCCCGGCACTGCTCGAGCGCTCGAGCGGCGGCCGGGAGTTCCCACGCCTCGACGTCGTCGCGGATCTCGACGGTCCAGTGACAATGCGGCATGCGGTCGGCGGGCACGCGGGGCGGACGATGTACCGCAGCGAGACGGGCGCGGGGATTCGACGCACAGGCCGTGGCCTCGAACGTGGGGTCCTCGATCGTGTGGCACATGGTGTGGACCATCTCCTCCCCGATCGGCTCCACGTCCATCAGCGCCCCACAGTGCGCGAGCGTGAACTCCCCGTGGGTTGCGTCGTGCACCACGAAACGGAAATCGAGGAACTCCGGGGGCGCGCCGATGTCGATCTGCATGCCCTTGAACATGGTCTCGACGTCGTCGCCGCCGAAGCCCAGCGCGCGCTGCGTGCGAGCCGTGTAGACCGGGCTCGCTCCCATCCACTCGTCGATCGCCACGTCGGCCACCGCACCGGCGCCGTGCGCGCCGATGATATGACCCATCGCCGCCCGATCGATCAGGTGGCCCGCGAGCAGGTACTCGCGGCAGAGGTGCGCAAGGTCCGCGTGGTCGAGCGCGTCGGGACGCAACACCGGGAGATCGGAGGTCATCCGGCGCAGACTACCGATCGGGTCCGACGATCAGGTCCGACGACAAGGTCGGACCACACGGTCCGGCGACAGCGTGTGGCGACGGTGTTGTCGCGTCAGCTGCGCCGCAACGCGAGCGCGGTCCACATGCCGACGAACACGACGTCGCCTTCGTATACCGGGCACGGAGCGTCCTCGACGCGCACCGCGTTGACCATGGTGCCGTTCGCCGAGTCGAGGTCGACGATCAGCCAGCCGTCGCCCGCACCCCTGGGCTCGAGGCGAGCGTGCACCCGGCTGATGCCGGTGTCGCGCGTGGCAGCTGCGAGGTCGATGTCGGCCCGACGCTCCGATTCGGCCCCGCGGCCGAGGGTGATCGTCGCCTCCTCGATCCTCATCGCCACCGGCGTGGGCGGCGGAGCGTCATTCGAACGCTGTGAGGCGTACTGGCGCCAGCGCCGCGGATCGACTCCGACGGTCAGCTCCCAGCCGAGCGCCCGCTCGGGCGGCTCGTCCGGCGCCACCTCGCCCGTCGCCAGGTCGCAGCCACAGGTCTCGCAGAAGACCTCGCCGTCGTCGAAGGGCACATCGCATTGCGGGCACGCGCGCGCGATCGACGGCATCTGCACCACCGGCGGGATCGGCGCCAGCGAGGCTCCGCACTGGTCGCAATAGTCGTCGGAGTCGGACTCCGCACCGCAGCGAACACAGGTGATCATCGACCGGCTCCGATCACGAGGTCCGCTTCACGCGCTGCGTCTTCGTCGACTTGGTGTCGAGTTCCATCTCGTCGCCGAGGTCGACGCCGGAACGGAGCCGCACCACCCCCTCGGCGGCGTCGACCACGTCGACGATTCGCTCCAGCAGCTCCAGGATTTCGGTGTTGTCGGCCGCCGTCGCGAGCCGGACCGCGGCACCGAGGGCCGCCTCGGCCGCATCGGTTCGGCCCTCGTTGCGGGCGGCGAGGCCCTTGCGGATGGCGAGGGAGAGCTTCGCCTGACCGGTGTAGTGGGCGACCTCGCGGGCGATCGGGCTCGACAGCGACGGATCGTCGGTCCACGTCGCCCGGACCATCGTCTGCGCCACCACCTCGTCACCGATGACCACCGACGCCCTCGCCGCGAGCACGTCGTCGCCGAGTTCCCCCGGCGCGACCCGGATGCGAACGAGGTAGTCCCGTCGCTCGGTGGCCCACGCACCCGTCGGGAAGTCGGTCACGAGCTCGGACCGTGCGGCCGCCAAACCCATGAGTCCCTCGATCACGGGTGCAACCTGTTGCAGGTCGACGATCTCACAGCGGCGAGGAACCCACAGGCGCAGCGACACATCCGCGGTCCGCTTCGCGACTGCGGTGTCGATCATCTCGCTGAAGTCCTGCTGCATCTGAGCGGAGGACCGGATCATGCCGATTCCGCCGAGCAGCGCGCCCGAGATGCGCCGCAGTTCCTCCACGACCCAGCCGGTGCCCACGCCGCGACACTCGCACTGGAACACGCCTGCGCACCGTTCGAGCTCCTGGTCGAGCGCCTCGGGCTCCTCACTCTCGTTCTTGCCGTCGGTCACGAGGATGCCGAGCCGGATGGCGTCGGGACGCGACTCGAAAAGCTCGCGGGCCGCCGCGAGCCAGGTCGACATCGCGGTGCCGCCGCCGGGCGAGATCAGCTGGATCGCCCGCCGGGCCGCAGCCCGGGTCCGGTCGCTGGCGACGACCAGGCCGCCCTCCTCGGGGTAGCACTGCTCTGCCTGATGGTTGCCGGCGATCACCGCGAACTCGGTGCCGTCCGCGAGGTGGTCGATCGCCGCCGAAAGTGCGTCGCGAGCAGCAGCCATCTTCGACACCGGCTCGTCTGCCGACCGGTCGAACGGGGTGCGCATCGAGCCGGACTTGTCGCCCATGATCACGATGACGGAGTGCTCCCCCGACGGCGTGGTGGCGCCATACGCCGAGGTGATGCTCAGCATCGTGACGACCTCGGTTCCCCCTTCGGGGAGGTGTTCGTTGTGATGGGACGCGATGGAGAAGTCGCTCATGTGCTTCCTCGCTGGAGAAGGACGGGATTCGTGTCGCGCTGCAGGGCGGACGGGACCACGACGACGCTCACGTTGTCGCGTGCCCCGGCCTCATTGGCTGCGGCGATCAGACGGCGGGCGATCCCCAGCGGAGCAGATCCTTTGGCATCGACGACCAGCGCCTGCACCGAGGCGTCGGAGATCTCCGACCACAGGCCGTCGGTGCACAGCAGCAGCCAGCCCCCTCCACGCGCCGCTGAGCGATCGCCGGCTCGGTGTCCTCGGCGTCGGCGCCGAGCCAGCGGGTGATGCCGCCGTCGACGCCCGTCGCGGCGTCGCTGTCGTCCGCGGTCAGCTGCGACGCCGCATCGATGTCGACCCAGTAGGCGCGGCTGTCGCCGATGGAGCCGACCGTGAGTCGGCCGCCCGCCATCACCGCGGCGACGCACGTGCACGACGGCGGGTCGGCCTCGCCGAGCACACCGAGCGCCGCGACGGCAGCGCCAGCCGCGGCGAACCCGAGCCGCAGGGCGTCGATCGCCGGCGCTCCGGCGTCGATGTGCGCCGTCACGTGATCCGCCATGCTCGATGAGGCCGCCGCCGCGGCGAGATGGGGATCTCGACTCGACGACACGCCGTCGCAGATGACCGCGACGAGCGCGGCGTGCTCGGCGGATACTCGCAGCGCCACCGCATCCTCGTTCACGGCCCGGACGCGGCCGCGGTCGCTCACGGCAGCGCCCCAGGAATGGAGGTGGATCTCGACCCGGTTCTCCGGTGGCGCGTCGGCGGTGCAGGTCGCGCACGCGCCCAGTTCGTCGAGCCCCGATCCGCACGTTGGGCAGCGCCGGTCCACGGGCTCGCCGCAGTCCTCGCAGAAGGTGTCGCCGTCAGCCATCGGCGAACCGCAGATTCTGCACACGAGCCCGCTTCCCTCGAGGTCGTGCGCTGCGGCGCTCACCAGAGCGTCCTCGGTCTGATCCGGTTGGCGGCATCGACCATGGCGACCCGTGGCGCCCCGTCGGGCACTCGCCGAGCCATGCGCCGTCGGTTGCGTTCGAGCGCACGGCGCAGCGCCCGCTCCTCCATCGCCACCCCGAGCACGGCGGTGCCGCTCGTGTCGGTCCCCGAGCGGACCGCACCGAGCGCGGCGAGCAGTACGTCGAACTCGAGTTCCTCGTAACGCTGCGAATCGACCGGGAGCCGATCGACCGATCGGGCCGCAGCGATCACGGCATCGAGGCCGATCGCTCCCGCCCCCCGGCGGAGCAACGCCCGCGCCTGGGCGGCGTCGGCGTGCTCCCGAAGGGTCGAACCGCCGGGCACCCGCTCGTAGGCATCGATCGAACCGTGCACGTCGCCGCCGGCGGCGAGGCACCGGCCGAGCCCGAACGTCGCCGACTGGTAGCCCGGATCGACAGCGACGACGCGCCGGTACAGCGCGGCTGCGGCATCGAATGCCCCGGACTGCTCTTCGGTAACCGCCAGCGCCAGGACCGGGGCCAGCTCTCCGGGCAGGAACCCGCGCACGGCCGAGAAGGCTCCGCGCGCCGCATCGGTTTGGCCCGCGACCAGCGATGCCAGCCCGCGGTACCACTGCACCCGCCAGTCTCGATCCACCTCGCCCGAGGCGCCCGCGAGCAGTCGGAGCGCGTGCTGCAACTGCTCCGGGTCGGAGCGCGATGCGTCGAGATGGTCGCGCACACGGCGCAGCATGGCCTCGACCGTGTTCAGGATCTGCCCGTCGCGCACGGCGGCCTCGATCATCGGGGCGGTCGCGCCCACCCGAGCCGGCGGCAGGTTCACCAGGTATGCGGCTGCGGGATCGCTCGGTGAGATGAGCGGGTACGGCAGCACTCGCCAGGTCGGGGCATCGACCTGCACCGAATCGCCGAGGGCCACGATCTCGGGGGTGAACACGGTCGACGCGCCGGGTCGCGGCTCGCCCGCCCGCACCGCAGCGCACTCCCGCAGCACGCCGAGCAGCTGCGTCTCCAGCTCGGCGACGCTCTGGAATCGCCGGGCCGGGTCGGCATCGAGTCCACGTTCGAACAAGCGCCGGAGAGGTGTAGAGGTCGCTTTGGATCGACGGCCCGACCTCGGCGATCTCGGGGGCCTGGAAGCCCACCGTGCCGAAGACGTCGCTCGGGTCGCCGAGCCGGCGCGCGCCGCCGAGGTCGATGAGCTTCAGACGATCGACGACGTGGATGATGTTGTCGGGCTTGAAGTCGCAGTAGACGAGGCCGCGATCGTGCAGGTACCCAAGCGCCGGCAGGATGCCGAGCACGTAGGCGATCGCGACGTCGGGCGGGAACGGGTCCGGGAGTCCGCCGTTGCGGTCGCGTCGCCCACGCAGCAGCGCCGTCAGCGACATGCCCGCGACGTACTCCATCACGATGTACTCGCCCTCGGCGTCTGCGAGGAAGTTGTAGATCTTGACGATCTCCGGGTGCTCCACCGTGGCGAGGAATTGCCGCTCGGCGAGCGCGGCGTGACGGGCGTCGGGGCTTCGGGCGTCGATGATGCCCTTCAACACCACCCAGCGTTCCGAGACGTTCCGGTCGGTCGCGAGGTAGACCCAGCCCAGGCCGCCGTGAGCCAGGCATCCGGCAACTTCGTACTGTCCGGCGAGCACATCGCCGGGGTGCAGCTTCGGCTCGAAATCGAACGGATGGCGACACGACGGGCAGAAGCCGCTGGTCCGGCCGGGGCGACCCGCCTTCGACTGGCCGACCAGGCGGTCGCACCACGCACATCGCCGGTCGCGCTCGGGTACGAGCGGATCGGCGAGCACCTGACGCCGTGGGTCGATCGCCGAGACCGACGCTACCTCGACGATGCCGCGGCCCAACCCGACCGATTCGCGCCCGCCGACCGTCGCCGGGGTCGACTCGACGACCACGATCGCGGCGTCCTCCACGGGCGCGTCGGCCTTCGGTGCCGACGTCGCGTCGCGTCGGGTGCGGCCCGTCGGCACGTGCACATCGATCGGTCCATCGGCGAGCCCGGTTCCCGGTCCGGTCCCGGCGCGGTCCGCCGGCATCGCGGCGGCCCGACCGCATTCGTCGCAATAGCCCTCGACGATCGTTCCCGAACACCCCGTTCGTGTGCAGACGATCGCGTCGCTGATCTGGTCGCCCATGTCGCCTCAGCCCTCCTGCAGTGCCGCGAAGTCGTCCAGCAGGGCGTCGAGTTCATCCGCCGTCGTGCCGCCCCACGTGAACATGCGCGCCCGGGCCGCGGCGTCGGGGAAGAGCAGCGGACTGTTCGAGAGCTCGGCGCCGTCGGCGCCCGACCGCTCGAGCGCCACCTGCACACCGAGCACCGGAGAGATGTATTGGATGCTCCGGGTGACGCGAGCGGCATTGGAGGGGTCGTACAGGTAGTTCATCCACTTCGCGACGGCCGATCGGTTCGGCGTGCCCTTCGGGATCACCATCGTGTCGAACGACCGCATGGCGCCCTCGGTTGGGAACACGAACTTGATAGACGGGTCGTCGCGTTGCATCTGGATGATGTCGCCGGCCCACGCGACGCAGGCGTGCACGGTGCCGTCGCGAAGCGCGGCCAGGTAGTCCTCACTGTCGCGAATCGCCGCCACATGACCCGATGCGAGCAGGTCCCGGAGCCGCGCGATCGACCGCTGCGCGTCGTCGACGAGCACGTTCGTGACATCGCTGCCTTCCGCCAACAGCATCAGCCCCACGGTGTCGAGCATCTCGCTCAGCACCGAGACCTTCCCCGCGAGATCCGAGCGGGTGAGGAGTTCCCCCATCGAGTTCACCGGTCCGGTGAGCGCCTCGTTGTACGCGATCCCCGCCACCACGACCTGATACGGCATCTGGTACCGGGCGCCTCGGTCCCACGGCAGTTGGAGGAAGGGCACATCAAGGTTCGCGTGGTTCTGGAGCTCGGCGATCGGGAGCGGATCGAGAAGGTCCTCGGCGAGCATGCGTTCGGCCATCCAGAACGTCGGGCACAACAGGTCGTAGGGGATGCGCTTGCCCGCCCGAAGGTCGGGGGCGAAGCGGTTGTACATCTCGACGTTGTCGTTCAGCTCCGGGGCGTACGCCACCTTCACCCCGGTCGAACGTTCGAACCGGGCGACGGTGCCGTCGGGGCCCTCGTCGATGTAGTCGTTCCAGTTGAGGAATCGAAGGCGGTCGACGCCCGAGTCTGCGACCTGCTCGGCGCTGCACGCGCTCGCCGCGGCCGCGGCCGCGGCGAGCCCGAAGGACCGCAGCATGTCTCGGCGTGTCGCCATGACTCCGCCCGTCGGAAGCGCCGATCGGCGTGAACCTGTCATCGGTACTCCCCGATCCGGCGCTGCAACCCCCACAGCCCCAACACCATCGCGATGAGCGGCGCGGCCACCATGAACTGCCGGTAGGACTCCAGCCGGTCGAGCGCCGACGACGTCTCGGTCTGGGCGCGGGCCGCGTGGAGGTCGAGCAGCGAGTCGGCGGTCACGGTGAAGCCCGCGAATGCGACGGTCTCCTGCACCGCGTTGGACCGCACCCGCTCGGTGAACTGGTCGGTATCGGCGAGTCGTGACGTGGCCGAGACCAGCACGACGTAGCGAGACCAGCGGCGAACCGTCTCGGAGGCAACGGCCCGAGTCTCGGAGCCGTCGAGGCCGTCGAGCGCGGTGCCCAGCAGGCCGCCCATGCGGCTCTCGCCTCGGCGGACGAGCAGCTCGTCGTTGGGCAGGATCTCGCGGTCGATCACCTTGGACAGGACCCCGGTGCTCTCGTCGGGCAGCGAGCCGGCGATGGCGGAGGTGTTGCGGGCGTACTGCACGTCGTCTGCTGCCGTGCCCGCTGCCGAGAGCCGTTCGGAGGGTTCAGTGCCCTGGTCTCGTGCCCGGTTCAAGTCTCGTTCTTGCGCCGAGAATGTGAACATGGCACCGACGGTGGTCGCGACGACGATCAGGCCGGCGGCGACGAGACCGGGGTTGAGGATCCGCCGCGACACGCGGGCGACGTAGGCCGACACGGCGAGCAGGATCAGCACCACCACAACGGACGCGACCGGCACGAGGCCGCCCGCCGACAAGGCGTCGGAACGATCGAGCGCGAGACGTTGCCGCGCCGCTTTTACGAAAGCGTTGACACTCGGGGAAAGTCGGCGCCGGAGATAGCTCGACGCCTCACCCAGCGCGTCGATGGACTTCGGATCGCCGGCCGCCTGTCGAGCGGTGGCCGCTCGGCCCAGCCCCGAGAATCGACCGATCTGCTCGTTGATCTCTGCGACGGCGCTGCGCAACTCGGTGTCGTTGCCGGCGAGTCGGGCCGCCTCGGAGGCGAGCGACGCGGACCGGTCGATCGCGTCGAGGTAGCGCTGCAGTTCCTCCCGTCCCGCAGTGCCGCTCAGGAAGGCCGCGGTGAGCGCCGAGTCGGCCTCCGACACCGACGAGGTGAGCCATTCGGCGGTCGCGACGAGCGGCACCGTGCGATCTCGCAGTTCGCGGTTCGCCTGGATCCGGGGGTCGACCACGCTTGACCACGCTCCGCCGAGCATGAGGAAGGCCGCTACCACACCTGCGGCGAACACGATCAGGCGACGGGGCGTGTTCCACCCCGATCCGACCAGCGGACGGAACACGCGGCGCACGACCCGACGCTGCTGGTGCTTCCGCTCGCGTCGCTCCCGGGCCGCCTGTCGGGTTACGACGGTCGGTTGCGACACCGGGTCGGCCGCAGTCTCGGCAGCGGCCCCGATCGGCCGTTCCACTGCGGTCGCCGTCTCGGTCCCGATCTCCACGGCGGTCATGCTCGACCGCCCTCTATTGCCGTCGCAAACAAGGTCGCGGGTCTCGGATGGCGGGTTGTCCATCTCACTCTGCCCACCCCCGTGGCCTCCACGACTCGTCCGTGTTCACGGAATTTCGGTAATTTCCACGATCGCCCGGCGCTCCCACGGCGAGGTCATGCTCGATCGACGGGATGGTACCGCGCACAGAGTGAGCCCTGCCGCATCGACCGCAGGACTCGCCACACAGAGCGACCGCGCCCGGCCGCGGGTGCGTCAGCGTCGGGCGATCGTGGCGGGGTCGAGGTCGAAGTGCTGGTAGTCGGGGTTGGTCCACTCGCCTCCCCACCGCCACCCGATCGCCGCGAAGGCGCGGACCGCGATCGAGTCGGGCGCGATCATGCCCGGTTCGCCCAACGAGCGGTCGACCCAGCGAATTGCCTCGGCCGGGACCACCTCGCCGTGGAGCACATACGGGTTCTGCAGGGGGTTCAGATCGATCGCGGTGCCGAAGGCGTGACGCGACCACGACCCGCCCGTCGATCCGTACACGGGACGGCAGTTGAACGCCGACGTGTTGTTGGCGCGAACCGATGCCAGGTCATCGCCACCGAACGCGTCGACCGGACGCATCTGCGCAATCGGGAACCGGGCGTCGAACAGCGCCCGGAACACGGCGACGACGTCGTCGGCCACCGCCTGGTGCACCACGAGCTCGCCCCGATGGGCCTCGCCGTCGGCGCCGACGTAGCCGACCAGCACCTCCCGCAACTGCTCGAGTGGAACCGGACAGCCCGGGCGCCACGACGCGCTCATGCGCGCCGCCAGCGCCGTGTCGACCTCGCGAACCTCCGAGGCGAACTCGACGGGCACGGAAGTGGCGGTCGACGCGGTCGCGGTCGTGGTCGACGCGGTCGCGGTCGACGCGGTCGTGGTCGACCGAGCCGGCGTCGCAGCCCCGGTCGGATGCGTCGGCGCCGCTGCCTGACCCCGCGGCTCGGCGCACCCGGCACACGCGAGCACCAGGCACGCGACGGCGGCCCTGCGTCCGATCACGTCGACGGCGACAGCGCCTTGATGTAGGCAACCAGGTCGGCGATCTCCGCGTCGCTCACGCGCTGGGTGTCGAACGCGGGCATCGCCGCCATGACCCCCTTGCGACGTGCCGCATTGGGCGCGCGCAGCGACTCCCTGACGTAGTCGGCGTCGAAGGTGACCGATCGCCCGTCCGACAGCACCACGTTCTCGCCCCAAATGCCCTTCCAGGTCGGGCCGACCAGCGTCGACCCATCGGTGCTGTGGCACGCGGCGCATCCACGTTCAGCGGCGAGCAGCCGTCCCCGTTCCGCAGCCCCGGACAGCCGCGGCGAGCCCTCGTCCGAGCACGAGCTCACGACGCCGGCGGCCGCGCTCAACGCGACGGCACCGATCCCCGCGACCAACCTTCGACCTCGACCGTTGTTCACGACACACCTCCACTCGTGACCTGCCGCCCACGGAACCCCGAATCGCGCTTCATCCCGGCCATCGCCGCAAACCGAACGGCGATCTGCACCCAGATCATGGTTCCGCCGAGCACCTGCAGCACCGCTGCGGCCAGCTCCTGATCTTCCTTCGGCCCGAGTCCCGACACGACCCGCGGTGCCAGTTCGTACACCTCGTAGATCGGGAAGTCGGACCACGTCATGAAGAACGCAACGGGGAGCGGGCCGATCGAGGCGACGATCAGGTAGACCACTGCCACTGGGCCCCGCAGTCGAGGCGCCAGCGAGGCGCCGGTCGTGGGCGGCACCTGGACCGGCAGCCACATGATGATCCCGGACACGATCCACGCCGCGTCGATCGCGAACGAGCCGAACTGCGAGGTCAGCGTGGCATCGGCTACCGGCGGGAGGTTCACCACCACCAGCACCGAGACCGCCAGGAGCAGCGCGAGGCCCGGATGGCTCACGACGCGCAGCACGGCCCGCCGCCGCGACGACGCGGCGATCCAATCGCCGAAGGCCGGCGGCGCCCGCCAGCAGCAGAGGCGCCGCGATGATCACCACGAGCACCTGCCGGAGCGCTTGGGCGGTCGCGAGGTAGCCGGCGCCGAGCGCCGCGAGCGGCCAGTCGATCGACGCGGCGAACAGCACGAGGCCGAGCGCCGCGGCGACGCGTCGGGTCCACGCCACGTCGCGGCGGAACGACCCTCCGCGCCACATGAACCCCGCTGCGAACGCCACGAGCACCCACGCACCGACGTAGGGTCGCCACGCCCAGCTCCACGCACTGCCGGTCGCCGAACACCACCATCTCATCGCTGCGCACCTTCCGTGCCGGGAACCTGCACCGTGGACCAGTCGATGTCGACCAGTCGCGGCAGATCGACCACCCAATCCTGGCGACGCACGCCGAACGGATAGACGATGTGGCACAGGTTGTCGGTCGTGAACACCGCGATCTGCGACGCGTGGTCCACGGAGTAGCTCCCGTCCTGGCCGGGCGGTTGGATCACCGGCGCGGGCATCTTGAGCGTCGCCAACGCCCCGTCGATCACCGAGGGCTCGGCCGTGAGCCCGATGAATCGCCGGTCGAACTGGTCGAGGTAGCGGCGCATGACCTCGGGCGTGTCCCGTGCGGTGTCGACGCCGACGAAGGCCACGTTGGCCCGCGCCGCGGGTCCGGTCAGGCGATCCAAGGCTCCGGCGAGGACCGACAGGTGGACGGGACACACATCGGGACACGAGGTGTAGCCGAAGAACAACAGCGTCAGCTCACCGGCGGTGCGCTCGGCGACGTTGAACGGTTCGCCGGACGTGTCGGTGAACGCGGCGGTCGGCTTCGGCAGTGGGGCACCGAGCAACACGCCGGCGAACCCGGCGTTGTCGGAACGATCCGGTGTCTCCCCCCGCGCGCCTCCACACGACGCCGCCACCGCGGGGGCGGCGAGGAGGCCCGCCAGCAGGCGCCGGCGCGAGATCACGCCGCGCCCTCGGTGCGATCCACCAATTCGTCCGGCGTCACGACGTCGACGCGAGTGGTGATGTCGCCGCTGCGGCTGAAGCTCAGCGTGAGCGTGAAGTGATCGCCGGCCCGCAGCGGTTTGGGCTGCATCAGCATCACGTGCTCGGCTCCGGTCGAAGCTCCACCGATCCCCCCGGCGGCACCTGGAGCGGCTTGATCGTCGACATCGAGGCCACGCCGGACGTGTCGATCTCGCTCTCGTGCAGGTGCGCGGCGACCGCCTCGGGCGTTTGGATCCATACGAGCTCGTCGGGTTCGTCGCCCGCGTTCGAGATGCGCAGGTACACCGCAAGCTCGTCGCTGCCACCCGCCTCGGAGGTGACCGCCCCGGTCACCGAGATCTTCGGCCCGGTCGCACAGCCGGCGAACGCGAGCAGACCCACGAGCGCCAGAGCGGCCGTCGCGGCGCGAAGAACGCCGCCCGTTCGGCGGTGCGCTGCCAGCAGGATCACGTCGGTCACCTTGGTCGATGGCGAGGCGGGATGCCAATCGCCCCAGCGACCTCAGTGTGATCGCACGCCCTCGCACCGATCCACAGCGGCCTCGGGGTCGGCCCCCTGGGCAACTGCGGCGATTCCGGGGAGATAGCGCTCGAACGTGCGCAGGTTCGTGTTGACCAGGCGGTCGATGACCGAGGAACGCAGGTCGGTCCGTCGATCGACCGCGATCGAGGTCTTGTAGCGCACGTCGCCCGTCGCGAACGAGAGCTCCAGGTTGCCGATCATCAGGCCGTGGTTGGCCCGAACCACGAACTCGGCGACCCGGGTGCGCTGGGTGACGTCGATGCAGGTCGGCGCGATCGAGTAGACGAGCACCACGCCCGCCGTCTCGTCGGTATCGGCGACGAGGAACCACGAGTGCTCCTCGCCGTGCACCGACATACGCAGGTAGCGGGCGGTTCCGCCGCGCTGGTACACCCAGCCATCGGCACGGAACCACTCCTCGACCGTGTCGAGCAAGGGATTCGATTCGGTGAGGTCGATCCGTCGTTCCACAGCGCAGCCGACGCTATCGACGTGTAACCGAGAAGCGGCGCGACTGGGGCCTGGGCAAACACGCCCAGGCCCCGTTCTCGAGTTGATGGTGTTCCGGCCTGTGCGGCCGGCACGAGCGGTCAGACCGCCAGCAGGTCCTTCGCGCCGGTGTCGGCGCTGGGATGACGCAGCTTCGACATCGCCCGCGCCTCGATCTGGCGGATGCGCTCGCGGGTGAGGTTGAAGTGCTCGCCGACCTCTTCGAGCGTGCGTGGCTCGCCGCGGTCGAGACCGAACCGCAGCTTCAGAATCTCGCGTTCGCGCTCATCGAGCGGCGAGAGCAACCGGCCGATCTCCGCGGGCAGGAGCGACACCGCGGCGGCTTCGAACGGTGACTCGGCGTCGCGGTCCTCGACCAGGTCGCCGAGCTCGGCGTCGCCGTCCTCGCGCAGCGGGGTGGACAGCGACAACGTGTCCGCAGCGAAACGCATCGTCTCGGACACCTTCGCCTCGGGCATCTCCAGCTCGATGGCAAGCTCCGCCAGGGTGGCGGGGCGGCCGAGGCTGGTTTCGAGCCGGACGCGGGCCTTCTGCAGCCGCGAGAGCGTGTCGCCGGCGTGCACGGGAAGGCGGATCGTGCGCCCCGTGTTGGCGATGCCGCGGGTGAGCGCCTGGCGGATCCACCACGTGGCGTACGTCGAGAACTTGAAGCCCTTGCGCCAGTCGAACTTCTCGACGGCGTGCATCAGGCCGAGGTTGCCCTCTTGGATGAGGTCCAGAAGGGGCAGACCCGACGCCTGGTACTTCTTGGCGATCGACACGACGAGTCGAAGGTTCGACTGCACGAACGCCCGCTCGGCTTCCTCGCCCGACCGCACCAGGCGCCGAAGCTCACGCTTCTTCGCCGGGGTCAGCTGGCCGCCCTCGTCGAGCTCCTTGGCTGCTGCGTGCCCGGCCTCCATGGCCTGCGCAAGACGCGCCTCGTCGTCCTTCGTGAGAAGCGGGTACTGCCCGATATCGCTCAGATAGAGGCGGACGAGGTCGTCTTCGTCGCGCTCTGCTCGCTGCTTTGCCACCGTGTGCACCTCGATCGCCACGCGCAAATTGCGTGGATGTAATGGTCCCGGACCTCATGATACGGACGGCGTCAAGGGTGTCACGCGAGTTTGCGGATCACTCCCGCCGAGACCCGCGAGTTCACCCGTCGCCCTGTGTCATGTGTCACTTCGCAGACGCACGCGCATCTTGATGGGCGTGGGGCCCAACTCGAAGGCCTCGCGCAGGGACCGCTCCAGGTACCGGAGGTAGTGCGGGGGGATCACCTTGTTGGCGAACAGGGTGAATGTCGGCGGGTCCGAGGCGCCCTGCGTTGCGTAGAGCACGCGCGCGCCGTGCGGCCCGGGTTGCGCCTGTTGCGCCCGGCGGATCACGTCGTTCACCTGCCGCGTCGGGGCACGACGGTGATAGGCATCGATCGCCTTCTCGAGCTCGGGCAGGAGGCGGTGCACCCCGCGTCCGGTCAGCGCCGAGATACGCAGGATCGACGAGTCGCCCAGGAAGTGGAGGCGCTGGGACAGTTGGTACAGCACGTCGTTGCGGCCGTCCTCGTCGAGCTGCTCCCACTTGTTGAGCACCACCACGATCGGGCAACCCGCGGCATCGATTCGTTCGGCGAGCCGCTGGTCCTGATGCGTGATGCCCTCGGTCGCATCGATCACGAGCAGCGCCGTGTCGGCGGCATCGACGGACTGCAGTGCCCGGACCATCGAGAAGTACTCGGTTCCGTCGTCGATCCGGCTCTTGCGGCGCATTCCCGCCGTGTCGACAAAGCGAACCGGGCCCTGCTCGGTGGTCACGACCGTGTCGATCGAGTCGCGGGTGGTGCCGGCCATGTCGTGCACCACGGCGCGATCCTCGCCGATGAGCCGGTTGAACAGCGTCGACTTCCCGACGTTCGGCCGGCCGACGATCGCCACCGAGAACAGCGCTCGCTCCCCACCCGGCTCACCATCGACCCCGGCCGCGCCCTCAGCGGCGCCGTCGCCGTCCTCGACCGGCTCGACGGCGGGCGCAAAGTGCTCGACGACGCGATCGAGCAGATCGCCGGTGCCCCGGCCGTGCAGCGCCGACACCGCAGCCGGATCGCCGAGCCCGAGCGCGAGGAAGTTCCACATGAGCACCTCGCGTCCGCCGTCGTCGACCTTGTTGACGACGACGATCACGGGCGTTCCGATCTTGCGCAGCAGGCGCGCGACCGCCTCGTCGTCATCGGTCGGCCCGACCGACGCGTCGACGACGAGAATCACCACGTCGGCCGACGCGATCGCGCGCTCGGACTGCTTGGACACCTTGTCGTCGAGCACCGAGCCCCGCGACATCCAGCCGCCGGTATCGACGATCACGAAGTCGCGCCCCGACCACGACGCCTCGACCTCCTTGCGGTCGCGGGTGACGCCCGGCCGCTCCTGCACGATCGCCTCGCGCCGACCGACGATCCGGTTGAGTAGCGTCGACTTGCCGACGTTCGGGCGTCCGACGATCGCGACAACCGGCAGCGAGGTGCCCGCTGCCGACGCTGGGGTCGGGGTCTGGCGGCGCGAGGCGGCGGAATTCATGCGAGAGCCTTTCGGAGAGCGACCCCGTCGGTGGAGACCACCTCCACGGTGCGGGGGAGATCGGCGGGTATCGATCCATCGAGGAACCGACCGCCGGACAGACAGACGTCCGGGAGCAGATAGCGATCTCCGGGCGGCTGGCTCGACAGCGTACGCGCCACGTCCTCCCCCACCATCAACCCGGCGACGCCGACGTTGCCGCCGAAGAAGCGATTCTCGACCTCCACGATGCGCACATCGTCGCGACCGAGCCCGGCGATGAGTGGTCGCAGCACGGCGGCGCCGTATGCGCCCGTGAGCACGCCGATCGCCGCTCCGCGGCGTGGGCCGATCGACACGCCGACGGCGTGTGCTTCGCCCGACCGGGGTGCCCGGTATCCGAGGGCAGGGGCACCGTCGACCGAAGCGAAGAAGCCGGGCTGGGGCCCGACCGCGCCGACGACCTCGCCGCCGAACTCCAGCTCGAAACCCCGGGCCATGCCGATCCCGTCCTCGTGCATGGAGAAGTCGCCGTAGTCGGACGCCGGAGGGAACGGCCGCCCGGCCAGCAGGTAATACTCGTCGGCGGCGAACACCATGCGGCGGCCGAGCGCGAGCAGGAACCGCGCCTGCCATTCGGCCACGAGATCGCACACCTCGATGGCCTCGCTCTCGGTGTGCGCACGCATGCGTGGCTCGCGGTTGAACTGCGACACCCCCAGCGGGACCACCGCGACGTCGACCAACTCGGGATACTCGTCGAGCAGTCCACACATCGTGTCGGCGAGGACCGCTCCGTCGTTGAGACCCGGGCAGACGACGATCTGGCCGTGCACCTCGATGCCGTGGTCGAGCAGCGCCCGAAGCCACCGCAGGCTCATCGCGCCGCGCCGATTGCGCAACATCTCGTTGCGCACCAGCGGGTCGGTCGCGTGGATCGACACGTACAGCGGAGACAGGCCCTCGGTCACCACCCGTTCCAGGTCGGCCTCGGTGAAGCGCGTGAGCGTCGTGAAGTTCCCATAGAGGAAGGAGAGGCGATAGTCGTCGTCCTTCACGTACAGGCTGCGCCGCATGCCACGCGGCAGCTGATGGATGAAGCAGAACTCGCAGTGGTTGTCGCACGTGCGGACCCGATCGAACACCGCCGCGTCGACCTCGATGCCGAGCGGCGATCCCGCCGCCTTGTCGAGGTCGAGCTCGAACTGAAGGCCCGACCGATCGACCACGAGCGACACCTCGGGCTCGTCGGTCAGCACCCTGAACTCGATGATGTCGCGGATCGGCATGCCGTTGACGGCGAGCAGCACGTCACCGACCCGAAGGCCGGCGAGGTCGGCGGGGCCGTCCGGGACGATGCCGACGACGCGCGCTGTGGACATGGGAGGTGATCCTACTTTTCGGCTGCGACCGGCCCGGTCGGCCGAGCGCCTACCCTGCGACCATGGATGTCGATCGGGTACTGCTCGCCGCGCCTCGCGGGTTCTGCGCCGGGGTCGAGATGGCCATCAAGGCCTTCGCGTGGATGGTGCGGGCCTTCGAGCCGCCCGTGTACTGCTACCACGAGATCGTGCACAACCGCCGGGTCGTCGACCGATTCCGCGAGCTCGGCGTGCGGTTCGTCGACGACATCGACGATGTGCCCGCCGGGCGGCCACTCATGCTCTCGGCGCACGGATCGCCACCCGAGGTCGTGTCGGCGGCGATCGAGCGCGGCGGCTACGTGGTCGACGCCGTGTGCCCGCTCGTGACGAAGGTGCACCATGAGGTGAAGGTGCGAGCCCGGAAGGGGTACCACATCATCTATGTCGGTCACGAGGGCCACGAGGAGGCGGTCGGCACCATGGCGGTCGCACCCGACGCGATCTGGCGAGTGCAGGATCGCAACGAGGTCGCAGCCCTGCCCGAGTTCGACTCGCCGGTGGCGCTGCTCGCGCAGACCACGCTGAGCCACCGCGATTGGCGCGACGTGCTCGACGCGTCGCGCGAGCGCTTCCCAGACATGTGGATTCCGGGCCGAAGCGATCTGTGTTTCGCCACGACCAACCGGCAGACGGCGCTCATGGACATCGCTCCTCGGTGCGACGCGATGGTCGTGGTCGGTTCGGCCAACTCCTCGAACACGCTGGCGCTCGAGAAGCTTGCCCGCGAGGCGGGCTGCCCGCGGGTCTCGCGCGTCAACGACGCAGCGGAACTGCCCGACGACCTCTCGGGCACGGTCGGCGTGACCGCCGGGGCGTCCGCTCCCGAGGATCTCGTGCAGGCCGTCATTGAGGCACTCGCTCCGCGTCGCGGCATCGAGGAGGTCCGCACGACCGAGGAGGACGAGTACTTCCCGCCGCCTCGGGCGCTGCGCGACCTGCTCGCAGGCGTCGACGCCGCAGTCACGTTTGCACTGGGAGGTCAGCCGGGCGCGGTAGGTTCCCCCCACGATCGCCACCTCCCGGCAAGCCAGGTGCTCGCCGCGCTCGACTGAGGACCGCACATGGAGAACTTCCGTCTGTTTCTGCACGTATTCGCCGCGTCGATATGGGTCGGCGGGCAGATCGTGATGGGCGCCTTGGTGCCCACGGCGCGAACGCTCGGCGAGGACGCGCCGGCCAAGCTCGCCCGGGCGTTCAATCGCGTCGCGTGGCCCGCGTTCGGCCTGCTGTTGGTGACGGGCATCTGGTCGATGCTGACCGTCGAGGATCTCGACCAGGCGCTCTTCGGTGTGAAGTTCTTGCTCGTGATCGTGTCGGGCGGCGGCGCTGCGCTGCACATCGTGGGCAAGGGAACCGCTGCGAAAGCGGTCGGCGGCGCCCTGTCGTCGCTCGGCGCGGTCGCCGCGATGTATCTGGGCTTCCTCATTCACTAACTCTCCCGTACTCTCACGGACTGTCAGGCGGCGACAGGGAGTGGTGGTGGACGGCGGAGAGAACGACTACGCGGGCTTTAGCGTGATTGGGCAGAGCCCGTTCGCGTCGACCTATCGAGCGTTTCTCCCTCGGCTTCATGCACCCGTCGTCGTGCGGGTGTTCGCCTCGGTGATCGCCGAGGCGCCCGACGCCGAGGAACGGTTTGTCGCCGAGATCCGGGCGATCGCGGCGATCGACGATCCACGACTGGAGCCGCCGGTCGAACTCGGCACCTCCGAGCGTGGCGATCTGTACGTCACCCGACGCCGGCTGAGCGATGAGTCGCTCGGGCGCCTCGCCGAGCAGGGTCGGCTTCTCGGCCTGCCCGAGGCGCTGCGGGTGGGGGCTGAGCTCGCCGATGTCGCCGCCCACCTCGACCGCCGCGGCGTGGCGCATCACGCCATTTCCCCGAACAACACCTTCATCGGGGCCGACGGAGCGGTGGTCGTGACCGATCCCATCCCGGCGATCGCGCTCGAGGGCGTGCCCCTCGGCCTGCGTAGCCGGCCCGCCCACGTGGCTCCCGAGATCCTCGCCGGACAACCGTGGACCTCCGCCGCCGAGAGCTATTCGATCATGTCGACCGTCACGTCGATTCTGGGTCATCAGGCCCTGCCGACGCTGATCACCGAGCTCGTCGACGAGTGCCTCGCTCCGGAGCCGACCCGGCGTCCGGCTCCGGCCGAACTCGCCGCACTGCTGCGCGAGGCCCGTGCCGACCTGCTCACGCCGCGGGCGCCGCGCCGCCGTCGGGTGATCGAGGAACCCCAGACCGGCGCCGCGCCGCTCGGGCCGAGCTCTGCCCCGGCCAGGATCGCACAGACCGGCGCCGCAGCGGCCACGGCACCTCCCGCCGCGTCGCGGGAGTCGATCGTGATCGACCTCCGAGAGCGTGGCGCCCATCCCGCCGACGTGGCCGCCGCTGCCAACGCCGCGCGGCTCGTGCCGGCGCGGGGCGAACGAAGCGAACCCGATGAGCGCGGCGATGCAGCGGGACGCGCCCCCGCGGCGCCGGCCGTTCCGGAGCGAGCCGGGTGGTACGCCCTCGGCGCGGGCCCGGGCGACGGACTCGGTTCGGAGCCGGCCGGGTCCGTCGACCTGGACGATCCGCTTGATGATCTCCACGAGCCCGAACCCGGCGCCGACGCGATGGCCGGCCCCGACGGGGTCGAGTATTCGGATCACGAACGCAGCGGGCCGGCGGTGCCGGTCGTGCCGGTCGTGCCGGTCGTGTCGCCGAGCGACGACGCTGCGCCGCACCGCTCCGACTTGGATCGTCCCATGGTGATCGACCTCACCGAGCGCGCCGAGCGTGCGGCCGCTGCCGAGGAGAGCCGCGGCGGCGCCTCACCGCAGGCAGGCGAGCGGGCCCGGCGACGCAAGGCCCTGGTCGCTGCCGTCGCCGTGGGTGGCGCGACGGCAGTGGCCGCGGCCGGCCTGGCGTTCGCGCTGGCGCGGGACGAACCGACCGACGGCTCCGCCCCACCGAGGTCGACCAGCATTCCGGCCCGCACCACGTCGACCGCTGCCGGCAAACACGCCACGACGACGACGTTCGACGCGCAGGCGTCGGCGGCGGGAATCGACGTGCGTGCATTCGGCGTGGCGCTCGGGCCGACGGGCATGCGGCAACTGAAGCTTGCGCTCCGTCTCGACAACCGCGGCCGCACGCCCCTACGCGTTCCCGGCGGACCGACGGGTCGAGTCGTGCTCGTCGTCGATTCGGCAACGGGCGCAGATGCGGTGAAGCTCAGGGTCACCGCGGCGCAACTCGGCGCGAAGGTGGGTGAGCCCGACCGTGTGCTGACCGCGCTGACGCCGCGACCGGCAGGCGAGGTGGTTCGGTTCGCCGATCCCGCCACGGGGGCGGCCGACGCGATCGCCTCATTTCCCACAACGATGACCGACCTCGATGTGGGACCGGACCAGTCCGTCGGCGGCGACCCCGGCTCGGCGGGCGCCCTGGTGTTCTTCGTGCCCGCGGCGGCTCAGGTGCTGGGCGTCGGCGTACTCGACGAGGACGACCGGCTGATCGGGTTCGACGACGCCGCCGCCTGGCCCGACCCGGTGCAGCTCAACTCGTTCTGACCGGTCGGGTCGATATCAGTTGGGCACGCCTGCCCGCTCGGCCGCCTCGTCATAGAGCCGTTGCACCTCGTCGCGCACGCGGGCGGTGAGTTCGCGGACGGCCGACCGCGGCACCCGACCCTCGGCCGGCACGTCGGGATAGATCGGCTCGCCGACCACGATCACGACGCGGTGCGGTCTGATGAACTTCGAACCGATCGGCATGGCCGCATCGCTGCCACCGATCCCGACCGGCACGACGGGAATGCGCGCCCGACACGCCAGGAACGCGGGCCCGTCGAATAGATCCTCCACCACCGGGCCGGACTTGCGACGGCCTTCCGGGAACACCACGACCGGCCAGCCATCCGCCAGCGCCGCCTCGCACGCCCGCACCGCGGTGATATCCGCGATGTTGCGGTCGACCGGAATCGCTCCCATCGACGCAAGGAACCGGTCGATGGGACCACCGAGGAACACCGACGACTTGGCGAGATACCGCACGGGACGCGGCACCGCGATCCCGGCGAGCAGGAAGTCGAGGTTCGACCGATGGACGGGAGCGATCACGAACGGGCCCGACGTCGGGAGACGCTCGCGACCGACGATCTTCAGCCTCCAATAGGCGCCGGTCAGCAACCGCGCAGCGACATGAATCAGGCGATACACCACACCGGCGATCATCGGAGCAACCCCACGATCGCGTCCACGACCTCGTCGATGGCGAGCTCGCTGGTGTCGATGTGCACGGCGTCGTCGGCGGCCACGAGCGGCGAGTCCTCGCGGGTGCTGTCGAGTCGGTCGCGTTCCTCGATGTTGCGCGCCGCCTGCTCCACGTCGAGTTGGCCGTCGCCGGCCCGACGGCGTGCCCGCACCTCGGCCGACGCGGTCAGGTACACCTTCACCTCGGCGTCGGGGAAGACGACGGTACCGATGTCGCCCCCTCGACCACCCCGTTGCCGTGCTGGATCATCCAGTCACGCTGCAGCCAGCGCAGCGCCGTGCGCACGCCGGGATGCGCGCACGACGCTCCCGCGCCTGACACCTCGGGCCCTCGCACCGCAGCCGTGGCATCGGCGCCGTCCACGAACACCCTGCCGTCGCGAAGCTCGACCTGCACCTGTTCGGCGGCCGCCGTGGCGACAGCGGCATCCGACGGGTCGGCGTCGCGGCCCAGCACTGCGAACGCGATCGCCCGGTACATCGCTCCGGTGTCGAGCACCTCGAAGCCCAGACGGTCGGCGACGAGGCGCGCAACGGTCGACTTGCCCGAACCCGCTGGTCCGTCCAACGCAATCACTGTCATCGACAGGTACTCCTCAGGTCGTCGAGCATGCGCCAGTAGCCCGGAAACGTCTTGGACACGCACGACGGATCGCAGATGGCGATCCCCGGCGACATCAATCCGAGCAGTGCGAAGGCCATGGCCATGCGATGGTCGTGGTAGGTCTCGATCGCTGCGGGACGCGGCGAGCCGGGACGGATCTCGATGCCGTCGTCCGATTCCGACGCGCCGATCCCGCAGCGGCGCAACTCGGTCACCACGGCGGCGATCCTGTCGGTCTCCTTGCGCCGGATGAAGCCGATGCCGTCGATGACGGTCGCCGACGAGGCGAACACGGCCACGGCCGCGACCGTCTGCGCCGTGTCGCTCAGGTCGGCGAGATTCACGCGGACACCGTGCAGCGCACCGGCGGTGCCCGCAACCACCGTGTCGTCGGCGCCGACGTCGACCGCCGCGCCCATCTCGGCGAGCACGTCGACCATGCGCAGGTCGCCCTGCAGAGACGAGCTGCCGAGACCCTCGACCACCACGCGACCACCCACGAGCGCCGGCACCGCGAAGGCGTACGACGCCGCGGATGCATCGGGTTCGACCCGATACGCAACGGCGCGGTAGCCGCCGGGGTCGACGTCGAAGACGACGCCGTCGGGGCCGCGCCGCAGATCGACACCGGCCCCGAAGGACGCCATGACGGCGACGGTCATCTCCACGTAGGGCCACGAGCGAATCTCACCGTCGACCACGATCCGCAGCCCGCCCGGGGCGCAGGGTGCGGCCAGCAGCAGTGCGGAGAGGAACTGGCTGGAGGCCGCCGCACCCACAGACACCGAGCGGCGATCGCCGCCGCCCGCGTCGCTCGAGCCGATCCCGCGGATCGTGGCCGGAAGCCCATCGCCCGACGCGACCACTCCGGCGCCGATGCGTGTGAGCGCGTCGAGGCCGTCGCGCATCGGACGGGCCCGCAACGGCTCGGCGCCGTCGATCGTGATGAACCCATCCGCGAGGGCCGCGACCCCGAGGAGGAAGCGCGAGGTCGTCCCCGACAGCAGCGCGTCGAGCCGGAGCGGCGCGGCCTCGGTGCCGCCGCCAGGATACGTCCGCCGATCCCGTCGACACGTGCCACGGTCGGGTCGGTCTCATCGATGGTCACCGCCGCTCCGAGCGCACCGAGGGCCGACAGCATCACCTCGGTGTCATCGGCCCGGAGGATCCCTCGGAGCGTGGATCGTCCGCTGGCGAGCGCCGCGCAGACGAGCGCCCGATTGGTGATCGACTTCGAGCCGGGCAGCGTCACGCGGGCGTCGACCGGGCCGGGGAACGGCGCGACCGGCAACGGATCGGCAAGCGCACCGAGCCGCCAGGGATCGGGCCCGCCTGCGCCGCTCACGTGAGGTCCCGCGCGGAACAGCGGTAGCCACGCCCGACGATCGCGTCGACGAACCCGGCGGCGGCAGCGGCGTCGACCAGCAGGATCAGCACGCCCTGCGCTCCCTCGGCGGAGTGCGCGATCTCCAGGTCGTAGATGTTGGTGGACGTGGCCGTCGCCAGGGTGGCGATCTCGGCCAGCACGCCCGGCCGGTCGCTCACGCCGACCCGGATCTCGGTGAGTGCCTCAGGCGGCCCGGCGGTGGTGGGCAGGTTCAGGCGAGCCGTGCGCGCCAGCGTCAACCGTTCGAGGAGCGCCGCTCGATCACCGCTTGCGACCACCGATCGCACCGCCTGAGTTCGGCGACGATGTCGTCGAGCACATCGACGATGGCGTCGCGGTTCTCGGCGCAGATGTCGGGCCAGATGCCGGGGTGACCCGCCGCGATCCGGGTCATGTCGCGGAACCCGCCCGCCGCCAGCCGCAGCAGCGCTGCGTGGTCGTTGGCCCGCGTGGCCGCCATACCCATCAGCGTGACCGCGGTGAGGTGTGGCACGTGCGACACCATCGCCACGACCCGGTCGTGGTCGTCGGCCGACATGGTCACCACATCGGCCCCGCACGACACGGCGAGCGTGTGCACCAACGCGTGCGCTGTGGGATCGGTCGTCTCGGTGGGCGTGACCACCCACGCGGCGCCTTGGAACATGGTGCCGGTCGACCCGGCGATGCCGTCCTGTTCGGAGCCGGCCATCGGATGACCGCCCACGAAGCGGGGCGAGTCGACCCCGGCCACGATCGGTCCCTTGACGCTCCCCACGTCGGTCACGACCCAGTCGGAACGATCGAGCATCTCGCGGGCGGCGTCGACGATCGAGCCCACGGGCAGGGCAACGACGCACAGCTCAGCCGACCCGTCGATGGCTACCTCGTCGATCGCGCCGCGCTCGCGGGCCCGGTCGGCAACCCGCGGGTCGCGGTCCATGCCCGTCACCCGCCAGCCCGCCAGGCGCAGCGCCATGCCGATCGACCCACCGATCAGCCCCGTGCCGATGACCTGCGCGTGTCGGGGCTCGGTGGAATTCATCGACCGTCCGACTTCACTCGGGCAGGTCGTCGCGCAGCGCACGGGCGTCGTGCAGGTACGTGTGACGTAGCGCCGAGCGGTCCTGGTTGACCGAAATGTGCATCAGCACCCGAATGCAGCGCGGCAGGGAGCCGTCGATATCGAGCTCCCGGGCACACAGCAACGGCACATCGTCGAGGCCGACTCGGCGGGCCGCGGTTGCCGGAAATGTGCTGCGAAGGTCGTCGGTGGCGGTGAAGATGACCGAGATGACATCGCCGTCGACGATGCCATTGCGTTCGAACATTGCGGTCACCAACTCCACCACCCGCTCGGCCACGTGCTCGGGCTCGTCGATGTCGAAGGTGGTGGCGCCACGAAGCGCGTGAACGGACGGCGACACGAACGCTGACCCTACCGCATCGCCAGCGTGGTGCCCGGTGCCTGCCCACGCCATCCGATCGTCACTCGGACGGTGCCGATCGCCCGCGGGCGATGGCCTGCTCCAGGCCCCGCACCTCGTCCGCGGTGAGAGCCCGCCACTCGCCGGGAGCCAACGAATGGTCGCTCAGATCGCCGATCCTGGTGCGCACCAGGCGCTGCACCGGGTGGCCGACGGCGTCGAGCATGCGGCGCACCTGGCGGTTGCGCCCCTCGTGGATCGTGAGCCGCACCGTCGACGGCGCGACGAGCGCCGCGCGAGCCGGCGCGGTCGGTCCGTCGTCGAGCTCGATCCCCTCCCGCAACCGACGGAGGGTTCCGCGGCTCGGCTGGCCGTCGACCGACGCGAGGTACTCCTTGTCGACGCCGAACGACGGGTGCGTGAGCCGATGCGCGAGGTCGCCGTCGTTGGTGAGGATCAGGAGGCCCTCGGTGTCGGTGTCGAGGCGCCCGACCGGAAACACTCTGGGCTCGGCGGGAACGAGTTCGACGACGATGGGCCGGCCGTGGGTGTCGGAGGCCGTGGTCACCACGCCGCGCGGCTTGTTCAGCAGGTAGTGCACGAGGCCGGGACGCACCCCAACGGGCACCCCGTCGACCTCCACCAGGTCGACCTCGATATCGACGCGGCGCCCCAGTTGGGCGACCTCGCCGTTCACCGTGATCCGTCCCGCCTCGATTAGCTCATCACACGTGCGGCGGCTGCCGAGCCCGACGCGTGCGAGCACCTTCTGGAGCCGCTCGCCGGTGGGCTCAGGCACCGTCGTCGGCGGTGTCGTCGAGGAGGTCGAGCACGTCGAGGGCATCGAGCCGCTCGCCGCCCAGCGACGCCGGTCCGGGGATCGGCTCCGGCTCGGGTTCGCGCTCCGGGTCGGATGCCGGTGCCGCGTCGTCGCCGAGTTCGCGCTCCGGGTCGGGCGCTGGTGCCCCCTCGTCGTCCAGTTCGCGCTCCGGGTCGGATTCCGGGCGTTCCGGCTCGGGATCGACGGGCAACCGCAGCCCGTCCTCGAGCGCCTCGACCACCGTCGCGTCGGGAACGAAGGCACCGAGCGGCGGCAGGTGCTGCAGCGAGTCGATGCCCAACCGTTCGAGGAACAACCGCGTCGTGCCGAACAGGGTGGCCTGGCCGGGCCCCTCGTCGCGGCCGACTTCGTCGATGTAGCCCCGCTGCTGCAGCGTGCGCAGCACACCGTCGACGCTCACGCCGCGAATCGCCCCGATCTGCGCCCGCGAGATCGGCTGCTTGTAGGCCACGATGGCAAGGGTTTCGAGGGCTGCGGCCGACAGGCGGGTCGATTGGCCGGCGAGTACGAAGCGCTCGACGTACGGGGCCAGCTCGGCGCGGCTCTCGAAACGCCAGCCGCCGGCGATCTTCACGAGCGCGAATCCGCGGCCCTCGGCGTCGTAGGAGTCGGCGATCTCTCGACACAGTGCGTCGATTCGCTCGACCGGCACCTCGATGAGCTGTGCGAGCATCGTGGGCTCGGCCGGCTCGTCGGCGACCATCACGATCGCTTCGATCGCGCGGCGCGCCTCGCGGTCGATCGGTTCCATCTCAGCCTTCGTAGGCGTCGACGAGCACGCCATCGGCGTCCACGCCGTCCCCACCGATCCAGCGGATCTGGATGTCGCCGAAGGACTCGACCTGCGCCACGTCGATGTAGCCCTGCTTGAAGAGCTCCAACACGGCGAGGAAACGAACGACGATCTCGACGCGCTCCACGCACCCGGATGTGAGCCGTCGGAACGACACGCGGCCGAGCCGGGGGATCTCGTCGAGCAGTTCGGTGACGGCATCGACCACCGACGCACGAACGGCCGCGACGTGGAACAGGTCGATCGCCGGGACGGGCTTGGGTGCGGTGGCCCGCAGGAACGCCGCCCGCAGGTCGAGCGGGCCGATCCCCGCGAGCAGGTCCGGCGTGAGATCGACGAAGCGCTCGTCGGGGCCGACCGTTCTGGCGAATCGCCGCGTGGCCCGATCGTGAAACATGGCGAGCTCTCGTGCGGCGTCCTTGAACGTCTTGCACTCCACCAGCCGGGCGAGCAGGAGGTCGCGTTCCTCCCAGAGGGCGAGCTCTTCGTCCAGGTCACCGTCGTCGAGGCCGGGCAAGAGCCGACGCGCCTTCAGTTCCACCAGCGTGGCGGCGATCAGCAGGAACTCCGTGGTGACCTCGAGGTCGAGGTGTTCGAGCGTCTCGAGCACCCGCAGGTACTCGTCGACCACCGATGAGAGGTTCACCTCGTACAGATCGACCTGATCGCGCAGGATCAGATGGAGCAGCAGATCGAAGGGACCTTCGAACACCGATGTCTGCACCTCGATCGTCACGGGGGCCATGGTATCGACGCCGACCGGCGAATTACAACGGCGTGATTCAGATTGACCCGGGCTACCATCCCGGCCGTGGCACGCGTGTTTTCAGGAATCCAGCCTACCGGCGACCTCCACCTCGGCAATCTCCTGGGGGCTATCACCAACTGGGTGCGCGACCTCGATCACGACGAGGCGATCTATTGCATCGTCGACTCGCACGCGATCACGATCCCCAAGGACCCCGGCGAGCTGGCCGAGCGCACCCTGGCGCTGGCCTCGCTGCTGCTGGCGTGCGGCCTCGACCCCGAACGGTGCCTGCTCTTCGTGCAGTCGCACGTCCCCCAGCACGCACAGCTCGGCTGGATCATGGAATGCACCGTGTCGTTCGGCGAGCTGAGCCGCATGACGCAGTTCAAGGACAAACGCGAGCGCGCCGACTTCGTGTCGGCCGGGCTGTTCACCTACCCGGCGTTGCAGGCCGCCGACATCCTCCTCTACGACACCGAGAAGGTGCCGGTCGGCGACGATCAGAAGCAGCACATCGAGCTGTGCCGCGACGCCGCCGAACGGTTCAACCGTCGCTACGGCGACACGTTCGTGCTCCCCCAGCACTCGATCCCCACCGCGGGGGCACGGGTGATGGACCTCCAGGAGCCGTCGAACAAGATGTCGAAGTCGGCGGCGTCTCCGCAGGGGACGGTCCTGGTGACCGACGCCCCCGAGGCCGTATTGCGCAAGTTCAAGCGTGCCGTCACCGATTCCGACGGCGAGGTTCGCTACGACCCCGCCACCAAGCCGGGCGTGACGAACCTGTTGTCGATCCTGGGCGCCGCAACCCGGACCGATCCCGCCGCGCTCGCCGAGCGCTACTCGCAGTACGGCCCGCTCAAGACCGACTGTGCCGAGGCGGTGATCGCGGTGCTCGAACCGATCCAGGCCCGCTACGCCGAATTGCGCGACGACCCGGCCGAGGTGCAGCGGGTGCTGCGGGTCGGGGCCGAACGCGCCGAGTCGCAGGCGGCCACGGTGCTCGACCGGGCGCAGCGCGCCATCGGCCTGCTCCCCCGCTGACCGAGCGGGTCGGTCACTCGCTGCGGGCGAGCGCGGCGAGTTCCGCGATCTCGGCCGCCGCGCGGTCGGCGATGCGGGCGACGTCGGGCACGGTGTCACGATCTCCGGTCACGCCGAAGAAGAGCCTGCCGTTGTACGACAGCACCGCCGTCGAGACGCGCACGCCGTAGCTGATCCCGACGAACGGGAGGTAGCTCACGAGCTCGCGGCCGAGGCAGTAGAGCGGGAATTGCGGGCCGGGAACGTTGGTCGTGACCGTGTTGATCGAACGCTGCGGCACGAGGTGTTCCGAGCGCAGCGCCAGACGGCTCAGGCTTCCCACGACCGCCGGCAACACCACGTCGCCGAGCGCCGTGACGGCCTCGCCCACCTCGGCCATGTTCGACGCCTTCGCCGCGGCCAGGCGCTGCTTCATGCACTCAAGCCGGGCGACCGGGTCGACCTCGTGCACGGCCAGTTCACACACGAGCGTCGACACCCGGTTGTCGGGAACGCCCTGGCCATCGTCGCGGCGAACCGACACGGGCACCATCGATCGGACCGACAGGTGCTCGACGTCGTCGCCGTGCGCCGCCAACAGCTCGCGGTAGCCAGCTGACAGGGCTGCCATGACGACGTCGTTCACCGTGCCGCCGAACGATCGGCGCACGGCGCGCACGTCCTCGAGCGACGCCGAGGAATGGGCCCACACCCGACCACGGCCGACCGATCCCTCGATCGACGCCGGTCGCGGCGCTGGCAGGATCCGGGCGAACTGGAGCAGGCCGCCCGCCATCGAACCGAGCGACCGCGGCAGCCCGAGCGGATCACGGAGCAACGCCGGAACGCTCCCGATCGCCGACGCGGCAAGCGCCCCGGCGTCGTCCACCAACCCGCCCCATGCGTCGAGAACCCGATCGAGGGCACCCGGTTCAGGCTTCGGCTCCCACGGCTCGGGCGACGCCACCGTCGCGTCGGGCGACACGTCGAGGAGCGCCTCGAGCAACTGCACCCCAGCGATGCCGTCGACCATGCAATGGTGCACCTTGAACACAAGCGCCCACGTCGGCCCGTCGCCGCGCAGACCGGTCACCAGCAGCGCATCCCACAGCGGGCGATCGCGCGGCAGACGCTGCGCCATGACGGTCCCCATGAGACGACGGAGCGTCCGATCGTCGCCGGGAGCGGGAACCTCGACCTCGCGCACGTGGTCGGCGAGGTCGAACGACGCGTCGTCGACCCACAGCGGCCGACCGAGCTCCAGGGGGACGCGCTCGATGCGCTGTCGGTACCGGGGAATGCGGTGGAGCTTCGACGCGATCAGCAGGCGGATCTCGTCGAGCGTCGGCGCCTCGCCGTCGAACAGACAAGCCCCGGCGATGTGCATCGGAGCGCCGTCGTCCTCCAGATGAAGGAACTCCGCGTCGAGCGTCGACAGCCGTTCCATCAGGCGCCGCCCTCGACGACCGACGCCGACGGCGAGTCGGGCAGGTCGTCGACGAAGTCGAGCACCCGGCCGATGATCCGCCTCGGAAACAGCCGCAGCTCGACCGACGACCACGTGCGGAGCAGTTCGGCGTTGGGCAGCACGGCGGCGAGCCGCACCGCGTCGTCGAAGGGGTGGATCAGGTCGTTGCGGTGAGCGAGCACCAGCGTCGGCGCGACGATCGACGCCCGCTGCTCCATGGTCGGGGCGATCGGCCCGACGAGAATCCCGTGCAGGACCGCAGCGGTCGATGCCGACGAGCGGGCACCGCTGCGCACGACGCTGTCGAGCGGGCCGAATCCGGTGGGCGGCACCTTCCCTGCGCACCAGGCGACGGCGTCGAGTACAGGAGCCGCTAGCTGCGTGGCCACCAGTACCGGAGCGAAGGCAGCGGCGGCGGCCGGGACGGCTCGTTCGAGCACCGGCATCTCGAGTACCAGACCCTCGACGCGCTCGGGCGCCGCGACCGCTGCGAACAGGCTGACGTTCGCGCCGAGCGACACCCCGCCCAGCACGGCCCGGTCGAGGCCGAGGTGGTCGAGCAGCGCCACCACCTGGTCGGCGTAGCGGTCCATCCGATAGTCCGACGCGTGCAGGGGATGGTCGCTGCGGCCGTGGCCGAGCAGGTCGAGCACGACCACCCGCACGCCGCGCGAGGCCGCAGCCTCGGCGATGCCCACGTTGATCGCCGAGTCGAGCAGCAGGCCATGCAGGTACACGAGCGTGCGCGGCGCGTCTTCGGGGCCGAAAACGTCGTACGCCAAACGATGACGCCCGATGCGCAGGCGACGCGAAGGAAACTCAGCCGACACCACCACACGCACACCATGGGACCGCAGCGCACGCGAGGCCAGGGCCGAAGGTCCCCGATGCGCGACCGCCGGCCGCCTACGAGTTGAGCAGCCGCTCGAGGCGGCGCAGCGACCAGGCGAGGCCCGCCGACCCGAACCGGGTGAACGGGCCGAGCCCGGCAGCAGCGGGGCCGTCGGCCACGATCGCCATCGTCCACTCCACCCGGACCTGGCCGAGCCCCACATCGGTGACGCGATAGTCCTCAGCGAACGAGCGGAGGCCAGCGATCGTCGCCCGTTCGAAGGTGAACGCCATTCGCCGGCCGCGCTCGTACGCCAGGAATCGTTCCTCCGCGGTGATGCCGCCACGCATGCGCACCGTGCGCGTCGAGCCGACGCGTGGGGGAAGTTCGGAGGTCCAGACCACCGAGGCGATGACCGGCACCCACCGCGGCCAGCTCGTGGCGTCCTCGAACGCATCGAAGACCGCCTCGGGCGTCGCCCGCAGCACCCGTGCGGTCGACAGCCGGGCCGGCGCGGTTGCGATCGCTTCGAGGGACATCGGTTCGAGTTCGGTCATCGCACGTGCCACGTCGAGATACTGCCACCCGCTCGCTGCGGCGAGTCACAATTGCGGCCAGTGTCGCCATCAGTTCGTTCGCCCACTCGCCGCCGCGGCTCACATCCCGGCCGCTCGACCGTGGGACGCGTCGCGGCCAACGCCGTGTCATTGCGCGCGTGCGCCGTGCTGCTGCTGGGGGTGCTTGCGCTCGGGGCGTGCGCCCGCGCACCCGGCCGAATCACCGCGGCCGGTCCCGGCGCGGCGGGCGCGACGACGGCGACGAGCCCCGCGCCCCCCGGGGAAGACACAACGCAGGTCGCGACGACCACCACGGCTCCGCCGCCACCCCTCGCCTCGCCCTTCGACGCGATTGCGGCCCGGCTGGGGCTCACGCCGGAGGGCAGCGCCCTGCTGGCCCGGTCGTCGCCGAAGCTCGTCGATCGAAGCCAGCTGGGGGCTACCTGCACGCTCGATCTGCAGTTGAACGTGCTCGGCTGCCACAGCCCAGGATCGATCACCGTGCTCGGCGTGACCGACCCGCGCCTCGACGGCATGGTCGAGACGACGACTGCTCACGAGTTGCTGCACGCGGCGTGGGCCACATTGGAGCCCGCCGAACGAGACCGGCTCACGGAGCAGCTCGTCGCGGAGTTCGAGATCCGCGCCGACCCGGACCTCCGGGCGCGGGTCGACGCCTACCGAGCGCAAGACCCGTCAGTGGTGCCGAACGAGCTGCACTCGATTCTCGGCACCGAGCTCAGCGGGTTGTCGCCGGTGCTGGAGGAGCACTACCGCCGTTGGTTCTCCGATCGCGCCGCGGTGGTCGCGCTGGCGACCAGCTCGATTGCCACCTTCGACGACCTGCGCCGGCGAGTCGAGGAGCTCGACGACCGGATCGAGAGCGAACGCCGAACCCTCGATGCCGCCGAGGTTCGCCTGAACAGCCGGTCGACCGACCTGGCGCGACGTGAAGCCGACCTCGAGTCGCTCGCCGACAGCGGGCGGATCGACGAGTACAACGCCGCCGTGGGCGGCTTCAATGCCGATGTCGACGCGTACAACCGCGCACTGCGCAGCCATCGCGAAGCCGTCGAGGCGTTCAACCGGCGAGTCGACGAGCGAAACGAGCTCGCAGCCGCATACAGCGACCTCGCGGCGCAGATCGACACCGCAGCGACGCCGCTCCCCCAGCGCTGAGTGGACGGTCAGTCGGCGATGGCCACCGGCGTCCACTCGGCGAGATCGACGTTCGGCTGCGCCGACTCGTGCGTGACGATGGTCCGAGCGCCGAACCACTCGACCCGGCTGGCGAGTGTTCGCAGCGACCGCAAACCGCCGTCGTCGACCGAGACCACGCGACGGAGGTCGAGCTCGATGACCGATTCGTCGTCCATCTCGGCGAGCACGGCCCGCGCCAATCGCGCGCCGCTGGACGCGGTCATCACGCCGTCGACGGCGACCATCAGTCGGTGATCCGTGCGTTCGCAGTCCCACCGCAGTGCCCGCGCCGAGCGCGGGGTTTCCTGCCTTCTCGCCGTCACGCCCGCATCACGGCCCGGAAGCCTGCAACAGGCATCGAACTCTGTCAAGTGTCGCGCCTTCGCGGAATCATCTCGATGCAGGTCCCTTGCGGACCGTGCGCTCCGCGCTCCGCACCCGCGGATCGTCCCGACGCCGGCGACGCCGGCCATGCCGCACCGTCACCTGCCGCCCTATGCTCCGCGCCGATGGAGCATGCCGCCGAAGGGTTGCCGACCGAGCATCGATCCCGCGCCAGACCCCGCTCCGAACTCAGCGTCCGCGCCCGCGAGGCGCTGCTCGCCTACGCGCTGCTGCTCCCCTCGCTGGTGATCTTCGCGGTCTTCGCGTACTACCCCCTCGCCCAGTTGGTTCGGTACGGCCTCTACCGGCCGAGCCGCTTCGGCAACGGCGAGGTCTGCGGGGGCCCGGCAAACTTCACGAAGGTGCTCGGCGGCGAGGAGTTCCGTTCGGCGTTGTGGATCACGGTCAAGTACATCCTCTACACCGTCCCGCCGGGCCTCGTTCTGGGCATCGCGCTGGCGCTCGCGGCGAACCGCAAGCTGCGCGGCATCAAGGTCTTCCAAACCATCTTCTCGTCGACGATCGCGTCGTCGGCCGCGGTCTCCGCGGTCGTGTTCTTCTCCCTCGTCAACCCGAAGGTCGGACGGTTCGGCGACGTCTCATGGCTGTCGCTCAGCAAGGGATCGAGCGCGCTGTTCGGCGTGTCGTTGTCGTCGACGTGGCAGAACCTCGGGCTCACGTTCGTGATCGTGCTCGCTGCGCTCCAGAGCGTGCCGGACGAGGTCCTCGAGGCGGCCCGACTCGACGGGTTCGGACCGATGCGCCGCGTGTTCCGAGTGATCCTCCCGCTCATCTCGCCCGCCCTGTTGTTTCTCGTGGTCGTGCTGATGGTCGGGGCGTTCCAGACCTTCGCCCAGATCGAGCTCCTCACGAGCGGCGGGCCGGCGGCGAGCACCGAAACGCTGGTGTTCAAGATCTTCCAGCGGCGCAGCCCCGGCCGCATCTCGGAGGGCGCCGTGATGTCGCTGGGCCTGTTCGGCCTCACGTTCGTGGTCACGATGCTGCAGATCGGGATCCTCAATCGGCGGGTGCACTATGGCGACTGAACGCAACGCTCCCGGCACCCGCAAGCTCCTATCCGACGCCGTCAGCTACGTGTCCCTGACCGCGCTCAGCCTGTTGGTGCTGTTCCCGATCTGGCTGACGATCGTCCGGGCCGTCTCGCCGCCGTTCGAGTACATCGAAGCCGGCCAGCCGTTCCTTCCGGTGAACGCAGATCTGGGGGTGTTCGGCGACGCCTGGCGCGAGGGCGGCCTCGGCCGCGCCATGCTCGTGACGGTCGCCATCGCCGTGGTGATCACGGTGGCACAACTCGCGACCTCGATCGCCGCTGCGTACGCGTTCGCGTTCTTGCGGTTTCCGTTCCAGCGGTTGCTGTTCGGCGTCGTGCTGGCCACCATGCTGTTGCCCATCGAGGTCACGCTGGTCGCCAACGTCCGCACGATCCGCGAGTTCCACTGGCTCGACTCGGTGCAGGGCCTGACCGCCCCGTTCCTCGCCTCTGCATTCGGCATTTTCCTGTTGCGCCAGAGCTTCCGCGGGTTACCGCCTGAGCTCCGCGACGCAGCAACGCTGGACGGACTGGGGCACTTCGCGTTCGTGCGCCGCGTGGTCGTGCCCCTGAACCGACCAGCGATCGGCTCGCTCGCCCTCATCACGCTGCTGTCCGCCTGGAACAACTACCTGTGGCTGCAGGCGATCACCATCAAGCCCGAATGGTCGACGCTGCAACTGGTGCTGCGTCGGGTCACGATTCAACAGCCAGACCGTATCAACGTGGGCGTCGCCGCAGCGATCATCAGCGCATTGCCGGTGCTCGCGCTGCTGATCGTGTTCCAGAAGCAGATCATCCGTGGCCTGACCGCAGGCGCGGTGAAGGGCTGATCCGTCGCCCGAGGGGTCGGGCACCGAAACGCAGCGCATCGACATCCGAGGAGCAGACCATGAGACAACGACCGTCCGGCGGTAACCCGCAGGCAACGGCACGACGCGGGGCGATTGCGATTGCCGCCGCGCTCGCCGTCACCGTGAGCGCATGCGGCGGGAGCGACGACGCCGCCACGGGGTCGGCCGAGCAGTCGTGCCCGATCGGTGCGCTCGACACGGCCGACGGGCGCGTCGAAGTGACGATCTGGCACAACTACGCGTCGCTGTCGGGGAAGATCCTCGACGAACAGATCGCGGCGTTCAACGCGAGTCAGAAGCGGGTGAAGGTCGTCGGCCAGTTCCAGGGCTCGACCTTCGAGGAGCTGCAGTCCAAGGTCGAGGAAGCCGCAGTCGACAAGGAGCTTCCGGGGCTCGTCACGCTCGAAGACACCAAGACCAGGTGGGCGGCCGACAGCGGCCTGTTCAGCCCCGCCCAGGCGTGCATCGACAGCGACCCCGAGGTGAAGGCGCAGTTCGACGACCTGCTGCCGATCGTCAAGTCGTCGTACGAGATGAACGGCACGCTCTACCCCGTGTCGTTCGGCGTCTTCACGGCGCTGGTCTATTACAACCAGACCCATTTCGAGGCGGCCGGGCTCGATCCGAGCGTCGCGCCGGCCACGATCGACGAGATGGAGAAGGACGCTCGGGCGATCAAGGCAGCGCTCCCCGATGTGAAGCCGATCGTCATGACCACCGCTCCATGGGTATTCGAGTGGTGGATGTCGGGCATCCGCCAGGAGTTGGTCGACAAAGGGAACGGGCGCGACGGGGTGGCGACGACGTCGGAACTGGCCAGCGAACCCGCGGTGAAGCTGCTCGAGCAGCTCCAGCGCATGAAACGCGAAGGCCTGATCGACGTCGTCGCGGGCACGCCCGGTCAGGTCGACCACATGCTCGCCATGGCGCAGCAGCAGTCGTCGATCGTGGTGGAGTCGTCGTCCGCAGCAACGACGGTGGCCGGCGTCATCGAGGGAACGATCGACGCCGAACGCCTCAAGGACGAGCTGAAGGTCGAGCTTCCGGCCGGCTTCGACACGCGCCAGCTCGGCCTCAAGGTCGAGGCGGGGCCGATTCCAGGCATCAAGACCTCCGGCAAGGGACAGGTCGGCGGGGCCGTGTGGTACCTCCCGAACACCAACTCGCGCACCGTGCAGGCCGGGGCATGGGAGTTCGTGCAGTTCCTCAACCGTCCCGAGAATCAGGCGGAGTGGACCATTCGCGGATCGAACGCTCCGGCGTTCCGGGCGACCGTCGACGAGCCGGCGCTGCAGACGGCGTTCACGTCATCGCTCGGGGGTCGTTGGCAGAAGGCGGCCTACGACGTGCTCGAGAGCGGGGTCGATTCGTCGTTCCCCGGCCCGATCATCGGCCCGTACACCGAGATGCGCACGTCGCTGCGTAAGGCGCTCGATTCGGCGTTGCTCGACGACAAGGACGCCCGCGAATCGCTCGAGAAGGCCGACGCCGAGGTGAACGCCGAGCTCAAGCTGTACGCCCAGGACATCGGCGGCTGAGCCGGCGGGCGGCCCCGGCCGGCAGCGGTACGACGCGGTTCGGCCCACCTTTCGGTGGGCCGAACCGAACCGTGATCAGCCTGCGGCTGGGTAGCGTCAGGTGTTCGACGCGTCGAAGATGCTCTGGATCGCTCCGTCGAGCATCGAGTTGAACTCGTCGTCGGTCTGCTGCGCGGTGAGGCCCTCGGTGAGCGCTCGCGAGAAGCTCGCGATCATCCCGGCGTTGCGGGACAGGCGAGCGTTCGACTCGTCGCGGGTGTAGCCGCCCGACAGCGCCACGACGCGCAACACGTTGGGGTGCGCGATGACCTCGGCGTAGAAGTTGTCCGCGTCGGGAAGGGTCAGCTTGAGCATCACCTGGTCGTCGCCGAGACGGCCGAGCTGCTCCAACAACGCGGCCTTGAGCAGCGCCTCGGCGCCCGGCTTGTCGGAGGAGTTGATGTCGACCTCGGGCTCGATGATCGGCATGAGCCCGCCTGCGAGAATCTGACGGCCGACCTCGAACTGCTGGTCGACGACCGCCTTCACGCCCGCGGCGTTGGCGTCCTTGATGACCGAACGCATCTTGGTCCCGAACACGCCCTTGTCCTTCGCCCGCGCCAACAGGGCGTCGAGATCCGGCATCGGCTTCATGACCTGCGCGCCGTCGGCGTCGGCTTCGAGGCCCTTGTCGACCTTGAGGAAGGGCACCACACCCTTCTCGTTCCACAGGAACTGCGCTGTCGGCTGGCCTTCGACCTCGCGGTCCATGGTCATCTCGAACAGGATCGCTCCCAGGATGCGATCGCCGTTGAACGCCGGGCTCGTGATGATCCGCGAGCGCATGGCGTGGATGAGGTCGTACATCGCCTCTTCGCCGTCGTACGCGTCTTCCTCGATCCCATAGAGGCGCAGCGCCTTGGGCGTGCTGCCGCCGCTCTGGTCGAGCGCCGCAATGAAACCGGCATCGCCACGGACCTTCGTCAACTGCTCGTCGTTCACACGATCTCCTCTCGTGGTGGCCTGGGCTCCGGGGAGGGCGGTCACCGCAGGTGGGTTCGCCCGCCTCGTTGCGGGCGCGCACATTGTCGCAGACCGTCCCACCGCGACCCCAAGTTCTCGGGTGGGTCCCACCGGTAGCATCGCCACGGTGACAGACCGGCGAACCGTCAGCGTGACCGCCTCGGCCTCGGTGAGCGCCGCCCCCGACCTGGCGGTGATCGCCCTCGGCGTCGACGTGACCCGACCTGCACTCGCCGACGCGACCGCAGCAGCGCGGGCGGGAGCGGCGCGAGTGTTCGCCTCCCTCGGCGAGTTGGGCATCGCTCCGGCCGACCTGCAGACGTCGTCGCTCTCGATCCATCCGGTCGACGACTACCGCGACGGCGTGCCGGTGCGGCGGGGCTACGGCGTGCGCCACACCGTGTCGGTGCGCGTGCGCGAGATCGATCGGGTCGACGCAGTGATCGCGGCGGCCGTTGCCGGCGCGGGCGACGACGTGACGCTCGACGGGGTCCAGTTCGCGCTCGCCGATCCGTTGCCGGTCGAGGACCGAGCGCGGGAGCTCGCCTGTGCCGACGCGGCGCGCACCGCCGCGCACCTGGCCCGGCTGCACGGCGCATCGCTGGGACCGCTCCGCTCGGTGAGCGACGGCGCCGGTTCCTCCCCGATGCCGGTGTTCGCTCGCACCGCCGCCTACGACGCGCAGGTGCAGCCCGGTTCGGTCGAGGCGACCGTCACAGTCTCCGTCGTCTTTGACCTCTCTTTCGACGATTCGCCATGAGGCCCCTCGGCGTTCCAGCGCACCCCGCCCCGGCACAGTAGCCACGCCGCACCGGCGGCGATCAGCACGTCGCCGAGGCTGAACACCGTTGCGCCGGGCCATCCGGCCGGGACGGCGAGCACGTCGCCCAACGGCGCCAGGCGTGCGCCGTCAACGGGCCGCGAGTTCGAGAACTCGCCGCCGATCCGAAGCCCGGCCGAGGCCACAGCCGCCGGCGACGCCGGCATCACCCCACCGTTGGCGACGATCGCAGCCGAGTTCGTCAGCGCGCCGGCAACGATGACCGCCACGCCGGCGAGTCGCCGGATCGTCCACAGCCATACGCCGATCAGCGCGTAGCTCGCGAGGTGGATGCCGCGAGCGAAGCCGTCGGGGACCGGCAACCACACCGCAACGAGCTGGCAGCCGACCGCGAGCCACGCCAACGCCGGGCGCGCAAACCGCAGGGCGAGCGCGCTCGACGCCGCACCGTTCAGCATCGCCGAGATCAACCCGACGAACACGCCTGCGCCCAGCACGATCACATCGGTTCATCGGCCGCAAACGCGGCCCGCTGGACCGTTGCGCCACGCGGCTGGGCGGAATCACCCATTCAGTTGGGCCCTCCGCGGCATCGATACCGCGAGCAGGACGACTCCGAGGAGGCAGCATGCGACCCACCGACCGCGTGAAACGAGCGATCTACGGTGCGGCGACGTTGGCCGCAGCGATCTACGCCGCGGCAGCGCCCCTCAAGCGATAGGGGGCAACGAGACCGTCGCTTGGCCGCGCAGCGGTAGCGTCGCGGCCAGTGGAGGGTGACGAGGCGACCGGCGAGCGCGCACAGGAGTTCCGCGCCGTACGTCGCCTCGGGGGCGGCCAGTCCCGCACGTGGCTCGCGACCGACCCAGAAGGCCGGTGGGTAGTGCTCAAGCGCCTGCCCGATGGCGCCGATGCCCTCGGGCGCGCCCGATTCGTTCGCGAGGCCTCGATCCTGCAGCGCCTCGATGGCATCCCGGGGATATCACGCCTCGTTGCGGTCGGCGATGAGCTCGGCGAGCCGTGGATCGCGCTGCGGGCTTTGCCCTTCGAGTCGGCGGCGACGCTCGCTCCCGGAGCACTGCGGCCCGACGAGATCGCCGCGATGGGCGCGCACGTCGGCGAGACGCTCGATGCCGCTCATCGCTGCGGGGTCGTGCATCGAGACGTGACGCCCGCCAACGTGGTCCTTGCCGACGTGCCGGCGCTCATCGACTGGGGTTCGGCGGTGGCCGACGGCGTGGTGCTGGACGGCACGCTGCGCGGGCTCGATGCCTGGGTCGGCACGCCGCGCTTCACCCCTCCCGAGGCGCGCTCCGGGGGCGCCCCGCCGAGCCCCGCGACCGACGTATTCGGGCTCGGCGCCACGCTCGCGTCGCTGCTCGGTCCCGGCTCTCCGTCGGCCGGGGCGTTGCGCGACCTGTGCGACGCGGCCACCGATCCCGACCCGGCGCGCCGGCCGTCGATGGGCGCGCTGAGCGCGGCTCTCGCCGCGCTCGCGGCCAGTGCCGAGGCGCCGGTTCGGGCCGCATCGTGGGGGTCGCCCGACGCCGTGGTCGGGGACGCCGTCGGGCCTGCCTCGGCCGCAGGTGCGGCGGCAGGAGTGGCGGCAGGAGTGGCGGCACGGGGGACGCGACGCGACGGACGCGCCGCCGTTCGCTCGCACGTCGCCGCGCTGCGGCGAGCGGCGGCCGAGGCGGCCGAGCTCACGACGGTGCGGCTGACGGGACCGGCCGGCGGCGGCAAGACGTGGCTCCTCGCCGCCGCCGCGGACGATGCGATGCGTGACGGCTGGCGCGTGTGGCATGCGACGTGTGCTCCCGGCATCACCGACGTGCGTGCGCTCGACCCGTGGCTGCGGGACGCCGACGGCGCCGAGACCACCACCACCGCCGCCGCGTCGGCGGACTTCGTCGATCGTTCCGGGCACGCGCTAGCCGAACGGGCGATCACCAGCGAGGCGATCATGATCGCGATCGAGCGCTCCGCGCCGGTGCTGTGCCTGCTCGACGACGTCCACCTCGCCGATGACGACCTCGTCGAGGTGCTCGGGGAGCTCGCCGCGCAGCCGTGCCGGGGAGCGGTCGTGCTTGCTGCCGGCCGCGACCTCGGACCCGACGCCGACGATCTCGACGCGGCCGCGCTGGCGCTCGACCGGCTCGACGACGACGAGGTCGCAGCGATCGCAACGGCGCGCCTTGGTCGAGCGCTCACGGCAAGCGAACGCGACGCGATCGTCGCTGCAGCGCAGGGCAACGCGTTGCACGCCGAGGAGGCGACCCGGGCGCTGCGCCGCGACGGGCGCGTGAGCGCACGGGGACTCGTCGAGCTCATCAGCGACCGCCTCGATCACCTGCCACGGGTGCAGCGCGACCTGCTCGACCTCGGCGCGCAGTGCGGCCTGTCGTTTTGGCCGGAGGTGATCGGCCCGCCCGAGTCGTTGCACACAGCGGCGCTCATCGAGGAGGGACTTGCCGTCGCGTCGGCCCACACCGCGATCAGCGGGTGCATCGAGATCCGCCTCGCCCATCCGCTGATTCAGGAGACCGCGGTCGCCGCACTCGACGGGGCGTCGCGGACACGCGGCGCGGCCCGGCTGACCCGCGCGCTCGTCGGGCGCGACGCGCCGCCGGCTGTCTCGGTGCGAGTGGCCGTGCCGGCCGTCGACGGCGGCGAGGAGTCCCTGCGACCGATAGCGATCGACATCGCCACCCGTGCGGGCCACGAAGCGATCGCGCGGCTCGCCATCGCCACCGCGGCGCGGCACGCTGCCTCGGCACAACGGCTGACGCTCGGCGACGCGCCGGCATCGCTCGACCTGTTGGCGGCCGATGTGGCGATCCTGTCGGGAACACCGGCGCTGATCTGGGACCGACTGGCGGTGCACCTCGATGCGCCCGACGCCGTCGGCACGCAGGCGCGGGCGCTCGCGCACCGCGCGGCGCACCTCCTCGGCGAGTTCGAGCGCGCCGAGGTCCTCGGCGAGCAGGTGCTGGCCGAACTCGAACCGGGCTCCGCTGCGTGGGCGCGGGCCGCCGCGGTGCACGCGCAGGTGCTGAGCCGCCGCGGCCGCGAGGATGAGGCGTGCCACCTCGCCCTGCAGGCCGCTGCGTGCATGCCGGCAGACGACGCGCACGGCAAGGCGCTCGCACTCCTAACGGCCGCGCTCGCGTCGAGCGAGTTGGACTGGCGCGATGCACGCGATGCGATCGAGACGGGACGCCTCGCTGCCCGAGCCGAGGTGGCGCTGCGGCGGGCCGGCCGGCGGTCGTGGGTGCACCACGCGGCGACGCTGGTTGAGGCGATGTACCCCACCGATTGGGACGCAGCGTGGCGTCTCGGCGAGGACGCCGCCGCGGCCGCCATCGAACTGGACGACCGCGCCGCCACCGCGGCCCTGTCGTACTTCAGCGCCGACTTCGCGCTCGAGCGGGGTGACCTGGCGTCGATTCGCCGCTGGCTCGGCGTCTTCGCCGAGACCGGCACCGCGACCCGGTGGGCGGAGGACGCCGCCCGGACCGAGTTCCTCCTCCAGTCGGCCGTGGACATCGACGCCATCCCCGACCTCACGGTTGGGTGGCGCCGGGCCGCCCGCCGCCAACGAGCGATGGGCGACGCGACGTGGGGGTCGAATGCGATCGCCGCAGCCCTGCCATACCTGTGGGTCGGACGGCCGCAGGCGCACGCAGAGCTGTTGCGCGGGTTCCAGCTCGACCTGTCGGCCAGCGCGGCGGGGCGCGGTGCGCTGATGATGCGGGCGATCATCGTGGGCGAGGAACCGCCGCCTCTGACGGTTGGCCGCGACGCCGAACTCGATGAGCTGGCACTGTCGGCCTATCTCCGCGGCGACACGCTCCGGGCCGATGCTCTCGTCCGCCGACGAGCCGCCGGGCACTCAGCGGACCGCCCGCGCTGCCTTCGCCTCGATGTGCTCGGCGGCGCCGCTCTCGTGTGGGGTCTCGGCCCGATCGACACCGACCCACCGATCGAGTGGTGTCGGCGTTGGATCGCAAACGATGATCTGCCCGGCTACTGGGCGGTGGTCCGCGTGATGATCGAGATGCTGTTCGTCGAGCGCGGAATCCACGGGTTCAGCCGCGAGCACGCCCTGGCGAGGCTGCGCGCGCTGCAGCCTGAACCAGAGGTCGGCGACTGGATCGAGGAGCGCCTGCTGGGGGGTTGAACGGGCGCGGTGGGTCGCCGATCGGTGATCGGTCCCCACCTGGACCCCGCGCCGGGTCCGGGTCCGGCCGTCTCACACAGGGCTCAGGCGGGGTCGTCCGTCCCGAGCAGTGCGGATCCCGGCGTGTCGACATACGGCTCGTCGGGCACGGTCACCAGGCCGCGAGTGACCCATCCGCGATGCTCGGCCCACACCAGCATGGGAGGCAGCACGACCAGCGCGCACAGGATCGCGACGACCACGTTCATGGCCACGATGCGGCCGAAGTCCTGCAGGAGCGGCAGGGAGCTGAACGACAGGACCGCGACACCGGACGACGCTGTGAGCGCGGAGACGATGAAGGCGCGGCCCGTTCTGGCCGCGGACACGTCGGCGGCCTCCTGGGGTGGGAGGCCCCGCTGCCGTTCCTCGACGAAGCGCAACAGGATGATCGACGTGAACTCGGTGCACGCCGCGATGATGATCGGCCCGCCGACGGCCGTCATGGGGCTGAGCCGCAGTCCGAGCGCCCAGGCGATCAGCGACGACGAGCCCACGGCGATAAGCACGGGCACGAGCGACAGGGGCGAGCGGATGATCGACCGAAGCCGCAGCGCGAGGAACAGGAACACGAAGGCGATGGCCCAGTAGGTCAGTTCGACGCGGTTCGCCTCGAGGTTCTGCAGGAGACCGACGCCGACGACCGCAAGGCCCGAGGGACGGCTCGCGCTCCGGCGGGCATGGTGGTGTCGTGGCCTGCGACGGTCGGATCGCCGAGGCCGCGCACCTCGTCGACCAGGGGGATCGCTTCCTTCAGGTCGCCCGGGCCCGTTCGGTAGACGATGTTGAAGGCCTTGCCGTCGTCGGACACGGTCGCGGAGCGGATGTCCTCGGGCGCCAACTCCATGGCCTGGCGCACGAGGTCGCCCGATGGTGCCATGTCTGTGGCGCCGGGAATCTCGAGCGAGTCCCCGAGGAACGCCTCGGCGGTCGACGCCGTCAGGAGCCGACCCCTCGCCCGCGGGTCGTTCATGATCCGCTTCGTGAAACCGTGCACCCACGTGGTGAACGAATCGTCATACACCGAGAGCTTCTCGTTCGTCGTCACGTAGACGGCGAGCTCGTTGGCGGCACCAGCGTTGCGCTCGACCCAGTGGAAGTCCTTGATGGTCTGGGAGCCCTGGTTGACCCACTTCACGGGGTCGGTCTCCATCTCCAGGTCGCTCTCGACGAGCACGCCGCCCAGGAAGATCGCCACGGCGGCGACCGCGAACGGAATCGCCATCACCGGCTTGAGGCTGCCGAGCTTCACGACCACCTTGCCCAGCACGCCCTCGGTGAAGTCACCGCCGGTGGTCGGCTTGTGGTACTCCCGCCAGCCGAGGGGTGCCATCGGCAGCACGATCGAACACACGCAGATCACCGCCACGCCGACCGCGAGCAGCAGCCCGAAGTCGCGAATCATCGGCACCTTGGCGAGTTGCAGGGCCATGAACGCGAAGATGGCGTCGAAGGTCACGATCAGCAGCGCCGGACCGAGCTTTCGTGCGCTCTCCTGGATCGGATGTTCCGCTCGGTCAAGGATGACCTCCTCCTCAACGCGGGCATGCATTTGGATCGCGTAGTCGATGCCGATGCCGAGCAGCACCGGGAGTCCGGCGATCGTGACGACCGTGAGCGGGATGCCGAGGAACCCGGCGAGCCCGAACGCAAGCGTCACACCGACGACGATGATTCCCATCGACAGCAGCCGCCAGCGCACGTCGAACAGCAGGGCGACGATGAGCAACATGATGCCGAGCGCAATGCCGCCGAGCGTCAGCATGCCGCCGCGCAGGTAGTCGTTCAGGTCGCCCAGCACGATCGGCGCGCCCGTCGTGACGATCTCGGCGTTGGCGAACGACAGCTTCTTCATCGCCGCAACGTGCGCGTCGGCACCGAGCCCCTCGTCTTCCAGCGAGAGGTTTCCGCCGAGCCGCGTGATGATCTGTGCCGTCGTCGCGTCGGGCATCGTCGGGCGTTGCGCCTTGCGGATCTCGTCCACGTTGTCGTACAGCAGGAACTCGACCCACTTGGGGTTGTCCATCGTCTGGTCGGTTCCCACCTCGGCGAGCCGGTTGAGCGTGGTCGTCGAATCCTCCAGGCGAGCGGTGGCGCCGGGACTCCCCGGCTCTTCGGCGCTCGCCGCGGCGAGCAACGCCTTGCCCGCGACGCTCTCAGTCGCCGGCAGCGCCTGGTCGCCCTCCTCCATGCGTCCGGTGATCAACCGGTCGGTGAACACCATCGCGTCGAGCGGGGTGACGACGCCCTTCACGAAGGGCGACTTCTTCACTTCGGCCTTGACCTTCTCGAACTTCGCCCGGCCCTCGGCGTCGAAGAGTTCGGCGATGGTGTGGCCCTTGTCCATCTTGATGACGGTGAGCATCGCCTGGCCGCCGAAGAGGTCCTGGTACTCCTTGTTGTCGATCGCGACCCGCTCGTCGGAGTTCAGGTAGGCGTCCTGGCCCGTGGCGAACTTCAGGCGTCCGATGCCAAGGCCGGCAAGCCCGACGAGGATGAGCGTCACGAGGATGACGACGCCGAGACGCTTGCCGAGGAACACCGCGAGGCGCGACCAGAACTGTTGCATGGCGTGTGACACTAGCCCACACCTGCGGGGGGGGGCCCCGGGGCCGCGGGGGCGCGGGGGGGGGGGGGGGGGGGGGGGGGGGCCCCCCGGGGGGGGGGGGGGGGGGGGGGGGGGGGGGGGCCCCCCCCGGCGGGCGGGGGGGGGGCCGGGGGGGGAGCGCCCCCCGCGGGCGCGGCGCCGGCCCCCCCCCCCCCCCCCCCCCCCCGGGGGCCCCCCCCCCCGGGGGGGGGGGGGGCGGGGGAAGAACCCCCCGCCCCGGGGGGGGGGGGGGGGCCCCCCCCCCCCCCCCCCCCCCCCGCCCGGGGGGGGGGGGGGCCCGGGCGGGGGGGGCGGGGGGGGGGGCAGGCCGGCCGGGCGCGGGGGGGGGGGGGGGGGGGGGGGGGGGGGGGGGGGGAAAAAAAAAAGGACCCCCCCCGGGGGGGCCCCGCAAAAACCCCGGCGGGGGGGGGGGGGGGGGGACCCCCCGCGGGGGGGGCCCCCCCGGGGGGGGGGGGGGGGGGGCGGGGGGGGGGCGGGGGGGGGGGGGGGGGGGGGGGGGGAAAGGGGGGGGGGGGGCCGGGGGGGGGGGGGGGGGCCAAAAAAAACCGGGGGGGCCCGGGCCCCGCCGGCGGCGCGGCGCGGGGGGGGGGGGCGGGCCGCCCCCGGGGGGGGGGGGGAGCCCCTGGGGGGGGGGGGGGGGGGGGGGGGGGGGGGGGACGGGGGGGGGGGGGGGGGGGGGGGGGGGGGGGGGGGGGGGGGGGCCCCCCCCCCCCCCCCCCCCCCCCCCGGGGGGGGGGGGGGGGGGGGGGGGGGGGGGGGGGGGGGGGGGGGGGGGGGGGGGGGGGGGGGGGGGGGGGGGGGGGGGGGGGGGGGGGGGGGGGGGGGGGGGGGGGGGGGGGGGGGGGGGGGGGGGGGGGGGGGGGGGGGGGGGGGGGCGGGGGGGGGGGGGGGGGGGGGGGGGGGGGGGGGCCCCCGCGGGCGGCGGGGGGGGGCCCCCCCGGGGCGTGGGGGGGGGGGGGGGTGGGGGGGGGGGGGGGGGGGGGGCCCCCCCGGGGGCGGGGGGGGGGGGCGGCGGGCGGTTTGCTGGCCCCCCCCCCGCCGGGGGGGAAAACCCCCCCCCCCGAGTGTTGCCCCCCTGAACCCACCGAGCAGCCGGTGGAATGCCCGCAACGACACCGGAGCCCCACAGGGCGCGCGGCTTCGCGCGGATCGCAGTCGGTTGGTTCGCGACAGCGGGTCGATGCTGCGAGCCCAGCCGCCGCGTGTGGCATCTACCGGGTGGTCGATCGCGCGGACGCGGGTTTCGAGGCTGGCGTGCGGTTGACGCCGTAGCGGTCGGTGTCGAAGACCGACGCGTCAACCGGCGGCGCGAGGATCGCGCCGCCGGTTGAGCAGCGTCAGCAGCGAACGAAGAAGCCCCCGCTGTCGATGCGCCGCCGTCGTTGTCACGGCCACGACTCTTCCAGCCGCTGGTGTTGGTGGCGGGGACTCAGGTGGTACGCGCTCGGAGCCATGCGGCGAGCGTTAGGTAGATGGTGGTCTGGTCGCTCACGTAGCAGCGAGGGAATCCAGGATCTCGCGGTGCTCGGTGATCGTGGATGTCACGAGCGAAGCGAAGTCACCGTCGACAGCGGGGACGTGGGAAAGCGTTTCCGTTGCGAGTTCCGCAACGCTGACTCCGCGTGCCTTCGCTGCCGCTTGAAGGCGGGCGAGGACCTCGTCGGAAAGTTCGACGATCAGAGACATGGCTGCCAGTGTAAAGCGCTGCGCTGACAGCCCGACAGGGACCACGACCCGCCGCCGGGCCCTCCGTTCTTTCGCTGCGTCGTTGGGCTCATCGCCGTCGTGACCTCGGCGTGACGCGCTGCCGCTTCTGTGGAAACACCGGTAGCCGACACGAGTTGTTGTAACCGGACGCTGGAAACCCCGACGCCTGTCGACGATGCAGCGTCAACGCGCCCGACGAGCACGGGGCCGGGGTGGTCGATCGCACGGACGCGGGTTTCAGCAGCGACACGCGTTGGCGCGGACGCGTCAGCTGCTGGGCCGAACCCGATCGCGCCGAGGATGGTGAGCAGCGTCAGCAGCGAAAGAAGAAGGCCCCGCTGTCGATGCGCCGCCGTCGTTGTCACGGCCACGATTCTTCCAGCCGGTACCGACACCTTGGGCGACCCTGTTCCGTAGGCGAGGATGCGTGTGTCGGTCAGGGGATGAGTTCGAACGCCGGGAGGTGGGCTGGACGCGCGATGGTGAAGTGCCGGCGGTCAAGGGTCGCGACGCGGGTTTGGTCGAGACGTTCTGCGATCGCGATAACGCTGGCGTCGGTGCCGCCGAGAGGCAGGTCGGAGTAGACGGTGACGAGTTGTCGGACTCGGGTCCAGTCCTGCGCGGTGAGGTCCTCGATGTGGAGCGCCTGATCGAGGATCGCTTGATAGAGGGTCGCTTCAACCGCCGCTCCGAGTTCACGCTCGATGAGGTACGCGCACTCGGCGATCACCATCGCGGTTGTGACGAGCGGGCCGGGTTCGGTTTCGAGGAGAGCGACGCAGCGTTGGTGGTGTCGGTCGGTCCGGTCGGTCGCGGCGACGATCACACCTGTGTCAACGATGAGCACGATCAGTCGCGCCTGAACCCGTCTGCGAGGAGCTCGTCGAGCTGGTGGGTGATCCCTGCCTTCGATGAACCCATCCCCACGAACGCGAGTTTCCGCCGAGGAGTCTCGCCGTCGGCGGGGAGCTGGTCGGCGAGCTCCGCGATGAGTTGGTCGAGGGTGATGCCGCGGCGGGCTGCTTCGGCTTGGAGGCGGGCTTGGGCCTCGGCGGGAAGATCGAGTGTCACGGTCACGAAGTCGATTGTAGAGGGCCGCGGTGACAGCCCGACAGGGCAACGATCACCGCGGCCGGGTCCTCGTTCTCTCGCTGCCTCGTTGCTCGTCGATGGCGTTCGCTGCGAATCCGTGGACGACCGCCACCAGCTCTCGTTGTAGGGGGTCTCCGCAAGCCAGTCGATCGCAGCGGGCACGTGTTCAACGAAGACGTCGGGGGACGCACGTCATGGTCGCGTACGTAGTGCGAGAACCCTTCCGGCCACACGTACACGCCGTCGCTCAACTCAAGCGCACCGTTTGGACGCTCGCACAGCCTGCACGGCGAGAGCCCCATGCACGCCCGCGTCACGAACCCGCGATCGAGGTAGTCGGCAACCATCTCCCGCTCGTCAGCGTCCCACATCGCATCGACGAACCGACCGGGCGACGGCCAGCCCTCGGCTCGCTCACCAGTCCAGTACCCGATCAGCAGGGGACGGGGCCTTTGCCCCCCGGAATGAAGCATCGGAACTCACCCCTGAGCATCTCAATCGTCCTTCCCGATCCGCTCGCCCCGATGTCTGTCGTGGGTGCCATCACGCGCACACCCATCTCGTCGGCAAGATCCTGAGCGAACGTACCCGAGGGGCAACCCGTCTGGCAGGACAACAGCCGACCGTTCTGCCCGCCAGGGAGCTTCGCCGCCAATTCCCTCGCTGACATCCCGGCCAGGTCGTTCGGCGAACCATGACCAATCACATCGGTGTACCCCTCAAGCGGGTTCCGGTCAGCTCACCGCCCCATGTTCTTCGCCGCTGAGTCCGTGCCACCGAACGTGCTCCGACCCATCGTCGCTACGTCTTCTGTGGCAACACCGGTAGCCGACACGAGTTGTCGTAGATGGAGCCCGGAAACCCCGACGGTTGTTGACGATCCGGACTGCTCGGCCCCGACGACGGCCGTGGTGGGGTGGTCGATCGCGCGGACGCCGGTTTGAGCGGCGGGGCGTGTTGATACTGACGCGTCAACCGGCGCGACGAGCGTCGCTCCGACGAGGGTGAGCATCGTCAGCGGCGAAAGAAGAAGCGTCCGCTGTCGATGCCCGCTCGTCGTTGTCACAGCGTTGATTCTTCCAGCCGGCGGTGACACCAGGTGCGACCCTGGTCCGGTGATGAGGCGCGCCTGTGGGCGGTCAGGGGACGAGTTCGAAAGCGTCGCGGTGGGCGGGGCGCACATCGGTGAAGTCGCGCCGGTCGAGTGTGGCGATGGTGGTGACGTTGAGGCGTTCAGCGATCGCGATCGCCGAAGCATCGACGAGTCCGAGGCCGAGATCCGCGTATCTGCGGATCAGCTCGACGGCTCGCACGTAGTCGGCGGCGGTGATGTCGACGACGGTGAGTTCACCGGCGATGACCGAGTCGAGCAACGCTGCTTCGGCTTCGACCCCGACGTTGTTTTCGAGTTGCCATGCGGCTTCCGCGATGACGGTGACGGGGACGGGGAGGCCGGGGGCGTGAACGTCGAGCAGCGCAGCGCATCTGGTGTGGGCGGCGTCGTCGGCGTCGATCGCGCCGAGGAGCACGCCGGTATCGACGAGGATCGGCACCGGTTCAGAAATCGTTGGCGGTGAGACCGGCGGTTTGCTCGGCCCGGATCTCGCGGTGGCGTCGTGAAAGATCACCACGACCGGAGTGGCCAGCCCCGATGAAACTCAGCCGGTGCTTCGCTTCCCCACCCGCCCTCGAGACTGGAAGCTCGGCGGCGAGTTCGGCGATGAGCTGGTCGAGCGTGATCCCGCGACGCGACGCTTCGGTTTCGAGGCGGGCTTGCGCGTCGGCGGGAAGATCGAGCGTCACTGTCACGGGGTCGACTGTAGAGGGCACCGGTGACAGCCCGACAGAGCCCTCCGCGCCCCGGTCGTCGGAGCGGTCGACATGGTCGTCGTGTTCGCTCTCGGCGGCCGCCGTGAAACGTGGTCAGGTTGTGGCACAGATTGGCGAGTTGCGCAAAGCGCAACTGGCGGGAGGTCGATGGTTGACGGCGCGAGCGTCAAAGCAGATCAACGTCAGAAGGGCTCGACGCACCACGCGAACGGCGCTCACCCACTCCGCAGATCGCTCCGACGGCGACCGCTCGACCTGGAACCGCAGCTCGTTGTCGGGCCGTGCCTGGGCCGGATCCAACAATGCGAGAGCGCTCATCCGCCCGGCACCATATCGTCGCCGACGCTGACGCAGCCGACATAGCGGAACATGGTGCGTTCGGCGGCACTCGTCGCGACCGAGCTGAACGGACCCTCCGAACTGCACGAGGTCTCCCGTCGTCGGCCGGACAGACCGCAATGTTGTCACCGCCCGCCCTCCCGCCTGGTCGGCCGATCCAACCGTGTTCGTGGCGACGGAGCCCGATCCGACGCTGCGCCCCCCGGCGCTGCGAGTACCCGGCGCCCGCGGCAGATCTTGAACCCTCATCCGTCGCTCCCGGAGACCTCGCGCAGCGTCGAAACACCGATGCCCGCCATGCCCGGATGGTCGAGCGAGTGAGCGAGGTATGCGAGCGCAAGGCTCAGCGCCCATCCGCGCCCGCGCTTCCACGTCGAGTCGTCGATCGCCAAAGGCGTGTTCGAGCGAAACCGATTTCGGGCGTGCGCCGACAGGGCCATCCAGGCGATCGCCAGGTCGGTCGCCGGGTCACCCGCCGTCATATCCCCCCAATCGATCAGCGCAGCGACGCGACCGCGGCGAACGATCACGTTGAGCGGATGCAGGTCGCCGTGCAACCACAGCGCCGGCCCCGACCACGGGGGCGCGGCAACGGCGCCGGCCCACACGCGTTCGATTCGGCTGGGATCCAACCCTGCTGCTTGCAGGTCGCCGCGCAGATCGCCAAGGCGTTCGCGGGTGATCACGTCGCGGTCGGCCAGCGGCCCGCCCCGATACGGGTTCGCCGGTGCACCGGCAGCCGCCGGACGGTGCAGCTCACCGAGCACTCGGGCCAGATCGTCGGCAACCTCGATGCGGTCGGTCGCCGGCACGTCGGCGGCCGGCACGTCGGCGAGCGGCTCCCCCGGCACCCAGTCGACGATCGTCCAGCGCCACGGCAGGCCACGCCCCGGATCGGGCCGGCCGACCCGCACGGGAAACGGGATCGGCACCGTCAGCCGCGGGGCGATCCGGTGCAGCCAGCGGATCTCGTTGTCCACCAGATTCGCAGCTGCGCTGCGTCGGGGAACCCGCACGAGATAGCGCTCCCCCAGCCGAAACAGCGTGTTGTCCCACCCCTCGGCGAAGCGGCTCACGCGCAGATGCGCAAGGTCTGGATGCTGCGAGCGCACCAGATCGGCGACGATCCGATCGGTGATGTCCACCTCGGCCGCCGGGATCGGTTCGGGCCCCATCGCTTGGACCCTACCGGTCGCATCCGCCGCTATCGTCGCCGGTCATGACCGCCGAACCGCGCAATATCGACAACCTCATCCGCTACCAGGTGGACAGCGGCGTCGCTCGCATCACGATCGACGCCGCCGGGCAGGGCAACGCGCTGGCGGGCGACATGCGCGACCGGCTCGCCGAACGATTCCGCGAGGCATCGGAAGATCTCGCCGTCCGCGCCGTAACGCTGCGCGGCGCAGGCGAACGCCACTTCTGCACGGGCGCGGCGCTCGGCGGCGCGCAGCGGCCCGGCCCGGCCCGGCCCGACGACGCGCCAGAGCGCACCGCCGGCGAGGTCGCCCGCTTGATTCGCCATGGCTGGCAGGCACTCATCGCGTCGATCCTCGACTGCGAGAAGCCGGTCATCGCTGCGGTCAACGGCACCGCTGCCGGCGGAGGCGCACAGCTCGCGCTCGCGTGCGATCTCGTCGTGATGGCCGACACCGCCAAGTTCATCCAGGTGTTCGTGCGGCGCGGCATCATGCCTGACGCCGGCGGCGCGTACCTGCTGCCGCGCCTCGTCGGCATGCACCGAGCCAAGGAGCTCATGTTCCTTGGCGACGACTGCAACGCCGAGCGAGCCGAGCACATCGGCCTGGTCAACCGGGTGGTCCCCGCCGCCGATCTCGACGCGACGGTCGACGAGCTGGCGCAGCGCTTCACCATGCTGCCGACCAAGGCGATCGCGCTCACGAAACGCCTGGCGAACCGAAGCTTCGAGTCGAGCCGCGAGCAGTGCTTCGACGACGAGGCGATCTTCCAGGACCTCGTCGCGACCACGGCCGACATGAAGGAGGGGATCGCCGCATTCGGCGAGCGCCGCGACCCGCAATTCCGCGGCTGGTAGCCCCGTTCGCAGCGTCCCATCCGCCGATCCGCCAATCCCGACGCCGGGCGCTCGACGTAGGCTCGAACCGTGACGCAGCGCTACACGATCATCTCGTCGGATTGCCACGCCGGAGCGAACCACGCGACCTATCGCGAGTACCTCGATCCGGCGTTTCATCAGCGCTTCGACGACTGGCGGGGCCGCTACAAGAACCCGTTCCGCGACCTCCAGGACGACACGCGAAGCCGCAACTGGGACAACGAGCGGCGGACACGCGAGCTGGCCGACGATGGGATCGTGGGCGAGGTGGTGTTTCCCAACACGGTCCCGCCGTTCTTCCCGACGGGTGTGGTGATCGCCCCCGCGCCCACGACCCACGACGATTACGTGCTGCGCCTCGCCGGCATCCGAGCGCACAACCGGTGGTTGAGCGACTTCGTCGCCGCGCTGCCCGGCCGGCGCGTCGGGCTCGGCCAGCTCCTGCTCAACGACATCGACGAGGCGATCGCCGATGTCCGCTGGATGGCCGATCACGGCATCGGCGGCGTGTTGCTGCCCGGTGTTGCGCCCAACACGGGAATCGAGCCGCTCTACTCCCCCGCCTACGACCCGCTGTGGGCCACGTGCGTCGAGCTCTCCATGACGGTGACCCACCACGGCGGCGGGTCGGGCATGCCCGACTTCGGCGCCTACCCGGCATCGACGGTGATGTACATGCTCGAGGCGCCGTTCTTCGCGAACCGGGTGTTCTGGCATCTCACCATGTCGGGCGTGTTCGACCGCTTCCCCGATCTGGTGTTCATCATGACCGAGCAGGGCGCGGGATGCCTCCCCGAGACGCTGCAGCGGATGGACTCCATGCACGAGGCCCTCGCCGCCGGGAAGTTCGGCGAGCTCGGACCGTCGGGCACTGCACTGCAGTCCCGGCCCAGCGAGTACTTCGCGAGCAACTGCTACATCGGCGCGTCGTTCCCCTCGCCCGCCGAGGCCTCGGTGATCCGCCAGGTCGGCGTCGACCGGTTCATGTGGGGCAGCGACTACCCGCATCGCGAGGGCACCTACCCGTACACCGTCGAGTCGCTGCGGCGCAGCTTCGACGGCTGGTCGGTCGACGAGTTGCGGCCGCTTCTCGGCGCCACCGCCGCGAGCGTCTACGGGTTCGATCAAGCGGCGTGCGATGCCGCGGCACAGGTGGCAGGCCCGACGGTCGATGAGGTCGCTGCGCCGCTCCTCGAGATACCCGCCGACGCGCACAGCCCGGCGTTCACGCGGGCGTGACCGGGGCGACCTCGACCCTGGTGTCGAGGTATGCCACGCCGCTGCCGCAATCGGTCGCGGCGTCGTTGGTCAACGCGTTCACGGCCTGCGCCGCTCCCCACCATCCCCACGGCACGATCGCGACGCCGGGTCGAACTCGGTCGCCGATGCGCAACGGCAGGTGCAGCTCGCCACGATCGTTGTAGACGCGCACCACGTCGCCGTCACCGAGACCACGGGCGCTCGCGTCGACCGCGTCGAGCTCGACGAACGGTCCCGACTCGAGCTCGCCGTGATGTCGGGAGTAGGTGGTGTTGAGGAAGCGCACGTGCAGCTTCGGCGTGAGCAGCACGAGCGGATACTCGCCGTGGCCCAGGCCATCAGCTCCCTCGATGGCCGGCATGTGGTCGGGCACGAACGCGCCGACGGGATCGAGGTCGCCCGCCCACAGCTCGGCTCGGGCCGAAGGCGTTGCGAACCCGCCCTCGGCGTAGGGCAGCAGCGGATCGGGAAGCGGCAGACGGACGAAGCCGGTAGAGCGAAGCTCCTCCACATCGATGTCGTGCAGCGCGGCGCCGATGAGCTCCTCGTCGCTCCAGGTGAACCGCTCGTCGTCGATGTGCATGGCCGCTGCGAGCCGGCGCCACAGTTCGGTGTTGGGCACCGCCTCGCCGAGCGGTTCGATCGCGGGTTCGTTCCAGCCGAGGTACAGGTGGCCCCACGCCGGGATCACGTCGAGGTTCTCGATCTGCGTCGTGGCGGGGAACACCACGTCGGCGTACGCGGCGGTGTCGGTGAGGAACTGCTCGCTCACCACGGTGAACAGGTCGTCGCGGGCCAGACCTCTTCGGATGAGTTCGGACTGGGGATGCGACACCACGGGGTTCCCGCACCACACGAACAGCGCGTGGATCGCCGGGTCGGCCTCGGTGAGGGTGCGCCCGAGTTGCCCCGCGTGAAAGGTGCGGGTGTCGTGCGGTGCGTCGAACACGCTGTCGTCGACGGCGACATCGGCCCACGATCCGACCGATCGCGCGAGCCCACCTCCCAGGTGACGCCACGACCCCGTCACCACCGGAAGGCAGCCGAGCGCCCGGAAGAACCGGGCCCCGTGCTCGTGGTGTTCGGCCCCGATGAGCGTGCGAATGAAGGCGGGGCTGGCCTCGCCGTAGCGCCGGGCGAGTCGCTCGATCGTGTCGGGCTCCAGTCCGCACGCGGCGCCGGCGCGCTCGGGCGTCCAGGTCGCGACGTGCCGGGCCAGCTCGTCGAATCCGGTGGAGTATTGCGCGACGTAGTCGTGGTCGACGAAGCCGTCGCGAACCAGCACGTGCAGCATGCCCAGCACGAGTGCCGTGTCGGTGCCCGGCAGGGGCTGGATGAACCAGTCGGCGGCATCCGCGGTGATGGTGCGCATCGGGTCGATCACGACGATCTCGGCGCCGGCGGCCCGGGCGTCTTCCACGACCGGCCACAGGTGACGGTTCGTCAGGCGTGTGTTGGTGCCCCACAGCAACACGAGTTCGGCGTGGCGAAGGTCGGACGGATCCGCGCCGCGCCCGCTGCCGTACGTCATCGAGAAGCCGCTCCGAGCCGCGAGCCCGCAGACCGAGCCGACCCCGCGAGACGAACCGAGCGCAGCGAAGAACGGCCGGTCGAGGCTCGACATCTGGATGAGCCCTTGCGTGCCGGCGCTGTTCCAAGGGAGGACGGCCTCGCCGCCGTGCTCGTCGATCACCGCGCCGACCCGTTCGGCCACCAGCGACAGCGCCTCGTCCCACGACGCTGGCCCGAACTCGCCCGCACCCTTGGGCCCGGTGCGGATGAGCGGGGTGAGAATGCGGTCGGGCGCGTACACGCGGCGCACCAGGCGGTTCACCTTGGGGCACAGCTCCCCTGCCGAGTACGGATGGTCGGGATTGCCGCGCAGCGCGACCGCTCGTCCGTGCTCGACGGTCGTGATCCACCCGCAGCTGTCGGGGCAATCGTGGTGACAGGTACCCGGCACGTCGTGCCGATCGGTGGACGCAACGGAGGTCGACATCGGCCCACCCTACCGACGAAGCGACGCCCGTCCGGCGCGGATTCGGGCCCGGGGCGCTGGCCGGGCGCTGGCCGGGCCGCTTCGAGCCGGTGTCGGGCACGGTGTGGGGCCGGTGTCGGGCACGGTGCCGGGCCGGTGTCGGGCCCGCAGGCGGCAGTTCACTGGCCACGCCAGGCCGCCACCTGTGCCGGTGTCAGGCCCGCCGCACGGTCAGTCCCGGCGACGGCCGCGCCTCCAGGCCGCCGACTGCTGCTGCGTCAAACCCTGCCGGAACCAGGCCGACAACCCACCCGCCGAAACCGCCGCCCGTCAGGCGCGCGCCGAACGCTCCGGCGTCCATCAGCGTCTCGACCAGCCGGTCGAGCTCGGGGACCGAGGAGCCCCACAGGTCGCGCGACGAGCGATGGCTGTCGAGCATGAGTCGGCCGCATTCCACGGCGTCGCCACGACGTGCGGCCGCGGCGAACGCCGAGGCCCGGGCGATCTCGTCGACCACGTGGCGGGCGCGGGGCCGATCGGCCACCTGCGCAGGCCCGGCATCGCGCAGGACGCGCACGCCGATCGCCGCCGCGTCGCGGAACGACTCGGCCCGCTGCTCTCCCCACCCGCTGCCCGCGAGCGTGCGGCGCACGCCCGAGTCGACGATCACCACGCCGCAGCCGTCGGGCAGCGACACGGGCCGCACCCCGGTCGCGGCGATCTCGCGGCAGCCGGATTCGAACAGGCCGACGGCCTCGCAGCGCTCGGGATCACGACCCACCTCGCGGCAGTCGAGTTCGAACACGCCGCCGAGCGCGACGGCGAGCTGATCTTGGATTCCGCACTCCACGCCGGTTGCGGCGAGCTCGACGGCTTGGCACCGCCGGGCGAGCCTGATCAGGTCGATCTCGCCGCCGGATGCAGCGATGAGCGCTCCCGCGAGCGCCACCTCGAACGCGGCGCTCGACGACAACCCACCGCCGGCTGGCAGCGTCGATCGGATCGATACCGATGCGCCGCCGAGCGTCGCCGCCGAGGCCACGTCATCGACCACGGCCGTGGCCAGGCGCGCCCATCCAGGTTCCCGGCCACCCCAGCGCGAGGGGACCGTCTCACGCGACGCGGCAGACTCACGCGACCCGGCGGACTCTTCGCGGTCGAGGCCGGCTGGGCGATCCAGGTCGATCCGCAGCGTCCCGCCGTCGAGATCGGAGTCGATCACCAGTTGCCGGTCGTGGCGCGGATCGAGCCGAACCGTGACGCAGCGATCGATCGCCATCGGCACCACGATGCCTTCGTGGAAGTCGACGTGGCCGCCGATCAGGTTCACCCGGCCGGGTGCCGTGGCCGTGACGGCGCGGTGAACGTCGGATGGCATCGGCTCAGTCTGATCGATCGCGGCGCCGCGTCTGCGCGACACTCGCCGCATGACTCATGACGATCGACACGCCGCTGCCTCGGCCATCGAAGCGGCGCTGACCGACGGCCAGTTCGAGCGCAGCGTCGAAATGGTCGTGCGCCCGCTCGGCGACCACCGGTTCCGCGCCGCGTCGGTCGACGGCAGCGTCGAGTTCCGGCGCGATCCGCTGAATGGAGCGTGGGCCTATTCGGTGGAGTCGACCGTGGGCCGCGACCCGCTGGCCGACCAGGCCACCGACCGCTTCGACGACCTCGCCGTCGAGGTGGCCGCGCTGTTCCCCCACCGCGCCACCAACGCCTATCCGCACGCGTTCGATTCGATCTCGCAGGTCTTCGACTCGCCCCACGCTCCCGACCTGATCGCCACGCACACCGCAGCTCATCACGTGGGTGGCATGGTCGGCCAGCACGGCAACCTGGGCGTGGTGCAGGCCCGCGCCCCGTTCATCGCTGCCGGCTCCGGGGTGCGCGCAGACGGACTGGTCGACCGCTCCACCCGAACGGTCGACATCGCGGCGACGGTCGCGCAACTGCTGGGCGTCGATCGCCATCCCAACGGTGTCGGCCCGACGGGCGAGCGACGTGGCGAGGCACGCCTCGCTCGCCAAGACGGCGACCCCGGACACGAGGGTGCTCACCGGGGATCGCGCCGACCATGTGGTCGTGCTGTTGCTCGATGGGTGCAACGCGAACCTGCTGCGCTCCGTGATCGACTCGGGCGATGCCCCTCGGTTGGCGGCGATCGCCGATCGCGGCACCCACTATCGGCACGGCACGATGGCGTCGCTGCCCACCGCCACGCTCGCCAACCACACCACGGCGCTCACCGGTGCGCACCCCGGCCACTCGGGCATCATCCACAACACGTGGTTCAACCGGGCCGCCGCCGAGGAGCCCGACCTGTTGGACCTCGGCCAGATGTTCTGGTCGAGCAACCACATCGCCGACGACGTCGAGACGGTGTTCGAGGCGATTCACCGCACACGCCCCGACGCGTTCACCGCCGCGCTGTTCGAATACGCCGATCGCGGCGCGACGTGGTCGTCGTTCGACGTGGTGCGCGGGGGCGCCATGCCCGACCTGCCCGGCCACGACGAGTTGGCGCATGCCGACCGCGAGGCCACATCGGCGTCGCCCATGTACCTGCTGGGGTCGCAGGTCGACGAGCTGTCGTTTCGCCACGCGGTCGAGTTGTGGGACGGCACGCACGGCAACCCGCTGCCCGAGCTGACCTGGGTCGACGTGGTGCTCACCGATGAGGCCGGCCATGCCAGCGGCCCTCACGGCGAGCTGGCACGTCAGTCGATTCTCGACACCGACGCCCGCGTGGGCGATCTGCTGCAAGCCGTCGAGGCGGCCGGGGCGCTCGACCGCACCGCTGTCGTCGTGATCGGCGACCACGGGATGGAACAGAGCGACCCGCATGTCGACGAGTCGTGGGAGCCTGCGCTCAGCGCGTGCGGCGTGCCCGTGCGCGATGTGGGCGGCGGATTCCTCTACCTCGGCTGACCCCTCACCGCGGCCCCCCATCTCCACAGATCAACCGTGGAGAATACGCGTCGCCCGAGCACCTGCATTCTCCACAGATCAACCGTGGAGACCGCACGCCCCTCACCGCGGCGCCAGCGCGCGCTGGGCTCGAGCCGCACGCCGGTCTCCACAGATCAACCGTGGAGAATACGCGTCGCCCGAGCACCTGCATTCTCCACAGATCAACCGTGGAGACCGCACGCCCCTCACCGCGGCGCCAGCGCGCGCTGGGCTCGAGCCGCACGCCGGTCTCCACAGATCAACCGTGGAGAATACGCGTCGCCCGAGCACCTGCATTCTCCACAGATCAACCGTGGAGACCGCACGCCCCTCCGCGGCGCCAGCGCTGGGCTCGAGCCGCACGCCGGTCTCCACAGATCAACCGTGGAGAATACGCGTCGCCCGAGCACCTGCATTCTCCACAGATCAACCGTGGAGACCGAGCTGCGCCCGATCCACCCACAACCGGGCAGCGGGACAGATGAGGCCAGGCGAGGCGATTTGAGCGCCGGGTCAGCTCAGGGGAGGGTGACCCGCGCCGGTGCGCTGGCGCCGGAGATCCGGTTGCCACGGTCGACTGCGTGCACCTCGTAACGGCGCGCGCCGCTCGGCGCGGCCGTATCGGTGAACTCGAGTGGCCCATTCGCGCTCACGAGCCATTGGGTGGTCCAGTCGCGCACCACCCAGTACGACGCAACGCCCACTCCGCCGGGGTTGGGCAGGTCCTGGGCCGCACTCCACGTGACCTTCACACGGTTCGTGCCGACCACCGTTGCGCTCACGCCGGAAGGCGGGTTCGGCGCCTGGTTGTCGACCGCGGCCACGTTCACCGTCGCAAACGCGGAGCCCGCCGAGATGCGGTTGCCGCGGTCGACGGCGAACACCTGGTAGCGGTGCGAGCCGGGCGCGACCCCGCGGTCGACGTAGCGCAAGGGGCCGGAGGCCGAGACGAGCCATTGCGTGGTCCAGTCGCGCACGACCCAGTACGACGCGGTGCCGACTCCGCCGGGGTCGGGGCGATCGGCCGCAGGCTGCCACGTGACGGTCACGTCGGTTCCAGCGGCCGTGGCAACCACGCCGTCGGGGGCGTCGGGCGCAAGGGCGTCGGTCGCGTTGACGGTGCGGAACGGTCCGCTGATCTCCCACGTCACGCCGTTCACGCCGTCGGCCCCGCGTTGCGAACTCACGTACATGCGGTCGCCGGCAGGGTTGAACGCGGGACCGGTGAGTTCGGACGATGCGTGGCCGGCGACCCGCAGGAACGGCGCCACCACGACATCGGCACCTTGCGCTGCGAGAACGCACACCTCCATGTTGCCGCCGTCTTCGGCGACGAACAGGTCGCCGCTGCGGCGATGGCCGGTGATGTTGTCGACGCCGGTCAGCGCAGCGCCGGCCACGGCGGACGCGTTGTAGTGGATGCGGATGGTCTGGGTGCGCAGGTCGAGCGCCCACACCCGGTTGTCGCCCTTGGTGGTGAAGTAGAGGACACGATCGTGGATCCACGCACCCTCGCCACCGTTGAACGCGGTGGTCGATGCCTGCCGATCGGGCTGTGCGGCGGAGGTCGCAACCCAGGTTACCGCCGATCCCGACACGGCGGCTGCGTAGAGCTGTCCAGCCGACAGATCGCCGGGAGTGGTGGGCACGAACCGGTAGAGGCGGCCGGTCGGCTCGTCCTCGGTCAGGTACACCGCGCCGGTGGACGCGTCGACCGCTGCGGCCTCGTGGTTGAACCGGCCGAGAGCGAGTCGCGCCACGGCCGGCGCGCTGCCGGTGGGGTCGCATTCGAACACCCGGCCGACCGATGAGTTCTCTTCGCAGCTCAGCCATGTGCCCCACGGTGTCGGACCGCCGGCGCAGTTGCGGTGCGTGCCGCCGAGGATGCGTGATGCCGACACGATCGCGCCCGCGGCGTTGAAGCGCACCGCGCTCACGCCGCCACCGCCGTCGGACACCTCGGAGTTCGACACGTAGGTCCAGCCGCCATCCGCGTTACCGAAGCAGGCGCCACCGTCGGGGGCGGCGTGCCAGGTGTAGCCGGTTTGGGCAACCTGTTGGCCGGTGCGAGCGATCACTCGGCTCGTGAACCCGACCGGCAACTGCAGCCCGTCGGCGTTTACTGCCTGCAACGCGCCGTAGGGGCCGGTGCCGGCTACCACCGACGCGTCGACCGGGCTGCCCGCCCACCAGAATTTCGACGTCGCCGCGACGACACCACCAACTGAGAGCGCGCCGAGGGCGCGCCGCCGTGAGATTTCCGCCATCTGCACACCCTGCACGGAATTTACGACTGGGTCAACTACACCAGCGCTAGATCAGCGCTAGATCGGCCACCGCGAGCCCGGCGACCCAGGTCGGCGCCTCGTCCAGTGCCGTCCGGCGCCGAGGCGATCGACCAGGCTCAGCCGGCGCCGACGACGCCGCACGAGGCGTCGGAGACATACGTCGACGCGAAGGTCGCGGAACCCGAGCGAAGCGAGCAGTTCGGCCCGCCACCCAACGGGTCCGACACCTCGGAGTTGGTGAATGCGAAGGTCGTGGTCGTGTTGGGGACGACATCGATGTTCGCTCCCCCACCCGCCGGAGCGCTGTTCGACGAGATCGTCGATCGGTCGACGGTGACCATCGCCTGGCCGCCGATGGCGATCGCTCCGGCCGACGCGTTGTATTGATCGCGGATCGCCATGGTCGCGACGTTGCCGGTGATCGTCGAGTCGACTATGCGGTAGTCGGCGACGCCTTGCGAGGTCAGGGCACCGGCCGGACCCGTGTTGTCGACCACCTCGGTGCGTTCGATGCGCACCAACGCCATCCCGCCGGCGAACCACACGGCTGCGCCCGGTCCGCCGCCCGAGTTGTTGCCGCGCAGAACGCTATCGGCGAGCACGAGCGTGCCGCCGCGTATGACGATCGCACCGCCCGATCCGCCGGTGTTGTTCTCGAACAGGGTGTCCGTGATGTCGGCGCCGCCCGATTCGGACGCGATGGCGTTGCCCTCGAGTGCGTGGTTGGCGACGAAGTTCGACCGTTCCACGACGAGCGGCCCTCTCGACACGATGGCGCCTCCCCAACGGTCGCTGCGGTTGTCGTGGAACGACGAGTCACGAATGGTCGCACCCGCCATCGCTGCGAGCGCGCCCCCTTGGGTCCCCCCGGGGCCGAGGTCGGCGAGGTTGTCGGTCATCTCGATGTCGGTGAGCGTGATCCTCGCCGTCGTCTCGATGCCGGCACCGCGTTTGCAGGCCGGGTTGGTCGGCCACGAGCAGTTCGTGCCCGAGCCGAGGCGACCGCCGCGCACCACGAGGTGCGACAGTTCGACCGCGCCTCCGGTGAATCGAAGGACTTGGCCCTGCGAGCAGGTCTGGCGGATGGTCGCACGCGATCCGTCATCGGTCGTGATCGACACCGCCTGGTCGGCGGAGTGGGTCGGCGCACCCAGGTCGCATCGGGTCAGCACGTATTCGGCGGCCCCGTCGAGCGAGATCGTCGATTCCGCCCCATCTTGCGCCGCTTCGATCACGGCTTCGCGCAGCGACATCACGCCGTCGTTTGCGTCGACCACATCGGCGGTCGTGGTGACGGCGATCGACGTGGGCGCCGGAGGCGGAGGCGGACCGGGGCACCCGGTCACGACCAGCGAGGATGCTCCCAGCGCCATGAACAACCCGAATGACCGATTGACGTGCCTCATCGCAACGTTCCCTCCTCGTCCCCCAACCGCCGAAACGCTACTCGGTCGCTCTCCCGTCGCCGAGGCGCACCGTCTGGCCGACAGCGATGGTGCCCGGCCGAACGACCGTCGCGTACACCCCGAAGTTCTGATTCGCGTCGTGCACGATTCGACGCAACACGGAGCGGTCCTCGGCCAGTTCGCCGACCGCCCGCGTCGGCATCACGCACCGCGGGCACGCCATCACGACCGCAAGTTCCGCGGTGCCGACCCGCAGGCTGCGGCCGATCCAGGTCTGTTCCACCCACCCGTCGTTCGGATCGTCGCCAGTGTCGATCACCACGCTCGGGCGGAATCGGCGCACATCGATGTTCGACTCGGGGGCCAGCGCGGTGAGGTGAGCCAGCGACGAGGTCGTGATGAGGTGAATCGGGAAGACGTCGTAGTAGGTGCCGGGCGGCGATTCGTGTTCGAAGATCGTCTCCGGCATGCCCGCCATGTCGGGAAGCGGCTCGTCGTCTTCGCGGCCGAAAATGCCGCGCAGCTCGGCAAGCAGATCGTCGGTGTCGGGCCGCCCACGACGGAAATGCTCCACGTCGGCGGCCGGCCGCAACGCCTCCAGCGCGACGGGATGCCCGAGGGCGTCGGACAGCCTCGCATCAACGTCGGATTGCTGGGAGCCGGTGACGGTGCCGTCCGGGAGCCGAATCTCGATCGGCGGTGGCGGAAGCGAGCCGTCGGGCTCGACCAGGTACCGGGCGCTCAACCGCATCAGCCCGCTGATCTTCTTCGCGCCACGGATCCCGCCGCGGACGCCGTCGCGCACCGCCCACATCCGATCGCCCACCATCCCGTGGCCGAGCAGTTCCGCACGCTCGACCCGGTCGCCGAGCATCGACTTCGCCGGATACCGCCAGATCTCACGAACGACACCAGCCATGGGCGACTCCTCTCAACGCACCGACACCCAGTCTGCCGCCCCCACACGACCAGCGACGGGCCGAACTGCGCCGAGGCGCAAGTGCCGGGGCGTTCCGCTCGCTGGACTCGCCGGTCAGGTCAGCTCGCGGGCCTCTCAGCGAGGATCTCGAGTTCTGCGGTTCGACGGCCGAGACCTCGGGCTTCGAGGTAGTCGAGCGCGCGTCGTACCGTCGCGAGCTTTCGGTTGAGTTCCTTCACCACCGTCGCCGAATCGTCCGAGACCCCAACGAGGCGCGAGAGCTCACGATTCATGGCCATCTCTGCTGCGGCAAGGCCCGCCCAGGTGTTCGGGTCCTGGCCGAGCTTGTGCTTGTCGCGCAGGATGGCCATGGCGAGTTGCGCGGCGACGTGTGCCTCGACCGTCTCGGCGCTGGTGCTACTCGACGCCAGGCCATAGGCGACGCTGCCGCTTCCGACGCCGAGGAGTGCGCCGGCGGTGAGCAACCCGCCAATCATGCCGCCCGGCCCAAACGCGGCGAGTGCGCTCGCAATCGCCGCTGCGCCGTAGAGCCCCGGCGCCGCGGCGGCTGCGAGCCCTCCCGTCGCCGCGAGCAGTACGGCGCCGACTCCCACAGCGGCCCATCTGGTCCAGTTGGTCCCTTGCAACGCCTTTCGCGCTTGGTTCATCGAGTCCAGGAGGTCCGCCCCGACCTTGCGACCCAGCCCCATCTCAAGAGTGAGCTGCTCCATGGCCCATCGGTGGCATTCCTCCGGGAGGTCGATCTCGAACGGCTGGATAAGGTTGGTCGCTGCCACGGTCACGAGGGGAATCACGGCGGATTTCTTGTCGTAGTGACTGGGCGCCCTGGGTTCGGGCGTAACAGAGCCTGGATCCAAGAGGTCAACCTGCAGCTCGGCGATCGCCGTAGGTACCAGGAGCTTCTCGCACCTTCGGCGTTCGATTATCCGCTCAATGGTCATGGCCTGAACGTGGCGGAGTGCCTCGGAGTAGCGCTGGCGTGTATCGCCTTCGAGGTGCATGGGTGAGGTGGGCGTCGAAGGGCAAGCAGCGCGACTCCGATTCGTCGAGCTTGACATCCGTGCTCTTCTGCGCCCGGACGATCGCGGTCGACTGTGACCCGAACGAGTAGCCGACGGCGGCCGCGACCTTGTCGCTCTTCGAACGTCGCGGCCGCGTGGTTGTCGAGCGGATGAAGTGGGCCCGCGCGGCCGGGATTCGTTGGTCGAGGATCCAAGGGAAGAGGGCGGACGCGCCCCTTCCCGCCGGCACTGGGTCGGCCGGTGACCAGAAGTTGACCCACCAATCGAGGTTTGCCGGCGGTTCCTTCAGCAGCTCCTGCAGTTGCTCGACGTGAAGAGCTGGATGGCCGAGCGGACTGCCAATGGTCACGACGCCGCGACGGACACGTTTGCGGGAGTCGGCGGATGAGGTCCGCGGCGATGACCGATCCGAGGCTGTGCGCGAAATCGCGATTCGCCCGCTGGGCGGCAGGGCATGAGGATTCGCTGGAGAACCCATGCACGAATCCGCCTGTCGTTCACATAGTTCCGTGCTTGAACGAACGCCTTCGCGTTCGCGGCCAGCGCGACAGCATGATCAACGAGTGGCAGGTGCGCTCCGCCGTCGTCGCGGCCGAGCCGGGCCTCTATCGCTGTCCGGCGTCGCTCCCACTCGTGTCGGGCCCTCCGTACCGCATCGCCGCGAGGCATCTCCACCGTTATCCGCCGAAGCGGCAACTTGTCGTCCACGCCCATGAGGCCGTTGGGATACTTCGGGGCGATGACCTGGGAGTCGGATAGGCCGGGATAGGAAAGCCCCGTGAGCGACTGATCGAGCGACGTGCGCCATTGGTCGCCTTGTTCGCCTCCGACTCCATGCAGGTAGAGCAAGGCTGAGACGATGGGCACGGCGGTACCTCCCGGCAGCGAACGACGGACAAGCTACTGCCACTCCGTCGCCCTCGACGCCGGTGGCGGGCATTGGCGAATGCGCAAGCGATCGACCGCACTGGGAATCGGTCCGGCGATCGCACGCCATTCGGCCGCTGCGGTTCAGGCCCGGAGTATGCGGCGGTTGTCGTGGCGGTCGCGATGAGCGTGGCCAAGCGGGTGCAGCCAGGGAACTCACCGCGGGAACCGAAGCGTGCCGGGATCGACGCGTTCGGCATGCTCGCCACCGCCACGTTGAACCAGGTGACCCGGCCGCGAACCGAGCACTGGCATCTCTCGTCGCCGAACGGGAAGGAGGCACGCCCTGCCGACCGATCACGCCTCGAACAGCTTCTGGAGTGCTTCGTAGGCCGGCCGTCGAGCAGCTGTGAGAGCGTCGGTCTTGGCCAGTTGATCGAGGAGAGCGAACGCCTGTTGCAACGGTGCTGGTTCGTTCGTGAACTGGCCGAGCTGCAGGCACTGACGGCCAGTGTCTCGGCGTAGTCGGTACGCGACGGCTCCCGTTCGAGAAGCCGGAAGGATCGCGATGCCCGTTCGAGGTACTTCCTGGCGGTCTCCGGGTCGCTGTCTTGGAACACAAGACCCAGCCTCTCGTAGGAGATGGAGAGGTCGCGTTGGTAGTCGGCTCGGCCAGGCTCGCGGAGGCGAGCCGCTCGCGAACGTCGGCGGACTGCTGGTAGAGGCGTAACGTTGTCGCCTTGCCCCAACCCCCGATACAGGTCGCCAAGGCGTTCGTAGGAGATGGAGAGGTCGCGTTGGTAGTCGGCTCGGCCAGGCTCCGAGGCGAGCCGCTCCGAAGTCGGCGGACTGCTGGTAGAGGCGTAACGCGTTGTCGCCTTGCCCCAACCCCCGATACAGGTCGCCAAGGCGTTCGTAGGAGATGGAGAGGTCGCGTTGGTAGTCGGCTCGGCCAGGCTCCGCGGAGGCGAGCCGCTCGCGAATGTCGGCGGACTGCTGGTAGAGGCGTAACGCGTTGTCGCCTTGCCCCGAGGTCGCGTTGGTAGTCGGCTCGGCCAGGCTCCGCGGAGGCGAGCCGCTCGCGAATGTCGGCGGACTGCTGGTAGAGGCGTAACGCGTTGTCGCCTTGCCCCAACCCCGATACAGGTCGCCAAGCTTGTTGAGGAGATGGAAGGTCGCGCTGGTAGTCGGCTCGGCCAGGCTCCGCGGAGGCGAGCCGCTCGCAATGTCGGCGGACTGCTGGTAGAGGCGTAACGCGTTGTCGCCTTGCCCCAACCGATACAGGTCGCCAAGGCGTTCGTAGGAGATGGAGAGGTCGCGTTGGTAGTCGGCTCGGCCAGGCTCCGCGGAGGCGAGCCGCCCGCGAAATCGGCGGACTGCTGGTAGAGGCGTAACGCGTTGTCGCCTTGCCCCAACCCCCGATACAGGTCGCCAAGGCGTTCGTAGGAGATGGAGAGGTCGCGTTGGTAGTCGGCTCGGCCAGGCTCCGCGGAGGCGAGCCGCTCATTCGCGGGACTGCTGGTAGAGGCGTAACGTTGTCGCCTTGCCCCAACCCCGATACAGGTCGCAAGCTTGTTGTAGGGAGATGGAGAGGTCGTTGGTAGTCGGCTCGGCCAGGCTCCGCGGAGGCGAGCCGCTCGCGGATGTCGGCGGACTGCTGGTAGAGGCGTAACGCGTTTGTCGCCTTGCCCCAACCCCGATACAGGTCGCCAAGCCTGTTGTAGGAGACGGAGAGTCGCGTTGGTAGTCGGCTCGGCCAGGCTCGCGGCGGCGCCTCTGAAACGACGCGACGATCCGTTCACAGGTGGCGACGGCCCGGAGGGTTTCACCGGCGGCGGCAACGCCTGGGCCTCGTAGTCAGCGAGCACAAACGACGTTTGATGGGCGGGCGGGAGGGCGCGCGCCACCTCGCCAGCGAACGAGGCGAGTGCCATTAGCCGCGAGTCTGCCATGCGTTGCGCCAACGCTGACGCGACCGCCGCAGCATCGTCCCAGTCGTGAGCGGCGAGCAGATTCCGTGCCGCTTCCATCAGATCGGTCTCGTATTCGACTCGGCCCGACACCGGTCGTTGCCCACGCCATCGCGCCGGTGCACGCAGACATGCCGCCCATGCATCGTTGTCGTCGAGCACGCTGCGGACGCCTTCGGCGGTCCAGCGGTGCACGAACAACCCGCCGGTGCGGTCCAGCAGGCTGGCATCGCACAACCCCCCCACCGCGTCAGGATCGGCACCCGGAACGAGCGCGTCCAACTCATCGGCGGGCACGGCCAGGTTGCACACCGCGATCTGGCGCAACACCGCACGATCATCCGGTGCGAGTCCTGCGATCAGCTCGTCGAGTGCGATGTCACGCGCACCGAGCTGGACCGCTGCACGCACGGCATCGGTCAACCGTGGGCGTGCCTCAGGTCGACGTTCTCATCTCGCGCCAACTGCCGGAGCTTCGCGGTGACCGGACCTACCTTGGCAGGGTCACCCGCGAGCAACGCGTCGACGAACTCCAACACCCTCGGATGCCCGCCAACCATCCGATCAACCAACACGGCATCATCACCGCGCACCGCGGCGAGCCCGGTGTGGCGACGGAACAACTTGCGGACCTCCGCCCCGCTCAACGGACCGACGGCCACCTCAACGCTCAGGTCACCCACATCGGGCAACCGATACCGACTCGTCACCAACACCCGACCAGCGCCGGCCGAGGTCAACAGCCGCTCGGCCAGCACGATCGTCGCCACGTCGGTGAACGTCGTCGCTCCGTCGACCGGGGTGTGCACGTTCGACTCGAAGTTGTCGAGCACCAACAACAACGGCAGATCGCGCAACACCTCACACAACACCGCGACCATCTGCTCCTCACCGCTGGCCGATTCAAGTCGCAACGCCGACCGCTTCACGGCCCGGTGCGCCCGCGGATCCCGTCCAGGACCGCCGCGGCGAGCGAGGCCCCGTCGAGGCGGCCAGCAGCAGCGACCGCAACCCCGCCGCATTCGGTCATCCACCGAGCCATCAAGCGCCCAGCAAGGCTGCTCTTTCCGATCCCGCCGATTCCGGTCAGCGTCCTGGCGACCGCCGGTCAGCCGCCACGCCGCCCGGCCTTCACGGCGACGGCCGATCAACTGCTCACGGTCCAGCATCGGCACCGGACCCGACGCGCGATGCACCGGCCGCAGTGACAGCGGTGCGAGGTCGGCACCGCCGTCCAACACACGATCGTCACTGGCACGTCCGGCGCCCCAAACAGCACCGGCGCGAACGGCGACTCGGCCACCGCCGCCACCTCGCAGCGACGCGAGCGCCTCCGCCCCGGTCGGGGCGTCGGCGCCAGATGGTCACCGCGGGCCAACTCGGCGGTACTCGTCGGACCAAGCCCGCATCGCCAACACCCGCGGCACGCCCCGCCCCGACAGCGCCGCCGCCCACCGCCACCGGCGCCGACCAGCACGATACCACCACCAACGGCACCACACCTCCGGTGCGCACCGCAACGTGTCGGCGAGGTCACCGGCGCTCACCTGCACCGCCGCGCCGTCCTCGTTCACCAACTCGATCGAGGTCTGCGAACCATGCGCCGACAGGTGCAACACGTGGAACTGGTCGCTGCCGCCCAGCGCCGTGCGGATCGTGGAGAGATCAGCGACCTCGAGGAACCGCACCTGCGCCCGCTGATCATCCTCCGCCCGGCCGACTGCCCGTTCGATGCGACCCAACTCGGCTTCCACATCGAGCACAGCGGAGAGCGTCGTTCCCTCATCGGGCGCTGCGGCCCTTCCGACCAGGCCGCCGCAAACGCCCGACATTCGTCGGATTGCCCCCACCCGTTCACGAAACAGCCAACGGCCCGACGGCAACGCAACACTCACACCACTGGGCGGCCACTCACGCCACATCGATGCGCTCCCCCACCTTGCGGTCGTCAAGCAAACGGTCCAGCGCGACACCGACCGAACCCGGCGCGAGCGCCCCGGCCACCATCTCGCCGAACGACTCGATCGTCGCCGGAGTCGCCCGCGGATCCAACCGTGTGTTCACCAACCCCGGATCGATGCGACACGCCTCGCTCCACGAACGTCACCGGTCGCCCCGTCGACGAACCCAACCTCGGCTGGTCGCTCCGAGGTGTCGAGAACACCCGTCGTAGGACTCGACAGGAGCCCTACCCGCAGAGAGCTGATCGCCGGAGATCTCGCCGATGATCACCGGGATTACCCGGATCCCGTGCTCGACCCGACGCCACCGCAACGACGTCTGCTCGTCCTGCGCCCACGCCCCGTCGAACCAGTCCTTCGAGATGAACAACAGGCCGGCGTCGCAGCCGTCGATACCCACGTCCATGCGGTCGACCACGTCGTCGCCCGACACGATCTCCCATACGTCGAGCCACGCGTCGATCCCATCGTTACGCAGGCGGCCAGCGAACGCCTCCACCCTCACGCCCCGGTAGCTGCAGAACACCTTCAACGGCTCGCCCACTCCCTCTCCTGCTGTGACCTCAACAGTTCCGCGACTTCAACGGGGTGCCACCGGCGGGCGCACTGCGCGACTCGTTCGCGTACGTGATCGCACGCTAGACGCGTCACCGCAGCGGGTGTGCGGCCCCGCACTCACCGAGCCCGGTGCGATCGTGGGTCGGGGGCGGCGGGCGACAGGTGCACCATTCGCCGAGGGACTGGACCGGCGCCGCAGCACCGACAGCCTGAGGCCGATGCATCACTCCATGCATCAGTCGGCCCCCTCGGCCCCGAGTCCGGGAGGGCCGAAAACCCCAGTATTTGGTGGTCGGGCTGGCCGGATTTGAACCGACGACCTTCTGACCCCCAGTCAGACGCGCTACCAACCTGCGCCACAGCCCGGAATGTGCGGCGCCACTGTAGCCGCAGTCACGAACACGTCCGCCAACTCGGCGGCGGACGCGTCGCCTCACCTCAGCTGAGCAGCCACTGAATCCCCTGGATCAGCCGCCAGCCCAGGTAGATCACGAGCGCGACCACCAGCAACCAGAAGTGCCACGGGATCTTGGTGCCCGGCTCGTCGTCGGAGTCCGGATCGGCCACGTGATGCCCCTCGGGGCAGTCGCCCTCGGCGGTCAACGTGTTGGGGTTGTAGAAGTGGGAACACTCGTCGCACCACGGCACGGCGCATTCCTACACCCGCCCGCGCCGGCGACGAAACACGCGGCCGACCGGCCGGCCGGGCGGCCGAGCCTCAGCGGAACGAGCCGCGGGCGTGCGTGGGCCGCAGCACCTCCATGCGGGTGCCGCCGGGCACGATCCGGAAGCGGGCCGCGGTGTCCGCCTCGGCGTTCGGGTCGAACGTGTCGATCATGCGGTACTCGGCCACGATCTCGTCGTGCGTCACGTCCATCACGACATACCCCTGGTCTTCCAGGTTCAGGTGTCGCATGCCGGGGTTCTGGTTCAGCACCCACCCTTCGGCGATCCGCAGCAGGCTGCGCGCCGCGTCGCGAGGCAGGTCGCCCAGGTAGGCCGACACCACATCGGGATCGGCGGTCATCGACGGCGCAACCAGGTCGTGCCCCACGATCGGCCCGCCGGCGTCGGGGTCGACCCGCAGGTCCGATGCCATCGCAATGTGGGTGTGCGCGGTCGCGAACACCGTGTCGTGCACGCCCTCGGCCGCGAGCGACCGGAGGAGACCCGTCCGCTCGGCCACGTAGTCGTCCCAGCCGTCGGCCGACGCGTACAGGCCCGCGTTCGGCGGAAGGTCCGACTGGAACAGCCGCAGGAACTCCAGGTTCACGAGCCGCCACGGATTGACCGGCACCCCGCTCCCCACGATGCGCCACCGTGCCGCCGAGCTCAACAGCCGTTCGCGCAGCCAGAGCGCCTGCTCGGCACCCAACTGCGACCGTGACTCCAGGTACGCGTCGCTTCCCGGCGCCTTCGTGCGGTCCGCCTCGGCGATCGCCGGGTCGCGCTGCGACCGCACGTCGATCACCGGCAGATCCGCCAGGGCACCCCAGCTCATCGTGCGCCACGCCCGCCCGCCGATCTCAGCCACGGGCATCGACTCGAACCACGCCCGGCTTGCGGCCGTCAATCGGGCCGGAGGCCCGAACCGATCGACGCCGTTGTAGAACTCGCCGTCGTCCCACATGGCCACCATCGGCAGCTTGGCGTTGAAGTCGCGCAGGAGCGGCTCGCGTCGCCACCGGCGATACAGGTTGCGGTAGTCGCCGAGCGTCTGGCTCGCCCGATCATCCGCGTACACGAAGTCGCCGAGATGCAGGAAGAAGTCGAGGTTCGGCTCCTCCGTGGCGGCGCGATGCGCAACGAACCAGCTGTCGTTGAGCTGCTGGCAACTCCCGAAGGCGAACCGCAGCCGATCGGGCTGAGCGTCGAGCGCCGGTGCGGTGCGCAAGCGGCCGGCGCGGCTCGCGACGCCCAGCGCCTCGAACCGGTACCAGTACCAGCGATCGGACGCGAGGTCGGTCACCCGCACCTTCACGGTGTGGCCCCGCTCGGCGGTCGCCACCTCGGTGCCGCCTGCGACGATCGTCGCGAACTCGGGGTCGGTCGCGACGCTCCAGATGACACCCACTGGTTCGGCATCAGCTACCGCGGCCACGCGGGTCCAGATGATCGTGCCGTCGGGCTGCGGGTCGCCCGCCATCACGCCGTCGAGGAACGGCGCCGGGTCGGGCTGATCGTGCACCGGCAGCGGGTGTTCGGGAGACGGCTCCGGCACGCACCCGTTGAGGAGCACGATGCCGGGCGCGCCGACGCCCAGCGCCCGCAGCAGCTCGCGGCGCGTCATGCCCCGCGGCGCGCTCACCCGTCTCGGCGTCTCGTCACCCACCAGCGCTCCCATCCCCACAACCCCCATCCCACAAACCCCATTCCGGTGCCACACCCACCACTCGACGCCCTACCCAAACGGCTGCGCCCGAGCACCTGGTGGCACCGCGCGACATCTTGCCCGAACGACTCAGACCGGCGGAACCCCATGGCGACGATCAGAAAAGTGCCTACTCTTGCCCGCCGCCCGGCCGATCCGCCGCAAAATCTCCACCCGCAGCGACTCCCAATCGACCACGGCGTCGATCACCAACTCCGAGGCCAGGTGCAACAGGTCGACGTCTTCCTCGTACACCTCGCGCTCGCGGGTCACGAACGCCTCGCGTTCCGCCGGGTCGACGATCGCCGCAATCTTGTTCGCGAACACGGCGTTCACCGCCGCTTCGGGCCCCATGACCGCGATCTTCGCCGTGGGCAGCGCGAGGGTCGCCTCGGGCTCGAACGCCGGACCCGACATGGCGTACAGCCCGGCGCCGTACGCCTTGCGCACGATCACCGACACCTTCGGCACGGTCGCCTCCGACACGGCCGTGATCATCTTCGCGCCGTGCCGGATGATTCCCTGGCGCTCCACCTCGGTGCCGATCATGTAGCCCGGCACGTCGGCCAGGAACACGAGCGGGATGTTGAACGCATCGCACGCCCAGATGAACCGTGCCGCCTTGTCGGCGGTGTCGGTGAACAGCACGCCGCCCTTCACCGCCGGGTTGTTGGCCACGAACCCGATCGGCGACCCGTCCATCAACCCGAACCCGACGATCAACTCGGGCGCGAACAGCGGCTTCACCTCGAAGAAGCTCTCGGCGTCCACGAGCGCGTCGATCACATCATGCATGTCGTACCCGCGGGTCTCCTCGGCCGGCACGACATCGGCGGTCAGGGTCCGCACGGGCGGCAGCGCTTCGTAGATCGGCGGGGCGTGACGCCACGACGGCGGGAAGTACGTGAAGTACGCCTTCGCCTGCTCGATCGCGTCGGCGTCGTCGACGGCCAGGTTGTCGCCGCAGCCCGACACGGTGCAGTGCATGCGCGCACCGCCGGTCTCCTCGAGCGTCGCGACCTCGCCGATGACCATCTCGGCCATGCGCGGCGAGCCGAGATACATCGACGCGTTGCCCTCCACCATGATCACGATGTCGCAGAAGCGGGGATGTAGGCCCCCCCGCTGCCGACGGGCCGAACAGGCAGCAGATCTGCGGCACCCGCCCCGACAGGCGCACCTGGTTGTAGAAGATCCGCCCGGCACCACGCCGCCCCGGAAACAGCTCCACCTGATCGGTGATCCGCGCACCCGCCGAGTCGACCAGCCAGAACACGGGCAACTCGTCGCGCAACGCCAGGTCGGTGAGCCGCACGATCTTCTCGACGGTCCGAGCGCCCCACGAGCCGGCCTTCACCGTCGGATCGTTCGCCATGACCGCCACGGGCCGCCCGTCGATCTCGCCTACGCCCGTCACCACGCCGTCCGACGGCAGGTCGGTCGCCATCGCGTTCGCGAGCAGGCCGTCCTCCACAAACGTGCCGGGGTCGCACAGCAACTCGATCCGCCTGCGCACGAACAGCTTCCCCTGCCGCGCCAGCTTCTCCGCTTCCTTGTGCAGGTTGCCCTTCGGCGCACGCGCCAGGGCATCGCTGAGTCGTGCCTGATGGTCGGTGGACATCGAGAGATTGTCGCGGTGCGGCACCCTCCGATGCGATTCGAACCCGGGTGCGGCGAACCCGGCTCAGTCGCCGTCGACGCGCTTGACAGCCAGCACGGTCACGTCGTCAGTGATGCGGCCGCCCGCGAACTCGGTGGCCGCGTCGAGCAACTGCCGGCACAGCACGGCGGGCTCCACCTCGCTGGCACGGCGCACCGCGGCGGCGACCCGTTCCTCGCCGAAGAACTGCTGGCCCGACCGCGCCTCCACCAGTCCGTCAGTGAACATGACCACGACGTCGCCGGCACTCACCGACTCCTCCCGCGACAGGTACGTGGCCTCGCCGTCGAGCATCAACAGCGGCCCCGTCGAGCGCAGCGGGCGAACATGGTGGTCCTGGCACAGCCAGACCGACGGGTGCCCCGCCGAGGCGTACCGCAGCGTGCCCGCCTCGGTGTCGAACACCACCACGAACAGCGACACGAACTCCTCCGGCCGTTCGTAGTCGACGAGCTGACGGTTCAGCTCCTCGAGCGCCTGGCCCGGATCTCGATAGCGGCGCAGATACGAGCGCAGCAGGAACTTCGTCTGCAGTGCCGTGATGGACGCCTCCACGTCGTGACCCGACACGTCGCCCACCACGCAGCACAGCCGACCGCTCGGCAGGTGGTACACATCGAGCAGGTCGCCCGACATCACCCCGGTTCCCGCCTGGCGTACGTGCCCAACCGAGTACCCCGGCGTTGGCGGGAGGGTGTTCGGCGCGAGCCGCTCGGCCCACCGGTTCGGTGCCGCGTCGGCCTGTTGGAGCAGCTCGACCGCCCGGTGCTCGATACTCACCCGCTTGTCCGACAGCAGCGCGTCGCGTTTCGCATACCGCGCCAACGCAAGGCTCGCGACCACCGGCACCGCGATCAGGCACAACGCCCACCACGCGGCCTCGTGATCGGGGTGCGCTGCCGCGGCAAAGCCCGAAGCCACGGCGATCACCACGTACAGGCCCGCGCTGTGCACGTCGCGGGCGAGCGCTCCGGTGGCCAACATGTTGATGTCGGGCTCGTCGGTCAGCGAACGCAGACGCCGCAATGACCGCAGACGCAAGGCCGCCGAGCGTCCCCACACGCCAGCTCCCGCGAGGCCCAGCCCGCAGACCAGGAGCAACAACCATCGGGGCACCACGGCCGTGCACGTTACCGCCCCGACCGGGAGAAGCGCTCCGCGCCGGCGCACGCCGGCGAAGGCGCGGCCGATCTCCATGCCGGCAGCGTCCGAGTCGGCGCGGGCGGCTGCTAGGAACTGCGCATGGAATTCGAGACGATCGACTACCGGGTGGAGAACGCCGTCGCGTGGGTGACGATGAACCGACCCGACGTCTACAACGCCTTCAACCGGACCATGCAGGCCGAGCTTCGCCACATCTGGCGAACACTGCGCTACGACGACTCGGTGCGCTGCGTGGTGCTCACCGGAGCGGGGTCCAAGGCGTTCTCGACCGGACTCGATCGCGGCGACATCCCCGCAGCCGACGACACGCCGCCCGAGGGCGCCGAGACCATGCTCGGCAGCACCCCATTCCATTTCGACGACCCGGGCGACTGGATCGGACCCAAATCGAACGATCTGTGGAAGCCCGTGATCGCAGCCGTGAACGGCATGGCGTGCGGCGGCGCCTTCTACCTGCTCGGCGAGGTCGACTTCATCATCGCCGCCGATCACGCCACCTTCTTCGACCCCCACGTCACCTACGGCATGTGCGCCACCTACGAGCCCATCCACATGCTGCAGAAGATGCCCTTCGGCGAGGTCATGCGCATGACCCTGCTCGGCAACCACGAGCGGCTCTCCGCCCAGCGGGCACACCAGATCGGCATGGTCAGCGAGGTCGTTGGGGCCGACGAACTGACCGACGCCGTGCGGTGGGCCGCCGAGGCGGTCGCGTCGGCGCCGTCGCACGCGGTGCAGGCGACCGTGCGGTCGGTGTGGGCCGCCCTCGAGATGAACCGGCGCCAGGCGCTCAACATGGGTTGGGCGTTCGTCGGCATCGGCAACACCGACGAGGCCATGCGCGAGGGCCAGGAGTTCTTCTCGTCGGGCCGCCGAATCGAGTGGCGCTCCCGCTGAATCGGGTGACGCGCGGCGCAACCGCCGCGGTGGCGCTCACCGGAACCGCAGCGCGCCCGTGTCGCTCGGTGAGCGAGCGCTACAGCGACTCGATGAGCGCATCCACGCGCTCGTCGTGCGATCGGAACGGGTCCTTGCACAACACCGTGCGCTGCGCCTGATCGTTGAGCTTCAGGTGCACCCAGTCGACCGTGTAGTCGCGGCGGCGCTCCTTGGCGCGCTTCACGAACTCGCCGCGCAGCCGTGCCCGCGTGGTTTGCGGCGCAACCTCGACGGCCTCGGCGATGTCGGCATCGGTCACGATCCGCTCGACCAGCCCGCGCCGCTGCAGCTTGTAGAAGACCGACCGCGAACGGCTGATGTCGTGGTATTGCAGGTCGATCAGGGCGACCTGCGGCGCTGCGAGCGGCAGATCGGCTCGAGCGCGGTACGACTCGATCAGGTTGTGTTTGGTGACCCAATCGACCTCGCGGCCAAGGCTCAACGGATCGCCTTCCAGCCCGGTCATCACGTGCTCCCACATGCCGAGCGCCTGCTTCTCCTGCGGCGACAAGTCATGGTTGTCGGCGTAGCGCAACGCACGGTTCAGGTACTCCGCCTGGATCTCCAGCGCCGAGGCCTCGCGTCCGTTCGCCAGGCGCACCCGGCGCCGACACGTCGGATCGTGACTGATCTCGCGGATCGCACGGATCGGGTTGTCCAAGGTCATGTCCCGAAGCACCACGGCCGGATCTTCGAGCATGCGCAGCAGCAGGCTCGTGGCGCCGACCTTCAGGAACGTCGGGTACTCGCTCATGTTCGTGTCGCCCACGATCACATGCAGCCGACGGTAACGCTCGGAATCGGCATGCGGCTCGTCGCGGGTGTTGATGATCGGCCGGCTGCGAGTGGTCGCCGACGAAACGCCCTCCCAGATGTGTTCGGCCCGCTGGGAGATGCAGAAGGTCGCGCCGCGGCTCGTCTGCAGCACCTTGCCGGCGCCCGCATAGATCTGGCGGCTGACCAGAAACGGGATGAGCACCTCGGTGTAGCGCGCCAGATCCTCGTCGCGCGACGTCAGATAGTTCTCGTGGCAGCCGTAGGAGTTGCCGGCCGAGTCGGTGTTGTTGCGAAACAGGTAGATATCGCCACGGATGCCCTCATCGGCCAGGCGCTCCTCGGCCGACGACAGGAGCTGCTCGAGAATCCGCTCCCCCGCCTTGTCGTGCGCCACCAGGTCGTACAGCGAATCGCATTCGGGCGTCGCGTATTCGGGGTGCGACCCGACGTCGAGGTACAGGCGCGCCCCGTTGGCGAGGAACACGTTCGAGCTCCGCCCCCACGACACCACCTTGCGGAACAGGTACCGAGCGACCTCGTCGGGGCTCAGCCGACGCTGACCGCGCGACGTGCACGTCACGCCGTACTCCGCCTCGATCCCGTAGATGCGCCGCTGCATGCGCCTCCACCCTAGATGCGCGACCCCGCAACACAGCGGCGCGCACCGTGGGCAAACACCGCGGACGGTGGCCGCGGGTCAGTCGGCGTACGAGACCTGGCAGAACCCGTGGGTGCAGTAGCCGCGTGGGTTCTTGGCCAGGTACTGCTGGTGGTAGTCCTCGGCGTAGAAGAACTCGCCTCGGGGCGCGATCTCGGTGGTGATCTCGCCGAACCCACGCTCGGTGAGGCGCTCCTGATAGAGGGCCCGAGACGCCAGCGCGGCGGCCTGCTGCTCGTCGGAGTTGGTGTAGATCGCCGTGCGGTACTGGCTGCCATGGTCGTTGCCCTGGCCCAGGTGCTGCGTGGGATCGTGGTTCTCCCAGAACACGGCGAACAGATCGTCGAGCGACACGACCTGAGGATCGAACACCACCAGCACCGCCTCGGTGTGACCCGTCCGGCCGGTGCACGTCTCGTCGTACGTCGGGTTCGGCGTGGTGCCGCCGCTGTAGCCGACGGCCGTGGTGAACACCCCCGGGAGCTGCCAATACAGCCGCTCGGAGCCCCAGAAGCAGCCCATGCCGACGATCAGCGAATCGAGACCATCGGGAAACGGGCCACGCAGCGGCGCGTCGAGCACGAAGTGGCGCTCCGCGACGACCATCTCGTCGGCGCGGCCCGGCAGGCAGTCCTCGGGAGCGGGAATCTCGGCGGGGCGGCGGAACAGGCGCATCACGGCTCCTCACGGAACGAATCGACGGATCGCCAGCTTCCCACAGGCTCTCCCGTTGAGCGCCGCGCGCCGTTGACTGCCGCGCCGTTGAGCGCCGCGCCGTTGACTACTGCGGCGCGTCCCCGAACCAGTCGCCCGCCTGCGGCGACATCCGCCAGTCCGCACGGGGCGACAGCGCGACCGTGCCCACCTTCGGTCCGTTCGGCAGCGCGTCGCGTTTGAACTGGCTCGCGGTGAAGCGGCGCAGGAACTCCCCCAACCAGTGCGCGATCTCGTCGTCGCCGTACCGGCCGTCGAAGGCCACCGCCGCGAGGTAGGCAACCTTGTCGGGCCGATCGCCGAATCGGACGAAGCGGTACAGGAAGAAGTCGGCCAACTCGTAGGGCCCCACGATGTCTTCGGTGCGCTGCTCGATGCCGGAGCCGCCACCGGTCAGCTCGGGCGAGATCGGCGTGTCGATGATGTCGTGCAGCACCTCGGCGACCGGGTCGAACTCGTCCCACGCCGCCGCAGTCGCCACCACGTGGCGAACGAGCGTCTTGGGGATGCCGACGTTGACGTTGTACATCGACATGTGGTCGCCGTTGAACGTGCACCACCCGAGCGCCAGTTCGCTCAGGTCGCCGGTACCCACCACCAGAGCGCGCTCGAGGTTGGCGGTGTTCATGAGCAGCAGGGTGCGCAGCCGCGCCTGCGTGTTCTCGAACGTGACGTCCTCGGTTGTGCCGTCGTGGCCGATCGCCCCCAGCGCCGATTCCGTGAGCTCGGCGATCGACACCACCCGCACCGACGCTCCGAGCTGGCGCGCCAGCACCTCGGCATTCGACTGCGTGCGCCCGCTCGACGCAGGACCGGGCATCACCAACACGTGAAGGTTGGCGCGGCTGCGGCCCGCCACGTCGAGCGCACGCACGGCCGTGACTGCGGCGAGCGTCGAGTCGAGCCCGCCCGAGACGCCGAGCACCAGGTGGTCGCAACGCGCGGCGTCCATCGCCGAGATCAGCCCGTTCGCAGCGATCGCGAGGATCTCCTCGCATCGCTCGCGCCGCGCGGTGTCATCGTCGGGAACGAACGGATGCGCATCGACATACCGGCGCAGATCGGCGGGCGGTTCTGCCGGTGCGATGCGCAGGGTCACATGCTCGACCTCGCACGAGGGGTCGGGCCGAAAGCTCGTGTTGCGCCAGCGGTCACGAGCGAGCGCGTCCACGTCGAGGTCGGCGAGCACGAGTTGGGGCTCGCGGGTGAACCGCGGCGCCTCGGCCAGGATCGACCCGTTCTCGGCGATGAACGCCGAGCCACCGAACACCGTGTCGGCCGTCGACTCGCCGACCCCCGACGACACATACACGTACCCGCACATCAACCGACCCGACTGGGCGCGAATGAGCGTGCGTCGCCACTCCTGCTTGCCGAGGATCTCGTTGGAGGCCGAAAGGTTCGCGATCACCTCGGCGCCGCCCAGCGCGAGCCGTCCACTCGGCGGCTCCGGCACCCACAGGTCTTCGCACACCTCGACCCCGAGGTGCCATGCGCCGGCGTCGAACACCGTCGGCGGTGCGTTCAGATCGCCGGCATCAGCGAACCAGCGCTGCTCGTAGAACTCGCCGTAGGTGGGCAGCCAGCGCTTCGGTACCACCGCCGCCACCTCGCCGCCGCAGAGCACCGCGGCCACGTTGTACAGCTTCGGTCCGATCACGAGTGGGGCCCCCACCAGCGCAACGGTCGATCGGTCGACGGTCGCGGCGGCCAGGTGATCGAGCGCTTCGGCGCATGCCTCGACGACAGCGCGCTGATGGACCAGGTCGGCGATCGTGTACCCGCACAGCGCCAGCTCGGGGAAGACCACGACATCCGCGTGCTGCGTGCACGCCGACTCGTACAGCTCCACGATCGCCTCGGTGTTGCGGTCCACCGCCCCGACCCGTACGACCGGCACCGCGGCCGCGGCGCGGGTGAAGCGTGGACGGGGAAACCGGGTCGAGGGCGTGTGCGCCGTGCTCATGGCTCGTACGGTACCGGCGACGCTCGGCCGATCTCGACGAGTATGCCGTCGTGGTCGGACAACCGGCGACTGCCCGACGCCTCCTCGGCCGCCACGACCGTCGCCGTCGCATCGAGCTCGGCGCTGACCATCACGTGGTCGATCGCCGCGCCCGATGCGGTGCCACGGAAACCCCGAAAGGTCGGCGGATCCGCGTGCGGCACAACGCGCCGAAGGCCGGCCGCCTCGAGCGGAGCGAACACGTCGCGCTCCGATGCCGCCGCGTTGAGGTCGCCAGCGAGGGCGACCGGGACGTCGCGCCCGTCGGGGCCGCGGCGCCACTCGGCGATCCAGGACGCGAGCTGGCGCGCCGCAGATGCACGCGCCGACGCGGAGGCATGGTCGAGATGGGTGTTCACCACGAGCAGCGCTTCGACATCGTGGGGCACGGCCGTCCCCGGTCGAACGAGGCGAACGGCGGTCGCAATCCGCGGTCGCGATGCCCCCGACGCCCTCGATCCGCTCCTCTGTGGACGCGACCCGAACCAGCGGGTCTCGGAACGGATCACAACCCAGCGCTCGCTGTCCGCCACCACGGGCACCGCCTCACCCGCGACCCGGCGCCGCGGCTCCCCGAGCACAACAACCCGCCGACCGCCCGGAGCGAACGCAGCACCGAGGTCGCTCCGCTGCCGCGCCGTGGCCTCCTGCAGCGCAACGATCTCGGGCTCACAGCCGACGACGAAGCGAGCCAGCGCCGCGCCTCGGAGCGACCAGCGATCGTCTCCGTCGCGGGCGAACGAGCTGCGCACGTTCAGGCACAGCAGCCGGATCGGCTCGCCGGACCGCACCCCCAATCGATGTGCATCGTCAGGGGTGTCGACATCGCCCACGAGCGCGTCCACCGCATCCCACGCGAGACCCTCGAACCACGATCGCATCGATGCTCCGGCACCCGGCGGAGGTTGCGACACGAGCGAATCGATCCGCCACATCGAGCAGAGCCAGTGCGGACGGGCCCCCTCGGAGGCGACCACCCCCTCGAGACCGGGGCGGGCCGACAGATGCGCTCGCATCGCAGCGAGCGTCGCGCCGCCGAACACCGCCAGGTCACCGGCCAGCACGGCGACGAACGCGCCCGGCGGCGTCCCCGGCGATGCAGCGACAAGCCGGGCCAGGCCGTGCGCGGCCGCAGCCGCCGGACCGCTGTTCGCCGGTTCGTCGCCCACGACCGCGACGCAGCGATGGTCGAGATCGGGGATCGGCGGCATCGACGCCGGGCGCACCACAACCGCCCCGGCGCCCTCGGCGAGTGCCGCTGCACGCCCCGCGAGCGTGCGGCCCTCAACTCGCAGCAACGGCTTGTCGGCGCCCATTCGGCGGGCGCTGCCGCCGGCGACAACCACCACTGCGACGGGCGGGTCTCGCCGCGTCGGCTCGGCCACGATCTCCATTGCCCCATCATCGCCCGTGTACCGACCGCGGTCGGCGCCATGCCTGCGCTCGACCCGCCGGTTGGGCAAAGATTCCGCCATGTCAATCCCGAGGGCACGCCGTCGATTCACGCTGGCGCTCGTCACCGCCACGGCGCTCATCAGCGCTGCCTGCAGCGACGACAGCACGGCGTCGTCCGACACGAGCACCACGACGAGTCGACCGACGACTCCTTCATCGCGCGCCAGCGACGGGACCGGGCCGACCGGTCCGGCCGCGCAGACCGAGGCCCCTGGCGTCTGGCTGAGCGATGGCGTGTCGGTCACCGACGAAGCCCGCTCCCGGTGCGCCGACCACGTCATCGCCGACTGCGCCGGGCCCCGGTCCGACCGGTCCGACCGGCCCGACCGCCGATGCCGGGGACGCTGGGTCGTGCACGCTGGAGCACGTCGTATCGCCGGGCGAGGCGCCGCACTCCATGACCATCGCCGGGCTGGATGGAATCCTCGGCGCCGGCAGCACCGCCGATGGGGGCCCCGCGGTTGCCGTGACGGTCACCGACCCCACCCGCACCCCCGACTTCGCGCAGGACCGCTCGGACCACATCGTCGAGGTGGTCGCGCTCGACGGCGGCCGTTCGATCGCTCGCCTCGACTGGTTCGGGTGGGAGAGCGGTCCGTTCGCGATCGACATCGAACGCGGTCGCGTCGCGACGTGCTTCGGCGAGGGCCCGACCTGTGAGCCCGCGGCGACCGCCACGATCGGCGGTAACGCGGCACCGTTCGGCCAGGCCGGGTCGATCGACCTGCTCGCGCTGGCGTGGCACCAGGTGGCGGCGCCCGAGGGCGTACCGGACGATGAACCCGCAGCCGACCCGCCGAGCGACGATCAGCCCGACACCGCTCGCGCAACGGCGGCGATGACAGCGGTGGCGATGCCGAGCGAGCAGGGTTCCAACGACCGAATCGACTGCCTCGTCCTGTCGGGCCGCAACGACCCCACGATCGTTCCGCTCCGGGTTCGAGGCGCCACGATCGAGGTCAACCAAGTGACCACCAACGGGCTCTTCGTTGCGGCCCGCTTCGACGATCTGGTCCATCGGTGGCGAATCGACGGCACCGAGGCCGAGCCCGTTCCCGTCGAGCCGTCGATCATCGAGCTCGCGCTCAAGCCGACCCCATCGTCCGCCGGGGGCGGTGGCGGATCGCCGCTCTGAGACGATCGAGGCGATCGAGGCGCCTCCGCGCCGACAGTCGTCGCGGCACGGAGATCTGCTCCCAGCACCGGGCGCGAACCGACCCGGGCGACCGTCAGGCGGGCGGATACCGGCGCACCAGGGTCGCCATCTCGACGGCCGTGTGCGCGCCCTCCTCGCCCACGTTGTGCCCGCCGGCCGGCTCGGACCGCGCCAGGGCCTGCTCGACGTCCTCGGTGGTCAGCACGCCGAAGATCACCGGGACGCCCGTCTCGAGCTCCACGTCCTGCAATCCGCGGGCGCACTCGCCCGCGACGAAGTCGTAGTGCGACGTGTCGCCGCGGATCACGCAGCCGAGGCCGATGATCGCATCGAACCCACCGGAGCGAATCAGCGTCCGCGCCGCGAACGGCACCTCGAAGGCACCGGGAACCCACTCGACCGCGACGTCCGCCTCGGCGACGCCCATCGACTGCAGTCCGCGCACGGCGCCGTCGAGCAGCCGCAGCGTGATCGTGTCGTTGAACCGTCCGCACACGACGCCGACGCGCATGCCCGCGCCGTCGAGCATGGGCGCAACGCGGCCGGCGGATTGCTGATCGATGCCCATCAGTCCAGGCCCTCCAGCAGGTGACCCATCTGCTCCTTCTTGGTGCGCAGGTAGTCGATGTTCTCGGGGTTCGCGACCACCGGAATCGAGACGCGGCCCGTGATCTCCAGCCCGAACCCGTCGAGCCCGCCGAACTTGGAGGGGTTGTTCGTGATGAGGCGCATCGTCGTGATGCCCAGGTCGTTCAGCATCTGCGCCCCGATGCCGTACTCGCGGCTGTCGACCGGAAGCCCGAGCGCCACGTTGGCCTGCACCGTGTCGAGGCCCTGCTCCTGCAGGTTGTACGCACGGATCTTGTGGCCCAACCCGATGCCGCGGCCCTCGTGGCCTCGCAAGTAGATCAACACGCCGAGGCCCTCCTCGGCGATCGCCTGCATCGCTCCCGAGAGCTGCGTGCCACAGTCGCAGCGCATCGACCCGAACACATCGCCCGTCAGGCACTCCGAGTGCACGCGAACCATCACGTCGCGCTCCCCCGCCACCGCGCCACGCACCATCGCCACGTGCTGCTCGCCGTCGAGCAGCGACTCGTAGACGTAACAGGTGAAGTCGCCCCAATCGGTGGGGATGCGCGCCTCCGAGACGCGCCGAATGAGCTTCTCGTTCTGTCGCCGGTGCTTGATGAGCTGCGCGATCGAAACCATCAACAGGCCGTGCTCGCGGCAGAACTCCACCAGGTCGGGGACGCGAGCCATCGTGCCGTCGTCCTTGACGATCTCGCACAGCACACCGGCCGGGTAGCAGCCGGCCATCCGTGCGAGGTCGACCGCGGCCTCGGTGTGACCGGCCCGCTTCAGCACCCCGCCGTCGGAGTAGCGCAAGGGGAAGATGTGGCCCGGACGAGCGAGGTCGCTCGGGCGTGTCGCCGGGTCGGTGAGCGCACGGATCGTCGCCGAGCGATCGGCAGCGGAGATGCCCGTCGACGTGCCGTGGATCAGGTCGACGCTCGCCGTGAACGCCGTGCGGTGCGACTCGGTGTTGTCGTGCACCATCAGCGGCACGTCGAGCTCGTCGAGCCGGTCGCCGGTGAGCGGCGCGCAGATCACACCCGACGTGTGGCGCACGAAGAACGCGATCGCCTCGGGCGTCGCGTGCTCGGCGGCCATGATCAGGTCGCCCTCGTTCTCACGGTCCTCGTCGTCGACCACCACCACGATCTCGCCGCGGCCTATGGCCGCGACCGCGTCGTCGATCGATGCGAACACGTTCTCGTCACGACTCATCGTGGGTCGCCTCCGATGGCAGTTGTGCGGCGATCAGCCGCTCGATGTACTTGGCGGTCACGTCGACCTCGATGTTCACGGGGTCGCCTGGGCGCCGACGCCCGAGCGTCGTCACCGCGGCGGTGTGCGGGATGATGGCCGTGCTGAACCCCTCGTCGTCGACCTCGACGACGGTCAGCGACACGCCGTCGACGGTGATCGATCCCTTCTCGACGATGTAGCGCAGCAGCGTGGGCGGCACCCGCACCGTCAGTTCCGGCACCGGCTCGGTCACCACGCCGACCGCGTCGACATGGCCCTGCACCAGGTGCCCGCCGAGGCGATCCGAGAGCCGGACCGGCCGCTCGAGGTTCACCGCGTCGCCCGTCGCCAAGTCGCCGAGTGAGGTGCGCGAATACGTTTCGTCGCTCACGTCTGCGTCCCACCATCCGGCGGCGGCGTCGAAGTCGACCACCGTGAGGCAACAGCCGTTGACCGCTGTCGAGTCACCGAGCTTGATGCCGTCGAGCACCAGCGACGCGCCGATCCGCAATCGTGACCCGGTGCGGTCGATCACCGAGCCGAGTTCTTCGACGATTCCCGTGAACACGCCGTCACGCTCCTTCTGTCTGCTCGTCGGCCGGCTCGGCCGCGTCGGCCGGCTCCATCTCAACCCGGAGATCGTCGCCGACGCGCTCGACCGAGAGGAACCGACCGCGCCACAACTCGTCGACCGTGTAGACGCCCGGGCCGGTGAAGAGGCCACGCGCATCACCGCCGCCGAACAGGGCGGGGGCCAGGTAGATCACGTACCGGTCGACCAGCCCGGCGCGGTGGAATTGGCCGGCCACCGACGCACCGCCCTCGACGAGCACTTGCAGCACGCCGTCTCGGCCCAGATCGTCGAGGACCTCCTCGAGCGGGCCGTGCATCTCGCGGCATGGCTGGACGAGCGCATCCGGCGGGGCCGAACCGAGCACCACGCGCACCGGGTCGACGTCGCCGCGTTGGCGGATCACCGGCGGCTGGTAGTCGCGCACCGTCAGACTCGGATTGTCGTGGCGCACGGTCCCTGCGCCGATCACGATCGCGTCGCTCTCGGCACGCAGCCGGTGGCCATCGGCAATGCCTGCCGGCGAGGTGATCCACTGCGAGGTGCCGTTCGGCGCCGCCGTTCCCCCGTCGAGCGAGGCGGCCAGCTTCAGCACCACATACGGTCGCCCCGTGGTGCGGTGCTTCAGGTACGGCGCCAGCTGGTGGCGGACCCGGTCGGCGTAGAGCCCGACGTCAACCTGGATGCCGGCGGCCCGGAGACGCTCGATGCCGCGGCCCCGCACTCGCTCGTCGGGGTCTTCGACCGCCACGACGACTCGGGCGACGCCCGCAGCGATCAGCACGTCGGCGCACGGGCCGGTGCGCCCGGTGTGCGAGCACGGCTCCAGCGTCACGTACACCGTGGAGCCGGCAGCGGCGTCGCCTGCCGCAGCGAGAGCGGTCACCTCGGCGTGGGCCCCGCCGACCTCCATGGTCGCGCCCTCGAAGAGCTCGCCTCCGGCGGATCGCAACACCGCACCCACCCACGGATTCGGCGAGGTGATGCAGCGCACCCGCGCGGCCGCGGCGATGGCTCGCGCCATGCACTCGCGATCCTGGGACGATGACTGGTCGGTCATGATCCGGCACGGTAGCAGTGCGTCGGTCGAAATTCCAGCGGTCGTCGCGAATTCGACCGGTCGGTCGCCGGACGGGCTCGCCAGGGCCGACCGACGCGACTCAGTGGGGCGTGATCGTGCTCGGATGGGCCGCCGGTCGGCCCGACATGAGCCGCAGCGCGTGCGGCACGATGTCGAGCACCGCGTCGAGCATCTCGACCGCTGCGCCCGGCGATCCCGCCACGTTCAGGATCAGCGCTCGACCCCGCGTCCCGGCGACGCCGCGCGACAGGCGCCCCAGCGGGTTCACCGCCCGCATCGCCTCGGAGAGCCCCGACGCTCGCCGGTCGAGCACCCGGCGTGTGCCCTCGGGCGTCTTGTCGCGAGGGCCGAACCCGGTGCCGCCGGTCGACACGATCAGCCCGTTGAAGAAGTACGCCATGTGGGCCAACGCATTCGCGACCTCCTCGGCGCCGTCGGGGCTCACGCGGTGCTCCATCACGCGGAATCCGGCTGCGGTCAGCCGATCGATGAGCGCCTGACCCGACGCGCCTCTCGGGTAACGCCGGCCACCACGCTGTCCGACACCGTCAGCACCTTGGCAAGCAACGGTGTCGGCTCGCTCACCGAGCCCGCGAGGTCGCGGTGGATCGCTGCGTCGTGTTCGTGGGGCTGCACGCACTAGATGCTACCCACGGGCTGACTGATGGAAGCACGCTGTTCACGCCGCCGACGGACCGCCGACCTGCCAGCGAAAGACCGCCATACCGTCGGTGCCGGCGGACTGCGGCAACAGCCGTGCGCCCGAGCCGATCGGCTCCCACGGTGCGCCCGGTGGTGCCAGCGCAGCGATCGCGCCGCCGTGCGCCGCCTCGAAGTCGTCAGCGACCCCCGCCGTCTCGCTCGACGTGAGCGTGCAGACGCTGTAGACGAGCGTCCCTCCGGGGCGAACCAGCCGAAGGGCCGCTTCGAGCAGTTCGCGCTGGAGCGCGACGAGCCGGTCGATGTCGCTCGGTGTCACCCGCCACCGAGCATCGGCGCGGCGGCGCAGCACGCCCAGACCCGAACACGGCGCGTCGACCAGCACCCGATCGGCGCACCCGGCCCGCAGCGGCGCCCGCCGACCGTCGGCCACGACCGCCGCCACCGATGCCGACAGGCGCTCTGCGTTCGACTGCACCAGCGCCGCCCGGTGCGAGTGCAGGTCGAGCCCCAGCACCGTGGCACCCGCGGCCGCCATTGCGGTCGACTTGCCTCCGGGAGCGGCGCACAGGTCGACGACGAGGTCGCCGGGTCGCGCACCGACCGCCTCGGCCACCCACTGCGAGGCGCGGTCCTGCATGTACCCGTCGGCCCGGGCCTCGGCCGGTGCGGATCGGTTCATCTCGTCGAGCGCCGCGAGCGCCACGTCGCGGCCGAGGTCGGCGACCAGTCGATCGACCAGCCAGGCCGGGTAGCTCAGGCGCGTCGCGTCGTCGGGCCACGAGACCTCGGAACTCGACACTCGCCGCAGGACCGCGTTGACGAGCCCGCGGAACCGCTTCGGCGTCGCCTCCACGGTCGCTGCGACCGCTGCGTGCGGTGGGACCCCCAGCACATGCAGCTGATACGCACCGATGCGCAGCGCGGCGCGTGCGATCGGCGGCGGCTCGCTCGACAGGAACCGATCGACGAGGTGGTCCACCGTCGCCCGACGACGGATCGTGCCGTACACGATCTCGGTCACGAAGCCGCGGTCACGCTCGTCGAGCCCGGAGCGGTCGAGCAGCGTTCCGAGCCGGAGGTTGGCGTAGGAGTCGTCGCGTTCGATCGCGACGAGCGCGTCGATCGCGACGCGTCGAGCGGCCGAGCCGGTCACCAGCGAACGTCCGTCGCGTCGAGACGGGCCCCGCGCAGGAAGTCGGCGTAGCTCACGGGCCCGCGCCCTTCGGCCTGCACGATGAGCGGCACGAACGCCCCCTCGCGCAGCTCCGCCGAGTGCACCTTGAGCCGCCGGCCGTGAACCTCGGTCCATGCTCCCCCGACGCGCACGACGCGCCAGAGGTGATCGGCCGACTGGGTCGCCGGATCGAGGCGACGATCCTCATTGGTGATCTTGTGCGCGTACGTGACCTCGCCCGATTGGGGTTCGGGGTCGCCGAGGCCCGACTCGAGCGCGCCGAGCAGCAGCTCGGTGCCCGTTGCGCTCAGCTCGTCCCACAGTTCCGCGGTCGTTTTGGAGCCGACCGCCGTGACTGATCGGGAATACACCGCACCGGTGTCGAGCCTCTCGTCCATCGCCATGAGGCACACACCGGTCTCGGTGTCGCCGGCGAGGATCGCTCGCTCCACCGGCGCTGCCCCGCGCCAGCGAGGTAGGAGCGAGAAGTGCAGATTCAGCATCGGCACGGCACGAAGGATGTGCGGTCGAAGGATCTGGCCGAACGCGACGACGACGCCCAACTCGGCGTCGACATCGAGCACGGCGTCGACCTGATCGCTGACGGGAAGTCCCATGGCCTCGGCCGCCGCCTTCACCGGCGTCGGCGACGTGGCCGCGCCGCGCCCGCGCCGGCGGTCGGGGGCCGACACGACGAGCGCGATGTCGTGTCCAGCACGGTGCAGGCCGGCGAGCGGCGCGACTGCGAGCTCGGGGGTGCCGAGATAGACCAGGCGCATGCAGGCGGGCTCAGCGGAGGCGGAACGTGCGACGCAGCAGCGACGGTTCACGTTCGAGGGGGTCGGGCGTTCCGGCTCGGCTCATCTGCAGCTCGCGCACGCGCCGCTTGGCGTCCTTGGCCTGGTCCTCATCGAGATGGTCGATCATCAACACGCCGTCGAGGTGGTCGAGCTCGTGCTGAACCAGCCGCGCCATGAGTTCGTCCGCCTCGAAGGCCACCTCGTTCCCGTCGAGGTCGCGGCCGGTCACCTCGATCGATTTCGGCCGACAGATCTCGAAGTTCTGGCCGGGGATCGAGAGGCAGCCCTCCTCGAAGTACCACTCGCCGTCGCTTCCGGTGATGCGAGGGTTCACGAGCACGCCCTGACGGCTCTCGTCCTCGTCGCCGAGGTCATAGACGAAGAACCGCTTGGAGATGCCGACCTGGGGCGCCGCCAGGCCGATTCCGGGGGCCGCGTACATCGCCTCGAACATGTCGTCGATGACCGCAACCACGTCGGCATCGATGTCGGTCATCTCCGGGGTCACCTGACGCAAGACCGGGTCGCCGACGAGACGAATACGAAGGCTGGGCATCGCCGCAGTCTACGGCCGCGCCACGACCGCACGGGTCGCCCGGCCGCTAGCCTCGCCGCCATGGCGGCCCCCTTCCCTCAGCGGCGGCGATGACGACGGCCAAGGCCCCGCCCCCGCTTCCCGACTTCACCGAGCTGCTCGACGCATCACCAGCGCTGGCAGCGAACCCGGCGTTGCGCGAGCCCGCACGGATCTGGATTGCCGGCAGCGACGCAGCGCGGCGCCAGGTCGCCGAACGCGCCGCCGCGCTGACCCAGCCGTCGCTTCGTCCCGCCACCTTCGCCGCGGTCGGCCAGACCGCCGCCAGTGTCGCCCGCGGCGCGGCGACGAGCCTCACCGGGCCCGGCCACGATGGACGTGAGTGGCGCAGTCACCTCGAAGAAATCGTGGGCGCCGGCGGACCGACCTTCGTGAAGCTCGGCCAGTTCATCGCGACGGCGCAGGGCCTGCTGCCCGACGCCTGGGTCAACGCCTTCGGCTGGTGCCGGGACGCCGCCAAACCGCTCGCCCCGGGCGTCGCGGAGGCGCGCATCGAGGCGCGTATCGGTGCGCCGCTGCGCTCTGCCTTTGTCGAGTTCGACCCCGAGCCCCTTGGCGCTGCGTCGATCGGCCAGGCCCACGCGGCGGTGTTGCACGACGGCACCGAGGTGGTCGTCAAGGTCCGCCGGCCAGGCGTCCAACGCCAGTTCAGCCGCGACCTCCGCACGCTCGCTGCGGCGGCCAGCGCTGCCGAACGAGCGTCGAAGGCCGCCCGCACGGCGAACCTCACCGGGTTCGTTGAGCTCTTCGGTGCGCTCGCACTCGAGGAGTGCCACCTGAACTTCGAGGCGATCAACCAGGTGGAACTCGCGCTCGCCGCTGAAGCGGCCGGCCACGACCAGGCGATCATGCCTCGCCCCATCCCCCATCTCACGTTCAACGACGTGCTCACCATGACACGGGTGCACGGCCTGCCGTATGACAAGGCGAAGACGGCGTACCCCGACGCGATCGACGGCGAGCGGCTCCTTCGCCTCGCCGTCACCATGGTGATCGAACACCTCGTGGCGTTCGGCCGTTTCCACGGCGATCTGCACGCAGGCAACGTGCTCATCAGCCCCGACGGGACCCTGTCGCTGATCGATTTCGGCATCGTCGGGCGCCTCGACGCCACGCAGCGCGTCGCGGTCGTGCAGCTGCTGTTCGGCTTCGGGCGCAACGACACCCGCATGCAAGTGCTGGCGCTGCAACGCTTCGGTGCGCTCCCCCGCCGGAGCGACCTCGGGCCCTTCGTCAGGCAACTCGAGGCCGAGCTCTCAGCCGCCGCGCCAGCGCTGTTGGACCGCAGCGCAACGCTCACCGTCGACGGGCTCGGTCCTGCGCTCGGCGCCATCATCAAGGTGCTCGTGCGCAACGGCTTCCGCCTGCCCAAGGACCTCGTGCTCATCTTCAAGAACCTGCTGTATCTCAACGGGTTCGCGAACGCTCTCGCTCCCGGCACGAACCTCTTCGACGAGATCGAGCCGTCTTCGGGTACTTCCTGTCGCGATACCCCACCGAGCTCGGCGAGATCCTCGCCCTGATCGACGACTGAACGGAACCGCGCCGCATGGGCCACTACTTCGACGCGTCGCCGACCGCGACCTCGCGACCCGCCTCGGTCCGGTTGACCCTGGACGATCTGACCGTCGACCTCGCGACCGACCGGGGCGTGTTTTCACCCGACCACGTCGACACCGGAACGCGAGTCCTGCTCGCGGCGGCACCCACGCCGACGGCGACCCAGCGCGTGCTCGTCGACGTGGGCTGCGGCTACGGGGCGATCGCCGTGACCCTCGCTCGCCGTGCGCCGCACGCTCAGGTCTGGGCGGTCGATGTGAACGCTCGGGCGCGTGACCTGTGCGAATCCAATGCCGCCGCCGCCGGCTGCACCAATGTTCGCGTCGTCGCGCCCGACGACCTCCCGGACGATCTGGTGGTCGACGGCATCTGGTCGAATCCACCGATCCGTGTCGGCAAGGCCGTGCTGCACGAGCTGTTCACCTCGTGGCTCGGCCGCCTCGCGCCGAACGCGTCGTCGTGGTGGGTGGTCCACAAGCACCTCGGTTCCGACAGCCTCGCGGCGTGGATCGGCGCCAACGGGTGGGACGTCACACGGCTCACCTCGCAACGCGGGTACCGGATCTTGGAGGTCAGCGGACGATGAACCAGCTCGGATCGACCGACCTCAAGCGCCTCCACCGCGACTGGCGCCGGCGCAGCACGGCGCGGCTGTCGGTCGCACTCGACGGCGTACAGGGTCCGTTCAACGTGGGCGGCATCATCCGAACCGCTGCGGCCTATCGAGCCGAACATCTGTGGCTGACCGCCACGAGCACCGGACCCGACAACCCCAAGGTTGCGAAGACCGCGCTCGGCACCGACCGCTACCTCACGGTCGAGACCGAACCCACGATGCTCGAGTGCGCGGCGAAGGCCCACGACCGCGGGTTCCGCGTGGTCGGGATCGAACTCGCCGCCGGGGCGCAACCCATCCACACCCTCGACCTGACCGGCGACGTCTGTGTGGTGGTCGGCAACGAGGATCATGGGATCTCGCGTGCTGGCCTCGCCGCCTGCGACCACGTGGCGTTCATCCCGCAACTCGGCCGGGTCGGCTCCCTGAACGTGAGCACGGCGGCCGCGATCGCGATGTACGAGTGGGCGCGCCAGCAGTGGTGACCGGCTCCTGGCCGGCTGCGACGTCTCTTGTGCGTCGCTGAACCCGATTCTCGCGAAACCCTCACACAGCGCTTCGGGCGCGCTCACGTGAGGCGACGACGATGTCCACATGTCCCCGGAAGGGCCGGGAACATGACCGGAGGTCACCATGGACGAGTCACCACTTCCCGAGCAGCCCGCCAGCCCGTCGACCGGGCCTGACGACACGCTCGAATTCACCCCGCCTTCCGCACCCGAGGCGCCGATCCAGGCGGCGCCCACATTCGGCCCCGTGCCGGAACCCACACCGCAATCCGCTCCGTCGGGTCGATCGCTGAGCCGCCGACAGATCGCCGCCGCAGCGGCGGGAATCGGGCTCGTCGTCGGTGTCGCAGCGGGGTTCGCCGGCGCGCAGGTGGCGGATGGGCCCGACGGTGATCGCGGCGTCACAGCATCGGATGCGGGCCCCGGCGCCAACGGCAACAGCACCGACCAACAGTCTGGTCGGACGGGCCAGGGCGGATGGGGAGCGGACTCCGGCCAGGGCAGTGGCCAGTTCCCCGGCGGTCCCGGGGGCGATGACCAGCAGGGTCAGGATCAGCAGACCCAGGGCCAGGATCAGGGCCAGCAGGGCCCAGGCCGCGGCGGATTCGGCGGACATGCCGGGGGCCAGGTCGGCGGCCAGGTCGGCGGCGGTTCGCACGGCTCGACGGGCGGGTCATGATGTCCGCGACTCCACGACGACCATCCCCCACGCGGCGGCCCCGACGACACCCGCCCCGCAGGGCGCGGCGCGCATCGGTGGCGGCAGCGGTGACGGGGTTTGCGGGGCTGACCGCAGCCTTCGCACTCGACGGCGCCGGTGTGCTGACCGCAGCCGACTCGACGAGCAGCACCGCGACCGTGAGCAACCTCACGCAGTCAACCACGGCGGACACGACGGCCGACACGACCGTCGACGATCGAATCGCCGACCACGACCGTTACGACGATCGATTCGCCGACCACGACCGCCGCATCGGCGTCGACCAACACAGCGTCGACCAACACGAGTGATGACGACTGGGCAGCGACCCCGAGCAACTCGGCGAGCTCGTCGTCGAGCTCGCACGGATCGAGCGGCGGGAGCTGACGATGACCGAACGTCGATTCAAGGTGATGGGTTCCGCCGGCCATCTTGTGGTGGTCGGCGGGCCGGACGACCTCGCCGACCACCTCGAGGCCCGGGCCCGGCGGCTGGAGTCGCTGTGGAGCCGCTTTTTGGCCGACAGCGAGATCAGCCGGTACAACCGCTCCGGCCGGCCGTGGCGGACGCTCGACCTGAGCCCGGAGACGCAGCGCCTGCTCGATCTCAGCGAGCGAGGCTCGGAGCTCACCGCAGACCGGTTCGATCCGTGGGTTGGTGAGGCGATGCACGACATCGGCTACAGCGCCTCGTTCGAGACGATCGCGGCGGGCATCGACCCGGGCGCACCGGTCGACCCCAATCCCACTGCCGGTTTCGATCCGGGAGCCATCGGCAAGGGTCTCGCCGCCGACATCGTGGTCGAGGAGGCGCTCGCCGCCGGTGCGACCGGCATCCTCGCAAGCTTCGGCGGCGACCTGCGCGTCGCCGGCGAGTCGCCCGACGGCGGCCCCTGGCGCATCGATGTCGAGTCCCCGGGTGGCGGGTCGGTCGACGCCACGCTGAGCATCGCGCACGGTGCCGTCGCCACGTCGACGCCGTTGAAGCGCCGCTGGACCGTCGACGGCAGCGAACGGCACCACGTGATCGATCCGACGACCGGCACCTCGGCGGTCGATCCGATGGACTCGGTCACCGTCGTCGCGAACGCCGGCTGGCAGGCCGAGGTGCTGTGCACCCTGCTGGTCCTCGATGCCGTCCGAGACGACGCAGCGCTCGCGCTCGTCGAATCCCTCGGCGCGGCCGCCTCGGTGTGGCACCAGGGCGTCCGACTCACAACCGCCCGCTGGGCAGATTTCGCACTGGTCGACGCCCTCGGCGCCGCCGCAACCAAGGAGGCAGCATGAATATCTGGTGGGCCGTGACGCGAGCGTCCGGCATCGTGGCGTGGGCGGCGAGCGCCGGCGCCGTGCTCTGGGGCTCGCCCTGTCGGGACGCATCGGCACAGTGACCGCCGCGTGGAAGACCGACCTGCATCGTATTCTCGGTGCGATCGCCTGCGGCTTCACCGCCCTCCACCTGGTCGCCCTCGTGGCGGACTCGACCGTCGACTTCGGCCTCGCCGAGCTCGCCGTCCCGTTCGCATCGTCGTGGCACGCATCTGCGGTCGCCTGGGGCGTGGTCGGCATGTACCTGCTGGCGCTCGTCGAGGTGTCGTCGCTGCTCCGTCGCCGTCTTACCCGCCGAACCTGGCGACGCCTGCACATGGCGTCGTATGGCGTGTTCGTCGCCGCGACTGCGCACTACCTCACCGCCGGCACCGACGGCGGATCGTCATTGTCGGTCGCCGTCATCGGGGTGACCTCCGTCGCCGTCGGCGTACTGACCGTGTGGCGCATCGTGACCGCATCGTCGATCGCGCAGCGGGTGCTGGCCGATCCTCGCTGACGCGACGGGCCTCAGCGAGGCAGCCGGATCGGGTCGAGCCACAGGCGCAACGCCGGAGCGGGGCGCTCCACCCGACCGAGCATGGCCACCAACAACTCGCGATCTCGGCTCCGAACGAGCCACTCGCCATCGCGACGCTGGTCGACCGTCACACCCGACTCGGACTCGAGGATGGGGAGCAATCGGCGCATGAACTCGGGCCCGCCGGCGCCTCCGACGACCGCCAGACTCTGCGCCGGAGGGAAGCCGAGCAGCGCCCGCCGCTTCGCTTCGGGAGCGCTGGTGAGCGCCGGGTCGGACCGCAGCGCCGCCTGCACGACCTCGTGATTCGGGAGGCGCGTCTGCACGAGCACCGTCCCGCTCCGGCCGCCCACGAGCCGGGAGGCATCTGCGAGCAGCGAGAGCGCCCGCTCCGTGCTGCGGTACTGCGCACCGAGAAGCTCCTGGTCGAACTCGAGAAAGGCGACGAGATCGGCCTCGGCGACCCGGTGCAGGAGCGCTTCGGTTCCAACGAGTACCTCGGGGCAACCACCGACGCCGAGCCGGATGCGGTGGCCCGGCGTGAGCAGCACCTGCCGCCCGACGCCCATGATCCCCTGCCGCGTCACCGTGCCCACCGACCGACGGGCCAGCGCCTCGATCGAGCTGGCCGCGCCGTCGACGCCCAGCCGGAGCGATCGGACGGCCGTGGAGCCACACGACTGGCACACGACCGGGCGTTCGGCCTCGCAGCGGTGACACCGCAACCGCGACGTACCCGTGTCGAGCCCGGCGTCATCGAGCGTCACCCAACCTTCGCAAAGATCGCAGCACAGCATCGAACCGCAGGTGCGGCAACCGAGCATCGATGCTCGCCCCATTCGGTTGAGCACGCAGAGCACCCGGCGCGACGAGCGGAGCGCCTCGGCGAACGTCTCGGAAAGCAGCCCGGATCGGCCGATGTCGTCGTCGCGCCGATCGGCCACGCGCACCGTCGCCCATCCCGTCCGCTCCACGGTGCGACCCGGGGTGCGCAGCTCGCCCGCCGCCAGCGCTTCGAGCGATGGCGTGGCCGAGGTGAGCAGCACCGGCACCCCGCAGCGGCGACCGCGTTCGATCGCGACCTCGCGCGCGTTCCACGTGGGCGACCCCTCGTTCTGGAGTCGCACGTCGTGCTCGTCCACCACGACGATCGCACCCAACCGCGGCATCGGGGCGAACACCGCGGTGCGCGAACCGACGACCGTGGCGCCTGCGGCCGCTGCTGCCCAGCCGTCGGGATGGCGTACTGCTCGCACACCGAGGCGCCGGAGGTCGGCGAGCACCGCACCGACCAGGTGCAACGACGGGCACACAACGAGGACGTCGCCGGACTCGACGGCCGCCGAAAGCACCTCGCCGAACGGGGCCGCGGGCGGGAGACGGGCGATGGTCACGCGGCGCTCGCGCCACGCACCGAGCCATGGCGCGGAGGACGCGCCGGACCGGGGCGCGACGGGCCGTTCGGCGCGCACCGGCGCAACGGCCGCGACCGCCCGCTGTGGCGACGCCGAGGCGAGCAACTGCGGAAGCCTCCCGACCCAGTGGCGCGCGACCCACTGGCACAGGTCGACGATGTCGGCCGGTGGACCGAGGCTGCGGAACCGGGCGATCTCTTTCAGATCGCCACCCCGACCGCCCGGCCGTCCGACGTCCACGTCGACGTCGACCACCCAGCCGTCGACCCGCCGGCCTCCGAGCGGGACGCGCACCTGCGCGCCGACGTCGATTCGGCCGACGAAGCGCTTCGGAACGGTGTACCAGAGCACCCGCTCGACCCGGCTCACCTCTACCACCACGCCGACGACCGGGCCGCCGGGCCCGGTCGTCGTGTGGCGTTGCACCACGGGTTCGAGATCGAAAAGGCGTCCGTCCGACGTCATCGCACCCAGTGTTTCACGGGCCGGTGACAGCCGAACCGACCCTGAGCGGCGCGGACGGCGCCGGTTGCCGACCGGATCAGAGTCCGAGCGCCGACTTCAACGCGTCGACCCGATCGGTGCGCTCCCACGTGAACCCGTCGCCCGATCGGCCGAAGTGCCCATACGCGGCGGTCGGCTGGAACACCGGCCTGCGCAGCTCGAGATCGCGAATGATCGCGGCCGGACGCAGGTCGAAGATGTCCTTCACGGCATCTTCGACGGCGATCGGGTCGACAACCGCGGTGCCAAAGGTATCGACGAGGATCGACACCGGGCGAGCCATGCCGATCGCGTAGGCGACCTGCACCTCGCAACGCGACGCGGCTCCCGACGCGACCACGTTCTTGGCGACCCAGCGAGCCGCGTAGGCGGCCGACCGGTCGACCTTCGACGGGTCCTTGCCCGAGAACGCCCCTCCACCGTGACGAGCCATGCCGCCATAGGTGTCGACGATGATCTTGCGGCCCGTGAGCCCGCAATCGCCCACCGGTCCGCCGATCACGAACTTGCCGGTCGGGTTGACGAACACCTCGTAGTCGTCGTCGGCGAACGCCGCGGGGATCACCGGACGGATGACGTGCTCGATCAGGTCGGGGCGGATCTCGGTGTCGCGGTCGACGCCGTCGTTGTGCTGGGTCGAGATGAGCACCGTCTTGAGCCGCACCGGGGTGTTGCCGTCGTACTCGAAGGTCACCTGGGTCTTGCCGTCGGGGCGCAGGTACGGCACCGCGCCCGACTTGCGCACCTCGGCCAGCCGCTCGGACATGCGGTGTGCGACGTGGATCGGAAGCGGCATGAGCGCCTCGGTCTCGGTGCACGCGTACCCGAACATCATTCCCTGGTCGCCGGCACCCTGCTGGTCGAGCTCGTCGTCCGCGGAGGCGCCCGCACGCACCTCTTCGGAATCGTCGACGCCTTGAGCGATGTCGGGCGACTGCTCGTCGAGGGCGACCATCACGCCGCACGTGTTGCCGTCGTAGCCGAACGCCTCTCGGTCGTACCCGATGCCGTTGATGGTGGCCCTGGCGATCGCCGGGATGTCCACGTAGGCAGAGGTGGAGACCTCGCCGGCGACGATGCACAGACCCGTCGTGACCATCGTCTCGCAGGCGACCCGACTGGCGGGGTCCTGCGCGAGGATCGCGTCGAGGATCGCATCGGAGATCTGGTCGGCCATCTTGTCGGGATGGCCCTCGGTCACGGACTCCGATGTGAAGGTCCAGGTGGTCATGGCGTGGTCTCCCTCGTGTGAGAAGTGCGGAGCGCGACAACCTCGTCGATCACGCGCCGGGCGATCGCTCGCTTGGATGCGAGCGGTATTTCCACTCGGTGACCGTCCGCGCCGAGCACGGTCACCTGATTGGTCTCATGCTCGAAGCCGACACCGGGAGCCGACACGTCGTTGGCGACGATGAGGTCGGCGCCCTTGCGGGCGAGCTTGTCGAGCGCGTTCGTCGCGACGTCTTGGGTCTCCGCCGCGAAGCCGACGATGGTCTGCCCGGGTCGCTTGGTCGCCCCAAGGGCGGCCAGGATGTCGGGAGTCGGTTCCAGCTGCACGGTCGGCACGCCATCGCGCTTCTTCAGCTTCTCGGCGCAGACCACGACGGGCCGAAAGTCGGCCACCGCAGCGGCCATCACGACGATGTCGGCGCTCGCGGCGAGCGCGAGCACCGAGTCGTACATCTGCTGGGCCGACTCGACGTCGACGCGGCGAACACCCGGTGGCGTCGCAAGCCCGGCGGCGGTCACGAGGGTCACGTCGCCGCCGCGCTCGGCCGCGGCCTGGGCGATCGCGTGGCCCTGCCGACCCGAACTGCGATTGCCGAGGTACCGGACCGGGTCGAGAGCCTCGCGCGTGCCGCCCGCCGTCACGACCACCTGCAGGCCTTCCAGGTCGGGAGCGGCGAGTGCCGCACGGACGGCCGCGACGATCGCCTCGGGTGCAGCGAGCCGCCCGGTGCCCAGATCGCCGCCCGCGAGCCGGCCCTGTTCGGGATCGACGATGTGGACCCCGCGCCGGCGCAGCGTCGCAACGTTCTCCTGGACCGCCGGGTGCTCCCACATTTCGGTGTGCATCGCCGGGCACACCACCACGGGCGCCTCGGTCGCGATCAGGGTCGCGGTCAACAGGTCGGCGCTGCGACCCGACGCGTAGTCCGAGAGCAGCCTCGCTGTGGCCGGCGCGACGACGATCACGTCGGCGCCCTGGCCCAGCCGGGTGTGCGGAATCGGATCCGCTGCGTCCCACAGTTCGGTGCGCACCGGCTCCGACGCCAGCGCCGAGAAGGTGGTCGCGCCGACGAACCGCAGCGCGCCGTCGGTGAGGACCGGCGACACGAATGCGCCGTCATCGACCAGTCGGCGGCAGACCTCGACGGCTTTGTACGCCGCGATTCCGCCCGTGACCCCCAGTACCACGCGCCGACCGGCAAGCACGGCGTGTGCTCAGTCGGTCTCGGAAGCGGGCTCGGCCGCCTCGAAACTCCCGACGATCTTGTCCGATCCGATCTCCTCGAACGCGATCGACAAGGACTTCGAGGCGTTCGATGTGACCTGCGGCGGGATCAGCGCACCGAGCCCGTCACCGAGCTGGCCGTAATAGCTGTTGATCTGTCGGGCACGCTTGGCGGCGAGTGTCACGAGTCCGAACTTCGACCCGGCGCGCTCCAACAGCTCCTCCACCGGAGGCTCGATCATCGTGTCGAATCGCTGCATGGTCACTCCGGTCGATCGGGATCGGTCGCAAGGCGTCGAACAGACGCGGAGGGAGATGCTAGCAGCGCCGGTCTGCGACGAGGAACACCTCAACCGGCGCGGCGGGCGCCCTCGATGATCTGGCGGATCTCGGCGATCGCCGCCTCGAGCTCGTCGTTCACGACCATCGTGCTGCCGAGCTCGACGGCGCGCGCCGCCTCCTCCTCGGCCTTGTCGATGCGCCGTTGGATTCGCTCGGGCTGATCGCCGCGCGCCTCCATGCGCTCGCGCTGGACGGCACGGCTCGGGGCATCGACGAACACCGAGATCGCCTCGGGGAACCGCTCCCGGATGGCGCGGGCCCCGACCACGTCGATCTCGAACACCACATCGCGCCCCGCGGGCACGTCGGGCACGGGGCTGCCCTGCAAGTAGTCGAGGAACTCGACCCATTCGATGAAGCCGCCTTCGGCGATGTGTCGCTCGAACTCGGCGCGATCGACGAACACGTACGCGTCTTCGGGCTCGCCGGGGCGGCGCGCTCGGGTGGTCCACGACCGGCTCAGCCAAAGGCGGTCGTCACGCCGCAACAGTTCGCCGACGATCGTTCCCTTGCCGACGCCACCCGGGCCGCTGATGATCAGGATCACCGAACCTCCAAGTCTCGCCAGAGATCATCGTCGACCTCGCCGACGGTGGCGAGTTCGTCGACACCGACTCGGCGCAAAAGTCGGCGTGCGGCCACCTTGCCGCCGACCGACGGAACCGTCTCGAGCAGCGTGAGCACCCGCAACGCGGCGACGGCGCGTGTGGCGGTGGTCCCGTCGAGCGCGGCCAACGCCGGCGCGATGCTGTCGGCCTGACGGCACGAATCGAGGATCGCGGCCCAATCGCGCCGACGATCGGCGGCCCACCGAGTCGCTGCGGACTCGGTCGTCGGCGCCGGCAACGCCACATCCGCCATGGTCAGGCTGTGAGCTGGCGGGCCACCGACGCCGCGATCGACTGCCGCAGCAGCGGCCGGATCGTCGGCAGCGGTGACGGCGCGCCGATGACCAGCAGGTCGGCGCCGTCTGCCGACGCCTGCTCGGGGGTTGCCGAGCGCGCCTGGTCGTGCACGGGCGATCCCACCGGGCGGATTCCGGGCACCACGCGGCGCAGGCCCGGGGCGAGTTCGCGGGCGGTCGCCAGGTCGGTCGCCGCCAGTACCAGACCGCCACAGCCGCCCTCGAGCGCGGCACGCACGCGGTTGGGCACGATGTGGGCCGGCGCGGTGCCATCGCTGGTGAGGACCGTGACGGCGAGCGCGACGGGCGACTCGAGGCCCGCCGCCTCGGCGCCCTCGTGCAACCCGGCGACACCGGCCTTGAGCATGTCGACGCCGCCGAGCGCGTGCAGGGTCAGGTAGTCGACGCCGAGCGCGCCGAGCACCCGCGCCGAACGGCCGACGGTGTTCGGGATGTCGAACAGCTTGAGGTCGAGGAACACCGACATGCCCAGGTCGCGCAGCGACCCGACCGCATCGGGGCCGGCAGCGCTGAACAGCTCGAGACCCACCTTGGCGACCCCGAACCACGGGCGGAGCAGCGATGCCACGCGGTGCGCCTCCACCAGATCGTCGGTGTCGAGCGCCAGCGCGAGCCGGCGACGGACCGCCTCGGGCGCACCCTGCTCGATGGACTCAGCGTTCATGGGCACCTCCGGTCAGCTCTCCGATTGCCGTGATGTCGTGCGCCCGGCACCACGCTTCCACCCCGTCGATCAGACGGGCGCATGTCGAAGGATCGGCGAAATTCGCCGTCCCGATCTGGCAGGCGGACGCGCCGGCCAGCAGAAACTCGATGGCATCGCGAGTCGACGCAATACCGCCGACCCCGACGAGCGCAAGGTCGGGGTGGGCGATCGCGCAGTCATACACCTGGCGCACCGCGACCGCGTGCATCGCCGGGCCCGAGACGCCACCGCCCCCTCCGCCCAACACCGGGCGCCGCGTCTCGGTGTCGATCACCATGCCGAGCAGCGTATTGGTCAGCGTGACCGCTTCCGCCCCCGCCTCACGCACAGCCCCGGCAACCGCAGCGGTCCGGTCGGTGTTGGGGCTCAGCTTCGCCCACAGGGGCCGCCCCGCCACCGAACACGCTGCGATCACGTCCGCCGACTGCGCTTCGTCGTGCGCGAACAGATGTCGACCCCCGTCGAGGTTGGGGCAGCTCAGGTTGACTTCGACCGCGATCACCTCGGGCGGCGCCGCGGCGAGCGCCGCCGCGGCCGCGGCGTACTCGGCGACCGTGCGGCCCCAGATCGACACCACGATCCGCTCGACGCCCGCATCGAGCAGCCGTCGACAGCCATCGCCGAGCCAGCCGGCAACACCCGGACCCTGCAGCCCAACGCTGTTGATCATGCCGGCCGACAGGGGGTGCACGCGGGGCCCGGGGTTCCCGGCCCACGGGTCGACGTGCAGCGACTTCACCACGAACGCTCCGAGCCGGGCGAGGTCGACATATCCGGACAACTCCGTGGAATGCCCCGCGGTGCCCGACGCGACCATCACCGGGTTCGGCAACTCGATCGTCCCGACACGCACCCGCAGGTCCACCGGCGAGGCGTCCGTCGGCGCGGAGCCCGTCGGCGCGGCACCGCCAGGAGTGCTCGACGATCGGCGTCGTCGCCACATCACGGGCGACGAACCCCAGCGTGGTACTCCTGCAGCGTTCGCACCGTCGGGGAATGAGCCATGGTGTCCGCAATGCCGTTGGCGGCGGCGAGCGCGGCGGCGGCGGTGGTCATCAGCGGGATGCCATGCCGACCGGCCGCAGCGCGAATGTACGAGCCGTCGGCACGCGGGCCGCGGCCGCGAGGCGAGTTGACCACCACGTCGATTTGCCCCGACGAGATCAGCTCGACCGCGTCGGCACCCTCGCCGTCGTGGCGGCCGGCCTCGGCGCCCACCTTGGCGACAATCCGATCGACCACAACCCCGCCCTCCGCGAGGAATCGGGCGGTTCCCTCGGTAGCCGCGAGGCGGAAGCCGATCTCGGCGAACCGTTGCGCCGCCCGAAGGCCCGTGGCCTTGTCGCGATCGGCGAGCGACAGGAATACCGTGCCCGATGTCGGCATGCGGTCGCCGGCCGCGAGTTGCGACTTCGCGAACGCAAGACCGAAGGTCAGGTCGATGCCCATCACCTCGCCCGTCGAGCGCATCTCCGGACCGAGCAGCGCGTCGGCGTCGGGGAAGCGGCTGAAGGGCAGCACCGCCTCCTTGACTGCGATGTGGTCGCCGGCGACCGGCGGACAGAGCAGGCCCTCGCCTCGCAACGCCTCGAGCGTGGCGCCGCACATGACTCGGGCCGCGACCTTCACGAGGGGCACGCCCGTCGCCTTCGCGACGAACGGCACGGTCCGGCTGGCGCGGGGGTTCGCCTCGATGACGAAGACCTGCGCGGCGTCGGGCGAGCCGGGCGCCCGCTTCACGGCGTACTGCACGTTGATGAGGCCGCGCACGTCGAGCGCCTCGGCGATGCGACGGGTGTGCTCCTCGATCACCGCCAGCGTTCCCGGGCCGAGCGAGACCGGCGGGATGACGCACGCCGAGTCGCCGGAGTGCACGCCGGCCTCCTCGACGTGCTCCATGATCCCGCCGATGATCACCTCGCCCGTGTGGTCGCGGATCGCGTCGACGTCCACCTCGGTGGCGTCCTCGAGAAAGCGATCGACGAGCACCGGCCGCTCGGCCGACAGGCCGCCCTCGCGACCGAGCCCCGACAGCCCGACCAGGTTGGCCATGGCGGCGGCGAGGCCCTCGTCGTCGTAGACGATCTCCATGGCGCGACCGCCGAGCACGTAGCTCGGACGAACGAGAGCCGGAAAGCCGATACGGTCGCAGATCGCCTGAGCGCCGGCGAGGTCGGTGGCGGTGCCGCCGGCCGGCTGGGGGATCTCCAGGCGCGCGCACAGTGCGTTCCAACGGTCGCGGTCCTCCGCCAGGTCGATCGATGCGGGGCTGGTGCCGAGTACGAGCTCACGCGGCAGCTGATCGGCCAGCTTGAGCGGGGTCTGGCCGCCGAGCGCGACGATCACGCCGACCACCTCGCCGGAGGCCTGTTCGGCCTCGATCACCGACATGGTGTCCTCATAGGTGAGCGGCTCGAAGTAGAGGCGGTCCGACGTGTCGTAGTCGGTCGACACGGTTTCGGGGTTGCAGTTGACCATCACCGTCTCGAACCCGGCATCGCCGAGAGCGAACGACGCGTGGACGCAGCTGTAGTCGAACTCGATGCCCTGGCCGATGCGGTTCGGGCCCGATCCCAAGATGATGACCTTCGGCCGATCGGAGGGCCGCACCTCGGTCTCGTCCTCCCAGGTCGAGTAGTGGTACGGCGTTTCCGCGGCGAACTCGGCGGCGCACGTGTCGACCGTCTTGAACGTCGGAGCAACGCCCGCGGCCAGTCGCGCGGCACGCACCTCGGTCTCGCCCATGCCCCACAGGTAGGCCAACTGGGCGTCGCTGAATCCAAGGCGCTTGGCCCGGCGCCATACTCGGCGATCGGGCTGATCGGCGGAGGTGAGCCCGGCGAGCGCCTCGCGTTCCTCCGAGATCATGAGGATCTGATCGAGGAACCACGGGTCGATGCGGCAGGTCTCGTGCACCCGATCGATCCCCCAGCCGCGGCGCAGCGCGGTCTCGACGGCGAAGATCCGGTCGGGGGTGGCGACCGCGACTCGAACCCCGAGCTCGTCGTCGTCGAGCGACTCCATCGCCGCCTCGGCGAGGTCGCAGTTGAGACCTGCCCGGCCCTGCTCGAGCGAACGCAACGCCTTCTGCAGCGACTCGGGGAAGGTGCGGCCGATGGCCATCGCCTCGCCCACCGACTGCATCTGGGTGCCGAGCACGGCGGGCGTCCCGGGGAACTTCTCGAAGGCCCAACGCGGCACCTTGGTGACCACGTAGTCGATGGTGGGCTCGAAGCTGGCGGGGGTCTTCTTGGTGATGTCGTTGGGGATCTCGTCCAGCGTGTAGCCGACGGCGAGCCGCGCCGCGATCTTCGCGATCGGAAACCCCGTCGCCTTCGACGCGAGGGCCGACGAGCGCGACACGCGTGGGTTCATCTCGATCACGACCATGGTGCCGTCGGTCGGGTTGAGCGCGAACTGCACGTTCGAGCCGCCCGTCTCGACGCCCACGCGGCGGATGCACGCGAACGCCGCGTCGCGCATCGCCTGGTACTCGACGTCGCTGAGCGTCTGCGCGGGGGCGACGGTGATCGAGTCGCCGGTGTGCACGCCCATCGGGTCGACATTCTCGATCGAGCAGATGATCACGCAGTTGTCCGCGCGATCCCGCATGACCTCGAGCTCGTATTCCTTCCAGCCGGCGATCGACGCCTCGATCAGGATCTCGCCGATCGGGCTGGCGGCAAGGCCGTTCGACGCGATGCGCTCAAACTCCTCGGGCGTGCTCGCGATGCCGGTGCCCTTGCCTCCGAGGATGTACGCGGGGCGGATCACCACGGGCAGGCCGATGCGCCCGAGCACCTCGCGCGACTCGACCATGTCGTGTGCGACGCCCGACTGGGGCACCTCGAGGCCGATCTCGATCATCGCGGCCTTGAAGTTCTCGCGATCCTCGGCGGTGGAGATGGCTTCGGCGTTCGCCCCGATCATCTCGGGGGTTCCCGGTGCGCCGATCGTGCCGCGCCGGTGCAGTTCCATCGCCAGGTTGAGGGCGGTCTGCCCGCCGAGCGTCGGCAGCACCGCGTCGGGGCGTTCGCGTTCGATGATCCGTTCGAGCACGTCGGCGTCGAGCGGCTCGATGTAGGTCGCGTCGGCGAAGTCCGGGTCGGTCATGATCGTCGCCGGGTTCGAGTTGGCCAGGACCACGCGGTAGCCCTCTTCGCGCAGCACGCGACACGCCTGGGTGCCCGAATAGTCGAATTCGCAGGCCTGGCCGATCACGATGGGCCCGGCGCCGATCAGCAGGATGGTCTTGATGTCGTCACGACGCGGCATCACATCTCCGGTGCAGTCGGTGGGCTGACAAGAAAAGAGCCCCCGAGGGGGCTCATGATCAGTGCGTCTCGATGGGTGAGGGCTTCAGCATGTGAGACACCGGGAGCGCAGCATATCAGTCGAGCGCGAGCGGCTCGGCCGCCGCGTCGTCGCCGGCCGCCGCTGCGGTGGCCGCCGGGTCGCGGCGCGTCTGACGGCCGAGCTCCTCGGCCGCTGCGAGCGTCTCGTCGGCGAGCTGGGAGAACCGCACCCTCGTGTCGGTCAGGTCGGTGCGTTGGGTGGCCGATGCCACCCGCGTCGTCGCCTTGTCCCAGTGGTAGCGGAACATGCCGATGTCGTACGCGCCGTCCTTGATCAGGGCCGTGCGCATGGCGGTCGGGTTCGGCGCCTTCAGGTCGTGCACGATCCGGACCCAGGACAGCACCCTGAGCACGTAGTAGCTCATGTCGATTTCCCACCACTTGAAGCCCTGACGGCACGAGCTCTGCAGGTGATGGTGGTTGTTGTGCCAGCCCTCGCCCATCACGAGCAGCGCGATGAGGAAGTTGTTGCGGCTCGAATCGGCGGTCGCGTAGCGACGAGTGCCCCAGAGGTGCGCGAGCGAGTTCACGAGGAACGTGGCGTGCCAGGTCATCACCGTCGAGAGGAAGAAGCCGACGACCAACCCGCTCCAGCCGCCCCACCACAGGCACAGCACGGCGAGGAGCCACGGCCCGATCCAGTCGTGCCGGTTGAGGAAGCGCAACTCGGGGAACTTCGCGAAGTCGGAGATGACGTCTTCGGGCGTGGGGTCGGCGTGCGGGCGAGGATCCAGCCCACATGGCTGAAGAAGACGCCCTTGATCGGGGAATGGGCGTCCTGCACCGTGTCGGAGAAGCGGTGATGGAGCCGATGGTTTCCCGCCCACCACAGTGGCCCCTTCTGCACCGCCATCGAGCCGCCGAACGCCAGCACGAACTGGAACCAGCGGCTGGTCTTGTACGACCGGTGACCAAAATACCGGTGGTAACCCGCGGTGATGAAGAACACGCGCACCCAGTAGGTGACGAGCAGGATCATCCAGTCGTGCCACCCGATCCCGGTGAAGATGGCGAGAAGCGGGACGAAATGGAAGATCACGAACGGGAGCGATGCCACCGGTTCGATTCGTTCCCCTGGCAGACGGTTCGGGTGGGTCACAGCGCTCCCTTTGCGGTCGTGGGCTGTGTGATCGGGCTGTGCGATCGCCGACGAAAGGCCATCCGTCAGCCTCGCCGACAGCGTCCGGCTAGAGGTTACTGCCAGTAAGGGGTACGACCGCAACCGCGCGCGTCGCCCCGAATGCTCCCCGAACAGCATCTCCCCATGGTGTATGACGACGAGATGCCATTCGCCGAGCAGCCGACCGTCGGGCCAGCACCGCGCCGCGAGCGCCGGGGCGCGGCCGGGGTCGCCGCATGAGGCTGCTGTACGTCATCCCCGGGCTCGGCGGCGGCGGCGGCGCCGAACGTTCGCTCGCGGCCATGGCGCCCGTGTGGGCCGAGGGTCACGACGTGCACATCGTCACCTTCAGCGACCGAAGGGGCCTCTCGGGCGCGCTCCGCGACGCCGGAGCCACGTTGCACGAACTCGGTGCCGTGTCGACCCCGCGCCTGCTGCGATCGCTCGTCCACATCGCACGCACCACACGGCCCGACCTGATCCACACCACGCTGTTCCACGCCGATGTGGCCGGACGGCTCACAGCGGCGATCACGGGCACCGTGGTCAGCTCGAGCCTGGTGAACGTGAACTACGGCGCGGCGCAACGAACGACGCCGGGCCAATCGCCACACACCCTTCGCGGCGCCCGATTGGTCGACGCCGCAAGCGCCCAGGTCGTGTCGCGCTTCCACGCATTGAGCACCCACGTCGCGGATGAGATGGCGCCGCTGCTCCACGTCGACCGCTCGCTGATCGATGTGATCCCGCGGGGCCGCGACGGCGCAGCGTTGGGACGTCGCAACGAGTCGCGGCGAGCCGCGGTTCGCGAGCGGCTCGGGCTCCCAGCCGACGCACCCGTGGTCGGGCTTGCGGCGCGTCACGAGTGGCAGAAGGGCGTCGATCGCTTCGTCGACGCCCTGCCGGCCCTCGTCGGGACGCTCCCCGACGTGCACGTCATCATGGCGGGGCGCGACGGCGCGTTGAGCGCCGAGATCCGCCGCCGCCTCCCGGAGGCGATGCCCGCCTCGCAACTGCTCGACCTCGGACCGCGCGACGACGTTGCCGACCTGATGTGCGCTGCCGACGTGTGGTGCGTTCCGTCGCGCTGGGAGGGACTCGGCTCGATCCTTGTCGAGGCCATGGCGCTCGGGTACCGACCGTCGCATCCGACATCGCACCGATACGCGAGCTCGCCGGCACGCCGCCGTGGATTCGCCTGGTGGATTCCGGCGACCCGCGGGAGCTGGCTGCGGCGCTCGCCAGCGCCGCCGGCTCCCCGCCGCCGAGCGACGCGGCAGGGCGGGCCGCGCTCGGTCAGGAGCGCTTCGCGGCCGGGTTCGAGGCGCGGGCGATCGCCGAGCGCATGGTCGAGTTCTTCGAACGGGCGGCCCAGGGGCCGCGGCCGGGTCAGCGGTTGGCGTCGATGAGATCGGCGAAACGCGTGAACAGGTAGCGCGAGTCGTGCGGGCCCGGCCCGGCTTCGGGGTGGTACTGCACGGCGAACGCCGCATGGCGGGTGGAGCGGAACCCCTCGAGCGTGCCGTCGTTGAGGTTGAGGTGGGTGACCTCGACCTCGGCGACGCCGGTGAGATCGACGCAGTAGTTGTGGTTCTGGCTCGTGATCTCGACGCGGCCGGTCGACGGGTCGCGCACCGGGTGGTTGCCGCCGTGGTGACCGAACGGCAGCTTGTAGGTGCGGCCTCCGAGGGCGGTGCCGAGCATCTGATTGCCCATGCAGATGCCGAAGATCGGCACCTCGCCCAGCAGATCGCGCAGCGTGTCGGGCACCTGGGCGACCGCAGCGGGGTCACCCGGTCCGTTCGAGATGAACACACCGTCGGGGGCGATGGCGAGAATCTCCGCCGCTGTCGCTCCCGACGGCACCACGGTGACCTCCGCGATGTCGCTCAAGCACCGCAGGATGGTGGTCTTGATGCCGCAGTCGATCGCGACCACGCGTCGGGCGGTGTTACCGGCGACGTCATAGGCCGAGCGCGTGGTCACCTCGCCGACAAGGTCGCAGCCATCGGTCGTTCGAGCCGCCGCGACGGCGGCGCTCAGCTCGTCGACACTCGCCGCACCGAACGCTCCGGGCATGGCGCCGTGGTCGCGGATGATGCGCGTGAGCCGCCGGGTATCGACGGCACCGATGGCAGCGATCCCGGCGTTGCGCAGGTACGAGTCGAGGTCGCCGTCGGCACGCCAGCTCGACCGCCGACGCGCCATCTCGCGCAGCACCACGCCGCGACACCACACCCGCGACGCCTCGTCGTCGACCGGCGTCGTGCCGTAGTTGCCGAGGTGCGACGTGGTGAACGTGACGATCTGGCCGGCGTAGGAGGGATCGGAGATCACCTCTTGGTAGCCGCTCATCACGGTGTTGAACACGACTTCACCCGTCGTGATGCCGCCCTCGGGTTCGGCACCGAAGAGCTCGCCTTCGAACACCGAGCCATCCGCGAGCACCAACGTTGCCTCGCGCACCGTGCGTCCGCCGATCATGTCGTGGCCCATCAGGGTCCTTTCTGTCCGTACGAGCGTCTCCGCACCCGTTTCACGGTCAGGCGGGCAGGCTACCAGAGCCTCAGCGCTGGGCTTCTCCGTCGAGCACGACGGGCCCATCGTCGATCCCAGACTGCAACTCTCGCGGAGCTTCGAGCCTTGTCGGCGCGCATGGGCGCGACGAACAGACACCCTCCACGCCAGCCACAACGCAGCGGTCGCCTGAACGGCGATCCACAGCATCCAGCCTGGCGGCGGCCGCCGCACCACCAGGGTCAAATGTGCGATGGCGGCCCGTTCGGGCAGTGAAAGAGGTTGACCGATGCTGGCGAGTCGGCGTCGTAACGCACAGCGAAACACCAATCCCAGGCCAGCTGCTCCCCGGTCAAGCCGATCGTTGCCTCTCCGCCTTCGGAACCGATGAAGAACACGCGCAGGCCCTTCGGCGCCCAGACAACTGGGCCGGTGGCGGTCGGAGCCCAGAGTTCGGCTGCAAGTGCCTGTGGCGATGGCCGGGACGCAGGGTTTCGGTATCTCTCACGAAGCGCACCGCGCGCCTGCACTGCCTCTGCCCGAGACAAGTCGTTGGTGCGTTCCGTCCATGCGAACAGCCCCAAAGCCAGGATCCCTGCGAACGCGAGGATCAGGACGCGCACCCGCCGACTCATCGTTCAGGATCGAGCACGAGATCAAGAATCTCCCGAGCGCGAGTTGATTCAGGGGCCATACCGGACACAACCTCGGCCACACGGGCGGCGGACCGCGGTCACCGAAGCGAAATCCTCCGCACCGCGGCCGGCCTGGCTAGCGCTGGGCTTCGCCGTTGAGCACGACGGGCTCGCCCGCGTGGATCGTGTGGCGCACGCGCCCGCGCACCTCGCGTCCCGCGTAGGGCACGTTCGACGAACGGCTCGCGCCGCCGGAGGCGTCGATCGTCCACGTCGCCTCGGGGTCGAACACCATCAGGTTCGCCGGCCGACCGGCAACGAGCGGGCCGCCGTGCGCATCGGCGATCCCGGCGATGCGGGCCGGCTGCCAGCTGAGCAGCGCCAGCACGCGGGCGAGATCGATGCCCAGCTCGGTGATCGCGAGCGCCAGCGCGTACTCCAACCCCAACATGCCGGGGGGTGCCTCGTCGAAGGGTCGCTCCTTCTCGTACGCGGGATGCGGCGCGTGGTCGGTGGCGATCGCGTCGATCGAACCGTCCGCCAGGCCGGCACGCACCGCCGCCACATCGACATCGGTCCGCAGCGGCGGGTGCACCTTGAAGCGGGCGTCGTACCCGGCGCAGCAGGCGTCGGTGAGCGTGAAATGGTGCGGGGCCGCCTCGCAGGTCACCGGAAGGCCCGACGCCTTGGCGGCCGCGACCATCGCGACCGACCCGGCGGTCGACAGGTGCAGGAAGTGCATCCGCGCCCCGGTCATGCGCACGAGCGCGATGTCGCGCATCACCATCAGCTCTTCCGCCTCGGCAGGCTGGCCGGGCAGGCCGAGGCGCGACGACCACTCCCCCTCGTGCATGCAGGTGCCCTCGCTGAGCGCGCTGTCCTCGCAGTGCTGCGCGAGCGTCACCCCGAGGCCCGACGCGTACTCCAGCGCCCGACGCATCAGCCGCGTGTCCTGCACGCCGGCACCGTCGTCGGTGAAGATCCTCACGCCCAGCTCGGCCATCTCGGCATAGGGCGCCAGGCGCTCGCCAGCGCGGCCGACCGTGATGGCGCCCGACACCTCCACCTGGCACAGCGCCGCCCGAGCGAGCTGTTGCACGTCGCGCACCACCGACGCGCAGTCGATCGCCGGCGTGGTGTTCGGCATCGCCAGCACCGCCGTGTACCCGCCGAGCGCTGCTGCCCGGCTGCCGGACTCGACCGTTTCGGCCTCCTCCTTGCCGGGTTCGCGCAGGTGCGTGTGCAGATCGACCAACCCCGGTGCGACCACGCATCCCGAGGCGTCGAGCACGCGGCCGCCCGACAGATCGGGACCGACCGCCACGATCTCGCCGTCGCGCACCGCGACGTCGGCGAACCGCTCGCCGGTCTCGTCCAGCACCCGGCCGCCCCGGATCACGAATTCACTCATCGTCTGGTTCTCCCCTTCTGCGACTGTGCGACGGTCCGCAGCGCCTAGTCGGCCACGCGGAGCACATCGAGTTGCGATTCCGAGCCGAGCAGCCGGAACAGCACTGCCATGCGCACGGCAACGCCGTTCGCGACCTGATCGGTGATGACCGCTCCCGGGTGCGCGGTCGCCTCCTGGGAGATCTCGACCCCGCGGTTCATCGGACCGGGGTGCATGATCACCACGTCGTCGCGGACCCGCTCGGTCCGCTGCGCCGTGAGCCCGTACAGCTCGGTGTACTCCCGCAGGCTCGGCACGAGCGCCTCGTTCATGCGCTCGTGCTGCATCCGCAGCAGGTAGATCACGTCGACTGCTTCGAGCACCTGGTCGAGCCGGTGCGACACGGTCACCGGCCAGCCGACCAGCGAGGGCGGCAACAGCGTCGGCGGACCGACCAGCACCACCTCGGCGCCGAGCCGGGTGAACGCCGCCACGTCGGAGCGGGCCACCCGCGAGTGCTTGATATCGCCGACGATGGCGATGCGCACCCCGTCGAGCGAGCCCAACCGTTCGCGAATCGTGTAGGCGTCGAGCAGTCCCTGTGTCGGATGCTGATGCCACCCGTCGCCGCCGTTGATCACCGTCGCGGAGGTCCACTGCGTGACCTGCAGGGGCGCACCCGACGATCGGTGGCGCACGACCAGCGCGTCGATACCGAACGCCGAGATCGTCTCGACCGTGTCGCGCAGCGACTCGCCCTTCTTCACCGACGAGGTCGACGCGGTGAACGTCATCGTGTCGGCCGACAGGCGCCTGGCCGCCGTCTCGAAGCTGAGCCGTGTGCGGGTCGAATCCTCGAAGAACAGCGACACGACGGTCTTGCCGCGCAGCGCCGGCACCTTGGGAATCGGGCGACGGTTGACCTCGACGAAGTGGTCGGTCAACGCCAAGAGGCCCTCGATCTCGGATCGGTCCAGATCGTCGATCGAGAGGAGGTGCTTCACTTCGACATCTCTCCCAACGCAACCCCCTCGGGCGTGACGTTCACCATCTCGTCCCGCCGGGTCGGCAGGTTCTTCCCCACGAAATCGGGGCGGATCGGCAGCTCGCGATGACCGCGATCGACCATCACGGCGAGCTGCACCGCTCGCGGCCGCCCGTAGTCGCCGAGAGCATCGAGCGCCGCCCGGATCGTGCGTCCCGTGAAGAGCACGTCGTCGACCAGCACGAGCGTTCGCCCGTCGATGTCGAAGGGGATGTCGGTGACCTCCTCGGGCAGCACCGGGCGGATGCCGATGTCGTCGCGGTAGAAGGCGACATCGAGGCTGCCGACCGGCACCACGGTGCCTTCGATGTCGACCAGCTCGGCGGCGAGCGCATGAGCCAGCGGCACCCCACCGGTTTGCAGCCCCACGAGGTCGACACCGTCGAGCCCGTGGTTGTGCTCCACGATCTCGTGCGCCATGCGTCGGATCGCCCGGGCGACATCTTCGGCGTCCATCACGTGGCTGCGCGGCACGAACACGCCGCCGAAGGGAGGTGTCGTGCGCCGCTCACGCTCCGCCATCGACCGCCCCTTGTTCCGCCGCCGACGGTGCGACGGGCGCATCGGTCATCTCGCCCAGCTCGACCACCTCGACCGAGGTGTTCGACAGCAGCTCCGACGAGGCGCTGACGGGCCCGTCGTCGGGACGAACCTCGACCGCGACCGACGCGAGTACGCCGTTGATGAATCGGCCCGAGTCGTCGGTCGAGTAGCTGTTCGCGAACTCGACGGCCTCGTTGAGGATCACCGCGGTCGGTACCTCCGGCTCGTGACCCAACTCGTAGACGGCGATACGCAGCACGGCGCGGTCGAGCGCCGGCATGCGCGACAGCGGCCACCCGGTGGCGAACTTGGTGATCAGGCCGTCGATGCGGGCGCGGTGGCGCTCGGTGCCTCGGACCAGCACGGCGGTGTACGCGTCGGGGACGACGAACTGCTCGTCGATCAGCGGTTCCGCACGCAGGTCGCGCTGTTCGGCCTCGTACACGAGCTGCACGGCGCGTTCGCGCGCCTCACGCCGGCCGAGCCCGGGAACGGGAGGTCGACTCACTTGTTCGCCCGCGTGATGTACTCGCCGGTACGCGTGTCGACGCGGATCACGTCGTCGGGGCCGACGAACAGGGGAACCTGCACCACCAAGCCGGTGACGAGCGTCGCCGGCTTGCGGGCGCCCGACACCCGGTCGCCCTGGACGCCCGGCTCGGTCTCGGCGATCGGCAGGTCGACCGCCGCGGCGAGCTCCACCCCGATGATCTCGTCGCCGTACATCTGCACCGCGGCGGTCATCGATTCGACCAGGTAGTTCTTCGCGTCGCCGAGCGATTTCGCCGACACGTTCATCTGGTCGTACGTGTTAGTATCCATGAAGACGTAGTCGTCGCCGTCGCCGTAGAGGTACTGCATCTCGCGCTTCTCCACGAACGCCCGCTCCATGCGCTCACCCGAACGAAACGTCCGCTCGAGCACCGCGCCGTTGCGTACGTTGCGGATGGTGGTGCGCACAAACGCCCCGCCCTTGCCCGGCTTCACGTGCTGGAAGTCGACGATCTGAAACAACCCGTCGTCGAGCGCGAGGGTGATGCCATTCTTGAAGTCGGCCGTCGAGATCTGCGCCATGGTGCGTCCTGGGGTCTGCGCCCGCGGTTCAGGAAACCGCGGCCTTCGATGAGTGGGTCACGGGCTCGCAGCCGTCATCGGTGACCACAACCGTGTCCTCGATGCGAACGCCGCCGTGTCCTGCCAGGTACACACCCGGCTCGACGGTGACCACAGAGCCGGCGGCGAGCGTAGCATCGGCGCCCGCTGCGACCCGCGGTGCCTCGTGAATGTCGAGGCCCACGCCGTGCCCGGTGCCATGGGTGAACCACTCGGCGAGGCCGTCGGCCTCGAGCGATTGGCGGCAGGCGGGGTCGACGGCCGCGCGACGCGGCCGCGCGCACGGCCGCCAGACCGGCCCGCTGTGCCCGCTCGACCGCCCGATAGAGCTCGACGGAGCGCCCGGGCAGCTCCCCGATCCCGAACGTGCGCGTCATGTCCGAGCAGTACCCGTCGACGATCGCGCCCACGTCGATCACCACCAGGTCGCCGGCTCCAGACGTCGACCGCCCGGGCGTGCATGCGGCAAGGCGCTGTTGGGTCCCGAGGCCACGATCGTCTCGAACGAGGTGCGCTCGGCTCCACCCAAGCGGATTCGATGGTCCAACTCGGCCGCCAGATCGGCCTCGGTGATGCCCGGCGCGATCATCGGGCCGACCTCGGCAAGGGCCGAATCGACGATCGCGGCCGCCGCAGCGATGCGCGCCACCTCACCGCGGTCCTTGATGAGGCGGAGGCCCTCGACCAGCCCGGCAGTCGCCACGGTCTCGGCGGGACGCTCCGCGAGGCGGCGCGCCTGCGCCCACGTGATCGACTCGGCCTCGAGCCCGACCCGCCGGGTGCCGCCGAGCAGCGCCATGAGCCGGCGATGTTGCTCGGGGCCGGGCACGATCTCGACGGTCGCCTCGGCGCCCGCCGCCCGCACCTGGGTGGAGGCCTGTTCGGCGTACCGCCCGTCGGTGATCAGGCTGGTCGCGTCGGGCGCGGCGACGAGCACGGCGGCCGATCCGGTGAAACCGGTGAGGTACCGAATGTTGGTGAGGTTCGTCACCACCAGCGTGTCGACCGGCGCCTGGGCTCCTGCCTCGCTCATGACCGCTCGCAGCCGCGACAGCCGCACCTCGACGTCCATCGGCGCGAGCGCAGGAGCCATCGTCAGGCTCCGGGCGACAGGCGGGCCAGCACCGCAGAGACGGCGAGCCGGTAGCCGTCGCCCCCGAAGCCGGCGATCGTGCCGGTCGCGACCGGGGCCACCACCGACGTGCGGCGCCACGGCTCGCGGCGGTCGGGATTCGAGATGTGCAGTTCCACGACCACGCCGTCGAAGGCAGCGAGCGCGTCGTGCAGCGCCCACGAGTAGTGCGTGAATGCGCCCGGGTTGATGATGATTGCGTCGATCGTCCCGCGGGCGGAGTGAACCGCCTCGACCAGCTCTCGCTCGGCGTTGGACTGCAGGTGATCGAGCCGGGCGCCTCCCGCCTCGGCGGCGCGGCGCGCCGTCGCGACGTGATCGTCCAGCGTGTCCGCGCCGTACACGCTGGGCTCGCGGGTGCCGAGCAGGTTCAGGTTGGGTCCGGAGAGCAGCAGGATGCGGGGCGACGTGCCGTGCGACATGACGGTCAGCGTAGGGCTGCGAGCGCGTCGCGCAGCAGGGCCTCGGCGATCCCTCCGACGACCTCGACGCCGTCGGGGCCGTCGAGCACGAAGGTCACCTCGCGCGTCGCCTTCTTGTCGCGGGCGAACAGCTCGAACACCTCGTCGTCGGTCAGCTCGGGCGGAACGGTCGTGGGCAGGTCGTACCCGCCGACCACGCGTCGGTGCTCGGCAACCGCCGCCGCGTCGATCCGCCCAAGCCGACACGCCACCTCCGCCGCATAGATCAGGCCGATCGCGACCGCCTCGCCGTGACGTAGCCCGTGCCCGCCCGCCGTCTCGATCGCGTGCGCCAACGTGTGGCCGTAGTTGAGGATCGCCCGCCGACCGCCCTCCCGCTCGTCGGAGGCAACCACGTCGGCCTTGATCTGCACGCACGCAGCGACACGATCATCCAGGTCGAGGTCGTCGAGGCGACCGCCACCGAGCCAGTGGTACTTCGCCACCTCGCCCAACCCGCAGCGGTACTCCTCCGGCGGCAGGGTCGACAGGGTGTCGGTGTCGCAGAGCACCGCGAGCGGCTGCCAGTACGCACCCACGAGGTTCTTGCCTTCGGGCAGGTTGACGCCCGTCTTGCCACCGATCGCGGCGTCCACCTGGGCGAGCAGCGACGTGGCCACGTGCACGACCGGGATCCGCGGTGATACACGGACGCGGCGAACCCACCGACGTCGGTCACGATGCCGCCGCCGACGGCGACCACGCAGTCGGCCCGCGTCAGCCCCCACCGGGCGAAGGCCGAACACAGCGACTCGATCGTCGACAGGGTCTTGTGCCGCTCGCCGTCGCCGATCAGGAACGTCTCGAAGGGCCTACCCGGATCGACATCGACGTCGATGCCCTCCTGGGTCACCACGGCGACGCGCCGGATGCGCTCCGGCAGCACGGCGGCGAGATCGGCGCGTACCCCCGGACCGACCAGCACCGGGTACGACCGCTCCCCCAGATCAACCTCGATCGTCTGCATCACCCTGCGTCTCCTCATTCCGGTCCGCCGCAGCGCCGGCAGCGGCGGCGACGGAGGCTCCCACGCGCGCGAGCACGTCGTCGACCACGTCGAGGACCGGAGCGCGGTCCACGTCGACCACGATGCCGGCGACCTCGGCGTACAGCGGCGTGCGTTGCTTCAGCAACCGAGCGACGTTGCCCACGAGGTCGCCCTCGACCGTCGGCCGGCGAGTCGAGCTGGCCGCCAAACGCTCGACCAGGGTCGGCGCCGACGCACGAAGCCACACGACCGAGGACCGTTCGCGCAGCGCGGCACGGTTCGACGCCGCGAGCACCACGCCTCCACCGGTCGAGATCACGAGCGGGTCGGGGTCGTCGAGCACCGTGAGGAGCTCGGCCGACTCCATCTCGCGGAATCCCGCCTCGCCGAATCGGGCGAACAACTCCGGGATCGGCTGCCCGCACCGATCCACGATCGCCTCGTCGAGATCCACGAAACGCATCGACAGCTCGGCCGCGAGCCTCCGCCCGGTCACCGACTTCCCCACCCCGGGCATGCCCACGAGTGCGAGATGTCGAGGCGGTCGGGTCACGTCGCGAGGCTAGATCGCCGCCCGATGGCCGTCGGGCACCACGGAGCGGTTCGCCGCTCCGACGAATGCAACCCGTCGAGCGCGCTCAGGCGGCGCGGTGGGCCCGGATGCGCTCCACGAGCGTGAACACCGGCACGAGCGCCGTGCGCAGCGACGGGGGTCGCCGCATGCGCACCTCGAACTGGGCGCGATCACCGTCGATGGTCGTGACGGCGAGAACCGAGCTGTTGACGTCGACCTTGAGCTGTTCTGTGAACGCAACCTCGTCGGGGCCCATGACCTCGACGGTCTCGACCGTGCTCCACTCGATCAACAGGTCCCAGCTCTGGAACCCGGTCCCAGCGGCGAGCAGACCCTTCGGCCCGAACACCAGGGTGCCGTTCTTCCGCTTGCGCGGCATCGCCTTCACGCCACCGAGGTAGCTCACGCTCTTGATCGGTTCGGGCCAGGCCAGCCCCTCCGCCAGCCACGGCCCGCGGGCCTGGCCGTCCTCGACCGGGGCACCGAGTGGCGCTGTCGCATGGACCGGCGCTGTTGCGCCGGGATCGACGGAGGCCGGAATCGGCTCGAACGCGGGCGACTCGAACGCGCCCGGCTCGACGCCGAACGCGCCGGGAGCGGCGATGGAGTCGAGCCGATCGAGACCGTCCCCGTCCATGCCGTCCCCGCCGCGCGCCCACGACGGGAGCAGATCCTCGGGCGTCAGCGGCTCCGTGTCGAAGGGCACGTTGGTGTCGAAGGGCACGCTGGTGTCGAAGGGCACGCTGGTGTCGAAGGGCACGCTGGATGTCGTCGAACGAATCCTCGGCATCGACGGCCTCGACCCGGTCGATCGCCGGCTCGGGCGCAATGCCGTCGTCGAGCGCATCGGGAGCCGCCCAGTCGATCGGGGTCATGAACGCCGCGGGGGCCGCAGAACCCGGCTCGGCTGAGGCGAGGAACGACGGCAGGCTCGACGGCGATTCGTCGCCGATCTCCGCCATCGGGGGCGTCATGGGCGCGGCAGGGCGATCGTCGACCGACCGGTCGAAGCCCTCAGGCACCTCCGTGTCGCCCATGCTCGTACCGACGACGAACGCCCCGAACGCCTGGGCGTCGACCCCAGCGTCGACTCCAGCGTCGTCCGTGAGCTCGACCTCGATGGGAGTGCTCAGGAACGGCTCGTCGAAGGCGGCCTCGTCGAACTCGTCCTCGTCGAACGGCTGGTCGATCAACGCCGGGCCGTCGAACGCTGGCCCGTCGAACGCTGGCCCGTCGACGGCCGGGTCGATCAGAGCGGGCTCTTCGAACGCTGCCGGGGGGAGCAGGTCGAGCGCTCCGGGGTCGCGATCGATCAGCGTTGGGTCGGTCAGCTCCGGAGCCATCGCGTCGTGGGTGCGCTCGGCGGCCGCGAGGAACCCGAGCACGGCGACGAGGTCGTCGCAGAACTCCTGGCTCCACGCGGCGATCACGAGCTGATCACCGTCGAGAACCATCTCGACTGTCGTGAGCGGTGGATGCTGTGCGTCAGCGAGGTCGAGGAACCGGACGGTCCCGAGCGGAATCCAGTGTGCCTGCGCGGTGTCGCCATCGGAGCCGGTCAAGGCCAGGCGGTCCGACAGCAGCAGGAACAGCACGTCGGCGCGCTCGCCGCTCGGCAATCCCACCCAGCCCCGCGACACCGCGTGAACCAGCGTGGTCGGTCCGACCAGGTCGCCGAGCGCGCCGATTGCGGCACGAATCCACGGGTCTCCCCGGTCGAAGCTGGCATCCAACGCCTGGGTCAAAGGCAACATGTCGATCTCCTGCACCGTCGACGAACGCACAATCGCTGCAGGTTCCTAACGACACGTCTCCGACGAACTTGAGCGATTCGGCGCGACCGGCCTCAGAACCGATCCGTCGAGTCAGCCCGGCAACCACCCAAGGTGCTGATCGAGCGCCGCAGCCATCGCGTCGACCGGCGCGCCGACGCCGGTCCACCGCTCGAACTGTGCCAGGGCCTGACCCAGGAGCATCCCGACGCCGTTCAGCGTCAGCGCGCCACGTGTCGCCGCCGCGTCGAGCCAGGGGGTGCGCTCCGGGTGGTAGATGAGGTCCATCACCAACTGCCCGCTGTGCAGGCGCTGCGGGTCGCACGGCATGCCCGGGTGCTGCGCCATCCCCACTGGGGTGGCGTTGATCACCACCGCAGCGCCCCGCACCGCAGCGGGCGTGCCCACACGCCCGCTCGGCGACAGGGCTGCGGCTCGGCGAGCGGCATCGGGCCGGCGAGCGACCACGGTGACCTCGGCGCCGCGAGCGCCGAGCGCGGCGACGACCGATCGAGCCGCGCCGCCGGCGCCGAGCACCACCACGGGCGCCCCATCGAGGTTTGCGCCCGCCTGATCGAGCGCCCAGCAACAGCCGCCGCCGTCGGTGTTGTCGCCCACGACTTCGTCGCCCTCGAGCGCGATGCAGTTCACCGCGCCGAGCGCGGCGGCGATCGGCGTCAGGCGATCACACGCCGCGGCAACCGCCTCCTTGTGGGGCATCGTCACCGACATGCCCGCGATGCCGAGCGTACGCATGGCCGCGACCGCCTCGGCCCCACGGCCTGCCGGCACCCGAAAGGCCACGTACGCCCAGTCGAGCCCGGCCGCGGCGAATCCCGCGTTGTGGATCCGCGGCGAGAGGGAGTGCGCGATCGGATCGCCGATCACGGCCGCGATCCGAGTCGTCGCGGAGGAACGGGCACCGCCGTCAGCACAACCCGTCGCTGCGACACGCCGCCTTGGCGTCCTGAAACTCCTTGTAGGAGGCGGTGAACAGGTGCTCCGGCGGATCGTTCTTCACCAGCACGTAATAGAGCCAGTCGCCCTCCGCTGGGGAAATCGCCGCCGCGAGGGACTTCTGCGACGGGATCGCGATCGGCGTGGGCGGCAGGCCCTTGCGTGTGCGCGAGTTGTACGGGCCGTCGGTCTCGAGCTCCGACTTGGTGAGCGGCTGCGAAGCGCCCTTGCGACCCAATCCGTAGAGCAGCGTCGCGTCGATGCCGAGCGCGATGTTCTGCTCGAGCCGGTTGAAGATGACCCGCGCGATCTTGGGCCGTTCGTCCGCGGGTGTGCCCGTCTCACGCTCGATCATCGACGCAATCGTCACCAGCTCATAGGCAGAGCGGCCGGTCACGGTGTCGGCCTTGTCGTAGCCCAACTCGTCGAGCGACTCGTCAAAGGCGTCCACCAGGGTTTGCAGCACCGATTGCGGCGTCGCGTCGTCCTCGAAGCGGTAGGTATCCGCCGGCAGCAGCCCTTCCCACGACGTGGCGGTGGCCGGGCGGTACTTCGAGTGAACCTGGCCGCTGTCGAGCGTCTGGCGCAGGGTCTCGACCGAGAAGGCCGGGAAGGCCTTGTTGATCGCCGCGAGCGCGTCCGCCAGCCACATCCCGGGGATGATCGTGACCACGATCGACTCCGGGGCGACCGGACCGGCATTCAACACGTCGGCGGCCTGCGCCATCGACGAGTTCTTCTTGAAGTCCACGTACTTGCCGGCCTTCACCGGGCCGACGTTCTGGAAGCGGGAGTAGAGGCCGAACACCGATGCGCTGCCGATGATGCCCCGCTTCTCGAGCAGCGCCGCCACGTCGTCGAAGGTCGCGCCGCTCGGCACGACGACCTCGCCCACGTTCTGGCCCTGACCGTCCGCGGGGTTGATCTGGCGCGCCGTCCAGACCAGGACGGTCGCTCCGAGGATGCCGAACAGCGCCAACAGCGCCACGAACGTGACCACCAGCTTTCGGGCCGAGCTCGACACCGGAGGCAGCGTGACCCAATCGTCGTCGTCTTCGTAGTACTCGTCGTCGGTCACGTCGTCTCGTCGGGTTCGGCGCTTCGGTGGTCGAGCCAGGCCTGCAGCATCACGGCCGCAGCCACTTTGTCGACCACCTTGCGGCGGGCGGGGGCATCGAGGTTGAGCTCTTTGAGCGACCGCTCCGCAGTCACGGTGGTCAGACGCTCATCGTAGGTCTCGACAGGGAGGCCGGTGGTGTCCCCCACCTGGCGGGCGAACTTCAGAGCGGCCTTCGCCGCGGCGCCGAGACGCCCGTCGAGATGCATCGGAAGGCCGACCACCACGGCCTCGGCCTCGGCCTCGGCCGCAAGCGCCGCGATCCGCCGGAGCGCCGCGCCGCGGTCGCGCGCATCGACCACGTCGTACGGCGTCGCGAGCGTGCCGGCCGAGTTCGACAACGCGACCCCGATACGGCGGGTGCCGACGTCGATTCCGATCGTGCGCATCGCGGATCAGGATGCGGCGAACCGCGAGCGCACCAGGTCGAGCGCGGCGTCGATGCCATCGGCGTTGCGCCCGCCCGCCGTCGCGATCTCGGCGCCCTTGCCTCCGCCGCCACCCACCAACGGGAGCGCCTCGGCGATCAGCTCCCCGGCGTTCAGGCCGCTCGCAGCGGTGACCGCCGCCACGACCGCCACGCCCTTGCCGCCCGGCGAGGCCATCAGCACCACAGCGCGCATCCCCGGACGATCGCGCAGCGACACCGCAAGGTCGCGAACCTCGTCGCGGTTGTCGGCCTCGACGCGGGCGACGAGCACGCCGTCGATAGCGTCGCTCACCAGATCGCCCGCCGCCGCTGATGCGAGCTGACGGCGCAGCGCCCGGACCTCGTCGCGCAGCGACCGAAGGTCGTCCGATCGCTTGCGGAGGCCATCGAGCAGGTCGGCCACCGGGACGCCGACGGCGTCGGCCGCAGCGCCGAGCGTTGACTCGGCGGAGCGCAGGAGGTCGATCGGGCCCGTGCCCGCAACGGCCTCGAGCCGGCGGATGTTCGAGCCGATGGAGGTCTCCGAAACGACCTTGACCGGGCCGATGTCGCCGAGCGAGCGCACGTGGGTTCCGCCGCACAGCTCGATCGACGGCCCCGCCTCGATCACTCGCACGACATCGCCGTACTTGTCGCCGAAGAACGCCATGGCGCCCTTCGCGAGCGCCTCGTCCTTCGATGTCTCGTAGTGATCGACCACGGCGTTGCCCAGGATCTCTCGGTTCGCGAGGTCTTCCACGGCGCGGATCTCGTCGGGGCTCAGCGCGGCGAAGTGCGCGAAGTCGAACCGCAGGCGATCCGGGCCGACCCAGGAACCCTGCTGGTTCA